>CACMMU010000038.1 GCA_902614835.1 uncultured Pelagibacteraceae bacterium | reverse complement strand
TCAAGTTATAGTATTTGTTTCTATAATTTTAAGTCAAACTAATTCATCAATAGTGCCGTTTTATAAAAAATTCATTTCAAAGGAAGAAAACTATAGAAATATTTACACCTTTAATGGTTATTATTTATTTGATGATTATAAAAAATTAAAAAAAATTGTTAAAAATGAAAGAACTATTTCTGTAGGGATAGATCCGATGATAGCTATAGCTAATGATATTGCTACAATTGATGGGTACCATAATATTTACCCGCTATCTTATAAAAAGAAATTTCGTGCAGTTATAGAAAACGAAATTGAAAAAAATAATGATTTTAAAAAATATTATGATAATTGGGGAAGCAGAATTTATGCTTTTGTAATTGATCCCAGCAATGTATCTATTAATTTTATTGAAGCAAAAAATTTGGGGGCTAAGTATGTTATCTCAAAATATGATTTAAGTTCTAATAGACTAAAATTAGTTTGTGATGATTGCTCTAATTTTGTGAAATTATACTCTATTAAATAATTATTTTTAATTTTCTAAAACATTTGGTAATATCAGTTGTTGGTTTTCCAACTATGACGATAAACGAATTTCGTAATAAACATTGCGGACGTGGGGGCAGTACCCACCACCTCCACCATAATTTTAATATGGGGGTGAATCAGATTCGACGAGTGTCTAAAGGCTGTTCTTTCGTTCGAGATAGTTCCGACGTAACGGGCTAATTATAAATGCAAATAATAAATTTGCACTTGCTGCTTAATTAACTTGTTAATTAAGTAAACGGGGTTTGGGGCACCTGGCAACAGAACGCCCCTTTGAAACTCTGATTCTTCTTTAATACCAACAATTAAATATTTTGTGACGCACTATGGACGCAGTGAGGAAGAGTTTTAATAATTTTCTACAAAACCCTCTTCGACCATTTTCGATTCCCATTCAAGATATAAAGTTTCAAAAGCCTCCATGCTTGTTTTTATGTCTCTATTAAAAAAACTTTTAAAACCAGTTTTGCTCATGTTTTCATCTAAAACTTTTTTGAATTCATTGTATGAAGGCATGCCCGTGCATTTAGTTTTTAAACTATTGTAAACTAATTTTGAAGTTTCGTTATCATCGAGATCACATCTTGTTTTAATTGCTGTGTAAAAACCGCATAAAAGTCCTGAAATTTTAGGATCGTATTTAGAAAGTTTCTTCCAAAAACTTTTATCAAAAAATTCAGTTGCAAATCTTTTATAAAATTCTTCTTTTTTATCAAATACACTTTGAGAAAAAGACATTAATACCAATCCTCTTCTTTTAAAGATCTAATCCAGTTATTTAAATTATTATACATAGTTTCACCATTTCTGCAGCCGTAAGAAATTTGTCTGTGAAATTGTTTAATTTTATCTTGTGTAGAGGTCAGATTCCACGCAGCAGCAATTAAACACAAATACGGAGCAGCAAGGTCTCTCCTGGGAAGTTTATTAAGCCTTAAAATTTCGTGAATATATGTCCAATCTTTAGGAAATGTTTTTCCTTTACAATAATTTAATAAATCAATTTCTTTCTGTGTTTGAAACTCTTTGCTTTCATTCATGTGCCTGAGGGTATTCTTATATAATGCGTAATTGCTCATCTTCTCTTATAATTTAATTCAGCTCCTTCAAGATAATAACATCTCCACCCAAAGTTCAATGCTTTAATTCTATCGTTTTTTGATAGGTATATTTGAGGATATTCGCCTTTATAATCTTTAATAACTTTATCCACCTTCCAACCGTTATAAACATATCGGTATAAATCTTTTTCATCTGAACATTTAACCCATTCACGATCTTCTGGAGCTATTAAAATTAAACCTAATAAAGAGATAAGAAATAAGAAAAAATATTTGAATATTTTTTTCATAATAAATTTAACCTAAAAACTTGGGCAGAATTGAGGTTTTTTATTCTTTAATCTAAAATTAATAATACAATTATTATAGATGCAAATACACCAAGTGCAGAAAGGTATTTTGCATTACCGGAGTACGCTAATCTTAAGTCAAAAGAACAGATGAAATTAAAAGAAACTATTTTGGA
>CACMMU010000037.1 GCA_902614835.1 uncultured Pelagibacteraceae bacterium | reverse complement strand
ATATTTAACCTCAAGAATCCCCATGGGAAAACTGGGGACAGGTGAGGATGTGTCCGGCTGTGTTGCCTTTTTGTCTTCAGATTCTGCATCATACATTACTGGTGAAACAATACATGTTAATGGCGGAATGTATATGTCTTGACAAAGAAATAAAATTCTTTATTACCTTTTTATAATATTCTTAAGGAAACATTAAATGACAAAAAACGTAAGTGCTACAGTAAAAAGAATAGTCGCTGATCATCTTGGTATCGATGAGCAAAAAGTAACAGATGAATCGAGTTTTATCGATGATCTTGGAGCAGATAGTCTTGACACAGTCGAGTTAGTTATGGCTTTCGAAGAAGAATTTGGATCTGAGATATCTGATAGCGAAGCTGAGAAAATTTTGACTGTAGGAGACGCAATAAAATTTATTGAGAGCAAAAGTAACTAAGAATTATTTTTAGTTAATGATTAATAGTGAAAAGCCTCTCATGCTTGTTCTATCCTCACCATCAGGTGCAGGTAAAACAACTTTAACGAAAAAAATTCAACAGTCTGATAATTCCTTCAAAGCTTCCGTTTCACACACAACTAGAAAAGCCAGAGCCAACGAAGTCGATGGAGTAGACTATCATTTTGTATCAAAAGAAAGATTTCAAAAACTTATAGAGGAAAAAGCTTTTTATGAGCATGCAAAAATCTTTGATAATTATTACGGGACATCTAAATTATCTATAAAAAAAATTATAGACAACAAACAGAATGTATTATTCGATATTGACTGGCAGGGAGCGGAACAACTAACACGACACAAAGAGCTAAATCTATTAAAAATCTATATATTACCCCCTAGCGCCGAAGAACTTGAAAAAAGACTTTTAACAAGAAATCAAGACGATAAAGAAGCTATAAAGAGGAGACTTAGTTCATATTCAAAAGATATTCTTCACTCCAAAAATTATGATTATGTTTTAGTTAATGATAAGGTTGAAAATTGTTTTAAAGAGATAAAAAAAATAATATCAAATCATCTAAAAAAGAAAAATTAATTATTTTTTAATTTTTCGTAATGTTCAGTCATTTTATAATATGTTTCACAAGATAACTCAGATGGTCTAGAATTAAGACTTATTTTTAATTTTTTAGCTAAAAATAAATTATTGTTAAAAAGTTTTAAAAATGTTTTATTTATCATTTTTCTTTTATTTGAAAAGAAAGCCTGAGTAATCTTTTCAAGGTTTTCAATTTTATTAATATTAAAACTTATTTTTTTTTTAGGTTTAAAAACAATTATTTTAGAATCTATTTTAGGAATAGGAAAAAAACATCCTTTTGATATTTTAAAACTATCAATTATATCTAGTCTTAAATTCGCTAAAATTGTTATTCTACTATAATCTTTCGTATTATGTTTTGCCAAAATTCTATTTGCAACTTCATTCTGAAACATAAAAATTATCTTTTTATAAAATGGTGGCCATTTATCTAACTTAATAAATTTAGCTAAAATTTGGGTAGAGATATTATACGGCAGATTTCCAAATACAATTAAATCACTATTCTCAATTTTGTTTAAATTATAATTTAAAATATCTCCATTCACTATTTTTAGATTATTATTTGATTCATAATTATTTTTTAAAATTTTGAAAAATCTTTCATCTTTCTCTATCAAAAAGAGTGATTTAGGTTTTTTATTAAATATAGAATCAGTAAGATTCCCAATTCCAGGACCTATTTCAAAAATTCTTTGATTTATCAGAGGTTCTAAACTTATAATTTTATTTATTATATTTTTATCTGTCAAAAAGTTTTGACCCAATGATTTTTTAAGTTTAAACATTTATTCTTTTAAAAAATTTAATTGACTCAATTAAGCTTCTTGGATTAGCCAAATTTTTATTTATAATTTTTTCACCAATACCATGGTCTGGTGAAATTCTGATAAAAGGCAGCCCCAAAGTAATATTTATCGCATTAAATTTAAAAATTGTTTTGAATGGTGTTAATACTTGATCATGATACATCCCAACCAAAATATTAAGCTTCTTATTCTTATAATCTAGAAAAGCGGTGTCAGGAGACAGGGGACCGATAACAGATATTCCCCTTCTTTTTAATATTTTTAAGGCAGGAATAATAATTTTTTTTTCTTCAGAATTATTATTAAGTTCATTATTATGAGGATTTAATC
>CACMMU010000036.1 GCA_902614835.1 uncultured Pelagibacteraceae bacterium | reverse complement strand
GAGCCTTATTGGTAATTTAGAAGAAAAAAAATACATACTTTTTAAAGACAAGCTCAATTTTAAATTCCCTGGAGGAAAAGGATATTTGCCTCATATTGACGGACATTTCTATTGGCGAGATAATAATAAGAAATACCAAAATGGATGGAAAAAATATTCTTCAAATTTTATCAATTTGGTCTTGCCTTTGGAAAGTTCTAATATAAAAAACGGGTGTATTTATGTGGCAAATAAAAACGATACAAAAAAAATTGGTTCAACTTTTTCAAGTATCGCTAATAAACTAATTATTAATACTCCCAATATTAAGACCAAAGATTTTAAAAGATTTAAATTTTTTCCCATTGAATTAAATGTAGGGGATATCTGTCTATTTAATTGGAAATGTGCCCATTATTCTGAAAACAATTATTCTAATAGATCAAGAATGATATTTTATGCAACTTTTTGTAAAAAAAATAAAAATAAAAATTTAAGGGTTAAGTATTATTATGATAAACAAATATCATATAATAGTAAAAAAAATAAATCTTTACTTTTTACTTAATTACAATGTCTAAATATAAAAAAAAAATTGTTTACGTTGGTTTGTCTGCTGACATTCTTCACGAAGGACATATTAATATTCTTAAAACAGCGCATCACCTCGGTGATGTTACTGTTGGTTTGCTAACTGATCAAGCAATTGCGAGTTATAAAAAAATACCGCATTTGTCTTATAAGCAGCGCGAAATAGTTTTGAAAAATATGAAGTTTGTTAAGAAAGTTATTCCTCAAGATACTTTGGATTATAGACCTAATTTGAATCAAGTTAAGCCACATTACGTTGTGCATGGAGATGATTGGAAAACTGGAATTCAAAAAAAAACTAGAGCGCAAGTAATTAAGGTATTAAAAAAGTGGAAGGGACGTTTAATTGAGCCAAAATATACAAAAAATATATCGTCAACACAAATTAAGCAAAATATACTTAAGGTAGGTACGTCGCCGGACAAAAGAAAATCTAAGTTGAGAAGGATTATGGAGGCAAAAGAAGTTGTTAGAATATTAGAGTCCCATAGTGCGTTAACTGGACTAATAGTTGAGGATTTGAGGGTTATAAAGGATCAAAAATACTTGGAGTTTGATGGCATGTGGTCTTCAAGTTTAACTGACTCCGCCTTAAGAGGAAAACCAGATAATCAATCGGTTGATTATTCTACAAGAATACTAGGCCTTAACGAAATTTTGGAGGTGACTACTAAACCAATAATTTTTGATGCTGACAACGGAGGAAGGCTTGAACATTTGCCTTATATGATAAAATCTTTAGAAAGAAGTGGAGTATCTGCTGTAATAATAGAAGATAAAATAGGATTAAAAAAAAATTCTCTTTTCAAAAATCAAGATGGGGCCAAACAGGATACCATTAAAAGTTTTTGCCAAAAAATTATCAAGGCCAAAGATACAAAAATTTCAGATGATTTTTTAATTATAGCAAGAATTGAAAGTTTTATTTTAGGGAAAAGCTTAGATGATGCTATGAAACGGGCGGAGGCATATAGCAAAGCTGGTGCGGATGCAATTTTAATACATAGCAAAGATAATACTCCATCTAAAGTGTTTGCATTTGCAAAAAAATTTACAAAGAGCAAATATTTCAAACCTATGGTTGCGGTACCTTCATCTTATTCAAAAACATATGAAAAAGATTTAATCAAGAATGGTTTTAAAATAATTATTTATGCAAATCATATGATGCGTGCTTCTTATCCTGCGATGCTGGACGTAGCAAAGTCAATATTGATAAACAAAAGATCTTTTAATGCAGAAAAAAAAATAAGTAGTATTAAAGAAATAATAAATCTTATTAAATAATGATTAAACCAAAAGATTTAATTAAAAAATTAAATAAAAATAAAATAACATTCTTTACAGGAGTTCCAGATAGTATTTTAAAAAATTTGAGTCCTTATTTTGAAAAAAAAAATAAAAGTCATATATCTGCAGCTAACGAAGGTAATGCTGTGGCCTTGGGTGCTGGATACTATTTATCAACAAAAAAAATGCCGTGTGTCTATATTCAAAACTCTGGTCTTGGTAATGCCATAAATCCACTGGCATCTTTAACTCATTCAAAAGTATATTCTATTCCTATTTTGTTAATGATTGGTTGGAGAGGTTCTCCTAATTTAAATGATGAGCCTCAACA
>CACMMU010000035.1 GCA_902614835.1 uncultured Pelagibacteraceae bacterium | reverse complement strand
CGTTACCAGAAATAAAAAAGAAAACACAATGAAGAAAATTTTAATACCAATTGTAGTTGTTTTAGGCTTAATAGCATACAACGGCTTATTTGTTGTACAAGAAGTTAGCCAAGCTATCGTTCTTCAATTTGGTGATCCAAAAAAAATCATTACGAAACCAGGTTTAAATTATAAAATACCATTTATACAAAACGTGGTTTTTTTAGATCGAAGAGTTTTAAATTTGGATAACCCGCCCGAAGAAGTTATTGCAGCTGATCAAAAAAGACTTATCGTCGATGCATTTGCGAGATTTAAGATTGTTGATCCACTAAAATTTTATATTTCAGTTGGTAACGAGAGAGTAGCTAGATCAAGGTTGGCAACTATCATAAATTCAAGAATAAGAAGCGTGCTAGGTACCCAGGAGTTATCAACTCTTTTGTCAACGGATAGAGCCGTGCATATGGCTTCGATACAAAACGATGTAAATACAGAAGCTCAGAATTTTGGAATTACTATAGTTGATGTAAGAATTAAGCGAGCAGATTTACCACAGGCTAACAGTGAAGCAATTTTTAAAAGAATGCAAACAGAAAGAGAAAGAGAAGCTAAAGAATTTAGAGCCCAAGGTGCAGAGATGGCTGCAAAAATAACTTCTACAGCTGACAAAGAAGTAACGGTAATATTAGCAAATGCAAATAAAGAGTCTGAGATTATGCGTGGTCAAGGAGATGGTAAAAGAAATAAAATTTTTGCCGACGCTTTTGGAAGAGACCCGCAATTTTTTAGTTTCTACAGGGCTATGCAATCTTACGAGAAAGCATTAATCGGTGGAGATACTTCAATGATTTTATCTCCTGATAGTGATTTCTTTAAGTTTTTTGGAAAAACCGGAGCGGTTAAAAAACAATAAAAATAGTTGGGATGAAGGAATTCATCATTGCCATCGGTCTAATTTTATTTATAGAGGGTCTTCTTTGCGCCTTGTTTCCGTCAAAAATCAAGAATATGTCTAAAATTATTGAGACTATGCCTTTAAAAAAATTGAGAACTGTAGGATTAATTTTTTCGGTAATCGGATTTATTATAATTTGGTACATTAAAAGCCAATGAAATTTAAAAAAGTATTCATATATTTTGTATTTTCCTATTGGTTATTCAATATCCAAGGATACGCAAAAAATACCCCTCAATCATTCGCAGATTTAGCAGAAAAACTAATGCCATCAGTAGTCAATATTTCTACTACCCAGACAATTAAAACAAAATCAAATCAATTCCCTTTTCAGTTTCCACCAGGGTCACCCTTCGAGGACATGTTCAAAGAATTTGAACGACCACAAGAAAGAAAAGCAAGTTCATTAGGTTCTGGATTTGTTATTAAAAAGAATGGAATAGTAGTCACAAATAATCACGTAATTGCAAACGCAGATGATATTGTTGTAATAGTTAATAATAAAGAATATGAGGCAAAAGTTCTAGGGGCAGACCCATACGCGGATGTTGCTGTATTACAAATAGAATCAAAAGAAACTTTTACACCTGTTCAATTTGGAGATTCTGATAAAGCCAGAGTTGGAGATTGGGTTGTTGCAATAGGAAATCCATTTGGTTTAGGAGGAACTGTAACCTCAGGAATAATTTCAGCAAGAAACCGAGATATTAATTTAACAAGGTACGATGATTTTATTCAAACTGATGCATCTATAAACCAAGGTAATTCTGGAGGACCATTATTTAATTTAGATGGTCAAGTAATAGGAATTAATACAGCAATCTTAAGTCCATCAGGAACAAGTAGCGGAATTGGTTTTGCAATTCCAGCAAATGCAGCGTCAAATATTATTAATCAATTGATCAAATTTGGAGAAACAAAAAGAGGTTGGCTGGGAGTAAGAATTCAACAAGTCACAAAAGAAATTGCGGAAGTTCAACAGCTAAAAGAACCCAATGGAGCTTTAATAGCTGGAGTATCTGAAGGAAGCCCAGCTGAGAAATCTGGAATAAAGCCAGGAGATATTATTTTAGAATTTGATGGAAAAAAAATTAAAACAATGAGAAACCTGCCTAAAATTGTTGCCAACACTGAAGTTGGCAAAAATGTAAATGTAAAAATTTGGAGAAATAAAAAATTAATTTCAAAACAATTGGTTTTAGGAAGGCTAGAGTCATCAAAAGAATTTTTAGCTGAAAATAAAAAAATTAAAAAGCCCAAATACGTCGAGATAGAAAAGCTAAAAATAAGCATAAGGGATTTAACATCGGATGATATTGATCAGAGAGGACTTGATAAAAATTTAAAAGGAGTTGTGGTTACAGAAATCTCCTCTAAAAGCCCCCTATCTTTCTTATTAACTTCTGGTGATATAATTGTAGAGCTTCAAAGCCAAGCAATTAAAAATACGAAAGATTTA
>CACMMU010000034.1 GCA_902614835.1 uncultured Pelagibacteraceae bacterium | reverse complement strand
TCAACGTAGTGGTCTACTACGGCTCTATAGGAAGAACTAGTTTTGAGGTGAGTTTCTCGCTTAGATGCTTTCAGCGATTATCTCTTCCATACTTAGCTACCCGGCACTGCAGCTGGCGCTACAACCGGTCCACCAGTGGTATGTCCATCCCGGTCCTCTCGTACTAGGGACAGCTCCTCTCAATTCTTCTACACCCATGGCAGATAGGGACCGAACTGTCTCACGACGTTCTGAACCCAGCTCACGTACCACTTTAATTGGCGAACAGCCAAACCCTTGGGACCTGCTCCAGCCCCAGGATGTGATGAGCCGACATCGAGGTGCCAAACACCCTCGTCGATATGGACTCTTGGAGGGTATCAGCCTGTTATCCCCGGCGTACCTTTTATCCGTTGAGCGATGGCCCTTCCACTCAGAACCACCGGATCACTATGACCGTCTTTCGACTCTGCTTGACTTGTCAGTCTCGCAGTCAGGCAGGCTTATGCCATTGCACTCCACGAACGATTTCTGACCGTTCTGAGCCTACCTTCGCACGCCTCCGTTACTATTTGGGAGGCGACCGCCCCAGTCAAACTACCCACCATACAATGTCTTGCTGCCGGATCACGGCTAACAGTTAGATATCAAAAATAACAAGAGAGGTATTTCACTGGCGACTCCATGATGGCTGACGCCATCACATCAAAGTCTCCCTCCTATGCTAAACATGTCGTTTCTAATACCAATGTAAAGTTGCAGTAAAGGTGCACGGGGTCTTTCCGTCTAACCACGGGAACTCCGCATCTTCACGGAGAATTCAATTTCACTGAGTTGATGTTGGAGACAGCGGAGAAATCGTTACGCCATTCATGCAGGTCGGAACTTACCCGACAAGGAATTTCGCTACCTTAGGACCGTTATAGTTACGGCCGCCGTTTACTGGGGCTTCAACAGTTAGCTTGCACCAACCATATTAACCTTCCAGCACCGGGCAGGCGTCAGACCCTATACATCCACTTACGTGTTAGCAGAGCCCTGTGTTTTTGATAAACAGTCGCTTCTCCCTGGCTTGTGCCACCCAAATTAAGTTGCCTTAAAATGGGTCCTCTTTCTTCCGAAGTTACAGAGGCATTTTGCCGAGTTCCTTCAACATCATTCTCTCAAGCGCCTTGTTCTACTCAAATAATCCACCTGTGTCGGTTTAGGGTACGGTCTATGATGAGGTTATTTCCTGGGACTTCTTCACAGCAAGTTCAATCCATTAAGAACTCACAATTTACGAAATCCGTCACTCTCATCTGGTCAAGGAATATTAACCTTGTTCCCATCGACTACGGCTTTCGCCCTCGTCTTAGGGGCCGACTAACCCTGCGCGGATTAACCTTGCGCAGGAAACCTTGGATTTTCGGCGACAGAGTTTTTCACTCTGTTAATCGTTACTTATGTCAGCATTCGCACTTCTGATACCTCCAGTGTCCCTCGCGGGTACACCTTTGCAGGCTTACAGAACGTTCCGCTACCGCGTACAAAGTCCGAAGACATTGCACACCCACAGATTCGGTACATGATTTGAGCCCCGTTACATCTTTGGCGCAGAAACTCTATTAGACCGGTGAGCTGTTACGCTATCTTTAAAGGATGGCTGCTTCTAAGCCAACCTCCCGGCTGTTTAGGAATCTCCACATCCTTTCACACTTAATCATGATTTAGGGACCTTATCTGGTGATCTGGGCTGTTCCCCTCTCGACCATGGACCTTAGCACCCACAGTCTGTCTGTTAAGGAAAGACTTTTAGCATTCGGAGTTTTATTAGGTTTGGTAAACATTTCTGTCCCCTAGCCCATTTAGTGCTCTACCTCTAAAAGTCTGTTTATTTAACGCACTACCTAAATAGTTTTCGCGGAAAACCAGCTATCTACGAATTTGGTTGGCCTTTCACCCCTTACCACAAATCATCCAAAGACTTTTCAACGTCAACTGGTTCGGTCCTCCGGCAAGTGTTACCCTGCTTTCAACCTGTTCATGGTAAGCTCATTCGTTTTCGGGTCTAATTCATACAACTAATCGCCCATTTAAGACTCGCTTTCGCTACGCCTACACCTAATCGGCTTAAGCTTGCTGGATAAATTAAGTCACTGACCCATTATACAAAAGGTACGCCATCACTCTAAAAAGAGCTTTGACTGTTTGTAGGCATACGGTTTCAGGTTCTATTTCACTCCCCTAATAGGGGTTCTTTTCACCTTTCCCTCACGGTACTTGTTCACTATCGGTCACTAAAGAGTACTTAGGCTTAGAGGGTGGTCCCCCTATATTCGAGCAAGATTACACGTGTCCCGCTTTACTCAAGAAAATTAATAAGTATTACTTCTAAAGGACTATCACCTGCTGTGGTTAGTCTTTCCAGACTATTCAAATTAACTTATCAACTTTGCTGGCCTGATCCGCTTTCGCTCGCCACTACTAACGGAGTCTCAATTGATTTCTTTTCCTCCGGGTACTTAGATGTTTCAGTTCTCCGGGTTTGCTCTTTGCACCTATGAATTCAGTACAAAGTAACTCATAAAGAGTTGGGTTATCCCATTCGGAAATTTTCGGATCAAAGCCTGCATACAGCTCCCCGAAACTTATCGCAGTATACCACGTCCTTCATCGCCTTTTAGTGCCTAGGCATCCGCCATACGCCCTTAAACGCTTGATTTAATGCACTGAAAAAAAATTTCT
>CACMMU010000033.1 GCA_902614835.1 uncultured Pelagibacteraceae bacterium | reverse complement strand
TTCTCAAACGATGAACACTTAGATATTTCATTAAAAAAACAAGAAATAAATAATGAAAAAATCCTAGAAGTATATTCTGATATAGCAACACCGCTACTGAGCGATTTCAAATTCTTCCAGGGATTAGAAGGTGGGAATTTACTTTATGTATCAAGTTTTGATAAAAAAAAATCTTATAACGAACTTACAATAAATGATTTCAAATTAAACAATGCTCCTGCTTTAGCAAAAATTCTTACTCTTGCAGATTTAAAAGGTTTAACAGATACTCTAAAAGGCGAAGGTATAAGTTTTGAAACATTGTCAATTAAGTACGAATCCGACTCTTCAACTATGAATATAAATGAAATTTTTATGATTGGTCCATCAATATCTATTTTGATAGACGGGTATATAGAAAAAAAAAGCGGATTAGTAAGTTTAAGAGGAACATTAGTGCCTGCTAAAACTTTAAATACACTTGTATCTAAAATTCCAGTTGTAGGAGATATTTTAGTTGGAAAAAAAGTTGGCGAGGGTGTTTTTGGACTAAGCTTCAAAATTAAAGGTTTACCAAATAATCTGAAAACTACGGTTAATCCAGTTAAATCCTTAGCTCCAAGATTTATTACGAGAGCGGTCGAAGCAGCAAAAAAAAGAGGTTCTAAGTAACTGTAATTTTAAAATGAATTTTTTTTCCTACAGATATTTTTATATAATCATTGTTAGATAAATCACTAATATTTACAATTTTTTTCTCATCAGAAACAATTTTATCATTTAATTTAATACCATTATTTTTTAAAATTCTTCTTACCTCACTTTTGGAGTTAACCAAACCATTTTGAAAAATTAATTCTATTATACTGATACCATTCTGTATTATTTTTTTTGATATTTTTTTTTTGGGTATATTTTTACCTAACCCACCTTTTACAAATGTTTCTCTAGCAGTATCCGCACTCTCTTTTGCAGCTTTTGAACCATGCAAAATAGTTGTTGCTTCATTAGCAAGCAATATTTTTAATTTGTTAATATCATTTTCTCCGTCAATTTTATTTGAAAGCTCATTTAATTCAATTTCAGTAAAATATTTAAGAAATTTTTTAACATCTTCGTCAGATGTATTTCTCCAAAATTGCCAATAGTCATATGGAGAAAATAATTTTTTATCTAACCAAACTGCACCTTTTTCAGTTTTGCCCATTTTTACTCCAGAGGATAAAGTTATCAAAGGAGTAGTTAAACCAAATGACTCTTTTTGTAATATTCTTCGGATTAACTCAACACCATTAACAATATTTCCCCATTGATCTGAACCTCCCATTTGTAAGATACAATTGTATTTTTTAAAAAGTTGATAAAAGTCATAAGCCTGTAAAATCATATAATTAAATTCCATATAACTTAGCGACTGTTCTCTTTCTAATCTTAGTTTAACACTATCGAAAGTAAGCATTTTATTTATTGTAAAATGTTTTCCAACATCTCTTAAAAAATCAATATATTTTAATTTTCCTAACCAACTATAGTTGTCCACAAAAATAGGTTTAATTTTATTATTTTTAGTTATAAGAAGTTTTTCAAAGATTTTTTTAATACTTAAAATATTTTTTTTTATATTATTATGATGTAAAATTTTTCTAGTACTATCTTTTCCTGATGGATCACCGATCAGTGTGGTGCCCCCTCCTAGCAAAACTATTGGCTGATGACCATATCGCTGAAGAAGTCTTAAAATCATTATTTGCATTAAACTTCCAACGTGTAAACTCGAGGCTGTGCAATCGAATCCAATGTAAGCTTTTATTGGTTTTTTATTAGTAATATCATTAAGTTTTTCCAAATTTGTACATTGGCTTAGAAATCCTCTTGAGGCCATTTCTGATAAAAAAGTATTTTTCATACAGTCATGTGTGTTAAAGCTACTATTATACAAAAATTGGTATAAATAAATATAAATATGAAGAAAGAATATACAGCCTTAGGTTTAATGAGTGGCACATCCGGTGATGGCGTTGATGCTTCAATAATCATATCTGATGGCATAAACAGCTATAAAGTAATTCAAGATAAATATTTTGAATATGATAAGGAAATCTGTGAAAATATTCACAATTTAAAAAAAAAAATTCATAATCAAAATAATTTGAAAGATTTTTCTAGTGAATTGAATACATTAGAAAAAACTATTACACTTTTTCATGCCAAGATCATAAAAAATTTAACAGATGAGAAAGAAATAGATCTAGTCGGATTTCATGGTCAAACCATCTATCATAGTTCTAAAGAAAAAATATCAAAACAATTAGGTGATGGCAAATTATTATCTCAGCTGACAAAAAAAAATATTGTTTATAATTTTCGACAAAACGATATAAAAAATGGCGGCGAAGGAGCACCATTAACTCCAATATTTCATCAATTAATTTTAAAAGAAAATAAAATTGATGTTCCTTCATGTATTTTGAATATTGGAGGAATATCAAATATAACAATTGTTGAAAATTTAGATCCTTATAATTTTAGAAGCAAGGATATTGGACCAGGAAATTGCTTAATAGACTCCTGGGTAAGAAATAATTCAGAAAAAAAATTTGATAAAGATGGCATGTTCTCGAGCAGTGGCAAGAAGAATGATATAATCTTAGAACAAGCACAGGAACTTTATTTAAACAGTATTAATAAAAATTCATTATCTTTCGATGTAAATGACTTTGACGTCTCTTTTGTAAGGGGACTTACTTTAGAAGATGGAGCAGCAACCTTGACTGATTTTACTGGTAGAATTATAGGTGCTGGTATAATTAATTTTCTATCAAG
>CACMMU010000032.1 GCA_902614835.1 uncultured Pelagibacteraceae bacterium | reverse complement strand
GGATTTAGTTTCTGAGCCCGGGAATGTTTTGCATCCCGACGAATATGCGAAAAGATTAAACTCTCTTAGAAAAGATGGACTAAAAATCAATATATATGATGAAAAAAAATTAAAAAAACTTGGTATGCACGCTTTGCTTGGTGTAGGGCAGGGAAGTATCAGGGGTTCATATCTTGTAACAATGGAATGGAATGGAGCAAAAAATAATTCTAAGCCGTTAGCGTTTGTTGGAAAAGGAGTTTGTTTTGACACTGGAGGCTACTCATTAAAACCAGCAAGATTTATGGAAGACATGACCTATGATATGGCAGGATCAGCTACTGTAGTTGGTTTAATGAAAAATTTTGCATTAAGAAAAGCAAAAATCAATGCTGTTGGTGTAGTAGGTCTTGTAGAAAATATGGTTAGCGGGAATGCTCAAAGGCCCGGAGATATAGTAAAATCTTACAGTGGTAAAACTATAGAGATACTAAATACAGATGCAGAAGGTCGATTAGTCTTAGCTGATGCATTAACGTTTACTGAAAAGAAATTTAAACCAAAATTCATTGTTGATTTAGCTACCTTAACAGGTGCAATCATAGTTTGCTTAGGATCCGAATACGCAGGTCTCTTTTCAAATGATGATAAATTGTCTAAACAAATTTTTGATGCAGGTAGAAAAGTTGAAGAAAAAGTATGGAGGATGCCACTCCATAAAAACTATGATAAACTTATGAATTCCAAAAACGCTGATGTGCAAAATATAAATTATGTCGGTGGAGCAGGCTCAACAACGGCAGCTCAATTTTTACAAAGATTTATTTTAAACAAAACCCCTTGGGCTCATTTAGATATTGCCGGTATGGCTTTTTCAAAGTATGGAGGGGCTTTAAACTCAGGCGGTGCAACTGGATTTGGAGTTCGTTTATTAAACCAGCTTGTTGAAGAAAATTATGAATAGTACAGAACAAACTCTTTCAATAATCAAACCTGATGCTGTTGAAAGGGATCTTGTAGAAAAAATTCAAAAAAAATTTTTAGAAAAGAAAATAAAAGTTCTCAAAAGTAAAAAAATTCAGATATCCAAAGAAGAGGCTAGTGATTTTTACAAAGTACACCAGACAAAACCTTTTTATGATAGATTATGCTCATATTTATCTTCTGGGCCCATAGTTGTAATGGTTTTAGAAGGAGAAAATGTAATCCAGGAAAACAGAAAAATTATGGGTGCAACTGATCCAAAAAATGCTGATGAAGGTACCATAAGAAAGCTTTATGGTATCTCAATTGACAAAAATTCAGTTCACGGTTCTGATTCCATAGAAAATGCTAAAAAAGAGATAGATTTTTTTTTTAAAGACTGATTATTTTTTAAAAATTTTTCTAATTGCCATTGAGTACACAATTCGTTCCTCTAATTGAACTCTTTTTTTTAAATCTGACTCATTATCGTCATTATTAATATTAACTCTTTTTTTTATTATAATTCTTCCGTTATCTAATTTTTCATCGACATAATGAACTGTACAGCCTGTAAATTTATCCTTGTTTTTTAAAGCTCTTTTAAAAGTATTCAGACCTTTGTATCTTGGTAAAAGAGACGGATGAATATTTATAATTTTTCCCTTAAATCTTCTTATAAAATTTTTACTTAAAATTCTCATAAATCCCGCTAAACAAATAAGCTTGATATTTCTATCCGAAATCTCTTTTAGTGCGTTATTTTCAAATTTATCAATGTTACCATCTAAAATCTTAAAAGGTATTGCAAACTTCCTAGCATGATTTATGCCTTGAGCTTTATTATTATTAGATAAAACCAAACTTACGTTTATAGGAAAATTTGATTCTCTAGAATTATAAATTATAGATTTAAGATTAGATCCAACTCCGGATATAAAAACACAAGCTTTTTCTTTTACCATTTCACTTTATTAAATAATCTTATTTTTTTAGATGATTTAGAAATAAAACCTATTTCATAAGGTTTGTATTTTTTTTTAAATAATTTTTTTATAATCTTTTTCCTTTCAGCCATTAAACAAAAACCAACACCGCAATTAAAAGTTTTTAACATTTCACTTTCAGAAATATTTTTTTTCTTAATCCATTTAAATATTTTAGTAACTCTTATTCGAGATAAATCTATATTAGCAGTTAGTTTATCAGGGATAGATCTTGAAATATTTTCAACAATACCTCCCCCTGTAATATTTGCGGAAGAATGTATTAATTTTTTTTCACAAAGTTTTATTACGGGATCTACATAAATTTTTGTTGGTTCTAAAAGTTCTTTTTTTAAAAATTTATTAATTTTTTGTTTTTTTAAAATATGTCTAACTAAAGAAAAACCATTTGAGTGTAGACCACTAGAAGGTATCGCTAATACAACATCTCTATTTCTTACTTTACCCTTGTGAATAAGTTTATTTTTTTCTACAACACCTACAGAAAAACCAGCAAGATCAAATTTATTATTTTGGTAGGTTCCTGGCATCTCCGCCGTTTCTCCACCGACTAATATGCAATTAGATATTTTACATCCTTTAACAATGCCTTTAATAATTGCTTTAACTTTTTTTAAATTGATTTTTTCTACAGCTATATAATCTAGAAAAAATAAAGGTTTAGCACCCTGAACTATAAGATCATTCACACACATTGCAACAAGGTCGATTCCAATCGTATCAAATTTATTTAGCTTATTTGCAATTTCGATTTTTGTTCCAACGCCATCAGTTGAAGAAACTAAAAGTGGATTTTTAAATTTAAGTTTATAAAAATTATGAACAGCACCAAACCCTCCAATTCCTTGAGCAAGCAAATCTTTTTTATTTTTGAATGCATGTTTTGAATATTTAGCAACAAATTTTGTAA
>CACMMU010000031.1 GCA_902614835.1 uncultured Pelagibacteraceae bacterium | reverse complement strand
ACCCACAAAGACATTTGTCTGGGAAAATAAATTTTTTACTATTTTTGTCTCTTTTAGATTTATCTACTTCTAATACTTGTGGAATAACATCGCCAGCTCTTTGGATGGTTACAAAATCACCTGGTCTAATATCTTTTCTCATTATCTCATCTTCATTATGTAAAGTTGCATTAGAAACCACTACACCTCCTACCGTCACTGGATCAATTTTTGCGACTGGTGTTATTGCTCCCGTTCTTCCAACTTGAATAGCAATACTTCTTATCTTGGAGGATGCTTTTACTGAGGAAAATTTATAAGCTATAGCCCATCTAGGAGAATTAGAGGTGGAACCAAGTCTATTTTGGAAATCCAAGTTGTTTACTTTGTATACAATCCCATCAACGTCATAGTCCAAGCTTGATCTTAAACTTTCTATTTGAGAATGGTTTTTTTCTATTTCTTCAATATTAGCAATTTTTTTACAATAAGAGTTTACTTTAAAACCCCACTTTTTTAATTTTTCCAGTAAGTCTGTTTGTTTTTTAAAAATAGGAGGTTTTATTTCCCCAATACCATATGCAAAAAATTTAAGTGGAATTTTTTTTGTTTCTTTAGAATCTTTTTGCCTCAATGATCCACCAGCAGCATTTCTAGGATTTGCGAATTTATCTTTTAAAATTTCAAAATCTTTTTTACCAATATATACTTCACCTCTAACTTCAATTAATTTTGGAGCATTAGATATTTTCTTGGGGATTTCGTTAATAGTTATTAAATTTTCAGTGATATTTTCTCCAAAAACACCATCTCCTCTAGATAATCCATATACTAATTTTCCTTCTTCATATCTTATTGATGCTGAGATGCCGTCAATTTTTGGTTCTGAGGAGAGCTCAATTTCTTTATTTAAATTTAAAAAATTCTTTATTTTTTTTTCAAAATCTAACATATCATTTTTATCAAAAGCGTTTGATAAGGATAGCATTTGTTTAGAGTGTTTTATTTTTTCAAACTTGCCTGATGGATTGAATCCCACGGTGTTAGTAATTCCTTTGGGGCTCTTAAGAAAAGAGTATTGTTTTTCAAGATTAATTAATTCTTTTTTTAGCTCGTCGAATGCACGATCAGATACAATTGGATTATCCTTTTCAAAATATGCTTTATTAAACTTATTAAATTTTTTAACTTTTCCCTGATAAAGCTTTAAAATTTTATTTTTTTCAGTCATCAATTAATAATAGCTTTTTTATAGTCCGACTAACTAATCCGCTTTCTTTATCCTTTTTTTGTTCTATAGGTTCTGAGTAGTTTTTATCTAATATCTTATAAGATCTTTTGTACCATTCACTAGAATTATAGTTGTATCCCAATAGTACCGCAGCTGCTTTTGCCTCGTTCTCTAAACCTAACTTGTAATAAATTTCAACCAAACGAAATAAAGCTTCTTCCACAAAAACAGTATCGTCGTAATCTTCTACTACCACTTTAAGTCTGTTTATGGCAGCAATCCATTTCTCATTTTTAATATAATATCGGGCTATTGATATTTCTTTAGCAGCTAACTGATTTATTACCAATTCTAGTTTATATCGTAAATCTATCGCATAATCGGTATCTGGATATTTTTCTAAAAAAAAGATAATTTTTTTTTTAGACTTTAAAAGTGGTTCAATATCTTTTTCTTCATCCAGAATTTGTTCGTAGTAACTTATAGCTATTAAATAATGAGCATAATCAATATCTTTGCTGGCAGGATAAGTTCTGGTAAATCTTTCAAGACTCAAAATTGCATCATCGTAAAAATTTATAGAGTATAAGCAATAACCTATCATGAGAGCAGATTTTGCTGCCCAATCAGATTGTGGTAGCAATATTTCAGCTTCACCAAATTTTTTTGAGGCAAAGAAATAATCTCTTTGTTCTAAAGCTTTTAATCCTTCCTTATAAATTTTTACCGCTTCTTCTTCATTTGGCAGATTCTCTTGGACAACCTTTTTTTCTGGTGAGCCGCAAGTGGATAAAAAAATAAAAAAGAATAGATAAATAAACTTCGGCATAACTGAATTAATAACAAAAAAAACAGTTGTGGTAAAATTAAGTTTTTTACTAAGCGTTTACTGCAAGTCTCTTGTTAAGAGGGAGGATTTTTCTGACGTTTTGAGAAGAAGATTCGCTCTCAATAACGTCGTAATTACTCTTTTCTGAAAAAATCTTTTTTAAAAACTTATTTGTTAAAGCGTGACCACCATGAACACATTCTACAAAACCAACGACTCTAACGCCTGACAACATAAAATCCCCTGCGAGATCCAGTATTTTGTGATTTACAAATTCTTTTTCAGATCTGAGACCTTCTTCATTAAGGATTTTATTGCCCTGAACAACAATGGCATTATCTAACGACCCGCCTTTTGCTAAACCAATAGATTTAATTTCTTCTATATCCTCATATAAACAGAAAGTTCTAGCATTATAAATATCCTCTAAATTTTTCTTTTTAAAATTTACACTATTCGTTTGAGTTCGAATTAATGGATTATTTTTATAATCTAATGTGAATTTAACTTCAAAGTTATTTGATGGTGACACTTTAATATATTTATCATTATCTTTAAATTCAATTACTTTTTTAATTTTTACAAACTTTCTCTTACCCTTCAATGTTTTAAGTCCTTTGTTTTTTATAATTTCAACAAAATTTTTTGCTGAACCGTCCATTATTGGAACTTCTGGACCATTTAAATTTACAACAAGATTATCAATACCACATATATAAAATGCAGCCATTAAGTGTTCAACCGTAGAAACAGTTGTGCCAAATTCATTTTCTATTTTTGTACAAAGTTTTGCTGAAGATACATTTTTAAAATTTGCAATAACTTCGTTATTTTTTTCTAGATCAATTCTTTTAAAAGTTATTCCTGAGTTAGAATTTGTTGGTTCCAATGTAACATCAACTTTTTTACCTGAATGTAAGCCTATACCTGAGAAACTTACTTGGCTATTTAAGGTTTTTTGATATTTATCCCACATGAGTAACTTATACAGAAATAGAAAAGTAACCTTAAGACAACTAATGTTACAAAAGACTACAATAAAACTATTGAAAAAAACGTGAAAAAACACCAGCAAATAGGGATTTTTTTTCTTGAGCATAAGGTATTGCTTCGGCGTGCCAACCCTTAAAGGTAAGTTCTGCGGCACCTAATAAAGAAAGATCATCAAGACTAATAAG
>CACMMU010000030.1 GCA_902614835.1 uncultured Pelagibacteraceae bacterium | reverse complement strand
ATACTTGCCGTAATATTTGGTTGGACTTTGTTGCTGATTGTGATGAATACAGGATTAATTTTTATATTCAAAAAGTATCCTGTAATTCAAGAAATTATACGAATTTTAGGGTCTGTTTTTTTAGTTTATTTGGCTTATTTGATTTCTTTTTCAAAACCCTCGAAAGGAGCACCTATAAAAAACCCCATTACTTTTGGCAAAGCTTTTATCTTGCAATTTATAAACCCAAAAAGTCTTGTTGTATCTATGACAACAGTTTCAATATTTATTGATCCAGCAAATTACTTGAGAGATTCAATTATAGTTATTTCCTATTTTTTCTTGTTAGCAGTATTGAGTATAAATAGTTGGTGTTTAATGGGAATGTATTTAAGAAATTTTGCCACAAGTGAAAAATTTATCAGGAATTTTAACTATATAATGTCTTTTTTGCTTATCGTTTGCGTTATTATGTTCTATGTATAGAACATGAATTTTAAAAGTAAAAATTCGTTTCAATCATTAGACAAACTAGAAGTTTCAGGCAAGTCATACTATTTCTACAACCTTTCAAAAGCAGAAAAAAATGGTTTAAAAGATATAAACAAACTACCAAAATCCATAAAAGTTCTTTTAGAAAACCTATTGCGTTTCGAGGATAATGTCACGGTAGATAGAAAACAAATAGAAAGTATTGCAGGCTGGTTAAAAACAAAAAGTTCTAAAATGGAAATAGCTTACAGACCCGCTAGAATTTTATTACAAGATTATACAGGAATTCCGGCAGTAGCTGATCTAGCCGCTATGAGAGATGCGGTAAAATCAAAAAACAAAGACCCCAAAAAGATAAATCCTTTATCTGCTGTAGATTTAGTAATAGATCACTCTGTTCAAGTTGATAATTATGCAAACAAGGATTCTTTCACAAAAAATGTTAAAAAAGAGTTCGATCGTAATGGAGAAAGATACTCTTTTTTGAAGTGGGGACAAAATGCTTTCAATAATTTTAGAGTTGTACCTCCCGGTACAGGAATTTGTCATCAAGTTAATTTAGAATATTTATCCAAAGTCGTTTGGTCCACAGATATTGACGGAAAAACTTTCGCGTATCCTGATACTTTGGTTGGTACTGATAGCCATACCACAATGGTTAACGGTCTATCAGTTTTAGGTTGGGGCGTTGGTGGAATAGAGGCAGAAGCAGCAATGCTTGGACAACCAATTTCAATGTTAATACCTGAAGTTATTGGTTTTGAGATTAAAGGAAAACTTAGCGAGGGAACAACTGCGAGCGATTTAGTTTTAACGATAGTTCAGATTTTAAGAAAAAAAGGAGTAGTTGGAAAATTTGTTGAATTTTATGGCGAAGGTCTAAAAAATCTATCTTTAGCAGATCGAGCAACAATTGCGAACATGGCTCCCGAGTACGGAGCAACTTGTGGTTTTTTTCCCGTTGATGAAGAAACAATAAAATATTTAAAATTTTCTGGGAGAGATGAAAAAACAATTTCTTTAGTTGAAACATATTCAAAAAAACAAGGTTTGTGGACAAGTGATGAAATAGAGTTTACCGACAAAGTTTCACTTAACCTTAATTCAGTTGTACCAAGCATATCTGGCCCAAAAAGACCTCAGGATAAAGTTTTACTTACAGAGGCCGCAAAGAATTTTGATAAAGCTTTTAAAGAAAATACTAAAAGAAAAGTCCCGTTAGAAACCAAAGTTGGAAAAAAAGATTTTAAATTAAAAGATGGGGACATAGTGATTGGTGCAATTACTTCATGTACCAACACTTCAAATCCTAGCGTTATGATCGGCGCAGGTTTGTTGGCAAAAAATGCTGTTGAAAAAGGCTTGAAAGTTAAACCATGGGTTAAAACTTCTTTAGCTCCAGGCTCACAGGTTGTAACTGATTATTTAAAAAAAGCTGGTTTAGATAAATATTTAGATCAATTAGGTTTTAATCTTGTGGGTTATGGTTGCACGACTTGTATTGGAAATTCGGGGCCTTTAGATAAAGAAATTTCTGAAACTATAAATAAAAATAATTTGTATGCAGTTTCTGTTTTATCAGGAAATAGAAATTTTGAAGGAAGAATAAATCCAGATGTTAAAGCTAATTATTTAGCATCACCCCCTTTGGTAGTTGCTTACTCATTAGTTGGCAATATGCATCATGATTTATACAAATCCCCATTAGGTAAAGATAAGAATGGAAAAGATGTATTTCTCAAGGACATTTGGCCCACTAATAAAGAGATTGAAGAATTAATACTAAATTCAATAAGTGCAGACATGTTTGTTTCGCGTTATTCAAACGTTTCTGAAGGTTCAAAAGAATGGAGCTCAATTAAAACAGATCAGAGCAGTATTTATAATTGGAAAGAGAATTCAACATATGTAAAAAAACCACCTTTTTTCGACAATCTACCTGATGAACCTGAGGGATTTAAAAAAATAAAAGATGCAAGACCTCTTTTAATTCTAGGTGATACCGTTACAACTGACCACATTTCTCCAGCGGGATTTATTAAAAAAGATAGTCCAACTGGTGATTATTTTATGGAAAAACAAGTACAACAAAAAGATTTTAATTCATATGGTGCTAGAAGAGGTAATCATGAAGTTATGTTGAGAGGTACTTTTGGAAACATTAGAATAAGAAATGAAATGGCACCTGGCACAGAGGGAGGTCTTACAATTTTACAGCCAGATGGTAAACAAATGAGCGTTTACGATGCGGCTATGGAATATAAACAAAGAGGTAACGATCTTATTGTTATTGCTGGCAAGGAATATGGAACTGGATCCTCAAGAGATTGGGCTGCAAAAGGAACCAAATTACTAGGTATAAAATCAGTTATCGCTGAGAGTTTTGAAAGGATACACAGGTCAAATTTGGTAGGAATGGGGATTTTACCTCTACAGTTCAAAGAGGGATTTGATAGAAAAAAATTAAATATAAAAGGCACAGAATTATTTACAATAATAAATATTGAAAAGGGATTAAATCCAAGAGCCGAAGTAAGTTGCGAGATAAAATATGTTGATGGCTCAAGTAAAACAATTCAGCTCTTATCAAGAATAGATACTGAAAATGAAATTGAATATTATAAAAATGGTGGAATTCTTCAATTTGTTTTAAGAAATATGTTAAATTAATAAATGAGAAACATTAAAGTAAAAGTTTATCCCTCTGCATCAAAACTAAAAAAAAAACAACAATTAGCATGGAAAATAGCTGAAATTGCATCCGACAAATCTAAATTAAATGAAGATGCAATTGATATGGTTATAAACAGAATAATAGATAATACATCTGTTGCTATAGCTTCATTTAATAGAAAACCAGTTGTTTCAGCTCGTGAAATGGCTCTTGCTCACCCAAGAAAAAATGGTGCTACTATTTTTGGCATTAATTCAAAAAAAAGATTTGATTGTGAATGGGCTACTTGGGCTAATGGCACTGCAGTAAGAGAAT
>CACMMU010000029.1 GCA_902614835.1 uncultured Pelagibacteraceae bacterium | reverse complement strand
AAACAACTACAAGTATTATTAGTAAAGTGTCCATTGATTTAAATATAAGGTGTATTTGCTAAATTACAAATTTTAATTTAAATAATGTATTTCATGAGAATATTTGCATACTTTTTATTTGCTCCAATTTTTTTTTCCATTTCCAACCATCACTCTTGCTGCCCAATCATGACCATCGATGAAGGAATGAAGTTATTAAAAAAAAGAGGTTTTGGGAAAGAAACTATTTATACTAATCAAAAAGATAAGAGCGGATGGTTTTTAAAGGCCGAGGCTGATGGAACAGCAACAGGTCTTGGCATGGAAATTGATAAAGATCTTCTAGAGGAAATGCCCTTTTTAAATATTACTTTTAAAATTGAGAAGGATTTTGATGTTATTGATCAGAAAACTAAGGATGGTCATGATTGGGCAGCAAGAGTGATGGTTGGAAATGGAAAAAAAATTGGAGCAAAACTAGTGAGCTTAGCTCATTCTTCATTTTTAGAAGAAGGTTATCTGCAACAAAGTCCATGGACAAAAGGAAGTAGAGATTACGTTATTTCGAATGATAAAAGTGCTGATTGGCATACACGAAAGATAAATGTAAAGGAATTACTTGAAAAAACCCACGGAATTTCTTTTACAAACTTTATTGCCATATTTTCAGACTCAAATAACTCCAAACAAAAAATTATTGCATATTATCGAAATATCTATTTTAGTAGTGAGTAATGAATATAAAAGTAGAGCCATTTAAAAACAATATTGGTGCTTCCATTTCCTACGACCTTAAATTAACAGAACCAAAAATTATTGATCAAATCAAAGAAACACTTAATAACTATGGTTTTGTTTGTTTTAGAAACCAAAATTTAGAACCGGGGGAATATTTAAAATTTGCAGAACAACTCGGTAAAATTAAAGAGTACCCAATGTTAAAGGATTTGGAAAATTATAAAGGTATCACTGTTGTAGAAAGAAAAGTGAACGATAAAGGAAAATCTTATGGAGAAGGGTGGCATACAGACAGCAGTTATTTAGACAAAACACCAAAATATACCTGTCTTATGGGTAAAATAGTTAAAAAAGATCAAGGTCAAACATTGTTCGCCTCACAATTAGCATCTTATGAGGCCCTGGATCAAAAAACTAAAGATAAAATTGAAAATCTAGTTGGTATTTTTAGTTCTGCAGGACCGATATCTATAACAAGGCTTGAGAGAGAAGCTGAGAGAGGCACCGGAAAATCAAAAGACTTTATCGCTGAACACCAGATTGTAAAAAAAGTTGGAAATAGAAAAACACTTTATCTAAGTCCAGGTCATACAATTGCCATAAAAAACTTAAGTGAACAGGACTCTAAAGATCTTTTAAAATTTTTATTCAACCATCAGACGAAAAAAAATTTCCAAAATACCTTTTTTTGGGAAAAAAATACTATAGTTATTTGGGATAACCATTCAGTCATTCATTCTGCAACTCCCTTCCAGGGTAAAAGAATGATGCATAGAATTATTTTAGACGCATAAAAAAAACAAATTTCAGCCCCTCTTAAAACAAAAATAAAAAATAAAACTAGAAATATGAAAAATATTTTAATAATTGTTGTTGCTTCACTTCTTTTAGTGAACTGCACTAGCAAAGTGACGTTAGGACCAAAATGTACGAAAGTAAGCAGTGTTGGAAGTTATGAAAAAAGCTATGTATGGCTTAAATCTAACTTAATTTCTGAGAAGGAGTTCAAAGAAAGAGTCTCAGCAGATTACTGTCCTAAAAAAGCTAAAAAATCTTAATTTAGAGATAGTGGCTTTAATCGGTATTACGTTAATTGCTTTTGCTGCCTTTTTTGTCGCAAAAATAATCATGAATTATGATTATAAAAGCGATAAAAAAGACGGTAAATGAATTTTTTCCTATTTATAATTTTTCTTTTTTCTTTTAGTACTGTGAGTGCAATGGAAAAACCTTACCACCATATTTATAAAGACGGGAAATTATATGCATTTAGAAACCTTGAAGGGGGCCCCAAAAGGGATCCTAATTTTAAGTGGGATTGGAAAGTTTTTAGAGAAGAGAGAAAAAAACTTAAGATTGATTACCCCCCTGAACATGTAATTGATAAACAAATAGTTTTAAAAAATCTTGAAAAACATAAATCTAATTCTTATGTGATGTGGCTTGACCACGCGAGCTTTATAATTAAGCTTGGAGACACTACAATTATTACTGATCCTGTTTTTGAAAAAAATTATGGACCTATGATATTTGGTCCTAAAAAATATATAGAGTCTCCATTAACTCTTAAAGAAATTCCTAAAATAAATTTATTTTTACTGACTCATAATCATTATGATCACATGAGTATTCGTACGATAAAAAACTTTCCTTACAAAAATACTAAAGTCCTAGTGCCTCTTAAACTTGGAAAATATTTTACAAGAAATGGATATAAAAAAGATAAGGTACAAGAAATGGACTGGTTCGATAAAGTTAAAATTAATGATGAAGTCACAGTAACAATGCTTCCAGCCCAACATTGGAGCAAGCGATGGATTTGGGGAGATGGAAATACAAATAGAAGTCTTTGGGGGAGTTTTTTAATTGAATATAAAGGTAAAAAAATCTTTTTTGCCTGTGATACTGGACCTGCACCTTTTTATAAAGAATTAGGTAAAAAAATGGGACCTATAGACTTAGGTTTTGGAAATATTGGTGCCTTTAATTTTTTTCCGATTGTTCCCGTCAAAGATAAATCTACAGCTCATGCAAACCCTGAAGAGCTTTTGTCTTTAATGAAAGACTTAAAAGTAAAAAAAGTTATAGGAATGCATTGGGGAACAGCTATATTAAGTTTGGAACCGATTTGGGAGCCTCCAGTAAGATTTAAAGCTAATGCTGAAAAATTTGGCTATAAAAAAGAAGATGCTGTAATATTTAAAATTGGTGAAATTAAAAAATTAGACGACCTTATTAACTAGCTTGCTTCTGTTCTTGAGTTTTTTTTGAATTTCTTTCACGATCGATTAGTTTTACCACAGCATCAATTGCTGTTTCCTGAAATTGAAAAATTGATTTGATATCAAATTCTACGCTTAAGTGTTTTTCTGGGTTTGTTTTTATTTCAAGAACAATTTTTTTTGTCTCGATATTATTGTCTTTTAAAAAACACAATAGAAGAAAATCAGAAGACTCTGATAGTTCTAACCATTTTAAATAAATCTCCCCTGTACTGTCGGATTGGTCAATTATTTTTAATGGGCTTAAATGCTTTCCTAAAATTTTTGATCTATTGCAAAAAAAGGCTATGGATCTTAAGGATCTTGTAAAAGGCATTAAAGTATTTTCTATTTCTGATTTTTGAAGAAGAAGTTTTTTCTCTTTTTCAAGTAATGCCGTTCTATCTTCGTCACCTTGAACTTCTATTCCTAATTCTTCTAATTTTTTTCTATAGCTTTCTAAACGAAGATTTTTATATTTAAGCCTTATCGCAGCGATTCGATCCAACACTTCTTGGTAATCATCACGCTCAGTTTTATAAGCCACTTTTTCTAGTTCAACTATTTCCTTGTTTTGTCTAGCTTCGAAAGCAGCTGCTTGTTTAGAAAGTTTAAGATTGTT
>CACMMU010000028.1 GCA_902614835.1 uncultured Pelagibacteraceae bacterium | reverse complement strand
CAAGTGGTGGAAAGATATTGATAAGTGGCGACAAAAAAAATCCTTAGGTTTTAAAAATAGCGATAAAGTTATTAAGCCACAACATGCTGTTAAAAGATTGTATGAATTATCTAAACATAAAGATGCCTATATAACCACTGAGGTTGGCCAGCATCAAATGTGGGCAGCACAGCATTACAAATTTAATAAACCAAATAGATGGATGACATCTGGTGGTCTTGGAACAATGGGCTACGGTCTTCCAGCAGCAGTCGGAGTGCAAGTCGCTAATCCTGATAAACTAGTTATCGATATAGCAGGTGAGGCATCTGTTTTAATGACAATGCAAGAGATGTCGACAGCAGTTCAATACAATCTACCGATTAAGATATTTATTTTAAATAATCAGTACATGGGAATGGTTAGACAATGGCAAGAACTTCTCCATGAAAAAAATTATTCTGAAAGTTATACAGCAGCACTACCAGATTTTGTAAAACTTGCAGAAGCATACGGATGCGTAGGCATACAAGCAAAAAAACCGGATGAGCTAGATGAAAAAATTAATGAAATGTTGAATGTTAACAAACCTGTTATTTTTGATTGCGTAGTTGATCCAAACGAAAATTGTTTCCCCATGATACCTTCAGGAAAACCTCACAATCAAATGCTTCTTGGACCAGAAGACGAGGAAGAAATTTCAAGTGAAGGAAAGGTTTTAGTTTAAATGAAAGCTCCAAAATCAGCGTATAGTGCAGCTACGAAAACAGGAAAAGTAGAAAAACACATTATGGTTGTTTGGGTTGATAATGAAGCTGGAGTATTAGCCAGAGTAGTAGGTTTATTTTCTGGTAGAGGGTACAATATTGAGTCATTAGCAGTGGCGGAAATTGATAAAAAGCAAAAACTTTCAAGAATTACTCTTGTTACATCTGGCTCACCTGAAGTTATATCGCAAATTAAAAAACAGCTTGAAAAGCTTGTGCCCGTGCACAAAGTTGCTGATTTTATGAGAAATGATCCTAAAATCATTTTTAGAGACATGGCTTTATTGAAAGTAATATCTAATGAAAAGAAAAGAAGCAAAGCTAAGCGTTTATGCAAAAAATTTGACTCAGTTGTTCTTGACAAAAGTAATAAATCAATAGTTATTCAAGTCACGGCTTTAAGAAGAGAAATCGACAAACTTGTAAGTGACTTAAAACCTCTAGGATTGGCTAGCGTTTCAAGAACAGGTGCGGTAGCAATGACAAGAGGATCAGAAATTTTTAAATAATTTAGGAGAAAATAAATGAAAATGTTTTATGAAAAAGATGCAAACGTAAATTTAATCAAAGATAAAAAAGTTGCTATTTTTGGATACGGAAGCCAGGGTCACGCTCATGCTCTTAATTTAAAAGATAGCGGTGTTAAAAATGTTGTTGTTGCATTACGTGAAGGTTCATCGAGCATAAAAAAAGCTGAAAGCGAAGGATTAAAAGTTATGTCCTTATCAGATGCTGCTGCATGGGCTGACGTTGTAATGGTTTTAACTCCAGATGAACTTCAAGCATCTATTTATAAAAATCATATAGAGCAAAGAATGAGACAAGGCACAAGTCTGGCATTCGCACACGGTTTAAATATTCATTTTAATTTAATTAATTCAAGAAAAGACCTAGATGTTTTTATGGTCGCACCAAAAGGACCGGGACATTTAGTTAGAAGCGAATATCAACGTGGAGGTGGAGTACCTTGTTTGATGGCAGTTCATAAAGATAGCTCAGGAAAAGCAAGAGATCTTGCAATGTCATATGCATGTGCAGTTGGTGGAGGCAGATCAGGAATTATAGAAACAACTTTTAAAGACGAATGTGAAACAGATTTATTTGGCGAACAAACTGTTTTGTGTGGAGGTTTGGTTGAGCTTATAAAAAATGGTTTTGAAACTTTAACCGAAGCAGGTTATCCGCCTGAGATGGCATATTTTGAAACGCTTCATGAAGTTAAATTAATTGTTGACTTAATTTATGAAGGTGGAATTGCAAACATGAATTACTCAATCTCTAATACCGCAGAATATGGAGAGTATGTATCAGGAAAAAAAATAGTTGATCCAAAAACAAAAGAGAGAATGAAAGAGGTTTTAAAGGATATTCAATCTGGTAAATTTACAAAACAATGGATGGATGAGTGCAAAGGTGGACAAAAAAACTTTTTAAAAATGAGAGAAGAATTAGCCAGGCACCCTATAGAAAAAGTTGGAAAAAAACTTAGAGATCTCATGCCCTGGATTGGAAAGAACAAACTAGTAGATAAATCTAAGAATTAACCCAATCTGGTTCTAAATTTAATAATTTTTTAATAATTATTTTGCAAATTAGCGTATTAATTGTATTATGTTAATTACCTAAAATTACAAAAGATAATGGAAGATAAAAATAGAATCATAATTTTTGATACGACAATGCGAGATGGAGAACAGTCTCCAGGTGCTTCAATGAGTATTGAGGAAAAAATTCAAATCTCAAGAGTTTTTGACGAATTAGGAATTGATATTATTGAAGCAGGTTTTCCGATTGCTTCTCCTGGCGACTTCGAAGCAGTTAATGCAATAAGTAAAATTTTAAAAAAATCTGTTCCAGCCGGATTAGCAAGACATACCAAAAAAGATATTGATGCGTGCTATGAAGCATTAAAATCAGCAAAAAGATTTAGAATTCATACATTTATTTCAACCAGTTCATTACACATGAAACACAAGTTAAACAAAACTCCTGAGCAAGTAATAGAATCAATAAAAGAACACGTAACATATGCAAGAAAATTTACAGATGATGTGGAGTGGTCTTGTGAAGATGGAACAAGAACTGATATGGATTTTATGTGCAAAACTGTTGAACTTGCAATTAAATGTGGAGCAAAAACTATAAATATTCCAGACACAGTCGGGTATACAGTCCCATCAGAATTTAAAAAAATTATCGAAACATTAAAAAACAAAGTTCCAAATATTGATAAAGCAATACTATCAGTTCACTGTCACAATGATCTTGGACTTGCGGTAGCAAACTCTTTAGCTGGAGTTTCTGCTGGAGCGAGACAAGTAGAGTGTACTATAAATGGAATTGGTGAAAGAGCTGGAAACGCAGCTCTGGAGGAAATTGTTATGGCCATGAAGACGCGAAGCGATTTGATGCCATTTAAAACTGGAATTAATACAAAATTAATAAGCAAAGCTTCTAAAACCGTCTCTAATGCTACTGGCTTTCCAGTACAATTCAATAAGGCAATTGTTGGAAAAAATGCATTTGCACATGAGTCAGGTATTCATCAAGATGGAATGCTAAAAAACAGAAATACATATGAGATAATGACCCCAGAGAGCGTTGGTGTAAAAAAAACTTCTTTAGTAATGGGAAAACACTCAGGAAGACATGCTTTTAAAGATAAACTTAGCGATCTAGGTTACGCAGGAGTTACGGACGATGTAATCCAAACAGCATTTGGAAAATTTAAAATTTTAGCAGATAAGAAAAAGCATGTTTACGATGAAGATATTATTGCTTTAGTTGACGACAGTTTAATTAAAGAGAGTAATGTTATCAATCTTAAATCTCTCAAAGTATTTGCTGGCACAGGTGAACCTCAAAAGGCTGAAATGACTTTAGAAGTTTATGGCGATGTTAAGAAAGCCAATGAAACAGGTGACGGTCCGGTTGATGCGATATTTAAATGTATTAAGAAATTATACCCACATGAAGTAAAACTTCAGTTGTATCAAGTGCATGCTGTAACAGAAGGAACAGATGCTCAAGCTACGGTGAGTGTAAGAATTGAAGAAAAAGGCAAAACAACTGTCGGCCAAGCAGCCGATACAGATACTCTTGTTGCTTCAGCCAACGCTTATTTAAATGCGCTAAATAAGATGATAATAAAAAGAGAAAAAACTGCTCCAGAAGAGTATGAGCAAGATAAAATGAGAGGA
>CACMMU010000027.1 GCA_902614835.1 uncultured Pelagibacteraceae bacterium | reverse complement strand
TTGCTGATGCTGAATTTCCATTCTCTGAAAATACTTCAGCTTCTACCGTAGGGTTTCCTCTGCTATCAAAGACCTGACGACCTTTGACTTTTTTAATTTTTGACATTCTTAATTAAATTATCAATTTCAACTAACTGTTTTAAAAGAGCAGGCATTTTAGATAAAGGAACCATATTAGGTCCATCTGATGGTGCGTTATCTGGATCAGGATGTGTTTCCATAAAAACAGCGGCAACACCTACGGCAATAGCCGCGCGAGAAAGATATTCAACAAATTCTCTTTGTCCTCCGCTTTTGTCTCCCATTCCACCAGGTTGCTGAACAGAGTGTGTAGCATCAAAAACTACCGGATATCCATTCTTTGCCATTATCGGTAATGATCTCATATCAGAAACTAGGGTATTGTAACCAAAGCTTGCTCCTCTTTCTGTTACTAAAATATTTTTATTTCCTGAGTCTTCAATTTTTTTCGTAACATTAACCATATCCCAAGGGGCTAAAAATTGACCTTTCTTAACATTTATAACTTTACCAGTTTTAGCGGCGGCAACTAATAAGTCCGTTTGTCTACACAAAAAAGCTGGTATTTGCAAAACATCTACGTGTTTTGAGACTAAAGCACATTGGTCTATAGCGTGAATATCTGTTAAAACTGGAACTCCAATTTGTTTCCTAATTTTATCAAAAATAGGCAAAGATTTTTCAAGACCCGCTCCTCTTTTTCCATTTAGACTAGTTCTGTTAGCTTTATCAAAGGAAGTTTTGTAAATAAGACCTATACCAAGATTGTCAGTGATTTTTTTTAATTCACCAGCAATATCTAGAGCATGCTTTTCATTTTCTAGTTGGCAAGGTCCAGCAATTAAAGTGAAGGGTCCTGTATTCGAAATATTGAGTTTACCACATTTAACAGATTTATTTGCCATTAATCTTTAACTCCTGCAGCTTTGATAAAAGATGAAAATAATGGATGGGGTGTAAAAGGTCTTGATTTAAACTCTGGATGAAACTGGACGCCGACAAACCAAGGGTGGTCTCTTAATTCAATTATCTCAGGAAGGGTTCCGTCAGGAGACAATGCTGAAAAAATTAAACCTTTTTTTTCAAAATCATTTTTATATTTAATATTCACCTCGTACCTGTGTCTATGTCTTTCCTTGATTCTTCTCTCAGAATAGATTTTAGATATAAGAGAGTTATTTTTTAATACAGCATCATATAAACCTAATCTCATCGTTCCACCTAAATTTTTTTCAGTTCCTTTTATTTTTTTCTTACCTTTTTGCCATTCCTCAAGTAGTCCCACAACGGGAGTACAATTGTTTCCAAATTCACTCGTAGAAGCATTCTTAATATTCAATAAGTTTCTTGCGGCTTCTATAACGGCCATTTGCATACCAAAGCAAATACCAAAGAAGGGTATATTGTTCAATCTTGCGTATTTTATGGCAGCAATTTTACCTTCAGTGCCTCTTTTACCAAAACCACCAGGAATAAGAATACCTGTTAAACCTTTTAACAAAGGTTTAATTTTTTCTGGTTTTAAGTTTTCTGAGTCTATTCTTTTCAAATTAACTTTAACATTGTTTGATATACCGCCATGTATTAAAGCTTCATCTAATGATTTGTAAGCATCTTTAAGATCTACATATTTTCCTATAATACCAATATTTACATCTTTTTTTGGATTTAAAACTCTAGAAGTAATATTTTTCCACCTACTTAAGTCAGGGGATTTTTTACTTTTAATATTAAAATAAGATAGAACTCTATCATCAAGTTTTTCTTTATGAAAACTAATAGGCGCTTCATATATAGTTTTAACATCCACAGTTTCAATAACATTGTCTATAGGGACATTGCAAAATAAAGATATTTTCTTTCTTTCTGTCTTCGGAATTTCTCTTTCAGATCTACAAATTATAATATCAGGTTGAATCCCTAAACTTCTTAACTCTTTAACAGAGTGTTGGGTTGGTTTTGTTTTTAATTCACCCGAAGCTTTCAAATAAGGTACTAAGGTTAAGTGAATGAATAAACTATTTTTTTTACCTACATCATTTGAAAATTGTCTAATTGCTTCAAGAAAAGGCAAGCTCTCAATATCACCAACTGTTCCTCCAATCTCGCAAATTATAAAATCTTCACCTTTAACATCATGAGAAATAAATTTTTTAATGCGATCAGTAACATGAGGAACTACTTGAACTGTGCCCCCGAGATAATCTCCCCTTCTCTCTTTTTTAATTATATCGCTGTAGATTCCACCGGTTGTTATATTATCTGATTGAGTTGCAGAAATTCCTGTAAACCTTTCGTAATGACCAATATCTAAATCGGTTTCAGCTCCGTCGTCTGTTACAAAAACTTCACCGTGTTGAAATGGATTCATTGTGCCTGGATCAACGTTTAAGTAAGGATCTAGTTTTCTCACCCTGACTTTAAATCCTCTAAGTTGTAATAATGATGCTAGCGATGCTGAAGAGAGACCTTTTCCGAGGGATGAAACCACGCCGCCAGTGACAAATACATATCGCGCCATGGAAGATAACTATATCTAATTTTTATATAAAAATAAAGTTTATTTTGAAGACTCTGGGATTTTAGGGCTTTTAGAATCTTTTTCTTCTTCAACTTTCTCTAAAACTGATTGATCACTCTGCAAATCACCCCTTGATAATGCAACAAGTGAAATACTGGAAACAATGAATAAAGTTGCAACTACTGCTGTGGATTTTGTTAAAAAGTTACCAACAGATCTTGTTGAGGCAAAATTTTCCTCTGACAAACCTAATCCGAGTGCGCCACCTTCTGATCTTTGAAGTAAAATCAGAATAATTAAAATTACGGCTAAAATAACGTTTGCAGATATAAGGATAGTTTCCATAGGAGTTATTTATAGAAATTTTTTATTATATCAATAAAATTTTTTGAAGATTTAGATGCGCCTCCGATTAAAAAACCATCTAATTGCTTAATAGATTTAAAATCACTAATAATTTGACTATTTACAGAGCCTCCATAAAGAAATTTAGGCATTTTATTTAACTTAAATTTCGATTTAATAAATTTTTTAAGATTAATTGATATTTTTAACAGCTCATATGATGACGGTACTTTCCCACTACCAATTGACCATATCGGCTCATATGCAATTATAATATTTTTAAAGTTATATTTTATTTCTAAAACGCTTGTTAATTGTTTTTTTAGTACAGAAAATGTCTTCTTGTTTCTTTTTTCTTTTTTATTTTCTCCTATACAAAAAATAATATTTAAATTATTTTTTAAAGCAAAAAATACTTTCTTTTTAAGCATAGCATCAGTTTCTCCGGATGCTCTATTCTCAGAATGACCTATAATAACATAATTAATGCCAATTTTTTTTAACATAAATGGACTTATATTTCCCGTGTAGGCTCCGAAGGAATCTTTGTGATAACAATTCTGTGCTGATATAAAAATATTTTTATTTTTATATCTGGTTACAAAGTTCTGTAACAATGTAAATGGAGGAGCCATTATAATTTTATATTTTCGTTTATTCTTTGTGTCTTTTTGAAAATATTGGTTAATTCTATCTAAAATTTTAAATGAGCTTGGTATTCCAAACATTTTCCAATTTCCAACAAAGTATTTTGAGCCAGTTGTCATATAAAAAAAACTTTCTTTATAGATTTTTACACATAATTAATTTAAATTTCATAAATTAAATTTATGATTGCTTCAATAGGAAAATTTTCTAAGTCATTTTTAGCGAAGGTTTTGGTAGGTATTATTGCTCTTCCATTTATCCTTTGGGGTATGGGAGATGTATTCAGATCAGGAAATCAAAATGTAATTGCAGAAATAAATGACACAAAAATTGGTACAAAAGATTTTATGAATTATTTACAGTCAGTTAAAATTACAAATGATGAAATTAAAAATACTGGTAAAGAAAAAATTATAAACCAAATTTTGACTAATTATATTAGTGAAAAAATTATTTCAAT
>CACMMU010000026.1 GCA_902614835.1 uncultured Pelagibacteraceae bacterium | reverse complement strand
CAATTATATTTTTATTCATATTTTAGAGCCTTGATCGTTTCTATTTTGCTAACTGATAATGAGGGAAGCAAGGAAGTAAGAATTGTTATTAATATCGAGAATGCTGAAATAGAAATTATAGATCCAAAACTCAGTTTACTGGGCATTTTATCAAGAAAATAAACGTCTTTTGGAAAAATTTCAAAATTTGTTAATGCAGATATAAATTGTCTTACTTCCTCAATATAAATGGAAAAAGTTATACCTAATGCAACTCCAGCAATTGTTGCAAAAAATCCAATTAAAAAGCCAGTTAAAAAGAAAGATTTTACAATTGACGTTCTCGACAAACCAAGTGATCTTAATATAGCTATTTCTTTAGTTTTATTTTTAATGAGAATTGTTAAACCTGAGATGATATTAAAAGCAGCAACCACAATAATTAGAGTTAGTATTAAAAACATAACATTTCTTTCAACTTTTAAAGCTGAAAAAAAAGTTTTATTAAGATCTGCCCAGGAAAAAACATACAAGTTTGGTTCTGTTTTTTGAATTTTTTCCTTATAAATATCTGCTTTGAGTGGATTGTCTAGATAAAATTCTAAGTTAATATCATCTTCATTTTTTTCAAAAAAAGAAAGGGAGTCCTCTAAATTAAAAAAAGTTACGTTTTTATCAAATTCATATAAGCCACTACTAAAAACTGCAGAAATTTTATAAATTGATTGTTTGGGTATTCTTCCAAGCGGTGTTGCAATTAGAGATGATGACATTATATTAATCTTATCACCTACTACCACATCTAATTCGATAGCTAACTGTTTTCCTATTATTATACTACCGCTACTAAAATCATTTATATCGCCATCGATTATGTTTTTTTTGAAGAAATTAACATCTTTTATATCTCTTTTATCAAAGCCTCTTATTAAAATTCCTTTTGCCAAATTATTTGTAATAATTACAGCCTCACCATTATAAGTTCTTAAAATATTTGCATCATTATATTTTCTTTTTAAACCATTATAAAAATTACTGGTTATTTTCGTATCATAAGGTTTAATTGAAATGTGTGCATTAAAACCTAAAATCTTTTGTGTAAGTTCTTCTCTAAAGCCATTCATTACTGACATAACTATAATAAGAATTGCTACACCAAGCATTATGCCTAGAAATGAAAAAGTAGATATTACTTTTAAAAAACCTTCTTTTTTTTTAGGTTTTAAATTTCTAACGGTAATTAATTTTTCAATAGTACTAAACAAAATATTTTTTTAACTCTTTCGTGATATTATTTGAATTCAACATTTTTGATTTTCCGTCTATTTCTTTAAATTCAAATTCATCGTCCTGGGATTTGGACCCAATAATAATTTGAAAGGGTATACCTAATAGATCATGTTTTTTAAACTTGTTTGCGAGATTTTCATCTATATCGTCTAGCAAAACATCTATATTATTTTTTTTAAGTTCTAAGTATAATTTTGTAGCTTTTTTTAAATTTGAGTTATCATTTTTATTTATAGAAGGAATTATTACTACATCAAATGGTGAAACGGATATTGGCCATTTCATTTTTTCATTATTGTATTTAGCCTCTATTATTGCTGCGACTAGTCTTGAAACTCCAATTCCATAGGAACCCATTTTAACAAATGTTTTTTTTCCATCTTTATTATCTACAGAACAATTCATTGGTTTTGAATATTTATCACCAAAATAAAATATATGGCCCACTTCTATTCCTTTGGTTTGTAGTTGGTCAGACTTTTTTACATTCTTATCGAATTCATCTTTTTTAAACTTATCATCAGTAACAGCATAATATTTGGAAAAGTTTTCTCTCATTTTTTTTAAGGAGCTTTCATTGTTTTTAAATTCTTCTACTTTGATATCAAATATTTTTTTATCAGCAAAAATTTTACTTTCACCTGTATCAGCCAAAATAATAAATTCATGTGATAAGTCTCCTCCAATTGGTCCAGTCTCGGCTTTCATTGGTATTGACTTTAAACCTAAGCGTTGAAAAGTTTTTAAATAAGCATAAAACATTTTATTGTATGAATGAACTGCTTCATTTTCTGTTAGATCAAAGGAGTATGCGTCTTTCATATAAAATTCTCTACATCTCATAACACCAAATCTTGGTCTCAATTCATCTCTAAATTTCCACTGTATGTGATAAAAAATTTGCGGCAACAATTTGTATGATTTTACACTAGATCTAAATATTTCTGTTATTTGTTCCTCGTTAGTTGGTCCATATAACATTTCTCTTTTTTGTCGATCAGATATACGAAGCATTTCTTCACCATAATCATCGTATCTTCCACTTTCTTTCCATATATCCGCGGGTTGAATTGTCGGCATTAACATTTCTTGTGCACCAATATTGTTTTGTTCCTCTCTAACAATTTTTTCTATCTTTTTCATGACTTTAAAGCCTAATGGTAGCCAAGAATAAATACCAGCTGATGACTGTCTAATCATTCCAGTTCTTAACATTAACTGGTGAGATTTAATTTTTGCTTCAGCAGGTAAATCTTTTGTTATTGGTATAAATAGTTTTGATAAAAGCATTACAATCTAGCAATGTTAATGTTTGTAAAAGGTTTTTTACCTGTTTTGTCTTTGATTATTTTTCTACAATTTTGTTTAACAATTTCAATAAGACTTTTTTCCTGATTTTTATTTTTCATAGAAAATGTTTTACAAGTGTTAAATATTTCATCTTCCATTTCAAAAATAATTTTTTCATCGAAGCTATTTTCCGGTATACCTCTATAAGATATAACAGGTTTACTTAACTTTCCACTATTGCTTAATATTAAGGTAATTTCCAGATATCCATTGAGAGATAAATTTTTTCTTTCTTTAATTGATTGTGAATTTTCTCCAACAGCAATGTTGCCATCTAAATACATTCTACCAGATGGTGCTTTATCAATTATTTCAGGATGTTTTCCTGGAGATATTCTTACAATATCTCCATCTTCTATTCTTAAGGCATGAGGGATTTGCATTTCTTTTGCAAATTTAATGTGTTCATTCATATGTCTGTGTTCACCATGTACCGGTATAATTGACTCTGGTTTAACCCAATTGTACATATCTTTTAAATCCTCTCTATTTGGATGGCCAGAAACATGAACGAAGTCGGTTTCCTCTGTTATAAGTTCAACTTCTTTTTTAACTATATCATTGTGTAAAGCGTAAAGCTTTTTTTCATTGCCAGGAATTATCTTTGATGAAAAAATAACTGTATCTCCTTTTTCAATAAAAACATCTGGATGTATATCTTTTATAATTCTTTTCATAGCTCCCAATGGTTCTCCCTGACTACCTGTACATAAATAAACGACCTTATTTCTCGAAATCTTTTTTGCATCTCTTGGATCCAGAGGATCTTTAACATTGTTTAAATATCCACACTGTCTAGCAGCTTTGAATATTCTATGCATTGATCTTCCGACCAGTGATACTTCTCTGCCAATTTTCTCTGCACAATAGAAAACGCTTTCCATTCTCGCAACATTTGATGCAAAAGAGGTTATAATAATTCTTTTTGATTTTAATGACATGATTTTTAGTAAACTTTGTCTTACATCAAGCTCGGATCCCGCTCTTCCCGGATAAAAAATATTAGTTGAGTCACATATCATGGCTAAAACTTTATTTTCTCCGATCTCTCTTAACTTTTTCTCATTAATTTTATCTCCTATAAGAGGATTAGGATCAACTTTCCAATCTCCAGTATGAAGTAAAGTCCCAGCAGGTGTTTTGATGCTTAGACCATTCGGCTCTAAAATAGAATGCGTTAGTGTAACAAATTCTATTTCAAAAGATCCAAGTTTAATTTTGCCATTTAATTGAACAATTTTTAGAAAAGGCACAATATCAATTTTTTTTTCTTTAAATTTTTCTTTAATTAAAACAGATGTGAAAGGAGTTGCATAAATATTGCATTTTAAATCTGGCCATATGTGAGAAATTGCACCTATATGATCCTCGTGAGCGTGAGTTAAAACAATTCCTTTAAGATCATTTTTTTTATCTATTATATAGCCCGGATCAGGATAAATGAGGTCGATACCTGGCACAGAGTCATCCGCAAAACTTACTCCAGTATCGACGATAATCCACTCTTTATCATTGTCATCGCCATAAGCATAGAGGTTCATATTTCCTCCGATTTCACCAGAACCACCTAAGGGACAAAAAATTAATTCTTTTTTATTCATATTAGAAAAAATTTATAAATTTTTACAATTCCTTGCATAGTAATATCATTTTCGATTTGTGCTTTTTTTAGTAACCGATTCTTAAAAAGATAAGAATA
>CACMMU010000025.1 GCA_902614835.1 uncultured Pelagibacteraceae bacterium | reverse complement strand
TTAGCAGAAAAATTATCAGATGCATGGATAAAAAGAGATTTAATTCAACTTAAATCAGATGAACTTCCAAAAAATAGAGAAGATTCTCATGCAATTCAAAAACAATTCCATGCTGTCCTAAAGAAAAAAACAGTTGGCTGGAAAATTGGATTAGTATCAAAGAATTTACAGGACGGTGCAAAAGTCGAAGGTCCTATGATTGGAAAGATAATAGATGAAACCGTTTTAATGAACCCATCAAAAGTTCAGTATAGTCAAGTTCCAGATTGTATTCTTGAATGTGAATTCTGTTTAAAATTTTTAGAGGATACAAAAATGGTACCTGGTGCTGAAAATAAAAAAGGAAACTATGAGGCTTATATAGCTTTAGAACTTGTATCTACAAGAGTTCATTCGGATTCTAAAAAAGGTTTAGATCCAGTTGGAATGATGAATTTGAATATAGCTGATAACGGTGGTGCCGGAGCAATAGTTGTTGGAGATAAGATACAAAATCTTGATAAAGTTGATTTGGATTCTATTCAAGTTGAAATCAATTTAAATGGGAAAGTAACAGAGCCTTTTTTTAAAGGTGAAAAAAGAGCCGGTCCAATTGAAGCGATCAAATGTATAATTAATGAATTTAAAGACGATCCTGTGACTTTTAAAAAGGGAGATTGGTTTATGACTGGTTCAGTCATACAGCCCTTTAAGGTTAACAAGGGAGATAAGCTTAAGGTCGACTTTAGAACTCTGGGAAAAATAAATTTAGATTTTATTTAATTTTAATTTTTTTTCCCGTTTTTGCACTTTTAATAATCGCAGCAAATATTTTTAATGATACTAATCCATCTTCACCTGTAATTTTAGGTTTTGCTTTTTTGTTAACAACATCACATAAATGATTAATTTGATTTGTAAGTGTGTACCTACTCTCTAGAGTGCTCTCATCTTTATGAAATATTTGCTTCCACCAACTTCTTTCCTTTTTATTGTACCACTCTTTATAATTAGGAAATTGAATTGAACTTTTTGTACCTCCAATATAGTAAGCTGACTGGTTGGTTATTGGGTAAGCAGGATTTTCACCTGCCGTTAATTCATAGCTCCACGGTGAAACTATAGTGTCGGAAACACTAAGTGTTCCGAGTACTCCAGATTTAAAGATAAAACTTACTATTGCAGTGTCTTCAACTTCATATTTTCTTATTTTATTAGACGATGATGCTTGCACATAATCTACTGGACCTAAAAGGTAACAAATTAAATCTATGTCATGAACTAAATTAATTCCTAGCGGACCTCCACCTTTTTTTACTCTCCATTTTTCTTTAAACCAATCTTTATTTTTATACAACCAACACATCACATTCACTGATACTATTTTTCCTAATTTCCCCTTGATAATTTTATTCTTAACTTTTTTTGAAATTGAATTGTGTCTTCTGTGATATCCAATAAGCAAATGTGTTTTATTTTTTCTTGATGATGCAATTATTTTTTTTGCTTTTTGAATATTGCTGGAAATTGGTTTTTCCAATAGAACAGGAATTTTAGCATTTAAAAAACTTATGGTGTGTTTTTCGTGAAATTGATTTGGGGTTGCAACAATTACGGCATCTGGTTTATTATTTTTTAATAATGCTGACGAGTTCTTATAAAATGGAACATTAAATTTTTTTGCATGTGATCTTGACCTATCACTGATGTCTACAATTGAATGTAAAATTGCTTTTTTAGAATTTTTAATTGCTTTTAGATGCTGACTGCCCATCAATCCAATGCCAACGACTGCTATTTTGACTTTATTTTTCATTAAAATATTTTGTTTGATATATCAACTTGTCCAGGATGGATACAGGCTTTACCAGCAAACCCGATGCTCTTAGCTAAATTACATGATTTCTCAAAACCTATTAGATCTTTAAAATTAAGGTATGAGGTATCAATAGGGTTTTTTGAGTGTGAGACTATAAGTTTTCTGTAACTGAGAATTTCATTTTCATCCTCTGATACTTTAAGATTAATAGACTTAGCTAAATCATGAGATCCAAAAGAAATAACTTTAATCCTTTCTTTAAACTCACAAATTTCCTTTAGGTTTTCAATACCCTTTTCACTTTCTATAATTGGTATTATATCTGTTTTAAGCTTTTCATTTGATTTTAAAATTTTATCAATATTTAAAAGCTGATCTATACTTTCGGTAAAAGGAAGAAATATACCAATAAATTCTTCTTTGGACACAAAATTTAAATCTTTAATAGTGTTGATTCTAATATAAGTTTTTTTTTTATCTATGCTGCAATCTTTAATAATTTTTTTTGCATTTTCTTTTTGATCTTCAGGCACGGTTGACTCTAAATCAATTACAACAAGGTCAGCGTTTAAAGTATATGCTTTTTTTATTTTTTTTTCTTCATGACCAGGGACAAATAAAACTGATCTATATTTCATACTTGCTTAACCTTTTATAGTCTAGATCTATACCTAAACCAGGTCCTTTAGGTAAATTATATTTTCCATTCAAAGCTTTTTTAAAATTTGGATAAAACTCATCGTCGATATCTAAATAAAATCTTTCGATGTACGTTTCTTTTTTCATTAACGCTGCTAATTGTAAGGTCGCTAAAAATCCGGGTCCAAAGTAAGCTGTATGAGGCATTACTGAAATATTTTTATCTTCTGCAATGTTTATTATCTTAAACATTTCATAGATGCCTCCAACCTTAATTACAGACGGCTGAACAAATGAAACAGCTTTGTGATCTATCATTGATTTAAACTCATATTCAGTGCAGGCATTTTCCCCACACGCCAAAGGTATTCCAAGTTCTTTATTCAATTTTGCTAGTGTTTGATAATCTTCTGGCGGATAAATTGGTTCTTCAAGCCAGGTTAAATTCATACTTTTAAGAAAATCTTTTTTTGCTAAGGTTTGCTCGTAAGTCCAAGGACAATTTGTATCTAACATCATTGGAAGATCTCCAGCTCCTTTTCTTCCAGCTTCAATACAATTATTTTCTATTTCATGTAATTTTATAGCTTGATAGCCATCGTCTAATGATTGTTTACACTTTTGTTCAATAATTTTTGGATCTCCATATCTAAAAAGACTAGAATAGGCTTTAAATAAATCTTTATTTTTTTTTCCTAACAATTCGTGAATTGGCTTATTTTTTTCTTTTCCTAAAGCATCCCATAATGCAATTTCAACACCAGATATTGCAAACATAGTTATCCCGTATCTACCAAATAAGTGCAAAGATTTTTGAAGAGTTAAAAGAAGTTCCGGTATATTACTCATATCTTTTCCAACGAGTAAAGGAGCCACCATTTCTTCAATTGCTATTTTTACTGCTTTCCAACTTGTATAACCAAAGGCTTCACCCCAACCAGTGATACCTTTATCTGTTTCAATTTTTACTAAGTTAAATTCTAAACTTTTCCATTCTTTTCCATGAAAAATTACCTTTTTTCCTCCATGGCTAAACGGCATACTCAAAGTGATTGCTTTGATTGATTTAATTTTCATATCAATTCCAAATAAGATCTATTAATTTTTGAGGTTTCCAGCTTATAGCAAACCCGTTAGTTTGAATTATTCTATTATTCTTCCAGTCTAATAATGAAAGCCTTAAACCGTGTCCACGCATCTGAACGAGATCTTTTACGCCATATCCATTTAGCCAAAACTGCACAGCATAATTTGGTGCGAATTTTTTAAAAGTTTTTGGAGCTTTATTAAATGAATCTCTTAAAAACTTACCCTCACATTTATTGGGATCATTAAGTAAAGACATTGTATAAACTCCAAATCTCATCCAATCCTCTCTTGAAAGGTAAAAACTTGAAGAACCTATACCGTTGCCTTTTTTATCTAGTAAAAGTTTTGACTTATTTGAGAAGCCAGCAGGTTCAACTATATTTTTTTCGAACCACTTTTTGAAACCCTTTTTTCCTTTCAAGATATTAAATAGATCTAGCATTATTAAATCAGTGTTAATATTGTGATATCTAAATTTATTTTCGCCTGGTGATTCTAAATCGCTTCGATATTTATTAGCCTTTGTTAGTATATCAATTTTTTTTCTGTGTATCTCATTTAATTCATAGCCAACTATGTATTCGTCACGGGCCATCATATTTAATGATTGAAGAACAGTAACATTTCCGTAGTAAGAATCTTTCAATTCTTTTGTATAGAATGAATGATTTTTATTAAGATCAATTTTATTTTGACATTTTAAAGTTGCTATCACAACACCAACAATTGATTTAGATCTACTTTCTCCGTTTATAGGTTTACTATTATCAACATAGTCCCTTTTCCAATCGTAAATTAGTTCACCGTTTTCGTAGACCATTAAACTCATAATATCTCGATTATTTACGAAATCGAAAATATTTTTAGGTAAAATATTTATATTTTTTTTAATCTTAGATGGATTTTTAGATTTGTTAAAATTAAGAGATTTTAGTCCACCATTTGATTTATAATCTCTATTCATTAAAGTGGCTTTTCTATACCATCCATAAGCCCAATCAGCGTGGGCTCTACTACATTTTTCGCAATTATCTTTTGGATAAGATACGTTAGGAAATTTTTTATTCCATTCTTTTTTACTTACTTCAGCAGAATTAGTAGGTGTGTAAAATAATATGATAAATAAAAAAAAAATTTTTTTCATTATCTAAATTTTTTGAAATTTGGCTTTCTTTTTTCTAGAAAGGCTTTAGCGCCTTCTGTCTGTTCTCCAGTTTTAAAATAACCAGGAGCAACTTCTTCAACCATACCTTTTTGGGTTATTTTTAAAATTTCTTCAAATTGTTTTCTAAAACTAGCCTTTAATATTTTTAAACAAGTTGGTGCGGCTTTTAATATTTCATCACCATATTTTTTAACTTCTTCATCTAA
>CACMMU010000024.1 GCA_902614835.1 uncultured Pelagibacteraceae bacterium | reverse complement strand
TAAGATTAAAGAAATTAGCGATGAAAATAAAAAATTCTTAAATTGTAACATTGAAACTATAGAAAATGACAAAGAAACAGAAGAAAATAAACTTTATGCCCTTAATTTAATAAAAAAGTTTGAAAAGCTATCAAGTCTAAGCAAAAAAGACTCCTTAGATTTTGTAAAAACATTAAAATCTTTAACAGATTCAAATCAAATTGCTGATAATATTTCATCAAATCTAAACATATCTATCAATGATAAGCAATTTTTACTTGAAATAACAAACCTCAAAAAAAGATTGGAGAAAATCTACGAGATTTTAGAAAAAGAAACCAGCGTAATAAGTATGGAAAAAAGAATAAGAGGAAGAGTTAAAAATCAGATGGAAAAAACTCAAAGGGAGTATTATTTGAATGAGCAATTAAAAGCAATTCAAAAGGAACTTGGGGAAATTGAAGAAGGCAAAGATGAAATTTCTAATTTAAGCAAAGCAATTATGAAAGCTAAAATGAGCAAGGACGCACAAATCAAGTGTTTAGCAGAGTTGAGAAAGCTAAAAACTATGAGTCCAATGTCCGCAGAAGCTACAGTTGTTAGGAACTATTTAGATTGGATGGTTGATCTTCCATGGAGCAATAAAAGTAAAGTTATTAAGGATTTAGCGGCAGCACAAAAAATATTAGACGAAGATCATTTTGGTTTAGATAAAGTTAAAGAAAGAATAATTGAGTTTTTAGCTGTACAAAAAAGAGTTGAAAAACTTAAAGGACCAATACTATGTCTTGTAGGTCCACCAGGTGTTGGAAAAACTTCATTGGGCAAATCAATAGCTAGAGCAACAGGAAGAAAATTTGTAAGAATATCTCTAGGAGGCATTAGAGACGAAGCAGAAATTAGAGGCCATAGAAGAACATATATAGGATCTTTACCAGGAAAAATTATTCAAATGATGAAAAAAGCTGGAACAAAAAATCCATTATTTTTACTGGATGAAATCGATAAGGTTGGTAGCGATTACAGGGGCGACCCATCATCAGCTTTGTTGGAAGCATTAGATCCGGAACAAAATAAACAATTTAACGATCATTACCTCGAAGTAGATTATGATTTATCTGATGTAATGTTTGTTACTACTGCTAACACTTTAAATATTTTACCGCCATTACTCGATAGGTTAGAAGTTATTAGACTTCCAGGATATACAGAAGATGAAAAAATAAATATTTCACAAAAATATTTAATCCCAAAACAGAGAGAAAATAATGGACTTAAGAAAGAAGAGTGGGAGGTAACAAAAGAGATTAACAAAACAATTATTAGAGATTATACGAGAGAATCAGGCGTAAGAAATCTTGAAAGAGAGTTGTCAAAAATTGCCAGAAAAATTGTTAAAAAAATTGACTCTAAGGAAAAGGTAAATACAACAATTGAAGACAAGGACCTTCAAAATTTTTTAGGTGTTAAAAAATATAATTTTGGTGAAATTGAAAATGAAAATAAGGTTGGTGTAGCGACAGGTTTAGCCTGGACTGAGGTCGGAGGGGAAATATTAAAAATAGAATCAGTAAATATGCCAGGAAAAGGCAAAATGCAATCAACAGGTAAACTGGGAGAGGTTATGCAAGAGTCAGTAAAGGCCGCAAAGTCCTATGTTAGATCAAAATCTCTAGATTTTGGAATAATCCCTCCAATATTTGAAAAGAAAGATTTTCATATTCATGTACCAGAAGGTGCGACACCCAAAGACGGACCCTCTGCCGGAATAGCCATGGTTACTTCTATCATTTCATCAATAACTGGTATTCCAGTAGACAAAAATGTTGCTATGACAGGAGAAGTAACTTTAAGAGGAAACGTTTTACAAATTGGTGGTCTTAAAGAAAAACTTTTAGCCGCGAATAGGGCTGGAATAAAAAAAGTAATTATTCCAATTGATAATAAAAAAGATTTGGTCGAAATACCTAAAAACGTGATAAACAATATTGAGATAATTGGAGTAAAAAATGTTGAAGAAGTATTGAAGCACGCTTTAGTCAAAGAACTCAAACCTATCAAATGGGCTGAGATAGACCAAGTTTCAAACAAAAATAAAGAAAAATCTGAAGTTACAAGCACTCACTAATTTTTATTATATTTTAAATAGACTGTTTTTAATATAATTATATTAAATTGGTTTTATGAAAAAGATTATAATTACAGGTGGCCTTGGATATATAGGGACTGAATTATGTAAAATTTATTCAGGAGAAAGCTGGAAGAATCAAATAACAGTAATAGACAATCGTTTTATCTCCGAGAGAGTAAATCAATTAAGAAATTGGAATATAAATTTTATTCATGCTGATATACGAAATATTGATGCTGTAAAAGAAGCACTAAATCAATCTGACATAGTTCATCATTTAGCTGGTGTAACTGATGTTGCAAGGACCCAAGACGAAGTAAATCTTGAAAAAGACAAAGAGATGAATGATGTTGCAGAAAAGGGTACATCTATTATTCTAAGTGAAACTCCAGAAAATTGTAAAATTATATTTCCTTCAACCCATGTTGTTTTTGAGGGCAAGGACACGTTAACGGAAAACATTGATGAGAATTATGATAAATTTCCTATTTTACCTTATGCCATTGGAAAAGATAAAAACGAAGAACAAATAAAAAATTCAAATAAAAATTACGTTATTTTAAGACTAGGTTCAGTTTACGGCTATTCAAATGATGCAACCAGACTAAATATAATGCCGAATTTATTTTCAATGATCTCTTCACAAAATGGAACAATTAGACTTTTTGGAGGAGGCAAACAATTAAAAACACTTGTTCCTTTAATTGATACCGCTAGATGTTTTAAGTTTATGGAAGAGAGAAAAGATATTAAATCTGAGATTTTTAATGTTTCAAAAGATAAAGTTACCGTGCAAGAAGTTGCAAATATATGTAAAAAATTTAATCCAAAAACTCAAATTATAAAAACAAATGATAAGATCCCAAATCCCGGTTATTCACTGACAAATAAAAAACTTTTAGATACTGGTTTCAAATTTTTATACGCTTTAGAGGAAAGTATTAAAGACATGATTTATAAATGGTCTAAAAAAGATTTAAGAAAAGACTTGGAGTATGTAAAAAACGGCGAGAATGAATACGCAGACTCAAGAGGAAAAATAAGTAATCACGAATTAACTGAGCCAATAAACATGATTGGCTTAATAGATTCTAAAAAAGGAACTATGCGGGCTAATCATTACCACCCTCAACAAGAGCAAAAATGTTTGTTTACAAAGGGACAAATAATTGAGGTCTTTCAAGATATACTTAATCCCAACTCTCCAAAAATAACTCAAGTAGTCAATGAAGGACAGTTATCGGTAATAAAACCAAACGTAGCTCATACAATGGTTTTCACTGAAGATACAGTTTTTTTAAATTTAGTGAGAGGAGAAAGAGAACATGAAAATTATGGGGTTACACACACAATAAAACACAACATCGTGAATGAAAAAGAAAAAAAAATACTTTTAAATTCTTATAAATTTGACTGTAGATCTTGTGGAAATAGGAATTTAAAGAGAATTGTATCTTTAGGATTCCAACCTCTTGCTAATAATTTGCTGAATAAAGAAAACGATGAATGTGAATTGTATCCTTTAGAGCTAAATTATTGTGAAAATTGTCATAATTGTCAACTTTCAGTTTCTGTTGATCCAAAAAAAATGTTTTCTAACTATTTATACCTTTCTTCTGTTTCAGATACATTTAAAAAACATTTTATTGAAGCAGCAAAAAAATATGTAAAAGAATTTAAATTATCAGCTAAGAAGTCATATATAATTGATATTGGAAGTAATGATGGCGTTGCACTAAAACCTTTTAGAGATTTAGGATTTAAGAAAATTTTAGGCATCGAGCCAGCTAAAAATCTTGCAAAAATGGCCAATAAAAATAAAATTAAAACCATAAATTGTTTTCTTGAAGAAAAAAATTTAAAAAAAATTAAAAAAAATGCGGACTTAATCTTAGCATCGAATGTTTTTGCACACTCAGACAAACTAAAAGAAATGGCAAATTGCATGCTTAAACTATTAAATTCAAAGGGAACTATAATAATAGAGGTACAATATCTTCTAAACACATTGCAAGACCTCACATTTGATAACATTTACCATGAGCATTACAATTATTGGTCTTTAACTTCTTTGATTAATTTCTTTAAACAGTTCAAAGCAAAGATAGTTAAGGCAGAAAAAATTAATACACATGGAGGATCATTAAGGGTTTTTATTAAAAAGGACAAAAATTCTAAAATAGACAAAAGTGTTAAAAATCTACTTGATGAGGAAAATAAATTTGGTTTAACAAAATTTTCAACCTATAAAGAATTTGCAGAGAAAGTATATACAATTAAAAAAAATGTTAAAAATAATATACAAAAACTAAAATCTAATGGTAAAAAAATTATTGGTTATGGATCACCCGCGAAAGCGACAACCTCTTTAAACTTTTTTGGGGTTTCAAAAGAAATAGACTTTATCGTTGAAGACAATAAATTGAAACATGGGAAATTTATTCCCGGGGTCAATATACCAATAGTAAGTAAAGAAAAAATTACTGATAAAAATAATACTATAATCGTGTTAGCTTGGAATTTTTTTGATGACATTAAAAAAAACAATCTTCAACTTTCAGAAGATTTTATAAGTATTAAAGATCTTGAAAGCTAAATTATCTTTTTAAGTATTTCTCTGCCTGTATAATAATATCTTCAGTATTTTGTGGAACATCATCGATTTTTCTTTTTGAACTTTTTATTTCTTTTTTTAAAACTAATGGTTTTTCTGAATCTGCATTTTTACTTAAAACCACTTTTTTATCACCGGACAAAAGTGTTTCTATTGCTGAAAGGATCTCTTTAACTTGGTAATTTTTATTCATTTATTTGATTAGGTTATTTTTATAAATATTTTTAAAAATATTTATACTATCCGGATTACTTAAAGCTTGTAAATTCTCTATTTTCTCACCATGAATAGCTTTTTTGACAGCTAGCTCTACTATTTTTCCACTTTTAGTTTTTGGAACCTCTGAAATTTGAAATACTTTATAAGGAACATGTTTTGGCGAACAATATTCTTTTATTCTTTTTTTAATAAAGTCTATGTCTTCGTTTTCAAGA
>CACMMU010000023.1 GCA_902614835.1 uncultured Pelagibacteraceae bacterium | reverse complement strand
AAGGTATAAAAAAAATTATTTAATAAAAAGAGCGAAATTGTAAGGTCAAGATGGCCATTGGATAGCAAAGCTCCCTTTCTTAAAGGCCCCGGGCTAAAACTTTAATGCAATATTGGTTAATGAAATCTGAACCTGATGTTTGGTCTTTAGAACAACAAAAAAAGGCTGGGCAAAAAGGTGTTGCATGGGATGGTGTTAGAAATTATCAGGCTTCAAACAATTTAAAAAAAATGAGAATTGGAGATTTATGCTTTTTTTATCACTCTAACATTGGAAAAGAAATAGTAGGTATAATTGAGGTAATAAAAGAAGCCTTTGATGATAAAACGGATAAAAAAAAAAGATTTGTAGCCGTTCAAGTCAGGTTTATCAAAAAATTTAAAATGTCAGTTTCTTTAGATAAAATTAAAAAAAACAAGGATATTTCACATTTACCCCTGGTTAGACAGAGCAGATTATCAGTGATGCCCATAGACTATAAAAGCTGGAAAATTATATGTAAGATGGGTAAAGTAAATCTTTAATTTATAATTGAATAAAAAAATGGCTAAAAAAAAGAAAAAGAAAAAGAAAATAAAAAAAAAGAGAAAGACTAGAAAAAAAGTCAAGAGAAGAAGAGGAAAATCTTCAAAAAAAAAGAAGATATTTCAAAAAAAGACATCTAAAGAAGCAAAAGACTCTGAGGGAAATTTAGTATTTAAAGTTTCTGAGAATTGGTCAAGACAGGCTTATGTAAATAAATCTAAGTATGAAAAAAAATATAAATTTTCAATTAAAAATAACGAAGATTTTTGGGCTAAAGAGGGAAAAAGAATTAATTGGATAAAACCCTACACTAAAATTAAAGACGTTAAATACAGTAAAAAAGAAGTAAACATAAAATGGTATTACGATGGTACATTAAATGCTTCTGCAAACTGTATAGATAGACATTTAGATAAAAAAGCAAACAAGACTGCAATTATTTGGGTGGGAGACGATCCTAGTAACTCCAAAAAAATAACTTACAAAGAATTACACAAGAACGTATCGAAGGCTGCAAATGGATTAAAGAGTATAGGCGTACAAAAAGGAGATCGAGTAACAATTTATTTAACAATGATACCTGAGCTAGCTTACGTTATGCTGGCATGTGCAAGAATTGGGGCCATACATTCTATTATATTTGGTGGATTCTCACCTGACTCTATAGCAACAAGAATAAACGACTGTGAATCAGATTATGTAATAACGGCTGATGAAGGTGTAAGGGGTGGAAAAATTATACCTTTAAAGAAAATAGCTGATGAAGCCATGATGCAATGCCCAAATGTTAAAAAATGTGTTGTGGTAAAAAGAACAGGGAATAGCGTCAATTGGGATAATGAAAGAGACGTATCTTATGATGAAATAATTAAAAATGTATCCGATAAATGTGCTCCTGAAGAAATGAATGCTGAGGACCCATTATTTATTTTGTACACATCGGGCTCAACAGGAAAACCAAAAGGAGTTTTGCATACGACTGGGGGATATATGGTTTATGCTTCGATGACGCACCAATATATTTTTGATTACAAACCGAAAGATATTTACTTTTGTAGTGCTGATATTGGTTGGGTAACAGGACACAGTTATATAATTTATGGTCCTTTATCAAATGGTGCTACTACCGTGATGTTTGAAGGTATTCCAACTTATCCGGACTCTTCTAGATGGTGGAAAATAATTGATAAATATAAAGTAAATATTTTCTACACTGCGCCAACAGCTATTCGTGCTTTAATGCGTGAGGGTGACGGACCTGTAAAAAAAACAAGCCGTAAATCTCTAAAACTATTAGGTACAGTTGGTGAACCAATAAATCCAGAAGCTTGGATGTGGTATTACAATGTTGTGGGAGACAAAAAATGTCCAATAGTCGATACTTGGTGGCAAACAGAAACTGGAGGAATTTTAATTTCACCTCAGCCCGGTGCAATAAATTTAAAACCAGGATCTGCCACAAAGCCGTTTTATGGAATTAAACCAGCAATTGTTGATGAGTCTGGAAAAATATTAAAAGGTGCCTGTAAAGGTAGGCTTTGCATGTTGCAATCTTGGCCGGGACAGATGAGAACTGTTTTTGGGGATCACCAAAGATTTATAGACACATATTTCTCTCAATTTGATGGAAAGTATTTTACCGGAGATGGGTGCAGGAGAGACAAAGACGGTTATTATTGGATAACAGGTAGAGTGGATGATGTGATAATAGTCTCGGGACATAATTTAGGTACTGCTGAGATTGAAAGTGCATTTGTTGCGCATACAAAAGTTGCGGAAGCAGCGGTAGTAGGCTTTCCACACGATATAAAAGGTAATGGATTATATTGCTATGTAACCCTAAATGCTGGTGAAAAATCTGATGGAGATCTAGAAAGAGAATTAAAACTTTGGGTTAGAAAGCAAATAGGTCCAATAGCTACACCAGATCATATTCAGTTTGCTCCAGGACTACCTAAGACAAGGTCTGGTAAAATTATGAGACGTATTTTAAGAAAAATAGCTGCGAATGAGCATCACGACCTTGGAGATACAACAACTTTGGCTGATCCTTCTGTTGTGGACTCACTTGTTGAAAATAGAAAAAATAAATAAGTCTTTTATTTCAAATTAAATTTACTAGTTAATTTTTTAAAATCTGTTTCAACATTATGCCATTTTAAAATCATTGAGTTTAGAACAATCTTTTTATCAAGTTTTTTTAATTCGTCTGCAATAGGTGACCATGTATAAAGTTCATTGCTACTATATTCAAATGGCTTATTGTTGTGATAGCTTATCCAGTTTACAGTTGGGTATCTTGAGTTAAATTCTTTTGTAGCTTTTTCGTAGGCGTCCAAATTCATTCCATTTACTTTCTCATTATTTAGAATTTCAAAAAAAATTCTGTTAGCTTCCTCTGTTTTAGAAAAATTTCTCTCTTTATACAAAAATGAAAAGCAAAAAAAAGTGCAGTCAACTAATGAAGCAGAATAAATATGCCATTTTGCTATATTAATAGAATTAAGAAAATTCTTATCTTCGAACATTAGTATGTGCTTTGCTCCCATTCTTGTTTTTAAATATCCGTACAAGGTCATTTGACTAACTTGCGCGGATTGCTCCTGAATAAAATTCATAACTTGATCCAAAGATTTAATTTGGCGATATTTGTGGAAAATCCTCTTGATAGGAAAGAGGTACTTTTGTATATCTTTAAGATTCAATTTCACGTTGTATTCTAAAACTAACAAACTATTTTACTTAATAAAAGGGTATCATTTTACTCTTTTTTAGGCTTTTTTAACTTTTAATTAATCACGTTTTGAGTATGCTTCCGCCATTAACTCTTAACAAAAAAGGGAGGAAAGACATGTCAAACAAAGAATCACATTGGGTGAAGACTAAAAACCATATGATGATAACATTGGTTATTTGGTTCTTTTTCTCAATAGTAATATTTATGTTCGGCGAGGCGATTAATAACGCTTCTTTTCTTGGCTATCCATTAGCTTATTATATGTCAGCACAAGGATCTCTTGCTGCTTTTGTAATACTAATCTTTTGGTTTGCTAACAAACAGGAGAAAATCGACGACGAACACGGATATGGTGGTGAAAGGGAGGATGACTAATGTTTAAAGGTGGTTTTATACAAAACCTTCCCAAGATCTACGGTTTATACACTGGAGGATTCGTAGTCTTCATTTTATTGATGGCTATTTTAGAATCAGCTGGTGTGAGCGCAGCAAATATAGGAATTATGTTTGTGGCCTTTACAGTGCTTATATACGCATTGATCGGTTACTTATCTAGAACTGTACAAGTTGACGCTTACTACGTAGCGGGAAGACAAGTACCAACGGTATTTAATGGAATGGCGACAGCTGCTGACTGGATGTCAGGTGCATCGTTCGTTGCAATGGCCGGAGGTATTTATTTTGGTGGCTATACTTACATGGCATTCTTAGTTGGATGGACTGGTGGATACGTATTAGTATCGACTCTTCTAGCACCATATTTAAGAAAATTTGGTTGTTATACTGTGCCAGACTTTATTGGAACTAGGTACGGCGGAAATCTTCCAAGATTTTGCGCAACTTTAGTTCTAGTATTAGCTTCATTCACTTACGTGACTGCACAAATTAATGCTACTGGAACAATCGCTTCAAGAGCTTTACAAATTCCATTTGAACTTGGAGTTTGGGTTGGTCTAGCAAGTATTTTAATGTGCTCAATGTTAGGTGGAATGAGAGCTGTAACATGGACACAGGTAGCACAATATATCGTGTTAATTGTAGCGTACCTTATACCGGTATTCTGGATGGGAAGTAAGTTGGGAAATCCTTTCCCACACTTTATGCTTGGTGATGAAGTACAACGTTTAGCGGAGCTTGAAGCTTCGTCTGGCCTAATAAAAAATAGCGCTGCAGACATTAAAGCTGCTGGTGTACCAGGTGGATTAAAATATATTTCTAATCCTCACTCTGCTGTACCTGCGGGTGGAATGGCTGTATGGAAATACTTGTCGCTTGCGATCTGTATGATGGTTGGAACTGCATCGTTACCTCATATTTTAATGAGATACTTTACAACTCCTTCTGTTAAATCAGCAAGAAAATCAGTGGCTTGGTCACTGTTCTTTATCTTCTTGCTATATTTCTCTGCGCCTATGCTAGCAACACTATCTAAACTTCAGTTAATGGATCCAAACTTATCTACTGCAATTATTGGAAAATCAATTGCGGAAGTGAAAAGTATACCGTGGGTTCAAAACTGGTCTGCAGTAGAACAAGTGTTTATTGCTGACTTCAACGGTGATGGAATATTGCAGTTGAACGAATGGTTTATGAGAGGTGACGTAGTAGTATTAGCGACTCCTGAAGTTGCTGGTTTACCTTACGTTATTTCTGGATTAGTTGCTGCAGGTGGTATGGCTGCTGCCATGTCAACTGCCGATGGATTAGTTTTAGCGATATCAAACTGTTTATCACATGATATCTACTACAAAATAATCGATCCAAAAGCTGACGTTAGAAAAAGGCTAATTGTTGCGCGTGTACTTCTAGTAGTGATAGGTGCTCTTGCTGCTTATATCTCTTCAATGAGATTAACAAGCATTCTGGGAGCAGTAGCTTGGGCATTCGACTTTGCGATGTCAGGCTTATTCTTCCCACTTGTACTTGGTGTATGGTGGAAGAGAGCTACTAAAGAAGGTGCGGTTGCAGGAATACTTGGAGGTCTAATCTCTGGTACAGCATATCTAATTTATGTTGGACCTAAGTTTATGGCAAACACTCCATGGCTTGGAATTGACCACTTAAGATTTGGTATTATAGGAGCATCAGTAAGCTTAGTTGCAATGGTTGTAGTAAGCTTAATGACTAAAGAACCTAGTAGTGCCATTCAAAAGATGGTTGATGACGTTAGGGTACCTAGCGGAAGAGCTATTCTTGGAAAACAACACTAAATAAAATTATTTATTATAAAAGGGGCGACTGGTTCGCCCCTTTTTTTTTCTTTAAGCAAATAT
>CACMMU010000022.1 GCA_902614835.1 uncultured Pelagibacteraceae bacterium | reverse complement strand
AGATTTGATTAGAAGCCTTAAATTTTATATAAATGAATTATGGAAAGAAGAAAATTTGGTTGATATTTCTGTTCCATCTTATTTGACAATTAATGCAAAATTGACAAATCCCAAATCGCTAAAAAAAATTACCACAAGGTTGAATAAAATTAATTTTATAGAAAGCTATAGTGTAAATGAGTTAAGCAAAAGTTATGCAAAAATTAAAATTAGATATCTTGGAAAAATTAAAAATTTGCAGGATGGATTTACAAAAAATGGTTTTGAATTTCAGATCATACACAACCAATGGGTATTAAGTATTCCAAGCTAAAATGACCGAACAATTAATTTTTAACTTTCCATTCAAAAGAAGTTATTTGAGTCAAGATTTTTATGTATCTGAGAATAATATACAAGCATATAAATTAATTGAAAGTTGGCCAAATTGGTCAAGCAGATTCGTGAATATTTTTGGTCCCAAGGGTTGCGGAAAGACTCACTTAATAAATATTTTAAAAAATAAAATAGACTCTATTTTATTTCCCGCATCCGAGATTAATTCAAACATTTTATCAAAGTTTAAGGTAAAAGAATGTTTGATTATTGATGATTATAAAAATCAAATAGATGAAAAATTATTATACACGATAACTAATATGGGTTATCAGGATAATAAGTTTTTGATAATTTCCTCTTTAGTCCCACTTAAAACACTCAAAGTTAAGCTTAAAGACCTAAATTCTAGATTCACGAGTTTTGTTGAAGTAGGGATAGATTTACCCACAGACGATTTATTAAGAGTTATATTGACAAAAAATTTCTCAGAAAAACAAATTGAAATTACAAAAAAAAATATAGATTATATAATTAAAAATATAGATAGATCTTATGAGAGAATAAATTTGTTTACGAATTCAGTTGATAGTTTATCTTTAAAAAAAGCAAAACCAATCAGTTTGAGTTTAATTAAGAAAGTATTAAAAGAATTAAAGTTTTAATAAAATTTATGAATAAATATAGAACACACAATTGCTCAGAATTAGATGAAAATAATATTGGAAAAACAATTAAGCTTTCAGGTTGGATTCATAGAAAAAGGGATCACGGCAATTTACTTTTTATTGATTTAAGAGATCATTTTGGAATAACACAGTGCGTTATTGAAAATAAAGATAAAAATTTTAAAACTTTAGAGAAAATCAAACCCGAGTCCGTGCTAATGGTTGATGGGCTAGTAGTTAAAAGATCTAAAGAAACTCAAAATAAAGATTTAAAAACTGGTCTAATAGAAGTCAAAATTAAAAGTATTAAAATTTTATCAGAAGCAAAAGATTTACCAATGCCTGTTTTCGGTGAACAAGATTACCCCGAAGATATAAGACTTAAATTTAGATTCATTGATCTAAGAAGAAATGAAATGCATGAAAATATTAAATTAAGATCTAGAGTTTTATCTTTTATAAGATCTAAAATGATCCAGAGTAATTTTTTAGAATTTCAAACTCCTATACTTACAGCATCAAGTCCAGAAGGAGCTAGAGATTTTTTAGTTCCAAGCAGAGTCCATCCGGGTAAATTTTATGCTTTACCTCAAGCACCTCAGCAGTTTAAACAAATGATTATGATATCTGGTTTTGATAGATATTTTCAAATAGCACCATGTTTTAGAGATGAAGATGGACGGGCAGACAGAAGCCCGGGAGAGCATTATCAGCTAGATTTAGAAATGTCATTTGTTGAACAAGAAGATGTTCTGAAAACAGTTGAGCCCATTTTTTATGATTTATTCAAAGAATTTGGAAAAGGGAAAAAAATAAACAAAACTCCTTTTCCAAGAATTAAATATGAAGACTCCATGAAAAAATATGGTACCGATAAGCCCGATTTAAGAAACCCTATTGAAATAAATGATGTTACAAAAATATTTGAATCACCAGATGTAAAATTAAAAATTTTTCAAGATATTATTGCAAAAGGTGGAGTGGTAAAAGCAATTCCTGCCTTTAACACATCGTCGAAACCACGAAGTTTTTTTGATGGTCTTAATAATTGGGCTATTAGCGAAGGTGCAAGCGGGTTAGCCTATATAACATTTGAAAAAAAACAAAACAAAATAGTTGGTAAAGGACCAATTGCTAAATTCTTTTCTGACAAAGCAATAACAGAGTTAATAAAAAATTGTAAAATTAACGAAAAAGACTCAGTTTTTTTTGTTTGCAACAAAGAGAAAGAGGCAACAAAATTTTCTGGTATAGCAAGGCAAAAAATAGGTGAAGAATTAAAACTTATAGATGAAAAAAGCTATTCTTTTTGCTGGATCACAGACTATCCGATGTATGAATATGATGAAAAAGAAAAAAAAATAGATTTCAGTCACAACCCATTTTCTATGCCGCAAGTAGATATAAAAAATTTTGATAAAACTGACCCTTTAAAAATTCTAGCTTATCAATATGATTTAGTATGCAACGGTTTTGAGCTTTCATCTGGAGCTATTAGAAATCATATTCCAGATTATTTATTTAAGGTTTTTAATAAAGTAGGATATTCAAAAGAAATGGTTGAAAAAAATTTTTCCGGTATGATAAAAGCCTTGTCCTATGGAGCACCCCCACATGGAGGAATGGCACCTGGAATAGATAGAATTGTAATGTTATTAGCTAATCAAAAAAATATCAGAGAAGTTACTTTGTTTCCTTTAAATCAAAACGCGGAGGATCTTTTAATGGAAGCTCCTTCAGAAGCAACCGAAAAGCAATTGAAAGAATTATATATAAAAACTGTTAAAAAAAATTAGTTTTTACTTTTTAAATTTATTCTAACGTCACTTAGATCTACCAATTTTTCCTCATAATTGCTTCTAACAAAACCTTTGCTAGTAATATTTTTTACAATTTTCAAAAATTGGTCATCTTTATTACTACCGTCTCCTACACTTACATTGCTAATGCCTGGTGTGTGAGCCAAATCCTCTTTCCCGAGATAAGAAACAGCAAGTTCTCTAAAAATATAATCTAAAATAGATGTCGCGCTTAAAATTCTATCGTTTCCATAAACTTTTCCAGACGGTTCAAATTTTGTATCTAAAAATGCATCAACAAACTCTTCCAAGGGCACTCCATATTGAAGCCCCAATGAAATTGCTATTGCAAAATTATTAGTTAAAGCTTTAACTAATTCCCCTTCTTTGTTTGTATCGATAAAAATCTCACCAATTTTACCATCATCATATTCTCCGGTATGTAAATAAATTTTATGATCTCCTATCGTTGCCTTTTGTATATAACCTTTTCTTCTATCAGGCATTTGAAATCTTTTTTCATTTAATTTGGCTTTAGACTTTTCAGATGTCGAAGGTGATTTTGCCAAAACTCCTTTAATTACTTCTTTGGACTCTTGGTTTTTAGTAGAGTGTGAAACCTTAACGTCATTTAAGCTCGTTTTGCTTTCATCACTTTTTCCGTCCGATCTTTTAGTTTTTCTATTATTTACCGTTACATCTATAACTTCAACTCTTCCATCTTTTCTATTGTCTATATCTGATAATTCTTTTTCATTTAACTCACCTAGCTCATGAACTATTTTAAATGTGCATGTATAATAGGTTTCGACTAAAAATTTTGTCATTATTTATCCTTATTTTATTGAAAGTATTAGTGTCAAAGATATATACAATATTAATGTGCTGTCTATGTTATAATGATACAATTTTAAATTGTGTGGATCTTTAAATTTTAAAAATGATAAAACAAATTTTTACTTGGTGGAACTCCCAAACATTTGGCACTTTTGTTTATACAATTGTTTTTGGAAAATTTGTAGGCAAAGATGAATTTGGTAATAAATATTACATAAATAGCAAAGACAAAAGATGGGTTATATACAATGGAGAAATAAATGCCTCAAAAATAACGTCAGATTGGTATTCTTGGATGCACCATATTTCAAACAACATCCCAGATGAAAATCAAAAAAAATTTTCTTGGCAAAAGTCCCATAAAGATAATAAAACCGGAACAAAGGATTCGTTCAAACCAAACAAAATATCAAAAAATAATAAAAAATTTAAAAAATATGAAAGTTGGAAACCTTAAAGTCTATTGTTTTATATTATTGTTTAATGGTGCAATAGTTAATTTGCAGGGAGAAGAACAAATTAACTTAAATATTTTACAACCTACATTTGAAGAAGAAATAGAAACGACCGAGGATCAAACGGAAGATTCATTGATAATAAAGTCAAAAAGAAAACAACCATCTTTAAAAGATGAGTCTATAGTTAAATTTAAAGCTTTGGACAAGATTACGGCTAAAACAAAAAACATAAATATAACAATAGGTGAAAAAAAACGATTTGGTTATCTAGAAATTTATCCCAAGAAGTGCAACAGATTTGAGGATCGTGATAACAAGGGTGTAGCTGTGTATATTCAAGTTAGAGACTTGTCTGATGAAAAAGAGGATAAGATTTTCGTATTTAATGGATGGACGTTTTCGACTAGTACTAATCTTAAGACATTTGACCATCCTATATATGATCTTTGGGTAACTGGTTGTGAAAACATTTAAATGAAATATTCAGATATCACCAAGCTTAAACATTTGGCTCATGACAAAATCTCAAGAAGCGCAAACCCTGCAGTAGTTAGAAATTCTACCGTTTTCTTTAAAACTATGCAGGAACTTTTAAAACAAGAAAAATTTGTTAAAAAAGGTAATAAGGTAAATTTTTATGAGTACGGAAGAGGAGGCAGTCAAACAACTATTGCACTCCAAAATTTTATATCTGAATTGGAACAATCATACGCAACTTTTTTAACCTCAACTGGCTTTGCATCGGTGGCATTAGCCATAATAAGCATTTGTAGACCTGGTGATGAGATTCTAGTAACGGATGCAGTTTATGCACCAACAAGAATGATCACATCTAAATTTTTGAAGGAATTCAAAATTAAAGCTCATTTTTATAATCCTGACGAATTTAAAAGTTTGCAAAACAAAGTAAATAAAAAAACAAAAATGATATTTGTAGAGAACCCTGGTAGTAACACATTTGAGTTTCAGGATTTAAACAAAATAATAAAACTTGCCAAAAAAAGAAAGATTATAACTGCAATTGATAATACTTGGGGAACTCCATTCTTAATTAAGCCATTAAAACTAGGCTTTGATATGTCTATTTCATCTGGAACAAAGTACTTTTCTGGTCATTCAGACGTAATGCTTGGAAGCTTATCTGTTAACAAAAGGGTTTATGAAAAAGTAAGGGTTTGCAATAAACTTTTAGGATATAGAGCGTCACCAGATGATGCTTATTTAGTTTTAAGAGGCTTAAGAACACTTGATATTAGGCTAAAAAAACATGAAGAAAATACAAAAAAAATTGTCAACTTTTTAAAAAAAGAAAAAAAAATTAAGGAAATCCTTTATCCTCATAAAAAAGGAAGTTTAAACTATGAGAACTGGAAAAAATATTACTCAGGAGCAACAGGATTATTTTCTATTTTAATTTATAGTAAAAATAAAAACTCTATACTTAAATTTGTTAATTCACTAAAGCTTTTCGGTATAGGACAAAGCTGGGGAGGTTTTGAAAGTCTAGTACTCTATCAAACCCAATCAATTCAAAGAGTATATAAAAAATATATAAGACCAAATCATCATATTGTGAGGTTCCATATAGGTTTAGAGGATCCAAATGACTTGATTTTCGATTTAAAACAAGCTTTAAAAAAGATTAAATGAAAACTAAATTTTTTCCAAACAAATTAGCTTTATTTACCCTGGTCGCCGCATGTTTTGTAGTCAATGTATCTATGGGTGTTAGACAAACTTTTGGGCTATTTTCTAACAATTTTGAAATAGACTGTGGAATAACAAATACGGAATTCGGTCTTGCCGTAGCCTTACACTCTTTGATTTGGGGAATTTTTACACCGATCTTTGGAAGATTTGCTGATAAATATGGAGGTAGTAAAGTAGTATTAATAGGCTTGATATTTTATGCAGTAGGAATTTTTTCTTTAGGTAATAATTTAAATACTGGTTTGTGGTTTCAGCTTAATCTTGGATTGATGGTTGGAATAGGCTTGGGCGCATGTTCTGGACCAATGTTAGCACCTTTGGCTACCAAACATTTCCCGAATGAAAATAGAAGTAAAGCTGCAGGATACGTTACAGCTTTTGGTGGCTTAGGAATGTTTATGTTTCCAGCTCTATCAAATTTTTTAATTATCGAAACTGGTTGGCAAACAACATTCACAGTATTTTCAATTATTCTAATTGTTATGTGTATACCGGCTTTATTTATTAAAAATCCTGAAAACCAAAATATTTCTGTTAATTTAGAACAAGAACAAAAAAGTGAAAGTGCTTTTAAAATTCTCAAAGATTCCCTCGAACACAAAGGTTTTAGGTTGCTTATACTTGGTTTTTTTGTTTGTGGATTCCAAATAACTTTAGTAGCCACACATGTTCCCAGATATGTTCAAGATAGAGGTTTAGAGGACTGGACAGGATTTGCAATTTTGTCATTGATTGGACTTTTTAATATAATTGGAGTTTTGATAATGGGTTATTTAGGAGACAAGTATAGTAAGAAAATACTTTTAAGTGCCTTGTATTTTTTAAGAGCGATATCAATAGGACTATTTATATTTCTTCCACCTTCACAACTATCCGCAGTAATTTTTGGTATAACATTTGGACTTTTATGGTTAGCTACAGTACCTGCAACAAACGGAATTGTAGCTCAAATCTTCGGTACTAAAAATATTTCAATGTTATTTGGAATTGTTTTTTTAAACCATCAAATTGGATCTTTTTTAGGGGCTTATCTTGGAGGATTATTTTATGATATTTTTGGTAGTTTTGATTATGCCTGGTACCTTGCAATCATATTATCATTTGTCGCTGCGGCTTTGCATTTGCCTATTGATGAAAAACCTCTTAGTACGTCAAAAGCAAATGCATAAAAAAAATTTTTAAAATACAATTATTTATAAATAAATTAATTAAAAGGGTAATTTTATGTTTGTTTTAAAATTTATTGCGATAATTTTCTTTGATATAATTGATAAATTTATTCATCAAAAAAGAATTATAAATTTTTTAAAAAAAATAAATATTAAAATTAGTACATTAATTGATGTCGGATCACACAAAGGATTATACACAGATCTTTTTTTGAGAAATTTTAATATTAAAATGGTTTATATGTTTGAACCTCAAAAAAAATTTTATAAATTGATAAAAAAAAAATATAAAAACAGAAATAAAATTCAAATTTTTAATAATGCGATTTCTGACAGAAATACTGAAAAAAAAATCTATATTAACAAACATGATTTAACCTCATCTTTAACCAAATCAAATAAAAACAATTTTTATTTGAATATGAAAGCCAAACTTTTTGGTGGAAATTTAGATAATATGATTACAGCATCATACAATGTTAAAACAGTAAGACTTTCAGATATTATTAAAAAAAAAAAAATTAAATCGGTTGATCTTATCAAAATTGATACAGAAGGGCATGAGTTAAATGTAATAAAGGGATTAGCTAAAGAAATTTCAAAGATCAAAGTTATTTTAATCGAGTTTCACACTAATGACATTTATATTAATTATAACAGTAATAAAATTCACAAGTATTTGATAAAAAAGGATTTTGTTTTAAAAAAAACAATTAAATTTCCATTTACAAAATGGGAAGACAGAATTTATTTAAAAAACACCCGAAGGTTGTAAATTAGATTAAATTGTTTTTTTTTATTATTTAAACATTAGGGAGTAATATTTTTCAACTTCAG
>CACMMU010000021.1 GCA_902614835.1 uncultured Pelagibacteraceae bacterium | reverse complement strand
AGTTTGGTGGGACATCTGTAGGTTCAATCAAAAGAATTGTACATGCGGCAAAAATTGTAAAAAAAGAGCATGATAAAGGAAATAAAATTATAGTTGTTGTTTCTGCTATGTCAGGAACCACCAACAATCTTATTGCTCATTCCCAATCTATATCAAAAAAGTTTGTAAAAAGAGAATACGATGTTTTATTGACATCTGGCGAACAAGTCACGAGCGCGCTTATGGCAGGAGCTTTAAATGATTTAGGCGTAAAATCAAAATCATGGATGAATTGGCAAATACCCATTATTACCGAGGGCGAACATTCAAATGCAAGAATTATAAATATTAATGTAAAAAATATAAATGAGTATTTAAATGAAAATGGTGTTGCAGTTATTCCTGGATTTCAAGGAGTTTCTAAGTCAGGAGAAATTACATCGATTGGAAGAGGAGGCTCAGATGCAACTGCTGTTGCTGTCGCTAAAATATTTGAAACAGATTGTTGCGAAATCTATACTGATGTCGATGGCATTTATTCATCTGATCCAAACAAAATTCCTCTTGCAAAAAAAATAGATAAAATTTCTTACGAAGAGATGCTAGAGCTTTCATCTTTAGGAGCAAAAGTCATGCAATCCTCAGCTGTTCAGACAGCAATGATGAATGATATTTCAATTCAAGTTAAATCAACTTTTACAGAGAGAGATGGTACAGAAATCAGTGCGCAAGAAAAAATAGATTACAGCAAGGCTGTAACTGGCGTTGCGTATTCCAAAGATGATGCAAAAATTACTCTTTTAGGGGTTGAAGATAAACCTGGTGTTGCAGCTGATATTTTTGAACCCTTATCCATGGATCAAATAAATGTAGACATGGTTATTCAAAATATTTCTACCGATGGAAAAAAGACTGATTTAACATTTACAACCAAAAGACAAGATAGCAAAAATGCTATTTCATTAATAAAAAATAATAAAAAAATAAAGTATGAAAAAATGCATATGAATGATAAAGTTTCAAAGATATCTATAGTTGGAGCTGGCATGGTTGCTACTCCAGGTATAACTTATAAAATGTTTAGATCTTTAGCAGAAGAAAAAATAAACATCTTAGCAATTTCTACATCCGAAATTAAGATTTCAGTTATTATAGATGAGAAATCAACTATTAATGCTGTAAAAAAACTACACAAAACTTTTAATTTAGACTAATAGAAAATATGGAAATTAGACCTCATAGAATTATTAAAAGAAAAAAAACAAAAAAAATAAAAGTTGGAAATGTATTTGTTGGTGGAGATTCACCAATTACAGTTCAGTCTATGACAAACACTTTAACTACTGATTATACTGCAACAATTAATCAAATTAATAAACTCGAAGATGCAGGAGCAGATATTGTAAGAGTATCCTGCCCAGATGAGGAGTCAACTCAAGCTTTAAGAAAAATTACAAAAGAGGTAAAAGTTCCTATAGTTGCAGATATTCATTTTCACTATAAAAGAGCTATTGAGTCCGCGGTTTCAGGCGCAAAGTGTTTAAGAATTAATCCAGGCAACATTGGTTCTAACGAAAGGATAAAAGAAGTTATAAAAGCAGCAAAAGATTATGATTGCGCAATCAGAATAGGTGTAAACGCAGGATCTTTAGAAAAAAAAATTTTAGAAAAATATAAAGAACCTTGTCCAGAAGCTTTAGTTGAAAGTGCATCACATAATATTAAACTTTTAGAAGATAACGACTTTTTTAATTTCAAGATAAGCGTAAAATCTTCAGATGTTTTTTTAGCAGTAAAAGCATATGAAATTTTATCAAAATCTTGCAATTATCCTCTTCATCTTGGAATAACCGAGGCAGGTGGATTGTTAACAGGAAGTATAAAGTCATCTATTGGTATTGGCAAACTTTTAATGCAAGGTATAGGTGACACCATAAGGGTTTCTCTATCGGCAGACCCTATCGAAGAAGTAAAAGCTGGTTTTGAAATTTTAAAGTCTCTAGGAATTAGATCACGAGGTGTCCAGATAATCTCATGTCCATCATGCGCAAGACAAGCATTTCCTGTAATTGATACTGTAAAAATTTTAGAAAAAAAACTTTCTCATATAAAAAAACCCATGACACTCTCAATAATAGGATGTGTTGTAAATGGACCAGGGGAAGCATCTCAAACAGATATTGGTTTAACTGGAGGTGGAGATGGAAACAATTTGCTTTATTTATCTGGCATACCTCACAACAAAGTGATTAATCAAGATATAATAAACAAAGTTGTAAATTTAGTAGAAGATAAAGCACGAGAAACTAATAACTAAATTCCATGATACCCATCGATAAAGTTAAACAAATTATTGAAAAACATCATATGTTGGAAAAAGAGCTTTCAACTGGCAAAGTTGAGACAAAACTTTTAGCGAAAAAATCAAAAGAATATTCTGATCTCAAGAATATAGTTCCATCGGCTAAAGAATATATTGAATTTGAAAAAAACAGAGATGATTTAAACAATATTATACAAGATAAAAAAAATGATAGTGAGATGATATCCTTAGCAGAAAAAGAACTAAAAGAAGCTGAAATTAAAAAAGAAAAAAATGAAAAAAAACTGAAAATCTTTCTTTTGCCTAAGGATAGTGATGATGAAAAGAATACAATAGTAGAAATTAGGGCAGGAACCGGAGGTCTAGAGGCAACACTCTTTGTTGCCGATTTATTCAGGATGTACGAAAAAGTTTGTTCAAAAAAAGGATGGAGAATCGAAATAATTAGTATTTCTAAAAGTGAGGCGGGTGGTTTTAAAGAAGTTATATTTTCTGTAAAAGGTCAAAATATTTATTCTTATCTAAAATACGAGTCTGGCGTTCATAGAGTTCAAAGGGTTCCAACAACAGAAACACAGGGCAGAGTTCATACATCAGCCGCAACAGTCGCTATACTTCCGGAGGCTGAGGAAGTTGATATTAAAATTAATGAAAGTGAACTTAGAGTAGATGTTTTTCGATCTAGCGGACCAGGAGGACAGTCTGTTAACACAACAGATAGCGCTGTTAGAATAACTCATATTCCATCGGGGATAGTTGTTACACAACAAGACGAAAAATCTCAACACAAGAATAAAGCGAAAGCTTTAAAGATTTTAAGAGCTCGACTTTATGAGGCTGAAAAATTAAAAAAAGATAGGGAAAGGTCTAGCGAAAGAAAAAACCAAATAGGAACAGGAGATAGATCTGAAAGAATACGAACATATAACTTTCCACAAGGACGGGTTACAGACCATAGAATAAATTTTACACTACATAAACTCAGTGATTTTTTAAATGGAGAAATCCATGAAGAAATGAATGATAACCTAAGACTTAAAGATCAAGATTTAAAATTGAAAGCACTATCCTAAAATGAAAACCTTTGAACTTATTAATCTAGGGTCAAATTATTTAAAAGATAGGAGTATTTTAAGCTCAAGACTTGACTCTGAAATTATTCTTTCACACATTATTGGTATATCAAGAGAGCGTCTTTTAATAACTGAAAAAGATATTAATCAAGATAAAATAAAAGAATTTAAATCTTTGATTTATAGAAGGTCTAAAAATGAACCGATAGCATATATTATAAAAAACAAAGAGTTTAGAAGTACCAAATTTTTTGTTAATAAAGACGCTTTAATACCTCGTCCAGAAACAGAACTTTTAATAGATCCAATTATATCAATCTTCAAAAGAAGAAACCTATTTTTTTTAGACGTTGGCATTGGAACAGGATGTATAATATTCTCGATACTTAACGAATTACAGCATAGTAGAGCTATTGGAATAGATAAGAGCAAACAAACTATAATATGTGCAAAAAAAAATTTAACAGATTTTAAGCTCAAAAATCGAGCTAAGCTAATGCACAGAACTGCAGAAAAGTTTTTCGCATACAAATTTGACCTAATTGTTTCTAACCCCCCCTATATCGTGAATAGGGATTTTAGACGTTTATCTAAAGATATCACCAGCTATGAGCCCAGATCTGCTTTAGACGGGGGCAACGATGGTCTTGACGTACTAAGAAAAGTTATCTACAAATCCAGAAGTCTTCTCAAAACAGATGGAATATTGGCTTTAGAAATTGGAACTGGTCAATTTAAACAAGTAAATAAGATATTGAGTAATAACAAATTTAAAATAAAAAAGATAATTAAAGATTATAAAAATAATATTCGTTGTATATTTAGCACTTTATTATAAAAAATTTAAAATTAATTTGAAAACTTTGCTAATACCAATCAATATAATTAATATTTAAAAAAATGAGAAATGGAAAAATAAGAAGATTTAGACCAAGACCAAACAAGAATGGTTTTAGGAGACAAGGCCATTCAAATAAATCTAATGGAATACAACAAATTAATTCTCATAGAAATAATTTTAGAAGTGGAACTTCTAAGAGTCCACAAAATTTAGAAAGATTAGTTGAGAAATATAAAATTCTTGCAAAAGAAGCTTTGAGCTCTGGCGATGAGGTCTTAAATCAAAATTATCTTCAGCATTCTGATCATTTTTCAAGAATTTTATCTGAAATAAATGAGTCAAGGGCAAAAAATAATAGCACAGTCCCTCAACAAGAAAATAGTGTCTCAACAATAGAAGAAAAAAAATAAACTATTTTTTGTAATTTTTTAACTCAGCCAATTTCACATCAAGTTTAATTCTTTCAACTTCAAAAAGTTTTCTTTCATCACCCTTTAAAACTTTTCCTGATGGAAGTTTCAACTTTTGAGAATTAATAAATTTACCATTATATTTAACGGTGTAGTGTAAGTGGGGACCAGTTGACATTCCTGTATTTCCAACGTACCCAATAATTTGTCCTTGTCTGACTCGTCTACCAGTTTTCGTTGCAAATTTTGAGAGATGCCCATAACCAGTTGTATAGGAAGAATTATGTCTTATCCTTACACAGTTTCCACCATTTCCACACCATCCAGCCTTGATAACAGTTCCATTTCCCGATGCCATGATTGGAGTACCAGTTGGTGCAGCAAAGTCTGTTCCGTTATGGTGTTTTGTAAAACCTAAAATTGGATGTTTTCGATTACCAAATGGTGAAGAAAGTCTTGCGCCATTGATTGGGGTCTTCATCAAAGCTTTTGATATACTTTTTCCATCAAGATTATAATAATCATAATTATTTTTTTTACCAAATCTGTATAATTGTATTTTTTGATTATTTATATCAAGGAACGCATACAAAATTTTTCCCGTCTTAATTTTTTTACCTCTGTCATCAGTAAATCTCTCAAACAAAATTTCAAACTCATCTCCCTTTCTTATATCTCGTTGAAAATCTACTTCAAAACCAAAAATTCTCGCAAATTCTAAAATAACATTAGGTTCTATTCCTGAGTCCGTAGCGGATCTATAGAGACTAGTATTAATTTTGCCACTAAGAACTATTTCTTTTTTATAAAGTTGGGTTACGTTCTTTGTAACTTCAATTTTATTCTTTTTTTTATCTATTTGAACAAAAGTCTCTTTCGATAATGGGTAATTTACGTTTATAATTTCAATTTCTTTAGACCTAATGTTTCTCTTTAGTAAAAAACTTATCTTTTGACCTGTTTTAATATCAGCTAACTTCATTTTTTTAATTTTTTCAACTATGATATCGACTTGCTTATTGCTTATACCAAATTTTTTGAATATATTTTCAATCGTATCTCCGTCTTTAATAAGATAGTCGTACTCTAAATAAGGCGACTCTATTTGGTTTAATAAATAATTCTTTAATAAAATCGTGTCATTGTTTGCCAGAAAAGATGCAATAGTTTTAAGTCTTTCCTCTTTAAGTTTTGAATTGTATGATATTGCAGAATAAATTATCAGAATGAAAAAAATAGGTCCTAAAAAAACTAAAAGACTATTTTTTTTAACTTTGATAAGCTCGTTTTGTATACCCTCAAATCTCTCTAAAAATTTACGAATTTTCATGATTACTTTTCTATATTAAAAAAAATCTAATGATACAATGCCAAGTAGTATAAAAAGACCTGTTTTTGCTAGTTTTTTTATATAAAATGACCAATAAACGCCTTGATTAATTCCTATTTTTTTATATAACAGCGTCTCGCCTTAATTGCGTATAAAAACGTAGCTTTAAAGCTATTTTGTATCAATTTTTGCGTCTAAATTTCTAAATATTAGAAGTTTAAGCTTTTTTAAATTGTGAATATAAGAAGAGAAGTGTGGACGGTTAGGTTAATATAAGAAATTTGTCGTACACACTTTAACGAAAGTAACTTTAGTTCACGCTAAAGTTATTAAAGCTAGTGTGCGCCGTTATTAAACTTGAGAGTTTGATCATGGCTCAGAACGTACGCTGGCGGCACGCCTAATACATGCAAGTCGAACGCAGTAGCAATACTGAGTGGCAGACGGGTGAGTATAATGTGGGAATATGCCTTTTGGTTTGGAATAACTTGGGGAAACTTGAGCTAATACCGAATAAGCCCTTACGGGGAAAGATTTATCGCCGAAAGATTAGCCCGCACTTGATTAGCTTGTTGGTGAGGTAAAAGCTCACCAAGGCAACGATCAATAGCTGTTCTTAGAGGAAGACCAGCCACATTGGGACTGAGACACGGCCCAGACTCCTACGGGAGGCAGCAGTAGGGAATCTTGCACAATGGAGGAAACTCTGATGCAGCGATGCCGCGTGAGTGAAGAAGGCCTTTGGGTTGTAAAACTCTTTCGTCGGGGAAGAAAATGACTGTACCCGAATAAGAAGGTCCGGCTAACTTCGTGCCAGCAGCCGCGGTAATACGAAGGGATCTAGCGTAGTTCGGAATTACTGGGCTTAAAGAGCTCGTAGGTGGTTAGAAAAGTTGGTGGTGAAATCCCAAGGCTCAACCTTGGAACTGCCATCAAAACTTTTTAGCTAGAGTGTGATAGAGGAAAGTGGAATTTCTAGTGTAGAGGTGAAATTCGTAGATATTAGAAAGAACACCAAAAGCGAAGGCAACTTTCTGGATCACTACTGACACTGAGGAGCGAAAGCATGGGTAGCGAAGAGGATTAGATACCCTCGTAGTCCATGCTGTAAACGATGTGTGCTAGACGTTGGAAATTTATTTTTCAGTGTCGCAGCAAAAGCGTTAAGCACACCGCCTGGGGAGTACGACCGCAAGGTTAAAACTCAAATGAATTGACGGGGACCCGCACAAGCAGTGGAGCATGTGGTTTAATTCGAAGATACGCGCAGAACCTTACCAACTCTTGACATGTTCGTCGCGACTCGTAGAGATATGAGTCTTCGGTTCGGCCGGACGAAACACAGGTGCTGCATGGCTGTCGTCAGCTCGTGTCGTGAGATGTTGGGTTAAGTCCCGCAACGAGCGCAACCCCTACGTTTAGTTACTAACATTTAGTTGAGTACTCTAAACGAACTGCCAGTGATAAGCTGGAGGAAGGTGGGGATGACGTCAAGTCCTCATGGCCCTTACGAGTTGGGCTACACACGTGCTACAATGGTACTTACAATAAGATGCAAAGAGGCGACTCTAAGCAAATCTTAAAAATGTATCTCAGTTCGGATTGCACTCTGCAACTCGAGTGCATGAAGCTGGAATTGCTAGTAATCGCGGATCAGCGCGCCGCGGTGAATACGTTCCCGGGTCTTGTACACACCGCCCGTCACACCATGGAAGTTGGTTATACTTTAAGGCAAAGCCTAAAAACTTTGACTACGGTAAAATCAGCGACTGGGGTGAAGTCGTAACAAGGTAGCCGTAGGGGAACCTGCGGCTGGATCACCTCCTTTCTAAGGATGACCAAGATTTCTTTTGGTCACAAAAAATTTTTAATGTGACCGTCCTCATTTCTCTTCTTTAAAGTGTCTAACTTAGGGGCCGGTAGCTCAGGTGGTTAGAGCGCACCCCTGATAAGGGTGAGGTCGGACGTTCGAGTCGTCCTCGGCCCACCATTATTTTTGGGG
>CACMMU010000020.1 GCA_902614835.1 uncultured Pelagibacteraceae bacterium | reverse complement strand
TTATGAAACTGCACAAAAGGATCCAAGAAAAGCTTGGAAAACTGGTTTTAAAGTTATGAAAAAAGAAAAATGTATTTCTAAAGGAGTTACAATAGGCGGAGATAATGCGGACGTTTATATGCCTCAATTTATAAATTTCTTTAAACAAAATTTGTTATAGTGAACTTAGAGATTATTGACCATTCAGCATCCAAAAGAATTCAAAGTATAAAAGTAAAAGAAAAAGAATTAGAAAAACTCATTTTTCCATTTAACAAACATAGCATTCAGTCATTAGAATATAAGCCTTTTAGCAGGTTCTCTTTAGCAAAAAGTATTGACGATGTTTTTGATGGAAATTTAAGCAAAACATTAAACAAAATTTTAAAAGACAGAAATACAGGAGTGGCAATTATAGAGCCCGATATTAAAAATTCTAAATTTGATAAAGATTTTTTGGTTAAACTTTCGACAGGTTTAGCCTATCTAGTTGGTCTACCAAACTTTGATTTAATGACAGACAAATACTATGCGAGATTTTATGTAAAACATTCAGATTCAAGCGATTCTTACCTAAGAAAGGCCTATAGAAATTTGGATCTCCATACAGATGGTACTTTTGTTAAAGAAAAAACAGACTGGTTACTCATGACAAAAATGGAAGAGACCAATGTTAAAGGGGGAGAAAGTGTGTTGCTGCACCTTGATGATTGGGAACATTGTGAAGAATTGAGCTCTGATCCAGTTGGAAAACAGAATTTTGTTTGGAGTTCTCCAAAGAGTAAAAATGTAGGATATAAAGTTGAGCATCCGGTTTTCTCAAAAGATGGAAGTGGAAAACCGACTATTTCTTATATTGATCAGTTTCCTGAGCCGAAAAATATGGAGCAAGGATTATTTTTACAAAAATTATCAGATGCTCTAGAGGAGAGTAAAAACAAAATTATTTTTCCGTTAACTCCAGGATCGACTATTTTCTCTAATAATTACTTTTGGTTACACGGAAGAAAACCATTCAAAAAGAATATTAATTTGAGCAGAGAACTTTTGAGGATTCGTGGTGTTTTCTTTTAGAATTCAACATTAATCACTTAATACAACCTTTGGTAGATCAATTAAAAATAGGCCTTTTTTTTCAATTGTGTTGTATTAATACAACAAAAAAACGTTGATTTTATTGATTTTTTTGAATTTTGATAAATTTTTATGATGTCCAGAAAAACTTAAAAAAAATGACATCAGTTGATCCATGTGTTACGAGTCCGCTTAAGTTAAATTAATTTAATTTTAAGGAAGATTTATGAAAAAACTAATAGCTATTTTTAGTACACTATTTTTCATTATATCGACGTCGGCTAGAGCTGATCTCGGAGTTGGTATATCTGCTAACTTCGCATCAATCGACACTGATGGTTCTGAAACTGAGTTAACTGGAGATGGTGAGAAAACTACCGCATCGCATTCAAATGATGTTGTAATTCCGGAAATTTTCGTTGAAGCGATCTCTGATAACGGTTTCGCAATTGGTTTAGCATACATTCCTGCAAGAGAGTTAGGTTCAAAATCTAGAACTGATACTCAACCCACTGCAGACGATGATAATGACGCAGGTACGTATACAGCTAAAGCAGAAGTTAAAAATGTGATACAAATTTACACTGATATTCCAATCGGTCCAATTTACGCAAAACTTGGTGCAACGAGAGCTACTCTTAAAACACAAGAGAAGTCTCCGAACGGCGGCGCCGATTTTGAGAATGCAGATGTAAATGGCTATTCATATGGTGTTGGTTACAAGAATGATCTACCATTCCTACTACCTAATGGATACTTCAAGTTAGAGTACACACATACTAACTTCGACGAATATAGTGATATAGATACTAACGGTGACTCTAAAGTAGTTGCTGATACAGAAATTGACACAGTAAGAATTTCTCTAGGTACTAAATTCTAAATTATTTATATTTAATATAAATTTAAAAAAAGCCCATTTATTAATTTAAGTGGGCTTTTTTGTTTTAAGAACCCTTATAAAACTAAAATTTTCTTTATTAAATAGTGATGCTTGGTTATTCTGTATGATCAATGAAAATAGGTTTTTTGGGGACAGGCCATATTACATCTTCCGTTATTCAAGGTATTTTTAAATCTAATTTAAGAATAAATAAAATTTATGTGTCTCCTAGAAACAAATCTATATCAAAAAAATTAAGTAAAAAATTCAAAAAGGTGAGTATCGCAAAAAACAACCAGGAATTAATCGATTTGACTAACTGGGTATTTTTAGCAGTCACACCTAAAGTAGCACATAAAATCCTTAAAACTCTTGTATTTAAAAAAAATCAAAAGATCATAAGTTTTATTTCTACAATCAACATAGAAAAGCTAAAAAAATATACTAGAGCCAAAAAAGTTACTAGAGTAATTCCTTTGCCTTTTGTTGGAATTAAAAAAGGCCCTATAATCATTTGTCCAAGCGATAATATTGTTAAAAATTTTTTTAACAAATTGGGAAAAACTATAGAAATTAAGAATGAAAAGATTTCAAAAAACTTTTGGACAACCTCATCTTTTATGGCTCCCTTTTATTATTTTATGGAAGTCATGAGTAATTGGCTTGTTGCTAAAGGAGTAAAAAGAAAAGCTGCGGAAGATTATACAAGAGAACTTTTTTTAGCATTATCGCAAGACTCAATATATAAAAAAAAATTGTCATTAAAACAACTTGTAAGCGAATCCCAAACACCAGGTGGTATTAATGCGCAAGCATTGAAAGAATTAAAAAAAAAGAAATTTTACAAAAACCAACAAAAAGTTTTAAATAGCATCTTTAAAAGATTTTAAAATTTTTTAAGGGGGGGCATTAGTGGAGTATTTTCTACAACAGTTGATTAATGGCATAACCCTAGGCTCTGTCTATGGTTTGATCGCGATTGGTTACACAATGGTCTATGGAATCATTGGAATGATTAATTTTGCTCACGGCGATATTTTTATGGTTGGAGCATTTGTTGCTTTAATTTCATTTATACTTTTTGCACTTACAGGAATTTCATTACCAATTGTACTTATATTAGTTTTGCTAATTGCGATGGTTTTTACAGCTTGTTACGGATGGACTGTCGAGAAGTTAGCTTACAAGCCTTTAAGAAAATCTTTTAGATTGGCACCACTAATTTCTGCACTAGGGATGTCAATTGTTCTTCAAAATTATGTTCAAGCGGCACAAGGCGCAAGAATAAAAACTTTGCAGCCTGTTATTCAAGGTGGGTTTAATTTTTTCAAAGAATCAGACTTTGTGGTTACATTAAGTTATCTTCAAATTTTTATAGTTTTAGTGACCATAGTTTTAATGGCTATCTTTACACTCTTAATTACGAGAACAGACTTGGGAAGAGCTCAACGTGCATGTGAACAGGATAGAACTATGACTGCACTAATGGGAATAAATGTAGATAGAACAATCTCGATGACATTTATTATTGGTTCATCACTGGCCTCAGTTGCTGGTGTAATGTTTGTTATGTACTACGGTGTTATAGATTTTTATATTGGTTTCTTAGCTGGTATTAAAGCATTTACTGCTGCAGTATTAGGCGGGATAGGATCAATCCCAGGAGCAATGCTCGGAGGTTTATTGATTGGACTGATCGAAACTTTTTGGTCTGGGTATATTTCAATTGAATACAAAGATATTGCAGCCTTCACAACTCTAGTTATTGTTTTAATATTTTTCCCAACAGGTTTTTTAGGCAAACCAGATATTGAAAAAGTATAAAAATGGGAAAAGATTTAATTCAAAAATCGCTTAAAGATAGTTTATTCACTGGGATTATTGCTTTAGCTTTATTTGGCCCTATTGTCGGACTTAGGACAGTTGCTAAAAATGAAGTTTTAGTTGTTGAACCGAAATGGTTTGTTGTTTTACTCATAGTTGCCTTTTGTGCAGTAGGCAGATTTTTTATTAATATTTATACATACAAAAAAGAAAAAAGAAGAGGAGAGTCATCCTCTCTTGGAAAAGCAATTTCTAATTTTTTGGATGAAAAAGGAGCTCAAATAGCTATTGCGGCTATAGCTTTTTCAATAATCTTTCCTTTCATGCCATTTGCAGATCGTTATTGGATGGACATAGCCATCATGATGATGACCTATATAATGTTAGGCTGGGGATTAAATATAGTTATTGGTTTGGCTGGACTCTTAGATTTAGGATACGTAGCCTTTTATGCTGTCGGCGCATATTCTTATGCACTTTTTGCAATTCATTTTGGTTGGTCTTTTTGGATTTGTTTGCCCATAGCCGGTCTTTTTGCAGGTATGTTTGGGATTCTATTAGGCTTTCCCGTCCTAAGATTAAGAGGAGATTATCTTGCAATTGTAACTTTAGCCTTTGGTGAAATGATAAGAATTCTATTATTAAATTGGTACGAGTTAACAAAGGGTCCAGATGGTCTTACAGGTATCCCAAGACCCTCATTTTTTGGCTTGCCATTCAAACGTTATCCAGATGAAGGAGTTGAAACATTTCACACGTTTTTTGGATTAGAATACGATCCCATGCAAAGAATTATTTTCCTTTATTACTTAATTCTTATTTTAGCATTGATAACAAATGCTTTTACAATAAAAATTAGAAGACTTCCTGTCGGTAGAGCCTGGGAGGCATTACGAGAAGATGAAATAGCATGTAAGTCCCTAGGAGTTAATCCAAGGAATACTAAGCTAACTGCTTTTGCTGTTGGAGCCATGTTTGGTGGATTCGCAGGATCATTTTTTGCCACTCGTCAGGCTTTTATCAGTCCTGAAAGTTTTACATTTATCGAGTCAGCAATAATAGTTGCGATAGTTGTTCTTGGAGGAATGGGTTCACAGACAGGTGTAGTCCTATCTACAATTTTTTTAATTGGTCTTATAGAAGTATTTAGGGACTTCGAGTCATATAGGATGGTAGCTTTTGGGGGTGCAATGGTTTTGATTATGGTGTTCAGACCAAGAGGAATATTGGCAAAAAGAAAACCAACAATAACAATGGGTAAACACGGATAATTTATGAGCAATACATTACTTGATGTTCAAAATTTAACAATGAAATTTGGCGGTCTTATTGCCATTGACGATCTTACCTTCTCAGCAAAAAAAGATCATATAACATCTATTATTGGTCCAAACGGCGCAGGAAAAACTACAGTTTTTAACTGTTTAACTGGATTTTATAAGGCAACGGCAGGCTCAATGTACTTGAATAAAGAAAATAATAAAATGGATTTAAAAAAGTTTTCTGATTTTAAAGTTGCTCAAAAAGCTGGAGTAGCTAGGACGTTTCAGAACATAAGATTGTTTCCGCAAATGTCTGTTTTAGAGAACATGATGGTAGCACAACATAATAAACTCATGGTAGCATCAGGTTTTAGTATTCTTGGTCTGATTAATTCAAAATCTTATTTACAAAAAGAAAAAGAGGCCATGGAGATCTCAAAATATTGGCTAGACATTATAGGCCTGACAAATAGAGCAGATGATAACGCAGGAGACCTTCCTTATGGCGATCAAAGAAAATTAGAAATTGTTAGGGCAATGTGTATAGAGCCCCATCTTTTATGTTTAGACGAACCAGCTGCAGGATTAAACGCTAAAGAATCAGCTGATTTAAATAAATTACTCAAATTTATAAAGAATGATAAAAAGACAGGAATTTTATTAATCGAACACGATATGAGCGTAGTCATGGGAATCTCAGATCATGTCGTCGTTTTAAATTATGGAAAAAAAATTTTTGAAGGTACAGCAAAAGAAACAAAAAATAGTCCAGAAGTTATCGAAGCTTATTTAGGAACCGAGGATTAAATATGTTGAATATTTCTAAAGTTGAAACTTTTTATGGAAACATTCAGGCTTTAAGAAAAGTTGATGTTAATGTGAATGAGGGCGAAATTGTTGCATTGATCGGATCAAATGGTGCTGGAAAATCAACTTTATTAATGACAATAAGCGGCGTTAACAAAGCTGCGACAGGAGAAATACTTTTTGATAAAAAAAATATATCAAACCTACCTGCACACGATATTGTTAACTTAGGTATTTCCCAGGTACCAGAAGGAAGAAGAATATTTTCAAGATTAACAGTAGAAGATAATTTGAGATTGGGCGCCTCTGTAAATGAAAAAGGCAAAAATTTTGATGAAGACTCAAAGGATGTTTATGATCTTTTTCCAGTTTTAAAAGATCGATTATTACAAAGAGGTGGGACTTTATCGGGAGGAGAACAACAAATGTTGGCCATAGGTAGAGCTATGATGGCTAGACCTAAAATGCTTTTGCTGGACGAACCTTCATTAGGCATAGCACCTAAATTGGTAAATCAAATTTTTGCATCTATAAAAAATATTAATAAAGAGAAAAAAGTTACGGTTTTTTTGGTAGAACAGAATGCCAAAAAGGCACTAGAACTTGCAGACCGAGGTTATGTTTTAGTTAATGGAAAAATCTCGTTAGAAGGTGCTGGCAAAGATCTACTTAACAACCCAGACGTGCAAGCCGCTTATTTAGAGGGCGGAAAATAATAATCTTTTGAACATATAGGGTATTTACACAAACTTGAAGAAGTAGTTCAATAAAGCAATTTTAATTAATTAATTAAGAAGGGAACAAAATGATTAGATCAATTAAATATCTAGTTTCTGTTTTTGCTACTTTGTTAATGTTTGGTTCGTTCTCAGCTAAAGCTGACATAATTGTTGCTAGCGCTGGACCAATGAGCGGACAGTACGCATCTTTTGGTGCTCAGCTTAAAGCTGGTGCTGAAATGTGGGTTAAAGACATTAATGCAGCTGGTGGTATAAATGGAGAAAAAGTTAAATTAGTAATAGGTGATGACGCTTGTGATCCAAAACAAGCTGTTGCCGTTGCTAACAAATTTGTATCACAGAAGGTAGCCTATGTTGCTGGCCACTTCTGTTCTGGATCTTCAATACCAGCTTCAAAAGTTTATACTGAAGAAGGTATTATTCAAGTTTCTCCAGCTTCAACAAATCCGGCTTTTACGGACGAAGGTGGACCAAACGTATTCAGAGTATGCGGAAGAGATGACCAACAAGGTGAAGTTGCTGGTGCATTTTTAGCAAAAGAATACAAAGGAAAAAAAGTTGCAATTATTCATGACAAAACTGCTTACGGAAAAGGTTTAGCAGATGCTACTAAAATGAACATGAATAAAGCTGGCTTAAAAGAAACTATGTACGAAGCGATTACAGCTGGTGAAAAAGATTACTCAGCTCTAGTTTCTAAACTTAAGTCAAAAGGTATCGAAGCAGTATATCTTGGTGGTTACCACACAGAGGGTGGATTAATCGTAAGACAAATGAGAGACCAAGGTATGAAAACTAAACTAATTAGTGGTGATGCATTAGTTACAGCTGAATATTGGCAAATTACTGGCGATGCTGGTGAAGGTACATTAATGACTTTCAGTCCAGATCCTAGAAACAATCCACAGGCTGCACCATTAGTTAAGAAGTTCAAAGCTGCAGGTATAGAGCCTGAAGGCTATGTACTTTACTCATATGCTGCACTTGAAGTATTTGCACAAGCTGCAAAAGCTGCGGGTTCAACAGATAGCAATAAAGTTATGAAAGCTATGAAAAAAGGTAAGTTCAATACTGTGCTTGGAACTTTAAGCTTTGACAAAAAAGGCGATGTAAGTTTACCAGGTTATGTATGGTATGAGTGGAGCAAAGGAAATTACAAACAACTGTAATTTTTTTTAATCTATCAAATTTAAAGGGGGCTTTACTGCCCCCTTTTTTTTAGGAGGATAAATGGAAATAACATATGATGATTTTAAAAAAGTTCAGATTAAACTTGGTACAGTTTTATCAGTAGAAAAAAATGAAAAAGCTAGAAAGCCATCTTTAGTTCTAAAAGTGGATTTTGGAAAAGATATTGGAATAAAACAATCTTCAGCTCAAATTACTCATTATTATTCAAAAGAAAAATTAGTTGGTAAACAAGTAATTGGTGTTTGTAATTTTCCCAAAAAGAATATTGCTGGTATAATCTCAGAAGTTTTAATATTAG
>CACMMU010000019.1 GCA_902614835.1 uncultured Pelagibacteraceae bacterium | reverse complement strand
ATATCTACATGCCGAAGGATACCCAGCTGGAGAAATGAAGCATGGTCCTTTGGCTCTTATTGAAGACGGACTTCCTGTAATTGTTGTCGCGCCAAAAGATAAATATTTTGAAAAGACATTATCAAATATGCAGGAGGTTATTGCACGTGGAGGAAAGGTTTTATTAATTACAAATTCTGGAGGAAAAGTAATAAGTGAAAATATAAGATTTCAAATAGATCTTCCTGTATCAAGCTCAACACTGACTCCCTTTCTATTTACGATACCACTTCAGCTTCTTTCATATCACGTAGCATTGTTTAAAAAGTGTGATATAGATAAGCCTAGAAACCTAGCTAAATCTGTTACGGTTGAATAAAGACACATAATAATATAAATATCCATCAAGAGTTGAAAATGAAAAAATGGACTTTAAATAGTTGGAAAAAATTTCCAGCCAAACATATACCAGAGTACAAAGACACCAAGGAACTTGATTTAGTTTTAAGTAAAGTAAAAAAATATCCGCCTTTAGTCTTTGCAGGTGAGTCTCGTTCATTAAAAAAAGCTCTAGCAAATGTGGTTGATGGAAAAGCTTTTTTATTACAAGGAGGAGATTGTGCTGAAAGTTTTGCTGAGTTTCACCCAGACAATATAAGAGATACTTTTAAAGTAATTTTACAAATGTCTCTTGTCCTGACCGCATCAGCTTCGGTTCCCGTAGTTAAAGTTGGAAGAATCGCGGGACAATTTTCAAAGCCTAGAAGTTCACCAACTGAAAAAAAAGACGGAAAAGAATTACCAAGTTATTTAGGCGACAATATAAATGGAATGGAATTTACTGAAAAAGCAAGAATTCCAGATGCCAAAAGATTATTCAGAGCTTATTCACAATCTGCATCAACATTAAATTTATTAAGAGCTTTTTCCCAAGGAGGTTTTGCTGATTTAAGGCAAGTACATTTGTGGAATTTGGGATTTATAAAAGATAAAACAAAAGGAAAGTATAAAGAGATTGAGGATAAAATAAGTGATGCACTAGCTTTTATGGAGGCTTGTGGCATTAACTCAGATACAAATAGAAGATTAAGAACAGTAAACATTTATACTTCTCACGAGGCTTTGTTGTTACCTTTCGAAGAAGCGATGACAAGAGTGGACTCGACAACTGGTGAGTACCACGATACTTCAGCTCACTTTGTTTGGATAGGTGACAGAACAAGACAACTTGACGGCGCTCATGTAGAATTTTGTAGAGGTATAAAGAATCCAATAGGTTTAAAATGCGGACCTTCTTTAAAACCTGATGAATTAATAAAGCTTTGTAATGTTCTTAACCCAGAAAATGAGCCAGGAAGAATTACACTAATTTCTAGATTTGGTGCCAACAATGTCGAAAAGTTTTTACCAAAATTAATCAAGGCAGTAAAAAAAGAGGGTCTCAAAGTTGTTTGGTCATGCGACCCAATGCATGGAAATACAATTAAAGCTGCTACAGGCTTTAAAACAAGAACATTCGATAGCGTTGTTAAGGAAGTTAAAAACTTTTTTGGCGTGAGTCAGGCAGAAGGAAGTTACGCTGGCGGTCTGCATATAGAGATGACAGGTCAAGACGTCACAGAATGTACTGGTGGAGCACAAAAAATATCTGAGAATGATTTATCAAACAGATATAGAACTCATTGTGATCCAAGACTAAATGCTGATCAGGCTTTAGAATTATCTTTCTTAATATCTGAAGAAATTAAGAAAAATTCAAAAATTTCAAATAAAATTATTCAAGCCGCGTCTTAATAATTATTGTAATTATTAAGACCTAACCTTAAAAGAGAGGTAGGTATTAATTATGGAAGTAAAAAAAAGAGCAGAAATAATAACGAATTGGATCACAGATTATTGTGATAAATCTTCGTTCAATCCAAAATCATTAATTGTAGGAATTTCTGGAGGGATAGACTCTTCTGTTGTTAGTACTTTATGTGCAAAAACCCGACTAAAAACAATTGTGTTAACAATGCCAATCAAACAAATTAAGTCTCAACATGATCTTAGTTTAACTCATGCAAAATGGTTAAATGAAAACTTCAGAAATGTAGAACATCATGTAATAGAGATGGATAAAATTTTTGATTCTTTCTCTAGCGTATTAAACAATTTTAATAATGAACATGGATATGCTAATTCAAGAGCAAGATTGAGAATGGCTACTTTATATCAAGTTGCTGCAGCTAATTCAGGACTAGTTGTTGGTACTGGAAATAAAGTAGAAGACTTTGGTGTTGGTTTCTATACTAAATATGGTGATGGTGGAGTAGATATCTCTCCAATAGCTGATTGTACAAAAACTCAGGTTTGGGAACTTGGAAAATACTTGGGTGTATCTGAAAAAATTATAAACTCAGAACCAACAGACGGATTATGGAATGATGGTAGAAATGATGTACAACAACTTGGTATGACCTACGAGGATCTTGAAAAGGCAATGATTAATAAAAATGATCAAAATTATAAAAAATATTTAGAGATTAGAAAAAAAAATTTACACAAAATGAAACCAATACCGGTATGCACATTTAATGAAGAATAATCATCTTAACGTATCAAATACTATAACTGGAAAGAAGGAAGCCTTTGTTCCAATTGATCCCAAAAAAATTGGTATGTATGTTTGTGGCCCCACAGTTTATGATTTCCCACACATAGGCAATGCAAGACCTTTGGTTGTATTTGACGTTTTGTATAGAGTACTGTCAAAAGTTTTTGGAAAAACTAATATCACTTATGTAAGAAATATAACTGACATAGATGATAAAATTATTGAAAGTTCAAAAAATAAAAAAATATCTATAGATGAACTTACTACGTCAATTACAAAAAGCTTTCACGATGATTGTAAGTATTTAAATTGCTTAAAACCAAGTTTTGAACCCAAGGCTACCGAACATATCAAGGGCATGATTGACATGACTGAAAATCTTTTAAAAAATAATTATGCTTATGAGAAAGATAAACATGTATATTTTTCAATAAACTCATTTAAAAATTACGGTAAACTATCTAAAAAAAATCCTGAGGAATTAGTAGCAGGAGCAAGAGTGGAAGTTTCAAAATCTAAAAAACACCCCCTTGATTTCGTTCTTTGGAAACCGTCAACAAATGATGATCCAGGATGGGATTCTCCGTGGGGTAGGGGAAGGCCCGGATGGCACCTAGAATGTTCAGTTATGAGTGAAAAATTTCTTGGAAAAAATTTTGATATCCATGGAGGAGGATTGGACCTTATTTTTCCACATCATGAGAATGAGATTGCACAATCATGTTGCGCTAATAAAGTTGAAAAATTTGCAAATTATTGGTTACACAATGGCTATGTTACTTTTAACAAAGAAAAAATGTCAAAATCTTTAGGTAATATAATTACCATTGAAAAAATGAGAAAAACAATTAATGGACAAGTTATTAGACTTGCTCTGTTGAGTTCCCACTACAAACAGCCTTTAGATTGGAATGAGAATTTAATTAACGAGAGTCAAAGCACACTTGATAAGTGGTACACTCAATTTGAAAATACCAAAGAAGATATATTGAATGATGAATTACTACAGCCACTCCTGGAAGATATTAATACACCTGCATATATAGCAAAACTACATTTACTATATGACAAAGCATCAAAGGGAGATAATTCTGCAAGAAAACTTTTTCTTGCTGGATGTAAGCTTATCGGGTTATTAGAAGAAGATTTAGCAACATGGAAAAAATTTAAAAAATCAAAATCAAAAATTGATGAAAATACAATTAAAAATAAAATTAAGGATAGAGATAAAGCCAGAAAAAAAGGTGATTATAAATTAGCTGACAATATAAGAAAAGAATTAGATAGTAACGGTGTTGTTATTGAAGATAAAGGAGACGAAACAATTTGGAAGTATAAATGAATAAAGAGAAAATATATATTTTTGATACTACATTAAGAGATGGTGCACAAACCGAAGGTGTAAATTTTTCTATTGATGATAAAAATAAAATAGCAAAAGCACTCTCGGATCTTGGTGTCGATTATTTAGAAGGGGGCTGGCCTGGGGCAAACACTTTAGATACAGCTTTTTTTAACAAACCACCTAAGCTAGAAAAAACAGTATTGACTGCTTTTGGAATGACAAAAAAATCTGGAAGAAGCGCACAAAATGACCCTGGATTATCTGCAATTTTGAATTCTAATACACCAGCAGTTTGTTTAGTAGGTAAGTCTTGGGACTTTCATGTGAATAAAGCTTTAGGAATAAGCAACAAAGAAAACTTAGAGAATATTAAAGAATCAGCAAAATTATTTATTACAAAGAAAAAAGAATTTCTGTTTGATGCTGAACATTTCTTCGATGGTTACAAAAGCAACCCAGAATATGCTTTGAGTTGTATTAAAAGTGCTTATGACGAAGGTGCTAGATGGATTGTTCTCTGTGATACAAATGGAGGTACACTTCCACACGAAGTTGGAGATATTATTTCAAAAGTTATAAAAATTATTCCTGGTAAAAATCTTGGAATTCATGCACACAATGATACTGAAAATGCAGTAGCTAATTCTTTAACGGCTGTATTATCTGGAGTTCGACAGGTTCAAGGAACAATTAATGGACTTGGAGAAAGATGTGGTAACGCAAACCTTATGTCTGTAATACCATCGTTAGTTTTGAAGGAAAGTTTCTCTAAAAATTTTGAAATAAATATTTCTAAAGATAAAATGAAAACATTAACCGAATGTTCTAGATTATTAGATGAAATATTAAATAGAAAATCAAATAGACATTCAGCATATGTTGGAGCCTCAGCCTTTGCTCACAAGGGCGGTCTTCATGTTTCGGCTGTAACAAAAGACCCAAAAACTTACGAACATATCAATCCGAACTTAGTTGGGAATTTTAGAAACATTGTTGTTTCGGACCAGTCAGGAAAATCTAATATTATGTCAAGATTAGAAAAGTACGGAATTAAAATTGATAAGAACAACCCGAAGGTTCAAAGTTTACTAAATGAGGTGAAAGATCGAGAGTTTGCAGGTTATTCTTATGATGGAGCCGATGCTTCATTTGAATTATTAGCGAGACGTCTTTTGGGGGAAATACCAAAGTATTTAACAATTTCAAAGTATGATGTTTCAGTTAAAAGAGACTCTAAAGATAAAATAAACTCTTTTGCGAAAGCTCATATACTAGTCGATGGTAAAGAAATTATTTGTGAAGGATCAGGGAATGGACCGGTGAATGCTCTAGATAATGCGATAAGGTCTAATGTTGATAAGGTTGGAAAATATTCAAAATATTTGAAAGATCTAAAGTTAGTCGACTATAAAGTAAGAATCTTAAATACAGGAACAAATGCAACAACACGTGTCTCAATAGAAAGTACAGACAAAGGTGGAAAAAATTGGTTTACCATAGGGGTATCACCAAATATAATTGACGCTTCATTTAAAGCTTTAATAGATAGCTTGGATTACAAATTATATAAAGAAAAAGCTCCAGCTAATGATTAATAGGATAGGCTTTGTTCTTGTAAAACCCCAGTTGTCTGAAAACATAGGTTTTTCAGCAAGAGGATTAAAAAACTTTGGTTTTAACAAATTGGATTTAGTCTCTCCTGAAGAAAATTGGCCAAACAAGAAAGCTATAGCAACTTCCGTAGGCGCTAAAGATATTTTAAATAAAACAAAAATATATTCCAATATAGAAGATGCTATTGGAGATTATGATATTGTTTACGCATCTTCAGCGAGAAGAAGAGATATTAACAAAAAACATTTATCTTTTAATCAGTTTATTGAAAGTATAAAAAAAAATAAAAAAAGAAAGATTGGTATTATATTTGGACCAGAGGCTTCAGGTTTGTCAAATCAGGATTTATCATATTCAAATTATATTTTTAAAATTCCTGTTAATAAAAAATTCGAATCTATCAATCTTTCTCACAGCCTAATTCTCGTTTGTTATGAAATATTTAAAAATTTGAAACCTAGCTACTTCAAGAAAGAAAAAAAACTGACCGATATTATAAGTAAAAAAAAACTTCATATTTTTCTTAATTTTATTGAAAATCGCTTGGAAAATAAGGGATTTTTTTCTCCAAGAGAAAAGAAAAAAGCAATGCTTATAAATCTTAAGAATATTTTTGGAAGAATGGAATTAAGTAATAAAGAATTGAGGATATTATCCAGTATTTTAAGTAAATTATAAGAACAATTGACAAAAATATTATAAAGACTATAAACGCTTTTTTATGACAAAAAGGATTAGGGCAAAACATAAAGTAGATAGAAGATTAAAGGTAAACTTATGGGGAAAACCCAAGAGTCCGTTTAATACGCGAAACTATCCGCCAGGACAACACGGGCAAAGCAAAAAAGGGAAGCCAACTGATTATGGTATTCAGCTTAATGCAAAACAAAAATTAAAAGCCTACTATGGAAATATTAATGAGAGACAATTTAGAAATATATACAGGAAAGCAATTAAAAAAAGGGGAGACTCCACAGAGAATTTAGTTGGTCTTCTTGAAACAAGATTAGATACAATAATTTACAGATCTAAATTTGCACCCACAGTTTTTGCTGCACGCCAACTAATCAATCATGGACATTTTAGAGTTAATAAAAAAAAAGTTAACGTTTCAAGTTATAGAGTGCGAGAAGATGACCTAATTGAAATTAAAGAAAAATCTAAATCATTAACTATTATCGAAGGTACACTTGTCAGTAAAGAAAGAGATGTTCCTGAATATATACAGTTAGACAGCAAAAATAAAACTACCAAATTAGTTCGTGTTCCGAAATTTTCCGAAATACCATATCCAACAGTAATGGAACCAAAACTAGTTATTGAGTATTACTCAAGATAATAAAGACTTATTTTCCAAAAGTTTTTTTAATTCACCTTTTTCAAACATTTCTTTAATTATATCGCAACCCCCTACAAACTCACCTTTTATATATAATTGTGGTATAGTTGGCCAATCTGTATAATTTTTTATTCCTTGTCTTAGTTCATCACTTTCCAAAACATTTATTCCTTCAAATTTAACTTTCAAATGTTTTAAAATATTTGATACAGCCATTGAGAAACCACACTCGGGTGCATCTGGAGTTCCTTTCATAAATAATACGATTTCATTCGAATCTATAATACTTTTAATTTTCTCATTAACAGTAGTCATTTTTTTTCCTCTGTTATTAATTCAAGAGCATGTAATTCATTACCCATTTTTCCTCCAAGAGCTTTATAAACCAATTTATGTTGCTCTACTTTAGATTTACCCTTAAACACTTTGGATTCTATTTTAGCAGAATAATGATTACTGTCACCAGCTGTATCATTTAATTCGAGAGTAGCATCTGGAAAAGCGCTCATTATCATTGAAGAAATTTCGTTTTTAGTTAGTGGCATTAAATTTACTATACCATTTATTATTACAGTTTTGAAGTTCTTTTGTTTTTAAACTAAATGTTTTTTCCATCTCAAATGTGTCATTTTGTACTTCTGCAACAATCTCAAAAAAAATATTATTTGTTTTTAAATATTTTTCAATCTTTTTTTGATTGTCTTTTGAGATTTCAATTAGATATCTACCCTGATCTTCACCAAAAAAATATTCTAAAGAATTTATAAGTTTTTTTGGTTTAAATATTTTTAACCCCAAACCCGATGAAATAGACATTTCTGCCAAAGAAACAAGCATACCTCCAGAAGAGATATCGTGTGCTGAAATAACCAAATTTTCTTTTATCAATCGTAATGTAGCCAAACCATTATTTTTTTCATTAACTAAGTTTATTTCTGGTGGGGGACCATTATCTATGGAGAAGTTTTCTTGTAAGAAAGCACTTTGATCAATATGGCCAAGTGTTTTTCCTATGGCCATGACTAAATTACCAGTTTTTTTTATTTTAATATTTATAATTTTATTTAAATTTTCTATTAGCCCTATACCCCCAATTACAGGAGTTGGAAAAATACTTTTAGAATTTGTTTCGTTGTAAAAAGAGACGTTACCAGACACAACTGGAAAATTTAAATATTCGCAAGCCTCTTTCATTCCCTCAATACATCCTACAAATTCTCCCATAACTTTTGGTTTCTCTGGACTTCCAAAATTCAAACAATTAGTTATAGCTAACGGTTTAGCTCCTACAGATATTAAATTTCTCCAATTTTCACAAACAATTTGTTTGCCACCTGTTTTAGGATCTACGTTACAATAATTTGCAGATGAGTCGACTGATATTGCTACAGCTTTATTTTTGTTATGGATTCTTACTACAGCAGCATCCCCACCAGATTTTTGAACAGTATCACACATAACTACTTGATCATATTGATCAGTAATCCAGCTTTTATTTGAATGATTTGGCGAAGAAAGTATCTTAACTAAAGCATCTTCGATTTTAATTTTTTTTAAATCTTTTATTTTTACTTTATTTTTTGATGATTTTGATTTTGTCCATTTTCGTTCATACAACGGAGCTTTTTCTGCCAGTGCCTCAATAGGAATATCAGCAACTTTTTTATCATCAAAGTTTAATATTAATCTTTTAGTGTCAGTTGTTTTTCCAATTACAACGAAGTCTAAGTCCCATTTATCAAATATTTTTTTTGCTTCTTCCTCTTTTTCATCGTCAAGTATAATTAACATTCTCTCTTGACTCTCAGACAACATCATTTCGTAAGGTGTCATATTATTTTCACGGCATGGAATTTTATTTAAGTTTAACTCTATTCCAAGCTTACCTTTAGAGGCCATTTCAATACTTGAAGATGTTAGACCTGCTGCTCCCATATCTTGTATAGATATAATTGAGTTATCCCTCATTAATTCTAAGCAAGCCTCTAAAAGTAATTTTTCTGTAAAAGGATCTCCAACTTGAACTGTAGGTTTTTTTTCTTCTGAATTTTCATCAAATTCGGCCGACGCCATTGTTGCCCCATGAATACCGTCTCTTCCAGTTTTAGAGCCAACATAAACAACTGGTTTATTCAACCCTTTTGCTTTTGAATAAAAAATCTTATTTTTATTCACATGACCAATTGCCATAGCATTTACTAAAATATTTTCATTATATGTGCTATTAAATTTAGTTTCACCACCAACAGTTGGAATACCAACTGAATTTCCATAACCTCCAATTCCTGACACAACACCACTTAAAAGATTTTGAGTTTTTTCATTCTCTGGCGAACCAAAATGAATAGAATTCATTAAAGCAATGGGCCTAGCACCCATAGTAAATACATCTCGTAATATCCCACCAACACCTGTTGCTGCACCTTGATAAGGCTCTATAAAAGATGGGTGGTTATGACTTTCAATTTTAAAAACTATTGCATCGTCATCTCCAATGTCTACAATACCAGCATTTTCACCGGGACCTTGAATAACAATTTTATTTTCTGTTGGTAATTTTTTCAAATGTATTTTTGAGGATTTATATGAGCAGTGCTCATTCCACATTGCTGAAAAAATTCCCAATTCTAATAAATTAGACTCTCTACCTAACAATTCTTTTATTTTTTTGTATTCTTCTATTTTTAAACCATGAGATTCTATTTGCGCTTTTGTAATCGGCATATTAATTCATCAAACTTAAAAATAGCCCCAAACCATCTTCACCAGACATCATTTTATCTGCCATCCTTTCTGGGTGAGGCATCATTCCTAAAATATTTTTATTAGCATTAAAAATACCTGCAATATTATTTATAGAACCGTTTGGATTGGTTTCATTATTAATATTTCCATTTTTATCACAATATTTGAGAGGTATTAATTCATTGCTTTCTAATTCCATCAAATGTTTTTTATCTGTAAAATAATTTCCTTCATTATGAGCAATATTCAACTTCAGCACGTCCCCAATTTTATATTTATTAAAAAAATTATTTTTATTTGACTGAACTTTTACAAGTATATCTTTTGAAATAAACTTCAATCCTGAATTCCTTAATAAAGCTCCTTTAAGTAATCCGCACTCAATTAAAATTTGAAAACCATTGCAAATCCCTAAAATCAAAGCACCTTTTTTTCCAGAATTTATTACTTCTGAGAGAATATTTGATTTAGCCGCTATTGCTCCAGACCGTAAATAATCTCCGTAAGAAAAACCGCCAGGAATTACAATTAAATCTGATTTTGGCAGTTCCGTTTCTTTGTGCCAAACCATTGAATTCTTAAATTGTAATTTTTCTAGAGCAACAGAAATGTCTCTATCACAATTCGATCCTGGAAAAACTATAACGGATGATTTCATTATGTTTTTTTTATTTCAAATTCTTCAATAATTTGATTAACAAGT
>CACMMU010000018.1 GCA_902614835.1 uncultured Pelagibacteraceae bacterium | reverse complement strand
AAGATACGAATATAACAAATATAGCAAGACCTGCGCCTATTAATATAAAGAGTAAATCCATTAATTAATTATAGTTGAAGTAAGGTTAATTTAAAGGGGAGATATGTCTTAGTTTACTGCAGTGTTATTGATAAATATCTCTGCACATCTCTTCCAAGTAAATTGTTTAGCAAATTCTTTACAGTTGTCTCTATCTGCTTTTAAAGCTGTCAAAGCCGCTTTTTTTAAATCTTTATCAAGACAACCAATTGATTTTCCATTAGCTAATTTAAAAATATCCATTGTACCTGGGCAATCAGCGTAACCTGCTACGGGTGTTCCTGCCATCAAAGACTCTATACATACAATTCCAAATGTTTCCGTTTTTGATGGAAAAACAAAAACGTCAGCTGATGCAAAATAAGAAGCTAATTCACCGTTCGTTTTTTGACCAACAAACTTAGCATCAGGATACTCTTTTTTGAGTTTTTTTAAATGGGGACCTGTACCAACTAATATTTTTTTACCTGGTAAATCAAGGTCTAAAAAATCTTTAATATTTTTTTCCAATGCGATCCTTCCTACATAAACAAAAATTGGTTTGTTGTAATTTAATGTCATTTTCTTTGGTTCTCCTAAATGATCTGCCCCTCTTGTCCAAACAACCATTTTGTCATTAATTACCCCTATATCGCTTAATTCTTTTTTCATCGACTCTGTAGTGACTAATACCCTTTCAGCTTTGTTGTGAAAGTTACTTAAAAATTTTTGGGATATTTTTTCGGGTATTATAGGGAGATATAATTTTATATATTTATCAAATCTAGTGTGAAAACTTGTAGTAAATTTTATCTTATTTCTACCTAAATATCTTCTAGCTGATAGTCCTATAGGTCCCTCTGTAGCAATATGTATTCTAAACTGTTCATTATTATTTTGTGCTTCGATCATTTCTTTTTTAATTAATTTACCAACCCTCCATACATTTATGGCTAATTTGATTTCATTATATTTGGGCATTGGAACTGTGAAAAATTGAGTAGGTTTAATGTAGCTAACTTTGTGACCCATTTTTTTTAATTCAATTTCTAATCTTGAATAAGATCTGGTCACACCATTTAAAACATGTTCCGGACAAGCATCCGTAACAATTAATATTCTCATAAATGTTAAACTACCTCTTTAAGCTGAGTTCTGTAATTTACCACTTCTTGTCTAATTTCATCCCACTTAATAATTTCCATTTTTCCATCTAGATGCTCTACAAGAGCAGTGCAGTTCTCTACCCAATCACCACAATTTAAATAGTTCACTCCATCAAAATTTTGATTTGAAGCTTTATGAATATGTCCACAAATAATTCCGTCGACATTTTTCTTTTTACCGTAGCTTGATACAGTTTTTTCATAATCACCTATATATTTAACTGCATTCTTTACTTTATTTTTTAAAAATTTTGCAAGCGACCACTTCTCCTTGCCAAAAATGTTTCTAATAAAATTTACTAAATTATTTAATCTTAATAATAAATTATAAGCGATGGCACCCACTTTAGATAACCAGGGTGCATATTTCATAACACCATCCCACTGGTCTCCATGAATTACCACATATTTTTTTTTATCAACTGTTTCATGTATACATTTGTTTATTAACTCAACATCACCAAAATTTATTGGAACAAACTTTCTAAAAATCTCATCGTGGTTTCCTGTAATATATTTTACTTTTGTACCGTGTCTTGCCTTTCTAAGAGTTTTTTGAATGACATCATTGTGTTCTTGTGGCCAAAAAAAACTTTTTTTGAGAGCCCAAATATCGAAGATGTCTCCCACCAAATAAAGATTTTCTGATCTTGTGTGTTTATAAAATTCTAAGAGTTTATTTGCTTGGCAACCAACTGTTCCTAGATGAACATCTGAGATGAATATACTTTTAAATGTAAGTATTTTTCCTTCGGCGCTAGATTTTATTTGTTTCATTTTATAAAACGAATCTCTTCTTTTAGTTGAATCATAAATATGTTACAGAAATGTTAAAAATGATTAAAAAATTAAAATTTTCCATCATTTTTAATGCTAACGCAGCAGGTGGAAGAAAATTAAAGCTTATCAACAAAGTAATAGAGCTTCTTAAAATAGATCATTCGGTAGAGTTATTTAAAACCAGCTCTGAAAAAGATGCTGAAAAAGTTTTTAGTGAATTATCAAAAAATAACACAGATAGAGTCGTAATTGCAGGTGGTGATGGTTCAGTATGTTTTGGAATAAATCAGATCATAAATAAGTACAAAGACATTGATAAGCCTATTATCGGTTACATACCTGCAGGAACAGCAAATATACTTCAGATTGAAACACAAATAGAAAAAAAAGCTAAAGAAATTTATAAAGTACTTGTTTCAGAAAACACCAAAAAAATTAATCTTGCAAAAATTAATGATAAATATTTCTTTCTTATGGCTGGGATTGGTTTTGACTCAGAGATTGTGCATTCAATAGACTCTCAAATTAAAAAATATTTAGGTAAGATAATTTTTGCGCTTAAAGGTCTGCAACATTTTATATTTCTAAAAAATAAAAAGATGAAAGTTAATGTCGATGGAAAAATAATTAAAGCCGATTGGGTACTTGTAACAAATTCAAAATATTATGCAGGACCACACTCTATTACGAAAAAAACAAATATTTTTGATAATAAAGTTATTGCTTATATATTTGAAGATCTTTCAAGAATTAAAATTTTATATTACCTTTGGCTAATATTATCAAAAGGAGATTTAAGTAGAGCAAAAAGTATTATTACTAAAGAGCTTGATAAGTTAGAAATTGATAAACTTGAAAATAAAGTTCTCTCACAAATAGATGGTGAGGACTTTGGTTTTGAAGACAAATTAATAATTAGAAAAAGTGATAAATCTTTTAACTTGTTAGTACCCTAGACTTTTGCGAATTCTCCACCTGATCGGTAACGCCACAGCCACTTTTCCATTTCTTTTTCAATATCCGTCGGTTTGATATTTAAATCTTTTAAAGTTAAGTGATCGCCAGATACCACATTATCTTTTTCAGAAAGTATTAGACATTGATCTTTTGTTATAATTGGATCAATCGGTAAAATACTTAAAAGTGAACTTTGAATTTTTGCTAAAGTTATCGGCACATCAGCAACTATTCTTTTTTTTCCTATAATTTTTAAAATGAGTTTTATCATATCTCCAAAACTTATCACTCTGCCTCCTCCAAGTTCGTAAATTTTACCCTCATTATTTTTAGTTTCGATAGCTTTCAAAATTGCCCTTGCCACATCATTTACAAAAATTGGTTCAAATTTATAGTTTGTGTTTACAACTGGAATTATTGGGGACAGGCTAAGTTTAGCAAATAAGTTTGTGAAATTATCTTCACTTCCTATGACTACGCTGGGTCTAATTATAACTGTTTTATCAAAATTGTTGATTGCTTTTTCTTCCCCTAAAAATTTAGATTGTTGGTACTTGGATTTTGAGTCCTCGTTGGCACCTATGGCTGATACATGAATAAATTTTTTCACACTAAATTGGGAGCACAGCTTTGCTATACTTTCTGGAATATCTTCGTGTATGCTACTAAATTTTTGCTTTCTATTTTCAAAAAGTATTCCGCAAAGATTTATAACTACATCTGAATTTTCTACTGCGTTTTTTATTTCATCAAAACTATTTTGACCAAATTTAATAATTTCTATCGCCCCAGGAGGTGCCTGAGTTTTTAAATAGACCTTAGCAAAAGGGTTTCTTGTGGGAATAATGCATCTGAAGTTCTTCTTGGTCAAATTTCTGACAAGATAACGTCCTATAAAACCTCCACCACCTAGAATTGTTGCTATCGGGTAATTATTCATGGTATTTAAGAATAGGTATGGCAAAAATACATAAATTTCAAGGAGACATAACAAAAGAAGTATCTCAATCATTTAAGGAATCTATAGCTATTGATACTGAGGCTACAGGTTTGCAGATACCGGAAAGAGACAAGCTCAGCCTTATCCAGATTTGTGACCGTGAGGGAATTGTCTACATTATTCAACCAGATAGAAAAAGTTACAAAGCACCTAACTTGGTTTCAGTTTTAGAAAATGAAAAAATTTTAAAAATTGGACATTTTCTTAGGTTCGATAAAAACGCCTTAGAGTATTTTTTAAAATGCAAAGTTAAAAATATTTTTGATACGAAAATTGCGAGTAAAGTTGTTAGAACTTATACAGACCAACATGGTCTTAAAAATTTAGTATATGAATTTTGTAATAAAAACTTAGATAAAAGAGTGAGTAGCAGTGATTGGAATAAGGATATAAATGAGCTTAGCGATAAACAATTAGAATATGCGGCTAATGATGTGGTTTTTTTACACAAAATAAAGAATGAATTAGAAAAAATGTTAAAAAGAGAAAATCGTATGGATTTATATAAAAATTGTATCACATTTTTAGATACAAGAATTAAGCTTGATCAATCTGGTTTTAAATTTGATATATTTGAGCATTAATGGCTAAAACAAATTATATAAAAGTAGCAAAAAAATCTGCAGGAATTCAAATTTCAGAATTAAAAAAAATTAATAAAGTTTTTGATAAATCTTTTGTAAAAGCTGTCGAAACACTATCAAACTGCAAAGGGAAAGTAATTTGTGCTGGAGTTGGAAAATCTGGAATTATAGCTCGAAAAGTTTCTGCTACACTTTCTAGTATCGGGATATCGAGTTTTTTTTGTGATCCGGGAACTGCAAGGCATGGTGACATGGGTCAAATACAAAAAAAAGATGTTCTTTTGATTTTTTCCTATTCAGGAAACTCGGAGGAATTAAACGATATGTTAAACTTTGCAAATAGATTTGGAATTCGAGTTATTGGTATAGCGAGCTCAAAAAATAGTATTTTGTTAAAAGCTAGTGATATTAAAATGTTACTGCCAAAAGTTAAGGAAGCTGATATAGCTTCTATTGTTCCAACTTCGAGTACGACAATTACGTTGGTTCTTGGAGATGCTCTGTGTGCTGCAATACAGCATAAGAAAAAATTTTCTAAAGAGGTTTTTAAACGTTATCATAAGGGTGGTTCTCTAGGAAAAACTTTGCTTTTGGTAAAAGATATAATGGTCACTGGTAAAAAAATACCGATAGTTGATCGAAATAAAACAATAGAACAAGCAATCAAAATAATTAGCTCGAAAAAATTGGGTTTAGTACTTGTAACTAAAAAAGGTAAAGTTTTTTCAATATGCACTGACGGAGATGCAAGAAGAGGTTTGGGTCGTTATTCAAAAAAAGATAGGATTGAAAAGATTGCAAAAAAAAATCCTCTTAAAATTGATGAGGATACGACGGCACATAAAGCCTTATCTTTAATGAACCAAAAAAAAATTACCTCACTAATAGTTTCGTCAAAATCTGGTAAAGTAAAAGGTATCTGTCACATACATAATTTATTGTCTCATGGAATTAAATAGAGCAAGAAAAAAAACCGCTATCCAACTTATGCTATTAACAGCAGGTTTTTTACTTGTTATCTTTATTTATTTTTTAAACCCAGCAAATAAAAAACAAGAGAAAATATTGGAAGATATCTCTGATATAAAAGATACTGGTAGTGATATTGAAAACAAAAATATTTTTGAGAATTTAGAGTACAGAGGTGTTGACAAGAACAAAAATGAATTTGTTATCTTTTCAGAATACTCGGAGTTCAAAACTGAAGAACCCAGCATAATAAATATGAAAAATGTATCTTGTTTTTTTTATTTTAAAGATGGCACAATTTTGGAAATTAGAAGCAAAACAGGGATTTATAATAATGTTACTCTTGACATGAGCTTTGAAGAAAATGTAAACATGTTTTATATGGATAACTCTCTTGTTTCAGATAAAGCTGACTTCAGTAATGAAAATAATAATTTAATAATAGAGGGTAATGTAACTACACAAAGTCAAAAGGGAGAACTTATGGCAGATAAGCTTAATTTTGATTTTTCTGATAAAAAATTAAAAGCATCAATGTATAATGAAGATAGAGTAAATATTAAAACAAGTTTTTAAATGAAAAAAAGATTTAGAATAATTAAATTTAAAAAAGACAAGCCCGTTTTACAAATTAAGTCTGTAAGTAAATCTTTTCAAGGTAGACCTATATTAAAAAAAATTAGCTTAGACCTGAATTCTGGTGAAATTGTTGGTTTGCTGGGACCAAACGGGTGTGGAAAAACTAGCTTATACGGATGTGTATTAGGCAGGTATAAAGTTGATAGTGGTAAAATTTTTTTAAATCAAAAAGATATAACTTCTTTACCAATCCATGAAAGAGCAAAACTTGGAATTGGTTATTTAAGTCAGTACAGATCTGTTTTTTCTATGTCTACCTACGATAATTTATTAGCCGTTGTTCAACTAACAATCAAAAAACCTGAAAAGCAAAGATCAATGGTAGAACAATTGCTTACGGAGTTTAATTTGCAACACTTACGAAACATTAATGCAAATTCATTATCTGGAGGTGAAGTTCGAAGACTTCAAATTGCCCGTACATTGGTAAATAATCCAAAAGTTATTTTACTCGATGAGCCGATGGCAGCTTTAGATCCGATCGTCGTGCAGGACATTCAAAAATATATTTTAAAATTACAATCTTATGGAACTGGTGTCATCGTTACGGATCACAATATACAAAACCTTTTACAGGTAGTTGACAAATGCGTGGTTCTTGGAGAACAAACAATAATAGCAGAGGGCAAACCTAAAGATATCTTGCAATCTGCAAAAGCAAGAGAATTGTACTTTGGTTCCTACGATTAACCAGCATGCCAAATACTAGTTATTCTGTAGTATCAAAAAATAAAATCAAAAGCTTTAATAAGACAATTTTTGTGGATAGTGACAAATCAATTTCCATAAGAGCTTTTTTGATTGGGTCAATTTGTCAAGGAATTTCAGAAATAAAAAATATTCTAGAATCAGATGATGTGTTTTCAACAATAGAATGTTTAAAAAAATTAGGAGTTAAAATCAAAAAAATTGGAAAAAAAAATTATAGTGTTTATGGCAAGGGTCTTGGTTCACTATATGCAAAAAAAAATACTATATTAAATTGTGGAAACTCTGGAACTTTAGCAAGATTATTAGTAGGAATTTTATCTACTACTCCGTTTATTGATTTAAAAATCACTGGTGACATGTCTCTTAGGAAAAGAAATATGTCTAGTCTGATAGATCTAATGAATAAATTTGGTGTGTCTTTTGAAAAGAATAGAAAGTTTATGCCTTTAAAAATGCTTTCATCATCAATGCCGTTGGGAATTTCTTATAATTCAGGAGTTTCAGCGCAACTTAAAAGTGCTGTAATTTTAGCTGGCTTAAATTCATATGGATTTACATTAATAAGGGAAAGAAAAGACTTTCAAAGTAGGAATCATACTGAAAATATTCTTTTAAAAAATTCAAGGGCTATCCAGGTTAAAAAAGATAAGATAAAAATTTTTGGCAAAAGTCCTCTAAATCCTTTGAAACTTTTTGTTCCTGGAGACCCATCATCAGCTGCTTTTTTTTGTGCTTTAACAATTTTTACAAAAAATTCTAAGCTAAAAATTAAAAACGTATGTTTAAATTCAAGAAGAACAGGTTTTTATAATATTTTAAAAAAACATGGCGCTAAAATTAAATTTAAAAATGTTAAGAGAAAGAATAATGAAGTTGTGGGCGATATAATTGTTAAAAACAGTAACTTAAAACCTTTAAAAACTAGTTCCAAGTATTATCCATCAACAACTGATGAATACGTAATTTTATCCGTTTGTGCCGCTATGACTCCTGGCGTATCAGTTTTTAATGGTATTGGGGATTTGTCAAATAAAGAGAGTTCAAGAGCACAAGAAATGAAAAATATATTAAATCAAGTTGGCATTAAGTGTAAAGTAACAAAAGATGTGATGAAAGTTTACGGAAAAAGAAAAATTTTAAATGAGAGAAAAAAAATTATTCAAGTAAAAAAATTAAATGACCATAGAATTTGTATGGCTGTCATTTGCTTATCACTTGCCACGGGTATAAAGTGTAATATAAAAAATTTCGAAACAGTTGAGACTTCCTCACCCTCGTTTCTTAAAATAATTAAATCAGTTGGTGGAAAATTTGAAATTAAAAAAAATTAAAAGTTTTATTTTAACCGTGGATGGAAAAGCTAGCTCGGGTAAATCAACAGCTGCGAAGCTATTGTCAAAAAAATTTAAAATTCCACATTTAAGTAGCGGTCTTTTATTTCGCTGGGCTGCTAAAATTATTTTAGATTATAAACCTAAAAATAAAGTTTCTTATTTAAAAAAACGCTTCAATAAATTTAATTACAATAATATAAAAAAAATTAATCTTCATAGTCCAAATATCTCTGAATATACTGCTAAAATTGCTAAGATTTTAGAAATTCGTAAAATCATAAAAAAAGCTCAAAAAAATTGGGTGCACAAAAATAATAAACATTGTGTTGTTGAGGGAAGAGACAGCCACACAATATTTCCACAAGCTTTAGTAAAATTTTACCTAAGGGCTAATCTTAATACTGCGGCTTTGCGAAGATTTAAAGAGCTTAAGAGGAAAAATAGAAAAATAACAATTAAAGAAGTAAAAAAAGATCTTAGAAAGCGGGATTATTCAGACACAACAAGGAAACATAGTCCATTGATTCTTGCTAAAGATCATGTAGTAATACGCTCCGATATTTTAAATAAACCTGATATGGTTAAAAAAATGTCAAAGAAAGTTGAGGAAAAATTAGTAAAAAAATATGGTGTTAGAAACAAATCTAGAAACAAGCGGTAAAACAAAAGAATTTGAGAACCTATTAAAAGAAGATTTCAAAAAAAGAGATCTAAAAGAGGGTGCAATTGTAAAGGCTACAATAAGTGAGATCGGTAAAAAATTTATTTTTGTAGACCTAAAAGCTAAATCAGAAGGTATCATACCAATAGAGGAATTTAAAATTACTAAAGAACTAGAGGGATTAAAGGTCGGCTCTAAGGTTGAGGTTTATCTCGAAAGAATTGAAGGCTTTAAAGGTGAAATAGTTGTAAGCCGAGAAAAGGCTAGACGTATGAGCTCTTGGAAGCGTATGGAAAAGGCTTTTAAAGATGAGGAAGAGGTTGAAGGCGTAATAACAAGCCGAACTAAGGGCGGCATGATTGTAAATATAGACTCTTGTCTCTGTTTTTTACCAGGATCGCAGATTGACACGAAGCCCTTAAAAAATTTTGAAATCGATGAATTAATGAATGTCCCTTTAAAATTTTTATGTGTGAAGTTAGATAAAATTAGAGGAAATATTGTAGTTTCGCGAAGAAGTATTTTAGAGAAGAGCAAAAGCGAAGACTTAAAAAATATTTTATCTAAAATCAAAGAAGGTGATGTGGTTGAAGGTAAAGTAAAAGCAATTTTAGATTGGGGTGCGTTTATAGATTTGAATGGTGCGGACGCCCTCTTGCATGTGACGGATCTCAGTTATTCTCGTGTAAAAAAACCTTCAGATCTTTTATCGGTTGGAGAAACTATCAAGGTCAAGATAATAAAAATAGACAATCAGACAAAAAGAATAAGCTGCGGTGTTAAACAGATGCATCCAGATCCTTACGATAAATTAGAAAAGAAATTTAAACTTAATGAGGTTTACAAAGGTGTGGTGACTAAGTGTGTAGAGTATGGGGCTTTTGTGCGTCTCGGTGATGGACTAGAAGGGCTTGTACATTCCTCAGAAATTGATTGGACTAGAAAAAATGTTAATCCAAGTAAAGTGTTGTCTCCAAGCCAAGAGATTTCTGTGAAGATAATTGAGATAGACGCCGAAAAAAGAAGAATCTCTTTAAGTTATAAAGCTACATTAGAAAACCCTTGGGAAAAATTAGTAAGAGAGAGTCCTGTGGGATCAATTGTTAAAGCTAAAGTGAAAAATATAGCTGACTTTGGCATATTTCTTAATATTGAAAACTCAAGTTTAAGTGGGCTTTTACACTATAAAGATATTTCTTGGGAGGAAAAAGAGGAAGATTTAAAAAAATATAAGAAAAACGATATTATCAAAGCAAAAGTTGTAGAAATAGATAAAGAAAAAGAAAAAATAAGACTTAGTATAAGACATTTACAAAAAGATCCTTTTGATTATTTTAAAGACAAAAAAAACGGAGAGGTAATTACAGCAAAAGTTCAATCTGTTTTAAAAAATGGAATTAAAGTATCTCCAGGTAACGATGATAAATTACAAATGACGATTAAGAAAAATAATTTAGCTAAAGATCCAGAAAACTGTAGACCCGAAGTGTTTAATCCAGGTAACAAAGTTGATTGTATGATAGTTGATCTAGATTTAGAGAAGAGAAAGGTTAACCT
>CACMMU010000017.1 GCA_902614835.1 uncultured Pelagibacteraceae bacterium | reverse complement strand
GATCACAAAAGTAAGCCATATGATTTCCTCCACCAATTGCATAACCGTCCACTTTTGCAATAATAGGCTTACTACATTTGGTTAAATGAATATGAAACTCGTATTCATGATCTTGAAATTCTTTGGAACTTTCCCAGTTCATATCTCCACCAGCACAAAAAGCTCTGTCTCCTGCCCCAGATAAAATAATTACGCCAACATTTTTATCTTTTTCAGCATTGTCTAAAGCAGTTTTTAATTCCTGAAGAGTAACAGGTGTGAAAGCATTTAATACTTTTGGTCTATTAATAGTAACATGAGCATAGTCGTCCTTAACTTCGTATAATATATCTTTAAATTCCATGTTGTTTTATTTCCTCCACCGACTCTGGATTTAAAAGTGTCGATACATCTCCAGGGTCTTGATTGACTAAACAAGATTTGATCACTCTTCTCATTATTTTCATATTTCTTGTCTTAGGTAAATCTTTTACAAAGATTATTTTATCCGGTTTAAATGATTTCCCAAGGTCTTTAATAATCAAATTGTTAAGATATTCCTCTTTCATATCCGGATCTTTTACGTTTAGTGGAACAACCGATAAAATTATCCTAGATCCCTTTTTTTCATCTGGAATCCCAACTGCAGCCACTTCTTTTATTTTGCCTGTTTTTATAATTGCACTCTCGAGCTCTGAAGGCCCAATCCTTTTTCCCGAGACTTTAATCGTGTCGTCAGATCTACCATGAAGAAACCAGTGGCCATCTTCGTCTCTACTTGCTAAGTCGCCATGAACCCAGAAATTTTTTATAACACTCCAATAATTATCAATATATCTTTTATCATCATTCCATAAACTCTTGGTCAGTCCGATTGAAGATTTTCTCATTACCAATTCTCCTAAATCATTTGTTTTTGTTTTTGTGCCATCATGATTTAAAATATCAGCACTCATCCCTGGAATAGGTGCATTAAAAGATCCAACTTTAAAAGGCCTGTGCAGGCAGCAATGTAATATAGATCCTGAAACTTCTGTACCACCCGCAGAATTCATAATTGGGACTTTAGACTTTCCTATAAATTCAAATAACCACTTCCATGGTTTCTCTGTCCATGGCTCACCTCCTGTACAAACAATTCTTAAGGAACTTAAATCTAAATCTTCAAATTTTTTTTTATCTTTAATCATTTGAGATCTTATTAAAGCTGGAGATAATTCAGTCCAAGAAACTTTGTATTTTTCAATTAATTTCCAAAATCTAATTTCATCAGGAAAATCTGGGACACCCTCGGCTATAACCATTTTACCCCCATGAGAAGAAGCAATGGTTGCGGATTTTGATCCCACCATCCAACCCATATCTGCCATACAGAGATGAACATCGTTTTGTTTAAAATCTGAAAGTATCCCTTCATCAAAAGACATCTTTGTAACTAATCCAATATGTGTATAAACACACCCTTTAGGTTTGCCTGTTGTTCCAGAAGTAAAATGAATAATTGCTGGATCTTCTGCATCCATTTCTTCTGTTTTTAATTTATCTGATAAATTTTTAAAATTTTCCCAGTTATAAATCTTTTTTCCTTTATCCTCGCCAACTAAAAAAATATTTTGAATACTTGAAATTTTAGCAACTTCATCCTTGATTATATCAAGCATTCTAATTTCTTTTCCTTTTCTAAAGGTTTTGCTCACGGTGAATATGCCTCTTGCCTTAGCAATATTTAATCTTTCCGATACAGCTTTGGCTCCATAACCGGAGAAAAGAGGTAATACTATGCAACCTATTTTTAATATGGCAAAGTATGCAATATAAGTTTCTATTATTTGGGGCATATAAAGTGCGATCACATCACCCTTTTTAAAACCATTTGTTTTTAAGGCATTACCTACTTTTGATATTTCTTTATCGAATTCTTCGTAAGTGATAGAGGTTGTTTCTCTATTTTCTTTTTCTGAATAAATAAATGTGTTATTAAAAAAATCTTTGCCCTTATGCCTATCAATACAATTGAGAACAATATTTGTTGTTCCTCCAACGCACCATCTGGTCCAGGGAGCCCCTCTCCCATCATCCATAATTTTTTCATAATTTTTAAAGAATTTTAGGTCTGAAAATTTGATAACGTTGTTCCATAACCATCCTGGGTCATTGTAACTTTTCTTTTCAAGATCATCATAGTTTTTAACTTTACAAAAACTTATAAACTTTGTGAGTTTTGAATTCTTAATTATGTCTTGAGAGGGTTTCCAAATTATATCTTTAGGCACTGATCTAAATATATTTTCCTTCTTTTATTTTAATGATTTTATACATTAAATCATTTAGAGGGGTTTTAATTCCATGTTTTTTTCCTATTTTTGACACAGCCCCACTTATAAAATCTATTTCTGTTTTTCTATGTTTTAAAACGTCAAAAGCCATTGAAGATTTGTTCGTTTGTCTAGAGTCAACAATTCTATTAAACATTTCTAAACATTCCCTCTCGCTAACGTCGACACCGTCGGCTTTGGCAACTGCACGAGTTTCTAAAATAATATCTTCTCCTAGTTTTCTAGACATGGTGTGATTTTTATTAGAGATGTATAAATCGGTGTGATGTAAATCAAAAATCGCTGATAGGGGCCCTATTGCTGTAAGAGCAAATAATTTCATCCATTTTCTTTTTTTAATATTTTCCTCTGCAATTGTTTCTAAACCATGGGCGGTAAATGTTTCTGCGAGCTCCTTCACTCTCTTGCTTGATCCTCCATCATACTCTCCGATCCACGATGGCAAACTAGCATGATTTTGTATTATACCTGGTCCTTGAATACTTGATGCCTGTGTAGTAGATCCGCCCAAAACTTTTTCTTTACCTGCAATTTTTTGCATTATTTCCTCATGTCCAATCCCATTTTGAAATGACATGAGCATAGTTTTTTCCCCAATAATTTTTTTTGAGGATTCTAGTGCTTGTTCTAAAGCTGTTGCTTTGCACATAACAATTATTGCATCAACAGTATCTAACTTCCCAGGTTCAGTTGTTGCCCGAATTTTTATAGTTCTGTCTCCTCCATGGCCCATCATCTTTAAACCTTTTTTATTAATTTCATCTACATGTTGTTTCCATACATCAATAAGAATTACATTAAGACCTTTCTCAGCTAGAAGTCCTCCGAAAAGACAGCCCATTGCTCCTGCGCCAAGTACAGCAACTTTTGTATTTTTATTAACCATTAAGCTTTCATTTTAACTTGAACGCCAAAAAAACCAGTCGGTTTTATTAGTAAAACAACGATCATTAATAGAAAAGCATAAGCATCTTTGTGACTTCCTGATATAAAGAAGGCACAAGCTGTTTCAAAAAGTCCAACTGTAAAACCACCAATAATGGCGCCGGGTAAACTTCCAAAGCCTCCAACCACAGCAGCCGCGAATGCTTTTAATAAAATTATATATCCCATATAAATAACCACCTGGTAAGTTGGGCCAACTAAAGTACCAGCTATTCCTGCTAAAGCACACGCGATCCCAAATATAATTGAAATGTATAAAGGAACATTTATTCCAACTAGGTTTGATACTACTTTTGAATAAGCAACGGCTCTTACCCCTAATCCCATTTTAGTTTTATTTAAAAAGAAATATAAAGCACCAGCAACAATAAAACCTGTGACTAACATCCAGAGGTAAGTCATTGGTAGCGTCACTCCTCCTAGTGTAATAGGCAAACCTAAATCAGCATGGAATGGGTGGGCTGTTGGATCCCAAATTACATAAGCTACGTTTTGTAAAATAACTGACAAACCAAAACCACATATTATTATACCCATACCAGCAACTGTGTAACCACCACCTTTTTTAGTTAGTGGTCTTAAAAATATTCGCTCAATCAATATTCCAAATAAACCCATAGTTACAAAGGCTAAGAAAAGACCAATTACGTATCCTACCCAACCGTATGCCTCGGGAAATATTTTATAAATTATCTCTCCATCTATGAGAAAATTATAGACGGTTAAGCCAGTGAAAGCGCCAAGCATAAAAAATTCACCGTGTGAAAAATTTACTACATCTAAACCAGTGTAAATTAAAGAAATTCCTACAGCGACTAATCCATAAATTATTCCAACTGTAATACCTATTATCAAAACACCTTTGAGAGACTCAAGGTTCATATCCGGACTTATGCTTATGAATATTAAAAAAATTAATGTAAAAGTAAGCATTAAAGCATTTTCAATTTTTGAAGTTAATCTAAGTTTTTTAAACATTAGCCGTAGTACCTCCCCCGCCTAAATAAGAGTCTTTCACCGACTCGTCGTACATTAATTTTTTTGAGTCTCCTTCAACATTAATAGCTCCATCCTTTATAACGTATCCATAGTCTGCAAGTAAAAGAGCCATTCTTACGTTTTGCTCAACTACTAATACCGTAAGTCCATCTTTTCTAATTTTGTTAATATTTTTAAATATATCCATTACAATCTGGGGCGCTAAAGCGGCACTAGGTTCATCTAACATTATCATTTTAGGGTTAGACATTAATCCTCTACCGATACAAAGCATTTGTAATTCTCCACCTGATAGGGTAGCTGCAAGTTGATTTTTTCTCTCATTTAATCTTGGAAAATAATTAAAAACTTTTTCTAGGTTATTTTTTAAATCAATATTTGATTTTAGTACAAATCCACCCAATCTTAAGTTCTCTAAAACAGTCATGGCTGGGAAGACATCTTTTCCTTGTGTTACTTGGACCAAACCTTTTTCAACAATTTTATGGGGAGCAAGATTTTGTATTTCCTCACCATCAAAACTTATTGTTCCTTTCCAAGCTCTTATTATTCCTGAACACGCTTTAAGAATAGTAGATTTACCAGTTCCATTACCACCAAGTAATGCAACTATGGATTGATTTTTTACTTCCATATTTGAGCCATTTAAAATTTGGACACTTCCATAACCAGAAACTAAATTATTTATTTTAAGCATGCTGTTGTTTTTAAGTCTTTAATATGTTTTCTTTCATTTAATTAAATTAATTCCTAGTCGTCAATTAAAAACGCCGAGGAATTTAAAAAACAATTAGGGGGAAATAATGAAAAAAGTAAAAGTTATTTTTTCAAGTCTAGTGTTCACTGCTAGTTTGTTAATGTCTACAATAGCGCAAGCTGATAACATCAAAATTGGTGTTTCTTTCAGAATGCTATCAGATGTTGGTTACAAGCATGGAATGCTGATTGAAGACACGGTCAAAATGTGGAACTCTCAGGGTGGAATTAATGGTAAAAAAATTGATTTAACTCTTTACAATGATGAGTGTAAGTCTGAAAAAGGTGTAGCAAATGCAACGAAGCTTGCTTACCAAGACAAAGTCCACGTTATAATTGGATCTAGCTGCAGTTCTGTTACATTACCTATGGTACCTGTAATAACTAAAGCTGGCGTTCCACAAATTATACCTCACTCAACAAGTTCAAAAATAACGATGACGGGTAGTGAATACATATTCAGAGTACCTGTTTCATCTAGATTTTATAAAATCGTGCAAGGAAAGTTTACTGCTGAACAACAAGGGAAAAAGATAGCTTATATCTATGTTCCAGATCAAGCGAGTATGGTCTTTGCAAAAGAGATGATTAAGTATATGAAAGATGAATATGGAGTTGATCCTGTTTATCAAGTTCAAGCTGGTGAAAAAGAAACTGACTTTAGATCATATTTAATGAAAGCTAAAGCAGCTAACCCAGATGTAATTGTTTTATCAGGATTAGTTGATGAAACTGTTCGTATGCTTGTTCAATCTTACGAGGTGGGAATACCAAAAAGTGTTCATAGAGTTGCAAATTCTGTAGCATCAAAAGTAGAAGTACCAACAAACGCTGGTAAAGCAGCTGTTGGTGTTGTTTACTCTGCTGCATTTGCGGCATCTGACACACGACCAATTGCTAAAAAATTTGTGAAGATGGTTAAAAGTAAATACGGTGTAACACCGGGCCATGATTTTTCACAAATGCAAGATCTATTAGACATGCTAAAACCAGCTTTAGAACAAGTTAACTTTACTGGCAATTTAGCTGCTGACAGAAACGCAGTTAGAGATTCAATAGCTGGCATTAGAAACTTTACTGGATTAGCTTCTGGGCCGATAAGTTTTTGTGCAGCAGGATCTCCGGAGTGTAGAGATGGTAACAAAACGCCTGTTATGATCAAATACACTAGAGGTGGTAAAAACTGGAAAACAGCAGTAGCTGGTACAGTTACTTTTAAACCTAGCGAAGGTCTGTAATAAATCAAAATTTATGAGCGGTGATTAAAAACCACCGCTCATTTTTAGTTTCAAGAGTAAAAATAATGGAAAAATTCAAAGAAATTATTAGGCAGTACCCTTTTTTAGGTTTCATTATTGCTTTTTTTATTTTGATGGCAATACCATCAATTTTTTTTACCGATCTTTATCAATCTCATTTATCAAGTCTGATTTTTATAAACATCATTGTTGCAGCTGGATTGAATATTGTTAAAGGTTATTGCGGACAAGTTACTGTTGGACACGTAGGTTTATATGCTGTTGGTTCTTATACTGCTGGATGTATGTTTATGTATCTAGGTGCATCGCTATGGATAACTTTGCCAGTTGCTATTTTAGTAACTGGTTTGTTTGGTGTTGCTTTTGCAATTCCATCTTTTAGACTTGAGGGACCATATTTAGCACTTGCCACTTTAGGAGGTGGTGAAGCTATAAGACTATTTATTGAGAACGGTGAATTTTTTGGTTCGACTTATGGTATTTCAAGTATATCTCAACCTGAACTATTTGGGATTACTTTTGATACACCGGATAAGTATTATTACATTTCAATGCCTATAATGTTAATTGCAATATATTTCTCTTTCAGTGTTTTAAGATCATCAATCGGACGAGCCTTCATGGCAGTTAGAGAAGATCCTATTTCTGCAGCTGCATCAGGAATTAATGTAAAAAAACATAAAATGTTAGCTTTTATTTTAAGCGCCATGTTTGCTGGAGCTGCAGGAGCTGTTTACGCTCATTTACCACCGGGTTACATCCATCCAAATAATTACACTGTTATTGAAATGGTAACTTTCCTTGCCATGGTTGTATTTGGTGGTTTAGGACACATATGGGGAGGAATAATCGGAGCTGTGATAATTACCATTGTTTACGATTTAACAAGACCACTTTATGAATATCAATTATTTATATTTGGCTTAACTATTGTTTTGACAATTTTATTTATGCCAAAAGGTATTGGCGGTTTTATTGATAAATACTTCATAGACCGAAGATTTAAAAAAAAACAAGGGGTGGCTAGTAAATAATGCTTTTAAAAACTAAAAAATTAATGAAGGCATTTGGTGGTTTAAAAGCTATTAATAAAGTCGATTTTGAATTACCTAAAAATGAAATTAGAGGAATAATTGGACCAAATGGATCAGGAAAAAGTACTTTTTTTAACTTAGTATCTGGTGTTTATGATGCTGACCCAGGTAGTTATATAGAATTTGATGGACACGATATAACTAATGAACCTCCACATAAAGTAGGTGAACTCGGCTTGGCAAGAACTTTTCAATTATTGAGATTGTATCAAGATATGTCAGTGATAAACAATGTAATGTCTGGTTATCACACTTTAGTTCCATACAAGTTTATTGATGCAGTAATAGGTAGAAAAAAAATTTGGGATCAGGAAAAAGTAATTAAAGAAGAAATGATGGAACTTTTATCCTTTGTAGGATTAGCAGATTATGCTGAGATGAACGCTAGTGAATTATCTGGAGGTCAAAGAAGACTTCTCGTTTTAGCTAGAGCTATTGCAGGAAAACCAAAGTTATTAATGTTAGATGAACCTGCTGCAGGTCTATCACCAGTGAACGTTGATAATTTGATGAAGATATTAATGCGGTTAAAAGAAAAATACGGCTTAACACTAATTATAATTGAGCACATATTAAAAGTCGTTATGGATACCTGCAGTAAAGTTACAGTTCTTGATCATGGTGAAAAGATAGCAGAGGGTACCCCTTCTCAGATCAAGGATGATAATGCTGTAATTGAAGCTTATTTAGGTAAAAAAATGGATGACGAAGAAATGAGAAAAGCACTTGATGTTTAATCTGCAAGGTGTAATATTTTTGAAATAAATAAGATTCTAAAAGCGTGAAAAGTAAAATAAAAGAAGAACTGGAAGAAAAAGGTTACATAAGAGTAAGAAACGTTCTTAATTTTCAAAAAGATATCAAACCAGTACTTAATGATTTAGAAGCAAAAGCTGATAAACTAATAGAAAAGTACTTTACAACAAAGGAAGCGAAGAGATTATTTAAATTAAAGTTTCAGGATAAGTATTTTGCATTAACCAAAAAATCTGGGGTAACTTTTGAAAAAGTTTTTAATAATAGACCTCCGCAAAACTTTAAAAAACATGAAAATGTTGAGTACTTCAACCCTGAATCAATATTCAATCTAATTAAATCGGATAAAATTTTAAATATAGTTGAAAAAATTATTGGTAAAGAAATTTTTTCAAATCCAGTTCAAACTTTTAGGGTGAAAAAACCAAATATAAATTCAGGCAAAAATTTTATGGATGGTTTAATTGGTAGAACACCATGGCACCAAGATGAAGGAACTATAAATAAAAAAGCAAGATTCAAAACTGACTTGGTGACAGTCTGGATACCATTTACAAAAACTAATGCTAAGAACGGCTGTATGCTGGCTGTACCTAAAAGTAATAAACTAGGTTTGTTAAATCACCACCACGGATCAAAAGGTCAGGTGGAAATAAAAAATTCAGAACTTATCCATAAATATAGCAAAATGGTTCCACTTGAAGCTGATGTTGGCGATATAATTATTTTAGACAAAAGATTAATTCACTGTTCTCTTCCAAATGTTTCAAAAAATATTAGGATAAGTATGGACATTAGGTTTCATAAAGCTGGACAAAGTTCAGGTAGAGAGCCACTACCAAGTTTTTACGTAAGAAGTGCCAAAGAAGAAAATATCAAAGTTAAAACTTACCAGCAATGGGTCGCTCTTTGGAACAAAGCTTACATGAAATCATTAAACAAGGGATATACATTTAAATATTATTTACCTATTTATAATCATTCCAAGCAAGATTATTCTAAGAAACTAAATTAATTAATGAAATCAGTTACGGAAAGGGTCTACCTTACAGACTTTATTCTTGCATGTTTTGCTTATTTCCTGTTTGTAGGAAGTGATTCAATTGTTAAATATTTAGGTTCAGATTATTCAATTGTTCAAATTATTTTTGTAAATTCTTGGTTCGCTTTAATCCCAATAGTTTTATACACGCAAACTTTAAACGGTTGGAGAAAACTAAAAAAAGCTAACTTTACAGTTCACTTCTTTAGAGCTTTAACAATGGCTTTGGCATTATTTTTCGGTTACACAGGTTTTTATCGATTACCAATGGTTACGATGTACAGCATTGTATTTTTAATTCCTTTGTTAATCACTATTGGGTCAGTTTTATTTTTAGGTGAAGTGGTAAGATGGAAAAGGTTTACAGCAATATTGATTGGTTTTATTGGAGCAATAATTTCCATTAATCCTTTTGGTACAGAGTATGATAATTATATTTTTTTAGCACTTTTCTGCCCAATATTTGCTTCAGCAAGTTATTTAATAGTTAGAAAGTACGGCTATAAAGAAAATTTATTTTCATTTTTAATTTACGGTAAGGGATTAATGATTATTTTTACTGGAATTTTTGCCTTATTTATTTTTAAACCAGTCTCTTTAGACCACTTAATGTTGAATGGAGCAGCAGGGTTAATGAGGGGAATTGCAACAATTTTTGTGGTAAATGCAGCAAGACATTTACCGGGAGCTATTTTTGGCTCAATTCTTTATGTGCAAATATTTGGTGGGGTTTTGGTGGGTTATTTTATTTTCTCTGAAATTCCAACATTAAATAATTATATCGGAAATATAATAATAATAGGCGCAGGTTTATATATTGTGTTTAGAGAAATGCAGCTTAAGAAAAATATTGTTACTTCAACAGCGAGACACCCAACTATCCCTATTAAAAAAGATTAAAGTTTCTTTTTAAAATTTTCTAGAATTTCTTCACTAACATTTACTGAATTTTCAGGCCCAGGAAATTTCCCCTCTAAACTATCTTTAATAAATGCTTTTAAAGCTTTAACTCTTTCGATTTCAATTTCATCTTTCATCTTTTTTAAATTTGTATAAGCTTTTGCATGTCTAGGGGACTTTTCTTGCTCACCACAGATATCATTCATGAAGAGATACATAACATCGGCTTTTTTTCCAGATCCAAGAGATACAGTAACAATACTTGTCCTTTTTGATATTTCCCCCATAATATTTTCAGGAATAACTTCACATTCGGCTGAAAAGGCCCCAGCATCTTCTAAACGTTTAAATTTTTTAAATAGTTCGTATGCTTCATCAGCAGTTTTGCCTACAGCTCTTAATCCACCAATCCATGTAGATTTTCTAGGAACTAAACCTAAATGACCCATAACTGGAACATCTTCTTTTGCAAGCATAGTAACAACATCCATACTTCTAGCGGTCATAACTGCATCAGCACCATTCTCTAAAGCTTTAAAGGCACCACGTAACACATCCTCGGCTGTAGGATAATTATGTAGTTCGAGTGCTGCTGTATAAAAAAGAGATTTAGATCCTTCCCGAACCTTCTTAACATTTGAAGCACTTCCTATTATCATGTCAAAACCTGCTTCCTCAGCTGCTTTTGCCTCTAATGAATTATTTGCAGTTACTTGTGTAAGAATTTTTTTTCCTTTAGCTTCTATAATATCACCTACAGTGAAAGTTCTTTTTGCAGGATTAGCCGCCCAAGTATAAATATTTTTCATATTTGTATTTAATCAAACTAATTAGTATTTTTCAATTCCTTGTAAATATTGTTATTTCAGTAGCGAGAAACCCAACAATTCCTATTAAGAAATAATGTAAATTTATTCCTCTAACATACTACTATCCAAATCAGAGTCTATTCCTTGAACGTTATCTAAACCATTTGATAAAAACTTTAAATTATCTTGTTCTGAGCCCCAACATGCAAATATAACCGGTTTTGTAAATTTTTTTGGAAAAACTTTTTCAAATAAATCTATTTCTTTTTTCCTAATTGCCCATAACAAATCAATATTATTATCTACTGACCACGACAATATAATTTGAAAAATTTCCTTTTCGTAAGATTGGTCAATAAAATAAGTAAAAAGTATATTAAGTCTATTAATAC
>CACMMU010000016.1 GCA_902614835.1 uncultured Pelagibacteraceae bacterium | reverse complement strand
TTTTACTTATATAAGATTTACCAGAACCTTCGATACCTTCAAAAACTATAAAAAGAGATTTTTTTTTAAACATCTCCCCAAATCATATAATTAAAAGATAAAAATAAGCTTTTAATGAAATTAACTTTTTTTATTTTCTCACTTGAATAAACCTCTATATTTCTTTTTTCATTTGATGTTTGAATAACTAAATTTCCAATTTTATCATCTTTAGCTATTGGTGCTTTCAAAGGTCCAGAATACATTAATGAAACCTTCAAATCTTTTAATTCGTTCTTGTTAATTGTTATGTATAGATCCTCCTTTACATATCCTTTAACTTTTTCATTTTTACCAAGCCAAACATCCAAATCAAAAACGGGAGAGTCTTTTTCAGCAATTTTGTAAGTATTTGTGTTTCTTAAGCCCCATGAAATCAGCTTTAAAGAGTCGTTTGATCTTGCTTTCTTGGTTTGAAAACCACTTATCACTGATATAAGTCTTCTCTCTTCAGCAATTACTGATGCTGCCAAGGAATATTTTTCTGAGTCTAAATAACCAGTTTTAATACCATCTGCTCCAATTCTTTTGTACAACAGAGGGTTTCTATTGCCTTGTTTGATTGGATCGCCCCCTGTTCTATCCCATGTAAATTCAGTTTCTTTGAAATACTCATAGTATACTGGATAATTTGATATTAAGTATTTTGACATTATAGCAATATCTCTAACCGTTGAATAATTTTGAGGATCATTTATGCCTGAAGAATTAGACCAATTCGTATTTTCTAAACCAATTTCTTTAGATTTCTCATTCATTATTTCAGCAAAATTTTCCTCTGATCCAGCTATAGCCTCGGCTAAAGCCACACAGGCATCATTTCCAGAAACAACAATTATGCCTCTTAACAACTCCTCTATCGTAACGGTATCGTTAATCATTATAAACATTGAAGAAAAACCTTTTTGAGACAATCTCCAAGCATTTTCGGATACTACTGTTTCATCATCTAATTTAATTTTACCTTGTTTTAATAAATCGAAAGCAATAATAGACGTCATAATTTTAGTCATAGAAGCAGGATAAATGTGAACATGATATATATAAAAAAATTTTTAAAGTAAGAAAAAAAGATTCAGTCATTTCTTCTAACACGTCGACAATACCTCTCAAAGTTCTTTCAGAAAAATTGAATTCAGCTGACAAAAAAGATTTTTGCATAACGCATTTTTTTAATCCTGTTAGATACATGGGTCTTTTAGAAATTGTAAGGGAACAATCAAATGATCAAAATAAAATAAATTTATTAAAAAACTTTTGTGAAATTAAACTTGGCAAAGGTGTAATTGTATGTGGAGATACTCCTGGATTTTTAGGTAATAGAATAGGAGTTTATGCAATGCAAGTTGCAATGACGGAAGCCATCAAAATGAACTTGTCAGTAGAAGAAGCTGACGCTGTATTTGGACGCCCAATGGGAATACCAAAAACTGGTGTTTTCGCTTTATACGATTTGATCGGGATTGATTTAATGTCAGATGTATTAAAAAGTTTTAGAAAAGAACTTTCAACTAACGACGAATTTCAAAAAGTAGCTGATGGTATTCCAATAATACAAAAATTAATCGATACTGGTTATACAGGCAGAAAAGGTAAGGGTGGTTTTTACCGAATGAATAAAGTAAATAATCAAAAAATTTTAGAGGCTCTAGATATAAAAAATAATATTTACTCACCTGCAAGAAAAATTGATCTTAAAATAAACAAAATAAATTTATTAGATTTAATAAATAGAGATGATAAATATGGTAAATATGCATGGGAGGTAATTTCAAAAATTATAATCTATTCATCTTCATTAATTCCTCAAATCACAAAAGAATATAATGATATTGATGAGGCTTTAAGACTTGGTTTTAATTGGTCTATGGGACCTTTTGAAATGTTAGAAGATATTGGATTAGATAATTTTTTTAACAAAATAGGAATCATTAAAAATAATCCTTTTTTAGAAAATTTAAAAAAACAAAGCAGTAAAAAGTTTTATGACCAAAGACAAAAATATACAAATATAGAAACTTTAGGAAAAGTAAAAAAAGCTGTCATAAAAATTGATAAAAATGATTCAGCTGAAATCTATCGGTTTAAAGAATTTAATATTGTAGAATTTAATACTAAAGCAAACGCACTAGATTATGATTCTATGGATGCTTTAATGAAAGCCACAGACAAACCATTGATTATTATTAATGAAAGCATGCAGTTCTCTGCAGGTGTTAATTTAAATTACGTAATGGAGTTTGTTAAAAGAAAAGATTTTAAATCAGTAGAAAAATTCATAAAATATTTTCAAAAAACTTGTGAACATTTAAAATATAGCGAGAAATTAGTAATTTCTGCACCTTCCGGCTTATCATTGGGAGGCGGAGAGGAAGTATTATTACAAAGCAATTATGTTGTATCACATACTAATATAGTTATGGGGTTAGTTGAAACCATCGTTGGTTTAGTTCCGGCTGGCGGAGGGTGTAAAGAGCTTTTGTGGAGGTGGACTCAAACAGATGATGCCGGCAAAGACCCTGATTTTGCACCTCTTAAAGTTTTTGATATAATAGGATATGCAAAAACAGCCACATCTCCTATTGAGGCAAAACCTCTTTTATTTTTAGATGATAATCATGAAGTTATAATTAACAGGAACAATCTATTGCCTATGGCAAGAGCCTATATTGAAAAAAACAAAAATTTTAAACCTCCTTTTAAATGTAAATTCAAATTATCAGGCGCTCAGGTCAGGAATAAAATGCAAAAAGTACTTGATGAATTATATAATAGTAAAAAAATACTAGATCATGGTATGATAGTGGGTAAAGAATTAGCTAATGTTTTGAGTGGTGGAGAGACAAATTTAAATAAGGAAATAAGCGAAGAACAGATGTATAAATTAGAACTTGAGAGTTTTATGAGGCTTTTAGAAACAGATATGACACAAAAAAGAATAATTCATACTTTAAAAACAGGAAAACCATTAATAAATTAAATGACAACATATAACGCTCCAGTACAAGATATGATGTTTTTATTTAACAATCTTAAAGACAATAAAAACTATAATGAAATTGATAAATACAAAGAAATTAATTCTGATTTAGTAAAAGATATATTAGAACAGGCAGCAAAAATAAATCAGGAAATTGTTTTACCACTTGCAAAAATAGGTGATGAAAAGCCATGCGTTTATGAAAATGGTATTGTTAGATCACCACCAGGTTATAAAGAGGCATATAAAAAGTTCATTGAAGATGGCTGGACTTCCTTATCTTGCGATCCCAAATATGGTGGCCAAGGTATGCCAAAAACAGTAAGTACTTTTTTTGAGGAAATGCTTTCATCAGCTAGTTTATCTTTTAAGTTATATAGTGAATTGAGTATAGGTGCATATAACTGCATTCTTCATCATGCAGATCAGAAAATAAAAGATAAGTACTTACCAAAAATGGTTGAGGGTAAGTGGAGTGGGACTATGTGTTTAACGGAATCTCACTGTGGCACTGATCTAGGTTTATTAAAAACTAAGGCTGTCAAACAAAAAGATAACTCTTATAAGATTTCAGGTCAAAAAATATTTATTACTTCAGGAGACCATGATTTAACAGAAAACATTATCCATCTTGTCTTAGCCAGAATTCCTGGTTCACCTGCTGGAACAAAAGGAATTAGCTTATTTTTAGTTCCTAAATTTGTTGTTAATGATAACGGTTCAGTTGGACCTCGAAATGGTGTTAATACAGCGTCTATAGAAACTAAAATGGGAATCAAAGGATCTCCAACTTGTGTTTTGAATTTTGATGAAGCAACAGGTTTTATGATTGGACCAGAAAATAAAGGACTTAGTTCCATGTTCACAATGATGAATTTAGAGAGAATAGTTGTAGGTATTCAAGGTCTTGGTATTTCTGAAACAGCTTATCAAAACGCGTTAGCTTATGCAAAAGAGAGGAAACAAGGCAAGGCAAATAATAGCAAGAACGGTGAGGCAGATATAATTATTAAGCATGCAGATATTAGAAGAAGCTTAATGAACATGAAATCTTTAATTGAAGGTCAGAGATCTTTAGCCTTTTGGGTTTCTCAACAAATAGATGTTAGTTTAAACCATCCAGATAAAAAAATAAAAACTAATGCTGATGAAATAGTTGCTTTAATGACCCCTATAATTAAATCCTTTTTTACTGATATTGGAATGGAAATCACAAATGATGCAATTCAAGTTTTTGGAGGTTATGGTTACACTAAAGATCAAGGAATTGAACAATTATTTAGAGACAATAGAATAACACCTATTTATGAAGGTACAAATTCTGTTCAAGCTATTGATCTTGTTTATAGAAAAATTTTAAATAACAAAATTTTTGAAAAGTATATTGCTCAACTTTCAAATGAGGTAAAAGAATTTGCAAAAGACAATAAACTTTCTTTATTTGCTGATAAATTTTTTAAGTATTTAGAATTATTAAATAATTTTACACTATGGCTTGGTGAGAAAAACAAATCATCAAAAGACGATGTAAGCGCAGCCTGTAATGATTATCTAAAAGTTCTTGGATATATAGCTCTCGCTCACTCTTGGTTAAAAATATTGAAGGTAAGCCACTCAAAACTCAAAGAAAATAAAACTTTTTATGAAGATAAAATTAATACTGCAAAATATTACTTTGATAAAATCCTTCCAAGAGTTCAGAGCCATTATTTATCAGCTATTACTGGCAGTGATACTATGATGAAATCTAATTTTAATTGATAATGAGTCATTACGAAATAAATCTAAATAAAAATAAAGCGAATTTTGTACCACTCACACCACTATCATTCTTACAAAGGGCTAAAGACATATATCCAACATATGAAGCACTAATTTATGAGGATCGAAAATATACATGGACTCAGGTTTATAATAGGTGCGTGAAGTTTGCGAGTGCTTTAGAAAAAATTGGAATTAAAAAAGGTGATACAGTTTCTTTCTTAGCTTTCAATACTCCTGAAATTTTTGAGGCTCATTACTCTGTTCCTATGACTGGCGCTGTTTTAAATACTATAAATATTCGATTAGATGCAAAGACCATTTCTTATATTTTAAATCACAGCGATGCTAAAGTTTTAGTTGTAGATAGACAGCTCCACAAAGAAGTTAAAAAAGCATTAAAATCAATTAAAAATAAAATTACTATAATTGATATTGTCGATAAGTATGCTGATAAATCAAAAACAGAAAAAATTGGTGACTTAGAGTATGAAACATTTTTAAAAACAGGTGATGATAATTATGAATGGAAGATGCCAGATGATGAGTGGCAAGCAATATCGTTAAGTTACACTTCCGGTACAACCGGAAATCCAAAAGGAGTGGTTTATCACCATAGAGGATCATATTTAATGTCAACAGGTAGTGCAGCTGCTTGGAATATGCCAAATAGATTAAATTTTTTAACCGTTGTTCCTATGTTTCATTGTAATGGCTGGGGTTATCCTTGGACAGTACCTATGTTAAATGGTCGTACAATTTGTTTACGTAATATTGATATTAAAAAAATTTTTGAATTAATAGATAAATATAATATTACTCATTTTGGCGGCGCTCCAATTGTTTTAAATATGATAACCGGGGCTTCTGAAAGCGAGAGAAAAAAATTAAAGCATAAAGTTTCTGTATTAACAGCTGGCGCTCCTCCACCAAGTATAATTTTTAAGAAAATGGAAGCTATTGGATTTGATGTAATGCACGTTTATGGATTAACTGAAACATATGGTCACGTAACACAGTGTGCCTGGAATGATACTTGGAATAATTTTGATGAAGAGAAAAAAAACGAGATAAAAGCACGACAAGGTGTAAGATATCCAAATACCGAAGGTGTAACAATTATGGATCCTGAAACTATGAAAGAGGTTCCAAGAGATGGGAAGACTATTGGTGAAATAATGATAAGAGCGAATGTTGTAATGAAAGGTTATTTTAAAGATAAGGATTCAACGGATAAAGCAATGAAAGGTGGCTGGTTTCATACTGGTGATTTAGCAGTTATGCATGAAGATGGTTATGTAAAAATTCAAGATAGATCAAAAGACATTATTATTTCAGGGGGTGAAAATATATCTTCTATAGAGATAGAAAATACCTTGGCAAAACACCCGTCGGTATCTATTGCAGCTGTAGTAGCTAAACCAGATGAAAAATGGGGGGAAGTACCTTGTGCATTTATTGAAACTGTAGCAGATAAAAAAGTTACCGAAAAAGAATTAATTTTGTTTTGTAAAGAAACACTTGCAGGATTTAAAGTTCCAAAAAAAGTTGAATTCTGTGAGTTACCCAAAACATCAACAGGCAAGATTCAAAAATTTGAACTTAGAAAAAAAGCTAAAGAAATAAATTAATTTTAAAATGTCGAAAATATCAATAGATCTTATTTGGAAGTTAGAAGATGGAGCCATGAGTCCGGGAAAGTATTCAAATAAACATGAAATAACATTTACGCCTAATACAAGAATTGTTGCAGATTCTGCTCCTGATTGGAGAGGAAATGAATTAAACACCAACCCTGAACAAACACTTGCAGCATCTTTAAGTAGTTGTCATATGATGACTTTCTTAGCCCTAGCTGCCAAAATGAAATGGCCAGTTAAAAGTTATAAAGACACTGCAATAGCAATACTAGGAAAAAATCTTAAAGGCCAAATGTCCGTTACCGAAATTGAACTGAATCCCAAAGTAGAATTTTCAAATGGTTTTTCAGTTGATGTTTCAAAAATGAGAGAAGTGCAAGATAGGGCTCATCGATATTGTTTTATATCAAATTCACTTTCAAATGAAGTCAAGGTTAAAATAAATTAATTTATGAATAATCCTGATAGTAATAAATTAGTTAAATCTTCAGTTCATTCTGACTGTATCCTTCGAATTTCTTTAAACAATGCATCTCATCATAATGTTCTATCAGAGGAAATGATGTCAGATATTCAGTCAGTTTTAGATAAATCAGCAAATGATAAGTCTATAAGAGTTATTGTTATTTCTGCTGAGGGAAAAACATTTTCCGCTGGCCATGATTTGAAACAATTAAAAAAAGGTCGTCTTAATTCAGATAAGGGCAGGGACTACTTTAAGAGTGTAATGTTAAAATGCTCAACACTTATGCAATCAATTATTAAGAATCCAAAACCGATTATTGCAGAAGTTGCTGGTACTGCTACCGCTGCTGGATGTCAATTGGTTGCAAGTTGTGATTTAGCATATGGTGGAAAATCTTCTAGATTTGCCACACCTGGAGTAAATATAGGTTTATTTTGCTCAACACCAATGGTTGCTTTATCAAGAACTGTATCAAACAAACACTCTATGGAAATGCTTTTAAATGGAGATTTAATTTCTTCTAAAAAGGCGGCAGAAATTGGTTTAATTAATGAAGTAGTAGATGACAATGATCTTACAAATGTTGTGCTAGAAAAAGCATTAAAAATTTCTAAGAAATCATCTATGACATTGAAAATTGGTAAACAAGCTTTTTATAATCAAATAAACATGAACTTGTCCCAAGCGTATGATTATGCGTCTAACGTTATGGTTGAGAATATGCTTAAAATTGATGCCGAAGAGGGAATAGATGCGTTTATCAATAAAAGAAGTCCCAATTGGCAAGACAAATGATTTTTGAAGTAGATAATAAAAAAGTTTTTTCCTCAGATATTGGTCAAACTTTTGATGAGAATAAACATACCATCATATTGATTCATGGAAGCGGTCAATCACATGTCGTTTGGTCCTTAACCGATCAATACCTTGCCGATGAAGGATTTAATGTCTTTGCATTAGATTTACCAGGTCATGGTAATTCTGAAGGTGCTTCTCTGAAATCAATAGAAGATATGAGCAATTGGCTTAATAAAGTTGTTAAAGTTATCGGTATTAAAGATTTAACAATATTAGGACATTCGCAGGGTTGTTTGATTGCATTAGAATACGCAAACAGATTCCCCGATAATGTTAAAAATTTAATTTTTGTTGCTGGCTCATATCAAATACCTGTAAATAAAAGTTTAATTGATCTGGCTAATTCAGGAGACTTAGAGTCCCTAAATTTAATGATGAAATGGGGGTATGGTTATTCAAAACAATTTATTGGAGGAAACCCACTTCAAAAAATCTTAAATTCTTCAAGAGAGGTACGTGAAGTTTTAGCTGTAGACTTAATAGCTTGCAATAATTATAAGAACGGAATCAATTGTGTTAAAAAGGTTAAATGCCCCACTTTTTTTATATTTGGAGAACTAGATAAGATGATTGAGTTAGATAAAGGCAAAGAATTTTCAGGCTTAATAAATGGGTCAAAAACACATATCATAAAAGACTGTGGCCATATGATAATACTTGAAAATGCATTCGAAATGAGAGAGCAAGTAGCTAAATTTTTAAAATAATGAAAAAATTTTTGATTTCAAAAACAAGAAGACTTAGAAGTACTCCGTTTACTTCAAGATTAGAAAAATATGGGGTAGGTGGCTATACAGTCTATAATCATATGCTACTACCGACCTTTTTCGATTCTGTAGAATCAGAGTATGAGCATTTAAAAAAACATGTTCAATTATGGGATGTAACTGTGCAAAGACAAATTGAGGTTAATGGGAAAGACTCATATAAATTAATTCAATTAATGACATGCAGGGATCTTTCCAAAGCTAAAATAAACAGGTGTTATTATGTTCCTTTAATTGATAAAGAAGGCAACATGGTAAACGATCCCTTAATTTTAAAAATTGAAGATAACAAATGGCGTATTTGCATTGCAGACTCCGACGTACTATTTTTTGCAAAAGGAATCGCTGGTTCGTTTAATTTAGATGTAAAAGTTTTCGAGACAAATATATCAACTTTAGCTATTCAAGGACCAAAATCTGATGCTGTAATGAAAAAAGTTTTTGGAATTAATATTAGTAAATTAAAATTTTTTAGTTATGATTATTTCGAATTTAAAGGAACTAAGCATATGATTTCAAAATCAGGTTTTTCAAAACAAGGCGGTTATGAAATTTATATAGAAAATATAGAATCAGGATTGAAATTATACGATCAATTAATGAAAGATGGGAAAGATTTAAATATTAAACCCGGCTGTCCAAACGCAATTGAAAGAATTGAGGGGGCGCTTCTTTCATATGGTAACGATATGGATAATAATGATAATCCTTTTGAATGTGGTTTTGACAAGTATATTTGCCTTGATAATGGAATTGATTATCTAGGAAAAAAAGCTCTTCAGAATATAAAAAAAGTAGGAATTGAAAAAAAATTAATGGGTGTGAAAATTGATTTAGATCAAATAAATCTTACAAAAGAAGAAAAACTTTTAGATGAAAATAAAAATATTATCGGCTTTTTAAGATCTGCGGCTTTCTCACCAAAATTTAAAAAAGTTGTTGGAATAGCAATGATCAAGTCAAAGTATTGTAACCACTCACAAAAATTCAAATTAAATATAAATGATAAGTTAGTTTCAGGAATAGTTTGCAATTTACCGATATCGTAATTTGATGAAGAAAGCTAAAATATATATACCTACAAAAACTGCCATGCAATCTGGCAGGGGAAAAATTAAAAATTGGATTTTGAAATTTGAGACGAGAGATAATAAAACCAGTCCGTTAATGGGCTGGGAATCTGGCGATGATACTTTAAAAGAAGTAATATTAGAATTTCCTTCAAAAGATAAAGCTATTGAATATGCCAAAAAAAATAACATAATTTATGAAGTAATTGAGCCAAAAAAGCATGATTTTATAATTAAATCTTACGCTGACAATTTTTTGAAAGATTAGTATGTGGAGAAGTTTTTTTACAGATAGAAAATGGTTATTGTGGTCTTGGGGTGGCGCATTCTTCATTTTTTTATCATTGTTATCTCAAACCTGGATAGATGTTCAAATTAATGAGTGGTATAAAGGTTTTTACGATCTTCTTCAAAAAGCTACCGAAAGAGATATATCTGAGTTTTATGATGGAATTTTCTTATTTATGAAACTAGCTATTCCATATGTAATTATTTACACAGTCACAAATTATTTTACAAGATTATGGGCATTCAGATGGAGAGAGGCAATGACTTTTTCATATATGCCATATTGGAGAAAAATAGATGCAAAAGTTGAGGGAGCTTCTCAGAGAATTCAAGAAGATTGTATGAATTTTGCAAAAATTGTCGAAAGTTTAGGTTTGCAAGTTGTTAGAGCAATAATGCTCTTAATTGCCTTTATACCCATTTTATGGGGCCTTTCATCAAATGTTGTTATCCCTTTTTTTAAAGATATTAATGGATCGCTAGTTTGGGTTTCATTGACTGCAAGTTTGGGTGGTCTAATAATAAGTTGGATAGTTGGAATAAAATTACCAGGTTTAGAATACAATAATCAAAAAGTAGAGGCAGCTTTTAGGAAAGAATTAGTTTACGGAGAAGATGATAGAAAAAATTATGTTAAACCTCCAACAATATTAGAATTATTTACAGGAATAAAATTTAATTATCATAGGCTTTTTCTTCACTATGGATATTTTGATTTATGGTTAATAATGTATAACCAAACAATGATAATTGTTCCGTATTTATTAATGGGACCAGGATTATTTACAGGAGCTATGACTTTAGGTGTTCTGATTCAAACGTCGAGTGCTTTCAGAGAAGTGCAAAGTAGCTTTTCACTTTTTTTACAAAATTGGACAAGAATTACTGAGTTAAGATCAATTTACAAAAGATTAAATGAGTTCGAAAAGGCGATAGGTTTTAATAAACCCTTGAGAAAACCAAGAAAATCTGATGTAAGAGCTTAATGGAGCTCTACCTCAAACTCATAGATGTACTTTTTCCAGTATTCTTTATTATTGGTATTGGTTATTACATTGGTAAAAAAGATCCAAAATTTAATACTAAATTTATAACAAATTTTGCAGGTACTATTGGAACTCCTGCTATGATTTTTTATACCATCACAACTACTGGTGTCACCTTAGAAATTTTCATAGAATATTTCATTTACGCTGTAATTATTTTAGGTGCGTTTGCTTTTGTTGGTTTTCTTTTTTTACTTTTTTTAAAGAAAGATCCGATTACAGAACTCCCCCCTATGTTCTTACCAAATACTGGAAATATGGGTGTGCCAATTTGTTTGTTTGCTTATGGGACTGCTGGTCTTGGCGTAGCTTCAGCAATCGCATCTGTTATAATTTTATTTCACTTTACAATTGGAATTTTTTTAGCCAGTAAAAAATTTTCTTTAACTATTTTAATTAAAAATGGTCCGATTTATGGAATAATTGTATCGATATTTTTTTTGTATTTTAAATGGGATGTTCCTGGATATCTAGAAAATACTACTTTTTTATTAACTTACACAACAATATTTTTAGTTTTAATGTCCCTTGGAGTTGCTTTGACAAGACTGAAAGTTGTTTCTTGGACACATGCAGCTATTTTAGGCGCTGTTAGGGTTATACTTGGTCCCCTAATTGGATTTGCCTTAATAAAATTTCTAAACCTGAGTGGTTTTATGGCTGGTGTTTTACTTATTCAATCCGCTATGCCTAGCGCTGTTCTTACTTATTTAGTCGGATCTATGTATTCAAGGAAGAGGGCAGTG
>CACMMU010000015.1 GCA_902614835.1 uncultured Pelagibacteraceae bacterium | reverse complement strand
ATTTAATTCTAAACCGGAACTTGAAATTTATGCTGATGATGTGAAATGTTCGCACGGATCAACATCTGGAAGTGTTGATGAGAATTCAATTCACTATTTAATGACAAGAGGGTTGACTAAGAAGGAAGCTATTCAACTTTTAATTAATGGATTTCTCCATGAAATAGTCAGTGAAATCAAAAGTCCCAGTATAAGAAAATTTGTTGAAAATAAAATAGAACTTCAAACACATGGATATTAAAGAGATTAAATCAAAATTCCCAATTTTTAAAAATAAAATAAACGGTAAAAAGTTAATTTATCTCGATAGTGCTAATTCATCACAAAAACCAAAAACTGTAATTGATAGAATTTCAAAATTTTACTCTAAAGAATTTTCAAATATTGGACGAAGTGTCCACTCTCTGGCAGTAACAGCCACAAACAGATTTGAAGAGACAAGGGATATGATGCAAAAATTTATAAATGCCAAACATAGGGAAGAGATAATTTTTACAAAAAATGCTACTGAAGCAATTAATCTAATCGCATCAACATACGGAGATAAATTTATTAAAGAAGGCGATGAAATTATAATTACAGAGTTAGAGCATCATGCGAATTATGTTCCCTGGCACTTTATTAGACAAAAAAAAGGAGCCATAATAAAATTTGCAAAATGTAATGATAAGGGCGAGGTAGAAATTGATGAAATTAAAAAGTTAATTACGAATAAAACAAAGATTATAGCAATTACACATTTGTCAAATGTTACCGGAGCAATAATGCCAATTAAAAAAATTGTGGATTTGGCTAACGAAAAAAAAATTCCAGTGCTTGTTGACGGTTGTCAAGGAGCTCCACATTTAAAAATAGATATGCAAGAACTTGGATGTGATTTTTATGCAATTTCCTGTCATAAAATGTATGGACCTACTGGAGTTGGAGTTTTATATGCAAAAAAGAAATGGTTGGATGTTTTACCTCCCTATCAAGGTGGTGGTGGTATGATTGAGGAGGTTAAAAAAGATCATATTACTTTTCCAGGTAGTCCTACAAAATATGAGGCAGGAACTTTGCAAACAGCTGAAGTTGTTGGTTTTTCAGAGTCTTTAAAATTTATTGAGGATGTTGGAATTAAAAACATCATGGAGCATGAAAAAGAAATTTTAGAGTATGGTTTAGACGAAATTAAAAAAAATAATTCAGTAAAAATTATAGGAGACCCTAAAGTTAGGGGTTCAATAATTTCTTTTACTATTAAAGGCATACATCCTCATGATATTGCTACAATTCTCGACGAAGACGGTGTAGCTATTAGGGCAGGACATCATTGTTGTCAGATTTTACATGAAAAAATGGGGGTAGTTGCATCTGCTAGAGCGTCATTAGGAGTCTATAATTCCAAAGAAGATATTGATGCACTCAGTAATGCTATAAAAAAATGCAACAAGGTATTTAATAATTAAATGGATATTAAAGAATTATATCAAGAAATTGTTCTGGACCATGGAAAGAATCCTAGAAATAAAAATAAGTTAAAAAGTTTTAATAAAGAAGCAAAGGGACATAATCCTCTTTGTGGCGATAAAATTCATATTTTTTTAAAACTAGATAACGATAAAAAAGTTGAGGATATTTCTTTCGAAGGAGAAGGTTGTGCGATTTCTATAGCATCAGCTTCTATTATGACTGAAACTATAAAGGGCAAAGAGTTTAATGTTGCAAAAAAAATTTTAGAAAATTTTTTAAATATGCTCAAAGAGAGTTCTAAATTGAGAATCAATAGTCTTAGTGAGGATGAAAACACAACAATGATGTCTCTTTCTGGCGTCAAACGTTTCCCAATGAGAGTTAAGTGTGCTACCTTAGCTTGGCACACATTTATGCATGCTGCTGAAGAAAAAAAGGGGACAGCGAATACGGAAAAATAAAATGAGTGATTTAAAAGAAAAAGTTATAAAAGAGATTAAAAAGGTCTACGACCCTGAAATCCCTGTAAATATTTATGAGTTAGGCCTCATTTACAAGATAGAAATAGACAAAAAAAATGTTGTTAATGTTGATATGACTTTAACTTCACCAAACTGCCCTGTTGCAGAAAGTTTGCCAAAACAAGTAAAGGAATATATATTAAGTGTTAAGGGTGTTTCTGATGTTAAATTAAATCTCGTTTGGGAACCGCCATGGGATAAATCCAAAATGTCAGAAGCTGCAAAATTAGAACTAAATTTATGAGTGAACAAGTTATAAAATTAAGTGATAACGCTGCTAACAGAATAAAAGAAATAATGTCAAAAGCAGACAATAACACCATAGGCGTTAGAGTCGGGGTCAAATCAGGTGGATGTGCAGGAATGTCCTATATTATGGAATATGCAAAAGAACCAAAAAAAAATGAAGAAGTTATAGAAGACAAGGGCGTTAAAGTTTTTATAGATGCAAATGCAGTTATGTATCTTTTAGGAACTGAAATGGACTATAAAACCGATAAGTTTTCCTCACAATTTGTGTTTAAAAATCCAAACGAAACAGAACGTTGTGGATGTGGTGAGTCATTTAAGGTATAATTAGCTATGCGAGATACTAAACATTTAGAAAAGTTTGCAAGAGAAAGAATCCAAAGAGAAGAGCAAAAAAAGCTTTTCAAAAATAAAATCAAGTCAGTCGAAGCCGGAGCTAATGGAACTTTAGAATACACTATTAAGGAAGGTGTAAATAAAGGAAAAATTGCAGACGATAAAATATTAAAAAATAAAGATTAAAAAATTACTTAGGTAGTTTTGTAGCGCCTGTTTCTTGGTGAACTATTTTTCCATCTTTAAACTTGTAGTAAGACATAACGGCTTCTTTGTTGCCATCCTTAAAACTTGCTATTGCATGCATAAAACCAACTTCACCGTTCTCAAAAAGAATTCTATGTTTATCTAGCTTGACATCTTTCATTCCAACCCATTTAGCCACATCATCTTTAGACAAAGTCTTTCCAGATGCATGCATTAAGAACTTGAAATCGTCGTGCATAATTTCTTTTGCACCATTTGCATCGCCTTCATTTATTACTTTAACTAATTTTTGTATTAAAGACATTGTTTTTATTTAACCTTGATAAATTGTTCTTGATAGTTTTTCTATTTCTTCTTTTGAACCCGGAATTAAATCATAAGTGGATTTATTACACTCATCATTCTTTTTTTTATTAAAAGGTTTACCGTAAACTTTATCAACATAAACATTCATTCCTTTATTTATTTCATCATTTTTAATACCTTCTTTGTTAAGGTATTCTCGGATTACTTTCGATGCGGCTAGAGCTATCTCAATATCCTTCACTTGAACTGTATCTGCTGGTAATACAGCGGTAGCAGTGTAATGACCAAGACATTCGATAGCATTTTCTTTTTGGGCTTTTGTTATATGACCAGCTGCAATAGATGAGGAGATTACAAAGCAAATAAGAGTTAGTGATAAAAAAATTCTTTTCATAATAAATTTATACTCCAAAATAGTTAAATAATTTTCAAAATAGTGTCGCACTTTAAATTAATTTACTTTTAGCAGCTGTAATACATTTGAAACTCCATAGGGTGCGGAGTATGCTCAAAATTATAAATCTCTTCATATTTAAGAGCAATGTAAGCGTCTATCTGATCGTCTGTGAAAACATTACCTTGAGTTAAAAATTTTCTATCTTTATCTAAATTTTCCATGGCTTCTCTGAGAGAACCACAAACAGTTGGAATTTTTTTAACTTCTGATTCACTTAGCGCGTATAAGTCTTTGTCTAAAGATTTACCTGGATCAATTTTATTTTTAACTCCATCTAGACCTGCCATCAATAAAGCTGAGAAAGTCAGATAAGGATTTCCCGCTGCGTCTGGGAAACGAACTTCACATCTTGCTGCTTTTTTGCTTTGTGTAATTGGTATTCTGCAAGAAGCTGATCTATTTCTTGCTGAATAAGCTAATAAAACAGGTGCTTCAAAACCTGGAATTAATCTTTTGTAAGAGTTGGTTGTTGAATTAGAAAAAGCATTAATAGCTTTTGCATGTTTTAAAATTCCTCCTATGTAATGCAAAGCAGTATCAGATAATCCAGCATATTTATTTCCAGAAAATGTTGCTGTGCCACCTTTCCAAATTGATTGGTGAACGTGCATACCAGAGCCGTTATCTCCTTTAACTGGTTTAGGCATGAATGTGGCAGTCTTACCAAATGAGTGAGAAACCATATGAACTGCGTATTTATAAAGTTGAAGATTATCTGCTTGATTTACTAGAGTATTAAAATACATACCAAGTTCGTGTTGGCTTGGCGCAACTTCGTGGTGGTGTTTCTCCACTTTAATTCCCATGTCTTTCATAGCTTTAAGATATTCACTTCTCATATCCTGCGCACTATCAACGGGTGGAACCGGAAAGTAACCGCCCTTAATACCAGGACGATGTCCCATGTTTCCGTTTTCATATTTTTTTCCAGTATTGTATGGGCCTTCAGAACTATCAATTTCAAAACCAGTTTTATTCATATCGTTAGAATATCTAACATCATCAAAAACAAAAAATTCCGGTTCAGGGCCAAAATAAGCTTTATCTCCAACCCCAGTTTTCTTTAAATATGCTTCAGCTTTTTTTGCTGTTCCTCTTGGATCTCTTTCGTAAGGATCTTTCTTAACAGCATCAAGAATGTCACAAAAAATATTCAGGGTATTGTGTGATGTAAATGGATCAACAACTGTTCTTGATAAATCTGGTTTTAAAATCATATCAGACTCATTAATCGCCTTCCATCCTGCAATTGAAGAGCCATCAAAGAAAACACCATTTTCTAACATGTCGTCGTCAACGACAGTCACATCCATAGTTACGTGTTGGAGTTTCCCTCTGGGATCGGTAAAACGAAGATCAACATACTCGATCTCTTTATCTTTCATTACTTTTCTTACACTACTTGTGCTCATACACCCTTTATTATTAAATAAAACAGCACAGTAACAAATTTTTTTATTAATACATCATCTAAAATATATATGGCTGGTATGCATTTTTTACATTATACAATTCTAAATTGAATGAAATTACTTAAAAATACTCCAAATCTCTGGATTAAAAATTTTCCTTGGAAGAAAAGGTCTAGCAACAAATACTCTAGAGGGCGCACTTTAATACTCGGAGGTCAAAAAAATATGATTGGAGCAACCATTTTAGCAGCAGAGGCTTGTTTAAGGGTCGGGGTTGGCTCTGTGAAGATAATATGTACAAAAGAAACTTTGCCAATTTTATCAAGAAAATTTCCATCTGCACTTAAAGTAGAAATAAACAATCTTTCATTTCTAAAATCTTTTCTTAAAAAAGAAAGGAAGACAACCCAAGTTGCCTTAGTCGGGCCAGGAGCAGGAAAGAGTTCAAAAACAATGAAATTTACTGAGGAAATTATTAAACATATCAAATATGTAGTTTTAGACGCGGATTCATTAAATTCGTTCCAAAATAGAACAAAAAAACTTTTAAAATATTTAGACAAATATAAATTAATTACACCACACAATGCTGAATTTCATAGACTTTTTCCAACAGTGAAAAGAAGTTTAGGTAATAAAGAAAAAGTTTTAAATTTTTTAAAGATATGTAAATCAAATATTTTACTCAAGGGAAACACCACAGTAATTGGATCTCCAAAAAAAATTGTAATAAACAAACATACCTCTAGTGAATTAGCAGTTATCGGATCTGGGGATGTATTAGCAGGAATTATAACAAGTCTGGTTGGTGATAAAAAAATGTCTATTATAGAGGCAGCATCGGCCGCAACATGGATACACGGCGATATTGCAAAACGTTATGGAAAAGGAATGATATCTGAGGATTTAATAAAAGGTATACCCGCTGTTTTAAAAAAGCTAAAAAAATGAGTGAATTATTTAAAAAGGACACCGTTATAAGAGTTGACGAGTGTTTAAAAAAATTTAAGTCTGATTTAAAAATTATTGCTTTAGAAACCACCGCTAGAACAGCAAAAGATGCTGCAAATTCTTTAAAATGTGAATTAGGGGCAATTGTAAAAAGTTTAGTTTTTAAAGCAGAAAATGAATTTTTAATTTGTCTTATTGCAGGTGACAAGAGATGCTCTTTAAATAAATTAAAAAAAACTCTTAACAAGAAAGACGTTTCAATGGCAAACGCAAATGAAGTAAAAGAAATTACAGGATTTTCCATTGGTGGAGTTTCACCCATAGGTCATTTAAACAAATTAAATATTATTATAGATAAATCTTTAAGTAGATTTGAATATATATATGGTGCAGCTGGTCATCCTGATTGTGTATTTAAAATTAATTATGTTGACCTAATAAATTTAACAAATGGCTTAGAGAAGGAAATAATTGAATGAGAGAGCCCAAAACTATCGATGTATTATTATTAATTTTGCTAGGAGCAATTTGGGGGTCAGCTTTCTTTAATATAAAAATAGCCACCTATACTTATGACCCAGTTACTTTAGTTTTTGTTAGAGTTTTTTTTGCTCTTTTGGCTTTAGGTATTTATTGCGCATACAAAAATGTAAAAATTTTAGCTTTTTCAAAAGATTGGAAAATGTACGCATTAGTAGGTCTTACAAATATTACTATACCTTTTTTATTAATAGCTTATGGCACCAATGTAGTCGATAGCTATTTATCAGCAATCCTAATGAGCACAACTCCTTTAAGTGGAACTTTATTAGCTCATTTTTTTACATCCAATGAAAAATTAAATATTTTTAAATCCGTTGGAGTTATAATTGGATTTTTGGGAATACTATTTTTATTTTTTGATAAATTAGTAATATCAGAGAGTAATATTTTCTACGTAATAGTAATACTTTGTGGATCTACCTTCTATGTTGTTGGTGGTATATTAACTTTAAAATTTTTAAAAAACAAAGGTAATGAAAACGTAACTACCTCAACAATACTCTGGTCTTTAATTTTTCTTTCACCATTTTGTTTATACCAAGAACCATGGGCGAATTTAAATCCTTCTATGGAGTCAACAATTGCACTGATTTATCTTGGGGTGTTTCCAACAGGTATTGCTTGGTTACTCAGATTTCACATACTCACAAAAGTAGGTATGGTTTTTCAAACACAAGTAGCTTACTTAATACCAATATTTGGAGTTATATTTGGATATTTAGTTATGGATGAGCAGATCACCTGGAAAGTTTTGGCTTCTTTAATAATAATCATTTCAGGTATATATATTGTAAAAAGAGGTAATAAAGGAATTAAAAATTAAAAATGATGAATGAATCAGCCCAACTTAGCCTGCTTTCAGTTATTTCTCTATTAAGCTTTTTTGTTGCTCTTTTAATAAGCAAGTACTCAAATAAAATTGGAAATGGAATTATATTAGACCATGATTTTGAAAAACCCCAGGCTTTTCATAAAGAGTTAATTCCAAGAAGTGGTGGATTAGCCTGTATAATATCTTTATCTACTTTTTTTATTTTATACAATCTTTTGTTTAAGCAATTTTTATTTGATTATTTCATTCTATCTATATTGATATTTTCAATAGGCTTTTTAGAAGACATAAAATTCAAAATAAGCCCAAAATATAGATTAGTATTAATGATAATTTCTTTATTAATCTTTATAAATCTTTCATCCGTCACAATTCAATCTATAGATATTAAATTTTTAAATACTTGGATGGATAATAATTTATTTTCTACTGCTTTTACTCTTTTGTGTTTATTATTTATTATCAATGGTGCTAATTTAATCGACGGTTTTAATGGTCTTTTAACAATCCATCTTCTTTTGATAAATTTCATACTTTTTTTTATTAATTTAAACAATGGCAATGAAACTCTCACTACAATAATAACAGCACAGATAGTTATTTTAGTAACTTTTCTATTATTCAACTTCCCAAAAGCTAAAATGTTCTTAGGTGATAGCGGTTCCTACTTATTGGGATCACTAGTTGCCTTAAATATAATATATACAAATAATTTAAATCCTCAAATTTCATCTTTTTTCTTTTGCATACTGTTATTTTATTTATTTTTTGAAGTTTTTTTCTCATTTTTTAGAAAGTTATACTTAAGAAGATCGCCACTCAAACCGGATAAACAACACTTGCACATGCTTATTTATGAATTTTTGAATAGGTCGGGACGATTTAAAGACAGTAACTATCTTAACTCAATTGTAATAAATCTTATTTATATCTCCTTAATTATGCCTGTAATTTTTTTCAACGATAATGGGTTAATTTGTAAATATTGGTTTTTCTCCTTGTTAGTTATTTATATGGTTTTTTACTCCTTACTTTATAGTTTCACAAAAAAGCAATAGTTGCTATAAGTTGCTGTTATAACAAACAACAAAAGGGCAAGTGGCGGAATTGGTATACGCGCTAGTCTTAGGAACTAGTGCCGCAAGGCTTAAGAGTTCGAGTCTCTTCTTGCCCACCATTTATTTATGAAAGTAAAAGTAACTTCAAAAAAAGGTTTAAAAATAAGTCTGTCAGTTTTAGTTGATAAAAAAACAATACAAATAAAATTGGATGAAAAGCTTAATGAATTAAAAGATAAAGTTCATTTAAAAGGTTTCAGACCAGGAAAGGTTCCACCCAAGGTAATAAAAGATCAGTTTGGGAAAGCAATTTATGGTGAAGTCGTAGATAATATTTTAAAAGAAACATCTACAAAAGCTATCGAAGATAACAAATTAAGAGTAGCAGGACAGCCAAAAATTAATCTTAAAACTTTTGGCGAAGGTAAAAATCTTGATTATACAATAGAAGTAGAAACCTTACCTGAAGTTAAATTAAAACCATTAGATAATATTAAAGTTACAGATTATGAAATTTCAGTTGACGAAAATACTATAAAAAAAAGAATAGACGAAATTGCGAAAAGCCAACAAAACTTTTTAGAAAAATCTGGAGATGAGAAAGCAAAAAAGGGTGACATGGTAGTTTTTGACTATACAGCTAAAATTGATGGAAAATCTTTTGAAGGCGGTGAAGGTAAAAATTTGCAGATAGTATTAGGTAGGGATTTATTTATAAAAGGCTTTGATAACCAACTCATTGGGGTAAAAAAAAATGAAAATAAAATTATAAAAGTTAAGCTTCCACAAAATTATCCCAAAAAAGAATTAGCAAACAAAATGACCGAATTTTATTGTAAGATAGGTAATTTAAAAAAACCCGTAGATACAAATGTCGATGATAATTTTGCAAAAAAAATTGGTGCTAAAGATTTAAAAGATTTAAAAGATTTAATTAAAAAACAAATTTCAAACGAATATAAGAGAAGTTTGGACTCAATAACAAAAAAAAATATATTAGATCAAATAGAAAAATCACATTCTTTAGATTTACCAACCAATCTTGTTGATCAAGAAACAAACGTTGTTTCACAAAATTTAAAAAATCAAGATAAAGATAAAAATAAAGAAAATAATAAAAAAATAGCAAAATCAAGAATTAAAATTGGTATTATTTTAAATCAAATAGCTGAAAAAAATAATATTAAAGTTAACGATGAAGAAATAAAAATTGAAATACAAAAACAAATTAAAAATATGCCTGGACAAGAAAAAATGGTTATGGAGTATTATCAAAAAAACCCAAGTGCAGCTACCAGTTTAAAAGGAGCACTGTATGAAGAGAAGATTATAGATTTGTTAAAACGAAAAAGTAAATTAACAAAAAAGAGTGTAACTTTGAAAGAGGCTGAAGAAATAATTAAAAAATTTACGGAGACTAATGAAGAGTCCAAAAAACCCATCAAAAAATCAAAAAAATAAAATATAGAATAGAAAAAATTAGCAAAAAGCCAATTTAAATTGTATAAGCGATATTGCTATGATTCGTAAAATTGAAGAACAATTAAACAACCTTATCCCTATGGTTGTTGAACAAACTAACAAAGGTGAAAGAGCCTACGATATATACTCAAGGCTTTTAAAAGAGAGAATAGTTTTTTTGGTAGGCGGTGTAAATGATAACGTAGCTTCATTAGTTACTGCTCAATTACTTTTTTTAGAATCAGAAAATCCAAAAAAAGAAATATATTTTTATATAAACAGTCCCGGCGGATTAGTAACTTCCGGTCTAGGTATTTATGATACTATGCAGTACATTAAATCACCCGTATCTACTTTGTGTATAGGACAAGCGTCTTCAATGGGTTCCTTCCTTCTTGCAGCAGGAGAAAAAGGAAAAAGATTTTCTCTTCCAAATTCAAGAATTATGGTTCACCAACCTTCTGCTGGTTTTCAGGGTCAAGCAACAGACATACAGATACATGCGAAAGAAATCTTATCACTCAAAGAGCGTTTAAATAAAATTTACTCTAAACACACTGGAAAATCTGTTAAGGAAATAGCAACAGCACTTGAAAGAGATAAGTTTCTGACTGCCGAGGAGGCAAAGGACTTCGGCTTAATAGACAAAGTTGTTGAAAAAAGAAATTGATACACAACATCTAGGGTAGTCCACAACTTACACTTGCCTTAGCTTAAACCAACATTTAAATTAAGAATATTGATTCGTTATGTCAGATAAAAATAATAAAAATATACTTTACTGTTCATTTTGTGGAAAAAGCCAACACGAAGTTAAAAAACTAATCGCTGGCCCTACAGTTTTTATTTGCGATGAGTGCGTAGAACTTTGTATGGACATTATAAAAGAGGAAAATAAAACTTCTTTAATAAAGCATCAAGAGGGAGTTCCTACGCCAAAAGAAATTTGCAAAATTTTAGATGACTATGTTATTGGACAAACATATGCCAAAGAAGTTTTGTCAGTAGCGGTCCATAATCATTACAAAAGATTAAGTCACGAATCAAAAACAAACAAAGATGTTGAACTATCTAAATCTAATATACTTTTAGTTGGTCCGACTGGTTGTGGTAAAACACTATTAGCTCAGACATTAGCAAGAATTTTGGATGTTCCTTTTACCATGGCAGATGCCACGACGCTTACCGAAGCAGGTTATGTTGGAGAAGATGTAGAAAATATAATTCTTAAATTATTACAAGCTGCAGATTATAACGTTGAAAAAGCACAGAGAGGAATCGTTTATATTGATGAGGTAGATAAAATTAGTAGAAAATCCGAAAATCCCTCAATCACGAGAGATGTTTCAGGTGAAGGAGTACAGCAGGCATTACTAAAAATTATGGAAGGAACCATTGCAAGCGTTCCTCCTCAAGGTGGAAGAAAACATCCACAACAAGAATTTTTGCAAGTAGACACAACAAATATTCTATTTATATGCGGCGGTGCTTTTGCAGGTTTAGACAAAGTTATAGAGAGCAGAGGAAAAGGCACATCTATAGGCTTCGGAGCAAAAGTGAAAAGTTATGAAGAAAAGTCTGTTTCAGAAATAATTACAAAACTTGAGCCTGAGGATCTAATCAAATATGGCTTGATACCAGAATTTGTGGGAAGGATGCCAATAATTGCCACGTTGAAAGATTTAGACGAAAGTTCTTTGGTAAAAATTTTAAAGGAACCAAAAAATTCACTATTAAAACAATACAAAAGACTTTTTGAGTTTGAAGATGTCAATTTAGAATTTAGAGATGACGCTTTGGTGGAAATTGCGAAAAAAGCAATAAATAAGAAAACTGGAGCGAGAGGCTTAAGGTCAATTTTAGAGTCAATTCTGCTTAAAACCATGTTTTCTTTACCAGATATGGAAAATGTAGAATCAGTGACTGTTGATAAAACAGTTGTCAAAGGAAAAACTGAACCGATTATTACATACTCGAAAAGCAAATCTACATCTGTTGCATAATTACTTGCGGCAAAACAAATACTTATAATCACATTATTTAACTTGAAATAATCATTTGAAATATCCATATTATGAGAATGACTGCTGAGAATAAAAAACCACTTTTACCATTAAGAGATATTGTTATTTTCCCATCGGTAGTAGTTCCATTATTTGTT
>CACMMU010000014.1 GCA_902614835.1 uncultured Pelagibacteraceae bacterium | reverse complement strand
ATATATCCAGTAATACTGTTATTGAACATAATGTTCAAATAGGAAAAAATTGTTTAATAGGGTCTAATGTTACCATAAAGAATTCAATAATTGGTGATGATGTTGTGATACAAGATGGCTGTAAAATTGGAGTTAAGGGTTTTGGTTTCATTCCATTAAAAGATAAAAATTTTCGATTTCCTCATATAGGAAAAGTAATTTTGAAAGATAAAGTGGAGTTAGGAGCAAACTGTACAATAGACAGAGGGTCTATTGGTGATACTATTATTGACGAAAATACTTTTTTAGACAATCAAGTGCATATAGCACATAATGTAAAGATAGGGAAAAATTGTATGATTGCTGGTCAAGTCGGTTTTGCTGGAAGTTCAACAATAGGTAATAATGTTTCAATTGGGGGTCAAGCTGGTATTTCAGGTCATTTAAAAATTGGAAATAATGTAAAAATTGGTGGCGGCAGTGGAGTTGTGAAAGATATACCTGACAATACAACAGTCATGGGTTATCCAGCTGTTCCTTTAAAAGAATTTTTAAAAAAGGGTAAAAATTAATGTCCAATAGTATTAGCAAAGAAGAAATTCAAAAATTGCTCCCTCATAGAGAACCAATGCTTTTAATTGAAAAATTAATAAATATAGTTCCATTAAAATCAGCCACTGCCATTGTAAATGTAAAAAAAGGAAAATTCTTTTTTGATGGACACTTTCCTGGACAGCCAGTAATGCCCGGTGTTTTGATAGTTGAAGCTTTTGGCCAGGCTGCTGCAGCACTTACAGCACATGGAATTGATCCAAACGAATATAAAGATAAGCTTGTTTATTTGATGAGTGTTGAAAAAGCTCGTTTTAGAAATCCTGTAATGCCCGATTGTGAGTTACATTTAGAGATTGAAGCTATTAGATCGCACGGAAGAGTATGGAAATACAAGGGAGTCGCAAAGGTTAATGAGAAGAAAATGGCAGATGCGGAATGGTCAGCCACAATAGTGGATAGAAACAAATGATACACAAATCTAATGTTATTGATCCTAAAGCAAAAATTGGGAAAAATGTTAAAATTGGACCGTACTGTTTTATTGGTCCCGAAGTACAATTAGGCGACGATGTTGAATTACTTTCAAATGTTCATATAGAAGGTAATACTAAAGTAGGAAGAGGAACAAAAATTTATCCTTTTGCTAGCATAGGGACCGCTCCACAAGATCTAAAATATCATGGTGAGTCCAATAGTTTAGAGATTGGTGAAAATAACGTTATTAGAGAATATGTTACTATTAATCCTGGAACAGTAGGGGGTGGAAGCAAAACTACTGTTGGAAACAATTGTTTACTTATGATTTCATCACATGTAGCGCACGATTGTAAAATTGGAAATAATGTAGTAATTGCTAACAACGTTCCATTAGGCGGTCATGTTACAATTGAGGACTCCGTGATTATAGGGGGAAACTCTGCAGTACAACAGTTTACCAGAATAGGACGACTAGCCATGATTGGTGGAATGACAGGTGTTTTAAAGGACGTTATCCCATTTGGATTATCTTTTGGGAACAGAAATTATCTCAAAGGAATTAATTTAATAGGGCTGCGAAGAAAAAAGTATGATAATAAAAAAATTATTGAGCTTGATAAAGCATATAAGAAGATATTCTCTTCTGCAAACCTTCAAGAAAACATATCAAAAATTAACGGTGAATATAAAGGAAATGAATTAGTGCAAGAAGTTACGAAGTTTATTGAAAAAGATAAAAAGAGACCTATTTGCACTCCGTTGAGTGAATAATGATTGGACTAATATTTGGGGAAACAAGTTTTCCAAAAGAAATTCTTAAAAAAATAAAAAAAAGAAACCTTAGATATGTAATTATCGATTTAACAAAAAATAAAGTCTTTAAAAAAGAAAAAAACTCATATGTTGTATCTATAGGACAGTTTGGAAAAATTATTAAAATATTAAAAGAAAATAGATGCAATAAAGTCCTATTTGCTGGAAAAGTTAAAAAACCAAATTTCTCTAAGTTAAGATTGGATTTTAAGGGTATTTATTACATACCCAGAATTATAAAAAGTTCTAAACTTGGTGATGCCGCTATTTTAAAACAAATAATTAAAATATTTAGTACTGAAAAAATTAAAACGGTTAGTTCATTAACTTTTAATCCTGAATTAACCCTAAGCAAAGGGAACTATTCTAAATCTAAACCCGATAATGATGATAAGTTAGATATTAAAAAAGCCATAACAATATTAAATAGTTTAGGTCAATATAATTTTAGCCAAGGAGCTGTTGTCAGAGACCAAAAAATAATTGCTATAGAAGGTAAGGGAGGTACTCAGAAAATGCTAAAGAAATGTAAAAGTAAAAGGATCAGGCACAAAGGTGTATTAGTTAAATTTCCAAAGAAAAAACAAGATTTAAGAATTGATTTACCGACAGTTGGGTTAAAAACTTTAAGACAATGCAAATCAGCAGGTCTTAAAGGTATTGTATTGAAAGCTAAAAGAAACGTTTTTTTAGAAAGAAAAAAATGTATTAGTTTTGTTAATAAAAATCGAATGTTTATTACTGTAAAATGAAAAATCTATTTGTTTTATTATTTTTTTTTATTTCTTCTAATTTATATGCTTTTGAAATTAAATTAGAGAAAATTGTAGATTCTCTTGGTAAGCCTTGGAGTTTATCTTTTATTGATTCTGACAGCGTTATAATTACGGAAAAAACTGGAAAATTATATTTCTTAAATTTAATAGAAAAAAAAATTTTTAATATAGAACACAATCTTTCTGTCCTAGAAGTTGGTCAAGGAGGATTACTCGATGTTTTATATGATAATAAACAAATCTACATTTCATATTCTGAAAATCGGGGAGACTGGAAGTCAAGTACTTCAGTTGCCAAAGGTGAATTTAATAAAAAAAATATTAAATTTCAAAATATTTTTAGAGCTGAACCACCAATTGACTCTGGATATCATTTTGGATCACGATTGGTTATAAAAGACAAACATCTTTATATTACAGCGGGTGAAAGAGGAAAGGGAATGATTGCTCAAGATGCAACCCAACACCCTGGTAGTGTGATAAGGATAAACCTAGATGGCTCTGTTCCTAAAGATAATCCAAAGTTTAAAAATAAAAAAAATTGGTTACCTGAAATATATCAAATAGGTGTTAGAAACCCCCAAGGGATGGCTTTATCACCTTTTGATAATAAAGTTTATATGACAAACCACGGTGCTAGAGGAGGTGACTGGTTTGGTACTGCTGAGTATGGAGAAAATTATGGTTGGAAAATTTTAGGATGGGGTGGAACAAACTATTCTGGCTCAAAAATTGGTCCTAAATGGAAACCAGGATTTACAAAAGCAATTAAGTATTGGGTGCCCTCAATAGCTGTAAGTGCAATGGTAATTTATAAGGGCAAGGCATTTGATGAATGGAATGGTGACGCTTTAATTACATCACTTAAAGATCAATCTTTAAGAAAAATTAGATTTAAAAGTAATGAATTTATTAGTGAAGAAATTATTTTTAGAGGTAAAATTGGAAGAATAAGAGATATAAAAATTCATAAGGAAACAGGTGAACTCTATATGTTGTCGGATAAAGGAGAACTCTGGAGAATGTATAAGTGAAAAAAATTTTTATATTAACCGGCGAACCTTCAGGAGATAAATTAGCTTCAAAAGTTATTTCTCATCTAAAAAATTCAAGGTCAGATATAGAATACCTATCTGTTGGCGGTGAAAATTTAAAAGCTTTAGGTATTAAGTCTCTTTATGATTTAAAAGAAGTTACATACTTAGGATTTACCAGGGTTATAATGAACATCTTTAAAATTAAAAGAAAAATTAATGAGACGGTTAAAGAAATACTTAAGTACAAACCCGATATTTTATTTTCTGTAGACAGTCCTGATTTTACTCTACGTGTAGCAAAAGAAGTTAAAAAAAAAGATCCAAATATAAAAACAATTCATTTTGTGGCACCACAAGTCTGGGTTTGGAGAGAAGATAGAGTTAAGCAACTTAAATCATTTTTAGATCATGTTTTATTATTATTTCCTTTTGAGAAGAAATACTTTGATAAAGAAGGTATTAAATCAACCTTTACAGGACATCCTTTATTAGAGGAAGGGGATAAAAGTAAAGTTGATATTAGCCAAATCATTAAAGATAATAAAAAAATTTTTTCCATTTATCCCGGAAGTAGATTGTCTGAGATTAATGTTTTAACTCCAATATTATTGAAATTTGTTAAAAAAATGAATGAGAGTTACGAGGATTTATTTTTTGTTTTTCACTCTACAACTGAACATGTACAATTAATCCAAAATCTTTTATTAAAAGAAGGATTTAAGAATTGTGGTGCCATAGGGGATGAAAAAATTAAATCACATATACTAAAATCATCTATTTTTGCCATAGCAAAATCTGGAACTATATCTTTGGAAATCTGTAATGTAAAAATACCGTCCATCATTATTTATAAGATGGGTATGATTAATTTTTTTATTGTTAAAATGTTAGTCAAAGTTAAATTTGCAAACATTATTAACATTGCTGCTAATGAAGAAGTAATTCCTGAGTTATTGCAATCTAAATGCAATCCAACTAATATTTATAATACTGTTGATAAACTTTTAAGTGATAAACAGGCTATGGAAAAACAAATAACAAAAACACAGAGAATTATTAGTGATTTCAAGACAGAAAAATCATCTGAAATTGCTAGCTCCGTGTTAATAAGCAACCTTTCTTGAGCCCGGTCCCAATAAAGCTCTATCCTAACACTAAATAAACATATCACTATATTGCGCATCTGATATATCAGAAATTTTTTGAGTAACTACGTATTGATGCAAGTTTTTCCATTTAGCCTTTGAATTCTCAAAGGGATTTTTAAATCTGTGAATTGTATCTTTAATAATATTATCCATCAAAGGACTGGGTTTTGTTTTTGTATATGCATAATAAGAAGATTTTGAATAATCTAAATCTGTACTTAAAATTTTGATACTTTTCTGAGTCATAGATTTAAATTCGTTTATTAAATTTTTGTTTTCATTAGCAAAAGACTTAGAAGCAAATACATCTAGAGCACAAAAATTGGGTATTCGAACATCTTCAAGATATAATTTTTTTACTTCTAAACCTTCTAGTTTAGACTCAACACCTTCAAAATTTTCAAAACATAACCAGGCAGCATCAAATCCAGCTTTAAGATGTTTAATATGATAAAAATCATTAGCTACAATTTTAATATCGTTATTAGTTTTATTAATCTTTTTTAAATACCTTTGGATAATATCGTTAGCTATTTTGTCTGTAACTGGATTGCTTACTGGTGAAGTAATTTTAACCTCTTTCCCATTAATTAAATTATCGTACCCTTTTGTTGTAAAAATAATACCTCCATTTGTCTCAAAAAAATTTCCAATTGAACAAATATTTTTTTGGTATTTTTCAATTAGGTGCAAAGGCTCATTAGTTGCCAATTGAATATTATTTTGAGCTAATTCTTTAAACCCATCATAGTGACCTTCGGGTTCAACAATTTCTAATTCTATATTATTTTTTTTATACAAACCTTTATCTAAACCTACAATAAATGGTAGATGATCAGGATTTATAAACCACTCAAGTGCTAATTTTATTTTCATACTCCCTCACTGAATTACCGGTCAGGTTCCTAGGGTTTGTTCTCAGTCTTGATAGACACCCCTAAAGTTTATTTTCTTAATTCATTGTAAAGGAATGTTGCAATTGAATCCATTCCTTTTAAGTTACTTTTTCTCTCTGCAATTGAATTATAGTTTGTATTTGTATTTATGTCGTATGTGTAATGCATTCCATCTTTACCCTTAATATATTCTATACCAGCAATCTCAATACCATTTGATTTTAATAAAGCTTCATATTTTTTTATCTCAGGGTTCTCATAATTTTTTAGAATCATAAATTTATTTCCATCTGGATTTGCAGGACAAAATTTTTCTTCAACATTACACTCATCTGCCGGACATAATTCAAAACCATCTGAAGCATCTACTTGAACAGCATATAAAAATTCCCCTTTAACAAACTCCACTCTTGTTATTACTTTAGGATTTGAGTCAATGTATTCTTGTAACAATGTTGTTCCATCAATTGAGTTTTCAAAGTTTTTATTCACATAATTTTCAAGTTCAGAAGTATTCTTAAAGTATCTTACCCCTAAACCTCTGCCACCTCTATTATGTTTCGTAATAAATGGTTTATTAAATTTTTTAGAATTCTCTATTATCTCTTTTATATCTTTTGCATAATATGTTTTTGGAAAATTAATATTAAATCTTTTCAACTCTTCGTATTGTTTTTTTTTACTTATTTCTAATTCTAACGCTCTTGAATTATTTATTACTCTTTTCTTATCTTTTTCCAGCCAACCCAATACATCTTTCGTATTTTCTGGAGCATACCTATGACCTCTAGAATGTGAACTTGCACTCATACGGTTATAAAAAATTCCATTTGGTGGATTTTTTTTAAAATCGAAACTTTCCTTATCCATATGCCATTCTTTGAATGGAGCATTTATTTTTTTAAAACTTTCTCTTAATGGTATTAACCATTCATCATTTTCATGTATTATGTATATATTTTTTTCCACAAACTTTTATAAACAATTTTTCACCTTATTATCAATGTGGATTTGGAATAATTATGACGCACTTATTTTTGGCAAATAATCAAAGGAGGCTGTATCTATCTTTGAAGAATGTTCTCTTCTCATTTTCCATCCCTTGCTTATCCCTGCATTTGCAATACTAATTGCATGTCTCCCATATTTCATATTTGTGTAGTCAATCGCTTTCATTAATTGTTTTGATTTTTGTTCGAGCAGAGGCGTTAGTAAATTGATGTCATTACCATTAGAATCTCTTAATTTTGATAAAATTATTCCAGCTTTTTGATAATAATAACCAGGTTTGTATATACTTTTTAGTGCTTTTCTTGCATTTTTAATTAACTCAATGCTATCACTTGTTGCTATTGGAAGATCAATAGTTAATCCATTTGAATAGTATTTTCTATTTTTATTAAAGGGACTTGTTCTAATAAAGACTGTTAACGCTTTACAAATTTGGTTATCTCCCCTTATTTTTTCAGCTGCATTTAGACAATAGGTAGTTACAGCCTCTTCTAATTTTTGTATATCTGTTACTTTTTTTCCAAAAGATCGTGATACACAGCAATTTTTTCTTTTTCCCTCGTGTGTTTCCAAACCAATGCATGTTATTCCTCTTAATTCCATTGCTGTCCTTGAGCCTAATACATTTGTACTTTTTTTTATCCAAGTATTTGATGCCTTTCTTAATTGATAAGCATTTTCTATACCGTTTTTGATATAAAACTTAGATAATTGTTTTCCTACACCCCAAACATCTCCTATAGGAAATTTTTTGAGTTTTTCATCTATACCTTGATTTAAATAAATAACCCCTGCTTTTTCTTTTTTGGCGATATGATTTGCAACTTTACTAAGTGTTTTTGTTGATGATATACCAACACTTGTTGGTATACCTGTCCACCTCAATACCTTTTTTCTTATTTCCTTTCCATAATCTTCTATACTTTTTTCATCTAAAAAAGATAAATCAATAAATGCCTCATCAATAGAATATATCTCAACATTAGGTGAAAAAGTTTTTAATACTTTCATAACCCTTCGTGATAAGTCTCCGTATAATGCATAATTAGATGAAAAAATATAAACTTTATGTTTTTTGATTAATTCTTTAACTTTAAAATATGGTTCACCCATTTTTATTCCTAATGCCTTAGCTTCATTAGATCTAGAAATTACACAGCCATCATTATTTGATAATACTACTACTGGTTTATATTGTATTTTTGGTTTGAACAACCTTTCACAGGAAACATAAAAAGAATTACAGTCAACGAGTGCAATTTTATTTTTAGTGTAATTTATGGATGACATATGTAACCACTCCCCAAATAATTACGTTTGGATTTTCATTTAATTCAATTTTCTTTGGACCTGACGTTAAATAATTTTTTTCTTTATCTTTTAAAAAAGTTTTCACCACCAGCTCTTCATTTACATTAGCTATTACAGTTGAAGAATTTTTTGGATCAATGCTTCTATCGACAACTAGTAAATCTCCATCATAAATTCCAACACTATTCATAGACTTTCCTTGAACTCTTATTATAAAAGTTGCTGGTGCATTTTTAATTAGGTGGGAATTTAGATCTACGTCATCTTCTATATAATCGGTAGCAGGAGATGGAAATCCGGCACCAACTTTGTGAATATAAAAAGGTAATTTTAGCTTCATAAATGTTCTTGATTTGTTCTTTTATACGTGCAAGATATAAAATCGTCAAGCTTTAATTAATGAAATAAATTTAATTAATTTTAGAAAGTCTCTTAACCACTTCCTCTTTTGGAAGAGAGAGAATAATATTATAAATACCTGGACCAAATCTTGACCCAACCAAAGCAATTCTCAGCGGTTGCCCAACTCCTTTAAAGTTTGTTTTGTATTTACTAATTAAATTATTAATTGTTTTTTCTAGATTTTCTTTGTTTAAAATTTCCATTTTCTTAAACTCAGCGTGAAAATCTTGAATAATTTTTTTAGAATTAGAATCTAAAAGTTTTGAATCTTCTACTGAAATTTTAATATTTTCATTAAGTATATATTGAGCATTTTGATAAATATCCTCAAGTGTTTTAGCCTTATTTTTGAGAAAATTAATAGATTTTATAATCAAAGTTTCCCTAGATGAGCTGATAGGTTTTTTAAATTTTTCAGCAAAGATCTTTAAGAATTTATAGAGGTCTTTTTCATCTACATGTTTAATATAATGTTCATTTAAAGAAAGTATTCTTGACATATCCAATTTTGATGGTGATTTTCCCACACCCTTTAAATCAAAAAGTTTAATACTTTCTTCTAAAGTGAAGATTTCTTTATCTTTATGGGCCCATCCTAGACGTAACAAATAGTTTCTTAAGGCATCAGATAAAATTCCAATTTTAATATAATCATTTATAGTTGATGAGTTATCTCTCTTAGACAACTTAGACCCTTTTTCACTATGAATTAAAGGTATGTGAGCAAATTCAGGAATATTCCATTTCATTGCCTCATAAATTTGTTTTTGTTTAAAAGTATTTATTTTGTGATCATCTCCACGTATGACATGCGTTATTTTCATTAAATGATCGTCAACAACAGCGGATAATTGATAAGTTGGTGAACCATCTTTTCGTAGAATTACGAAATCCTCAATAATTGAGTTTGCAACGCTAATTTCTCCTTGAACCAGATCTTTAACAACTGAGTTTCCAGAAATTTTACTTTTAAATCTAATAACAGGATTAATATTTTTTGGCACTTCAAGATTTTCTTGATCTCTCCACTTTCTATTATAAAGATAAGGTATACCTTGTTTTTTACATTTTTCTTTTTGCTCCTTAATTTCTTCTTCTGAGCAAAAGCATTTGTAAGCAAAACCTTTTTTTAAGAGTTCTTCAGCAATTTCTTTATGCTTTTTTATATTTAATGATTGAATATATTCTTTATCATCATGATTAAGACCAATCCAGGCAAGTGAGTCTAAAATTTGTTTTTTAAATTCATCTTTCGATCTTTCTTTATCTGTATCTTCAATTCTGAGATAAAATTTACCTTTATTTTTTTTTGCTAATAGCCAATTAAATAAAGCTGTTCTAACACCGCCGATGTGCAAAGGTCCTGTTGGTGAGGGTGCAAACCTACAAATAAAAGCCATGAATTGAAATTAAACTATTTTAGTTGAAGTTTCTATATAAAGAAACCAATTTTCCCTGAATCTTAATTCTTTTTGCAGCGTATATTTTAGTATCGTATTTCTTGTTGGCACTTTCTAAAGCAATGGTATTTCCTTTTTTTCTAATCCTTTTCAAAGTTGCTTCTTCATTGTCAATCAGAACTACTGCTATTTGACCATTGTCTGCATTAGAACTCTTTTTAATGATGACTGTATCACCATCATTAATACCAGCTTCAATCATTGAATCACCTTTTACCCGCAGTCCAAAATGATCATCGTTTTTATTAAAGTCAGCAGGTAAATTAACCTTATCAACTTCCTGTTGAATTGCTTCTATTGGTGTTCCTGCAGCAATAGATCCTAGAACAGAAATTTTAGTAGACTTATTAGCATTCTTATCTAATCCACCTTTGATAACGCTTGGCGTAAAACTATTAAACAAATCGTGTGCACTAGCGTTTTCAGGAAGTTTGATCACCTCAAGAGCTCTAGCTTTATGGGCGAGTCTCTTTATAAAACCTCTTTCTTCTAAAGCTGATATTAATCTATGAATTCCAGATTTCGACTTGAGGTTGAGTGAGTTTTTCATTTCCTCATAAGACGGAGACACACCAGTCGATCTGATTTTCTTATTTATAAAAAGTAACAAGTTTTTTTGTTTTTTTGTAAGCATAGAACAAATCCTGTACATTTCTGTTCTACAAAAGTTCTACCTTAATATCAATGTTAAATAAGCCAGTATTTACGGGGTAATTTGAAGAATTTTTTTAAGTAAAGAGGAGTTCTTGTTTAGATCTTTTAAAAGTGATTCACCAATAAGAAAGTTATTTATTTTTGTTTTTTTCACTATCTCTTCTACTTCTTTCTCAGACTTTATTCCACTTTCACAAACAATGGGACCAGAATGACCAACCAGCATATTGTGTAAATCATAAGTTGTTTTGATATCTGTTTTTAAGGTCTTAAGGTCTCTATTATTAATACCAATAATTGCGTTCTCAAAATTAAGAGCTTGTTTAACTTCCTCCCCAGTGTGCACTTCTACTATTGTGCTTATATTCAATTCTTCAGCGACACTATAAATCTCTATTGCTGTTTTTTCGTCAATAGCAGCAAGGATAATTAAAATAGCATCTGCACCAAAACTTTTTGCAAGATAGACCTGAAAAGGATCAACAAAGAAATCCTTACATAATATTGGTAATTTGACCTCTTTTTTGACATTATAAATATGTTCTAACTTTCCTTTAAAGTAATTTTCTTCTGTTAAAAGTGAAAGGCAACATGCACCGGAATTAAAGTACTGCTTGGCGATTGCTACAGGATCATAATTTTCCACAATAATCCCAGCAGATGGACTTGCTTTTTTAATTTCCGCTATAACAGATATTTCATTTTTTTTTAATCCATCTTTGAAATTTAAGTAATTTTTATATGAAGATATTTTTTTTTGTAGATCTTCAATGCTATGAGATTTTTTATATTTTTCTATATTTTCTCTCTTATCAGAAATTATTTTTTTTAAAGTATTTATCATTATTTTAAATTTGAAATATGATTAATAACCTTTCCGGAAAGTATATGCTTTCTCAATGCTTCATATCCTTCTTTAAATGATTTAGATTTTTCCGATACTATTAAGCCTGCAGCAGCATTTAAACAGACAGCAATTGAAAAGTCATTATCCTTACCTTGGAATATTTCTTTCATTTTTTCAGCATTATACTCAGGATCTTTTCCTACAATATTATTAAAATTATCTGCTTTAATACCTAAATCTTTTGGAGTTAAAACAAATTCTTTAATCTTACCATCGTAAAGTTCAACAATGTTAGTATCTGAGTATGGGGAAATTTCATCAAGACCATCTTGGCTATTTACTATTAATGCTTTTTTTAAATTTAAATTTTTAAGTGCTTCAGCAAAAATCTTAAGTAACTTTTTGTCAAAAACTCCGACAACCTGCCTTTTAACTTTTGCTGGACTACTTAAGGGTCCGATCAAATTAAATATGGTTCTTTTACCGATTTTTTTTCTAACCGGTCCTACATATTTCATTGCTGAGTGATAACCGGGAGCAAACATAAACCCAAAATTATTATTATTTATATTTGTCTCAACATCTTTCGGTCCAAGGTTTATATTTATATTTAGTTTTTCCAACACATCAGCAGAACCGCATTTAGAAGAAACAGATTTATTACCATGTTTTGCAACTTTTACTCCAAAACTAGAAAGAAGAAGTGCTGCAGCAGTAGAAATATTTAATGTATTCTTTCCATCGCCACCCGTACCGCACGTATCAACTGTTCCCTCTGGAACGTTTACCTTAGTTGCTTTTTCTCTTAAAACATAAACACCCCCAGCTATTTCATCAGAAGTTTCACCCTTTTCAGAAGAGGCGATTAAAAAATCGTGAATTTGTTCATCTTTAACTTTTCCGGACATTATTTTCTCAAAAATTGACTTACTCTCTTCAAAATTTAAATTTTGTTTGTTGTTAAGTTTTTTTATAATTTCGTCCATTTTATTTAAAATTTAGAAAATTTTTAATTAACTTCATACCTTCTTTGGTGTTTATACTTTCTGGGTGAAATTGAACCCCATGTAAATTATACCTTTTATGCATAATTCCCATGATTACGTTATCTTTTGTTTTAGCCGTAATTATGAAGTCTTTGTTTAAGGTTTTTTCATCGACTATGAGACTGTGATATCTAGTTCCTACAAGGTTATTTTTTAACCCTTTGAAAATTCCAACCTTATCATGTGAAATTTTACTAGTTTTTCCATGCATAAGTTTTTTTGCATTTATAATTTTCGCACCAAATGCTTGACCAATAACTTGATGACCAAGACAAACACCAAGAATTGGAATTTTTTTTGAGAGATCTTTTACAATTTTCAAGCAGTTTCCTGCCTGGTCAGGAGTCCCTGGGCCAGGGGAAATAACAATTTTTTTATACTTTTTTTTTAAAATTTCCCTAGTATTTATTTTGTCATTTCTTACTACATCAACTTTACATTTTTGAATTAAAAGATAATGATAAAGATTGTAGGTAAAACTATCGTAATTATCTATTAATAAAGTTTTCATTTAATTTATTGCTTTAAGCAAAGCTTTAGCTTTATTTACTGTTTCATTGAATTCGTTTTTAGGATTACTATCTGCTACTATACCAGCACCTGATTGAACATAAATTTTTTTATCTTTTATTAACGCTGTTCTTAAAGCTATACAAGTATCAAAGTCTTGATTTCCAGTAAAATACCCTATGCCACCAGCATAAAGTTTTCTTTTTGATTTTTCTAATTCATCAATTATTTCCATAGCTCTAATTTTGGGCGCCCCACTTACAGTTCCTGCCGGAAAACCTGATAAAAAGGTTTTAAAAAGAGAGGAATTCTTTTTAAGCTTTCCCGTAACATTTGAAACAATGTGCATAACGTGTGAGTATTTTTCTACTTTAAATTTTTCTGTTACTTTGACGCTATTCATTTTCGATATTTTACCAACATCATTTCGTCCAAGATCTAAAAGCATCAAGTGTTCAGCTATTTCTTTAGGATCTTTTAATAATTCAGTTGTAAGTTTTTTATCCTGTTTTTTATTTTTACCCCTTGGTCTTGTCCCTGCAATAGGTCTAATAGTTACATTTCCATCTAATAATCGTACCAGGATTTCAGGACTGCTCCCTAAAATTTGAAAATCATCAAAATTAAAATAAAACATAAAAGGAGAAGGGTTTAAAGTTCTTAAAGTATTATAAATCTCAAGGGGAGGTTTACTTATTTCAGCCTCAAATCGTTGACTTAATACCACCTGGAAAATATCTCCTTTCTTAATATAATTCTTAGCTTTTAGAATTATTCTTTTAAAATTTGTTTTGGATATATTTGATTTTATTTTAATTTTTTTCTTATTTTTATGAAAATTTTCAGGAAGTTTTATTTTTCCAAAATTTTTTAATTCTTTAAAAGTAGTTTTAATAGACTGGTATTTTAGATCGTAATTATTAATTTGCTCATCCTTAAATATATTCTGAATATAGAAAATTTTTTTTTTAAAATTGTCATATATAACTAATGATTTAGGTCTAATTAAACGTATATCAGGAATTTTTATATCATTTTTACATTTATTTGGAATTTTTTCGATTAATCTGATTATGTCATAGGAAAAATAGCCTACAAGCATAGAGGCCATTCTAGGCAAATTATTTGGAGATTTTACCTTAAAATTTTCCAATAAATCATTCAAATATTTAAGGACATCTTTTTTAATTATTTGTTTTTTTTTAAAATTATTTATTACAATTTTATTATTCTCAATATTTAAAATTTGGTCGGGGTTAAAACCAATAATAGTGTATCTTCCTCTAATAGTACCTTTTTCAACAGACTCAAAAATAAAACTATTTTTTTTAATTAGAATAAATTTATATAAATTTTCAATAAATGAATAATTTTTACAATCTTCAGAATAAAAAATTATTTGATTTATTTTTTTTTTATGTAAACTTTTAAATTTCTCAAAACTTGAATTTAGTTTCATTAAATAGAGTTGATTAATCTTTCTAGAACTTTTTCATTAATATTTATTTTATAAATTGAATTTATATAACTATCATATGATTTGTAAACTTTTGAAATATAATCAGCATTAGCTTTTTCTGCATACTTTCTATAAATATCTGTTGAACGATTAATCGTTGGATCTATTTCGTTATCAATCTTAACCAGGAAGTTTTTTTTTGCAATTGGGTAGTCAGTTACAGTAAAAATTTGTCCGGAGCTAAAACTATAAATTTGTTCTAACAAGACTTTACTAAACTTAGAATCATCCAAAATATTTTTTATTTTTATTTTTTCAATTGGAACATTGTATTTTTTTGATAGTTCCATCATTTCTTTCTCACCAAATTTCTTTTCATTAATTTTAACACTCAACGACGCATTTTCTTGTATTAGGTTTAGTATTTTTAATTGTTTGGTTATTGTTTCTTTAACATTTTGATTATTAATATCTAAAATTTTATTTTCTATATTAAGTATTTCACCTACAAAAAATTTGTTCTCAAAATTAATAAAGGTTGGAATATTTATTTTTTCAATTTTAAATATTTCAGCAAGAAGTTTGTTATCTATATTAAATACGTCACCATTCTCTTTTAACTTCTTTGAATTAATTTTATTTACTTTTTTAATATTATTTTTATTTAATAATGCTATCTGTTCAAATTCTTTTCCATCCAAGATATCATTTTCAATTTTTTCTATTTCTTTAAAAAAATCTTCATTAAAATCATTTTTATCTATTAAAGCTTGCGGGGTTAACTCTAAATACCGAAAAGTTAAAAATTTGTCTTGAAAAAAGTTTTTATTTTTTTCATAGAATTCTTCATATTCTTTAGTGGTTATTTCCTTTTTTGAATAAATTTTTTCCAAATCAAGATAACTTAAAATTTTAGATTTATTTTCCCTTGTATATAAATCGTCAATTAAAAATTCAGGCAACTTAATGCCCCCAC
>CACMMU010000013.1 GCA_902614835.1 uncultured Pelagibacteraceae bacterium | reverse complement strand
ATTGTTGGAAGATTAATTTCTCTTCAGATAACTGAAAGCAAAAAATATAAAACTCTGTCTGATAAAAACCGTTTTAGAGAGTGGAAGTTTGCACCGCCAAGAGGTTTAATAAACGATTATTTTGGAAAAGAAATAGCTTCTAATAGACAGGTTTACCAACTTCATGTAATTCCTGAGAATTCAGAAAATTTAGAAGTCTTATTTTTTAGGTTAAAATCAATTTTGAATTTGTCTGAAAAAGATATAACAAAAATTAGAAAAAAAATTAAGTCTCAAAAACCTTGGGATCCCGTTATAATATCTGATAATTTAAATTGGTCAGATTTCTCAAGAATAAACCTTTTTTTACACGATTTACAGGGCGTAGAACCTGTCGTTTCAGTTGCGCGACTTTACAAAGAACCTTCCTCTGCGCATGTAATTGGCTATGTTTCAAAGGCTAGTAAAAAAGATCTTCAAACAAAAGAATATTTACAAAATAAAATCGCAACAGGAACCAGAATTGGAAAAACAGGTCTAGAAAACAAGCTGGACTCTAAAGTTATTGGAGATGTTGGATATAAAAGATACGAAGTAAATGCCTACGGCAAAAGAATTAAAGAAATTTCAATTGATCCTGGTAAATCAGGTGAAAACTTCAGGACAACCTTGGATCTCGATGTACAAAAGCTCTCATCAAAATTACTCGAAGGTAAATCAGGAACAGTGTGTGTAATGGATATTTACAGAGGAGATATTGTTTCAATGGTTTCATCACCGATATTTGACTCAAATAAATTTGTTCATGGAATTAATAAAAAAGACTGGAATAGTCTTATAAAACATAGGGACAAACCTTTAATTAATAAGGCTGTTGCTGGACTTTACCCACCAGGATCAACAATAAAACTCTTATCAGCTATAAGTGCATTGGAAAATGATGTGTTTAATCCAAAAACTACAATTCGTTGCCAGGGACATATAGAACTTTACGGACAGAAATATCATTGTTGGAAAAAAAAGGGGCATGGTTTTGTAAATATGAGAGAAGGAATGAAACAATCATGCGATGTATATTTTTACGAAGTTGCAAGAAAACTGGGCATCGATAGACTTGCAGAAACGGCGAGAAAATTTGGTTTAGGCAAACCTGTTTTAACTGATTTGTTTGAAGAAAGGAGCGGAGTAGTTCCAAACACTGAATGGAAAAAAAAATATATAGGAAAAAATTGGTATCTCGGAGAAACTCTTCATGCTGGAATTGGCCAAGGCTACTGGCAAACTTCTCCTTTACAGTTGTGTTTAATGATGGCTCAGATTGCGAATGGCGGATATAAAATTGAGCCAAGACTAATTCTTGATACTAATGAAGAAAAATTTAATGGTCTTGAGGAATTTATTAACAACAAAAACTTGTTCCCAGATGATGTAGGTACTTTGTATGAATTTATTGCAAAATTTAAATACAAAAGTTTATTTAGAAACCAGGAAAATATTAAATTTGTTCAAGACGCTTTATTTGGTGCAACTAATGAACCGCTAGGTACTTCTTACCGTTCAAGATTAACTAAAAAAGAATTAGTTTATGCAGGAAAAACCGGAACATCACAGGTAAGAAGATTTACAGAATTACAAAGAGAATTAGAAATAAAAAATGAAGATCTTCCATACGAGCAAAGAGACCATGCTTTATTTGTAGCATTTGCACCATACAAAGAACCAAGATATGCAATAAGTGTTTTGGTTGAACACGGAGGTTCAGGAAGCAAAAGCGCAGCACCGATAGCAAAACAAGTTATTAAAAAAGTTCTAGAAAAACATTCTTTAAGAGAGTCTCAAAGAACTTTTGGAGAAACAGCCTAATGTTTAGACCTGGATCAATTCAATCACGCTTAACTCTTAAAGATAAAATTTTATCAATTGATTTATTATTATTTTTCTCAATTTTAACTTTAGGAATTATAAGTTTTTTTGCCATGTACTCTACCGACGCAGGAGAATTTGCTTATCATACGAAAAGCCATATTGTAAGATTTATTGTTTTTTTTATTCTTTTTATTATTATTTCATTTGTAAAAATAAATTTTTGGTATAGTTCAACTACATTTATCTACGTTGGCGTACTTTCGCTGTTAATTTTAGTAAAATATTTTGGTTTAAGTTCATCAGGATCACAAAGATGGCTAAATCTTTATTTTATTAATTTACAACCATCAGAATTAATGAAAATAAGTCTAATTTTATTTTTGGCAAAGTATTATCATAGAATTTCTTCTACCGATGTAAACAGAATTAAATTTTTACTCCGTCCCCTTATAGCATTACTTTTTCCAGTGATATTGGTTGTTACACAACCAGATCTTGGAACAGCTTTTTTAATTGCAGCTGGTGGAGTAATTGTGATTTGGCTCGCAGGGGTAAAAATGAAATTCTTTGCCTATTTTAGCGTTATTTTTTTATCAGTTGCTCCAGTCGCAATTTCCTTTTTAAAACCTTACCAGAAGTCTAGAATTTTAACTTTTTTAGATCCAACAAGAGATCCACTTGGGGCAGGTTATCAAATTACTCAGTCTAAAATAGCTATTGGATCTGGTGGATTATTTGGAAAAGGTTTTTTAAATGGTTCACAAAGTTATCTAGACTATTTACCAGAAAAGCATACAGATTTTATTTTCACCTTATTCTCTGAAGAATTTGGTTTTTTTGGTTCCTGTGTAATTCTGTTGCTGTATCTACTTATTACATGGAGATTAGTTAGTATTGGTAATATAACCAGAGATGCTTTCGGAAAGCTGTATTGTTTTAGTTTCGCAACAGCCTTTTTTGTATATGTAGCTGTAAACATGGGGATGGTATTAGGCTTAATACCAATTGTAGGCGCTCCATTACCAATACTCTCTTATGGTGGATCATCAATGCTGGCTATGATGTTTGGCCTGGGAATTGCAATGAGTTTCAAAATACACAAAGACGAGCCACTAGGTTAATACAACCAAAGATATAAAATTCGACCCAAAATAATCATTTTTATTAGTTGCAAAGTTGTTGATAATTTGCTGAAATAACAAAATGTTTGGAAGTAAAAAACCCAATAATCCAAGACCGTTAAATGACTCTGGTAGATCATTGATTAGTGAGACCTTTTCGTTAGAAGGCACACTGAGAACTTCTGGAGCAATAGACATAGCAGGATTAATAAAAGGACCGGTTTATACTAATGATCTTATAATTAAAGAAACAGGATCTATAGTGGGTCCAATCGAGACTGATAAAATTGAAATTTATGGTCATCTCGAGGGAAAAATTGTTGCCAAAAAAATAGTCATTGGTAACACTGCAGTGGTTAAAGGAGACATTTTATTTAGTGAAAGTTTAAAAACAGAAGAAGGAGCTGATATAACTGGTTACATTAAGAAGACTGAAAGTACTAGTTTAGAAGCAGCACAAAACGAATTCAGATTAGACTCAATAGAGGCCAAGGAAAACAAAGAAAAAGATAAAGATAAATCTAAAAAGAGCAGGCCTAAAATAGTAGCTAGCAATTAATTAAATAAGTACAATCTTACACACTTGAATACTTGAAAGTTTCTTTTATAAGATATGTATGTCTAATATTAATTGTTCATCAGTAGGAATCATTGGCGCTGGAATACAAGGGGTCTGTATCGGTTTACAGCTTCTTAAAAGAAACATTCCGACAACAATATTTGATCGAACAGAACCTGGAATGATGGCCTCTTACGGGAACGCAGGACATTTCTCACCTTATGCTGTGTTACAACTAAATAGACCCGATATTATGTATGACGTTCCAAAAATGCTAATGAGTTCCAATGGTCCTTTAGCATTGAAATGGAATTATATTCCTAAAATGTTGCCATGGATATTTAACTATTTAAAGAATTGTAATAAAAAATCTATGCTTCATACTGCAAAATATATGCATCAAATTTTGAATCATTCTATGGATGCATATGAGGAAATTTTTCAGGAGATAGACACAACAAATTTAGTCGATCAAAAAGGCATAATATACGTATGGACCAATAAAAATTTAAAAAGTAGAAATTTAGAGATTAAAACACGAGAAGACCTGGGCGTTAAACAGAAAATATTGACCGTGAAAGAAATATTAGAATTAGAACCAAATATAAAACCTGTTTTTACCGGAGGTTGCTTCTACGATTACGCATATCATGCGAGGGATCCTCATGGAATAACTAAAAAAATATTTGAACTTTTTTTAAAAAAAGGTGGAAAATTTATTAATGAAGATGTGAAGACTTTAAAGCAATTAAACGAAAAAGAAACCGTTATTAAAACTGAAAAAAAAGAATACAAATTTGAAAAATCAGTTTTAGCATGTGGTGCATTTTCTAAGAAGTTTACAGACCAATTAGGAGAAAAAATTCCCTTAGAAACTGAAAGAGGTTATCATGTGCATTTTAAGGGAATGGATAATTTAATTAAAAGACCAATTATTTTTTTAGATAGAGGTTTTGGGCTGACCCCTATGAATCAAGGATTAAGAGCAGTTGGCACTGTAGAATTGGGTGGCTTAGATAATCCACCTTCAAAAAAAAGGATACAATACATTGTTAATTGTGCGAAAGAACTTTTACCGCAACTTAAACAGCACCAAGATGAATGGTTAGGTTTTAGACCCACGCTACCTGATTTTCTTCCTGTCATGGGACCATCCAAAAATAACAAGAACATTATTTATGCTTTTGGACATCAACATCTAGGGTGGACTTTGGGAGCTATTACTGGAAAAATAGTTGCTGGCCTTTTAGCAAATGAAAAAACTAATCTTGATCTCTCGCCATATAGCTCATCAAGATTTAATTAAAAACCCAATTTAACATCTAAAAAGTCAATAAATTAAGGAAAACTATAGGTTGTATTTTCTTTCAAAAAATCTGTATATTTATGCACAGTTTTGTGGTTTGATTCGTTTTAGGGAGTAAATAAATGAGGAAGATAATTGGTTTAGTTTTATCAGGCTTTTTACTTTCCGGATGTTATGCATCTTCGCTAACATACGTTGGAACAGGTGCGGGCATAGTTCAAGGAAAATCAATTCAATCTGTAGCGACCCAAGGAGCTAGTTTGGCGATTAAGAAGGAAACTGGAAAAGGTCCGTTAGAACACATTTTAAGTCAAAATCAGATCAAAACTTACAATGCCACAAAAGCAAAATTAAATCCTTGCGAGCAAACTCCTGAGTTGTGTTCAAAAATTAACTTAAGAGTTGCAGTAATAAATAATATTTTAAAAAATAAGTCTAAAACAGTAGTTCACAAAAACTCTAATTAAGAAAATTAATCCACAACCAAAAGTTTAAAGTATTTTTTTACTAATACTTAACGAGAAATTGTAATAATAAGTCATTAATTATAATTAGCAGAATCAATTATGTATTCGTTATGTTTAGAAATATTACAATTTTAGTATTAAGCAGTATTTTTTTGTCAGGCTGCTTTGCTTCATCTTTAACTTTAGTTGGAACTGGTGCAAGCGCTTCTCAAGGAAGAGTTGTCCAATCGTCAATTTCATCAGCTTTAAACTATGGGGTCAAACAGACAACAGGCAAATTTCCTATAGAACATATTATTATTAGAGAAAAGCAGAGGTTGGCAAAAAAAGTTAATAACTTTGAGAAAAAAATTATTGATGAGGGCAAGAAAAAAATTGTAATTTCCAAACAAAAAATTGAGCCTCTAAAGAATACTATCAATAATCAGCTAATTAAGATAAATGGCAACTTAGTTAAAGCCAAAACGTTTGCTGAAAATAATTTTAAGCACAAACCTCGTTTTTCCTATAAAGTAAGATAAATTTTAATCATTTTAATATACAAAAATTTATCATATTCTATCACCTATGAAATCTAAGGCTAAAGTAGTTGTTATTGGTGGAGGAGTAGTTGGCGTCAGTGCCCTTTATCATTTAGCAAAAAAAGGCTGGTCAGACGTTGTTCTTTTTGAAAGAAAAGAATTAACTTCAGGATCAACATGGCATGCTGCCGGGTTGTTACCTCTTTTTAACATGAGTTATTCCGTAGGACAATTACATAGATACGCCGTTCAATTATATAAATCTCTAGAAAAGGAAACCGGAAAAAAAGTAGGTTTCAGTGTCGTTTCAAATATTAGATTGGCACAAACAAATGATAGAATGGACGAGTATCACCAATATGCTGGAGTAGCCAAAACTATTGGTGTAAATGTCAAATTTTTAAAACCTGAACAAGTTAAAGAAATTTGGCCCTTATGTAATATAGATGGGTTAGTTGGTGCAATACAACATCCAGAAGATGGTTACATACAGCCTGCAGATCTTACTCAAGCGCTAGCAACAGGCGCAAGAAATCGTGGAGCAGAAATTTATAGAAACACAACGGTCATTGGAATTAAAAAAACCAAAGATGGCTGGACTGTAGAAACTGATAAAGGAACCGTTTCATGCGAACATGTAATTTCTTGCAGCGGTAATTTTGCTAGACAAACAGGGGAAATGGTTGGAATTGAAATTCCCGCAATACCAGTTGAACATCAATATATTGTAACCGAACCTCATCCAGAACTTCAAAAAAGAAAAAAAGAGGGAAAACCAGAAATGGGGGTTTTAAGAGATAGTGATAACGCTTGGTACATGAGAGAAGAGGCTGGTGGATTTATTTTAGGACCGTATGAAAAAGGTGCGCCATGTTGTTATGTAAATGGTCCTTCAAAAGATAGCGAATATGAATTATTTCAGGAAGATTTAGATCGATTAGCGCCTCATATAGAAGGAGCGATCAAAAGAGTACCAGCTTTTGCTGAGGTTGGAGTTAAAAAAGTTTATAATGGTGCAATTTGTTATACTCCTGACGGAAACCCAATTGTTGGCCCAGCTCCAGGGCTTAAAAACTTTTGGATAAATGATGGACACAGTTTTGGAATTACAGCAGCAGGTGGTGCTGGCTGGCAACTAGCCGAGTGGATAATTGATGGTGAACCAACAATTGATATGCTTGGAGTAGACCCACGAAGATATGGAACCTACGTAACAAAATCTTATTTAATGGAAAAAAATGAAGAAGCATACGCCAATGTATTCACAGTTCATTATCCTGACGAAGAAAGAGAAGCTGGAAGACCACTTAGACAAGCTCCCTGCTATGATCGTTTAAAAAAACTAGGTGCAGTATTTGGACAAAAATTTGGATGGGAAAGAGCAAACTTTTTTGCAACAGAGGGAGAGAAACAAGAAGATGATTGGTCTTTTAGAAGATCAAACTGGTTTAAGAGTGTAGAAAAAGAATGCAAAAATGTAAAAGAAAATGTTGGACTTCTAGATATGTCTGCTTTTGGAAAATGTAGAATTAAGGGTCCAGGAGCCGAAGAGTTTTTAGACAAGTTAGTTGCAAACAAACTTCCAAAAAAAATTGGAAGAATTAATCTTTGTCATGCTTTAAATACTAAAGGCGGTGTCCATTCGGAATTTACGATCATGAGAGAGGCAGAAGATAGTTTTTATTTAGTTTCAGCCGGAGCTTTTCAATGTTTAGATCATGATTGGATACATAAATGGATGCCAAAAGACGGTTCCGTTCAATATGAAAACTTAACAAATAGTATGGGTGTACTAGTTGTTTCTGGCCCTAAAGCAAGAAAGCTAATGCAAAAAGTTTCAAAAACAGATTTTTCCAATGAAAAATTTAAATGGTTAAGTGCGCAAAATATTAATATTGGATTAGCCCCATGCAACGCAATGAGAGTAAATTTTGTCGGTGAATTAGGATGGGAGCTACACCATCCGATTGAATACCAAAACCATATTTTTGACAAGCTTATGGAAGCTGGAAAAGAATTTAATCTGAAACCTTACGGCATAAGAGCTATGAACAGCTTAAGAGTAGAAAAATCTTATAAGCTTGTAGGCACAGAACTTTCCATTGAATATGCTCCATACGAGTCAGGTTTAGACAGATTCATTCACCCTAATAAAGGTGACTTCATTGGACGTGCGGCATTGGATCAATGGAGAGCAAAAGGTTTTTCAAATAAATTGGTTACTATGGAAATTCATGGAGTTTCAGATGCAGATGTACTTGGGAATAATCCTATTTATGAAAATGGTTCTGTAATAGGTAGAGCAACTGGTGGAGATTACGGATTTAGATTAAAAAAATCCATTGCCCTTGGAATGGTTAAACCAGAATATGCAAAAGTTGGACAAAAACTTAAAATAGATATATTAGGTAAAATGCATGAAGTTTCTATTATCGAAGACTCCCCATACGATTCAGAAAACAAATTACTCAGAGCCTAAATGAAAATATTAGTCGCTGTTAAAAGAGTTATTGATTACAACGTTCAAATTAGAGTTAAAGAGGACGGAACAGGTGTTCACACTGATAATGTTAAAATGTCAACTAACCCACCAGATGATAATGCCGTTGAAGAGTCGGTAAAACTAAAAGAGTCTGGAAAAGTAAAAGAAGTTGTTGCAGTTACAATTGGAGAAGAAAAAGCACAAGAAACTGTTCGAAAAGCTTTAGCAGTCGGAGCAGATAGAGGGATTCATGTTAAAGCAGAAAGCTATATAGAACCTTTGGGGATTGCAAAAATTTTGAAAAAAGTTGTAGAAAAAGAAAAGCCCGACATGGTCTTTTTAGGAAAACAAGCTATCGATGATGATTGTAACCAAACAGGTCAAATGTTAGCAGCAATGTTAAATTGGCCTCAAGCAACATTTTCATCAAAAGTTGTTTTAAAAGATAAAAGCATGGAGATCGTAAGAGAAATTGATGAAGGTTTGGAAACTATAGAAGTAAATTTACCATCAGTAGTTACATGCGATTTAAGACTTAACGAGCCTCGATATGCCTCTTTACCAAATATTATGAAAGCCAAAAAGAAACCAATTGAACAAATGGTTGCTAAAGATTTAGGTGTAGACATTTCAAATAGAGTTCAACAATTAAAAGTAGAAGAACCCCCTAAAAGAAAAGCAGGAATTAAAGTTGCGAATGTGGCTGAACTAGTAAGTAAACTTAAAAATGAGGCAAAGGTAATTTAATGTCGGTATTGTTAATAGCAGAGCATAATAATAAAAATCTTAAGCCGTTTACTTTAAATGCAATCACTGCAGCATCTAAAATTGACGCTGATGTTCATGTTTTAGTGGCAGGTAGCGGCTCTGAAAATGTAGCAAAAGAAGTCGCAGGAATACCTCTAGTTAAAAAAGTTTTGCACTGCGATTCTCCTAGTTATCAAAATTATTTACCTGAAAATTTAGCTCCTTTAGTTATTAAGAATGCGGATAAATATGACCATATTGTTGCATCAGCAAATACATTTGGAAAAAACTTTATGCCAAGAGTTGCTGCTGCATTAGACACTTCTCAAGTGAGTGATGTAATAAAAGTTAATTCGCCTGATACATTTGTAAGACCAATTTATGCAGGTAACGCTTTTGCGACTGTAAAAAGTAATGACAAAAAAAGATGTGTAACAATTAGACCAACTTCTTTTGAACCTGCACCTAAAACAGGAGGTTCTGCACAAGTTGAAAAAGTAGAGGCAGCTGATGTTCCTAATTTTTCAAAGTTTGTCAAAAGAGAAGAAACAAAATCAGAAAGACCTGAACTTGGAACTGCTAGAATAGTAGTGTCTGGTGGACGAGGGCTAGAAAGTGGAGAAAATTTTAAACTCATAACTGATATTGCTGATAAATTAAACGCAGCAGTTGGTGCATCACGTGCAGCTGTTGATGCAGGTTACATAAGCAATGATCATCAAGTTGGTCAAACAGGAAAAGTAGTTGTGCCAGATTTATACATTGCAGTTGGAATTTCAGGCGCCATTCAGCATTTAGCTGGAATGAAAGAGAGTAAAATAATTGTTGCAATTAACAAAGATGGAGAGGCTCCTATTTTTAGTATTGCAGATTATGGTTTAGAAGCAGATTTATTTAAAGCTCTTCCGGAATTTTTATCTGAATTAAACAAACTCAACACTATTCAAAAATAAAAATTATTGCATTTCTTAAACTAATGCCTAAGATTAGCAATGCTTCAATTATTCGGATATTTGTTAATTATGTTAGCTATAGCAGATTTCTTTGCAGCGAATCTTGCTAATATTAATTTAACTTATTTTATGGGTTCTCTTTCTAGTTTTTCACCAATTATATTATTTGTAAGTGGTGCTATATTGGCGGGCACAGGTGAAAAAGGTATTACAGATTTATTCGAGGGCCAAGATGACGAAAGTTTTATTGAAGAAAAACCTAAAAGAAAAAGAAAAAAGAAAAATAAATAGTTTAAATTGTTAATTTTTAAGATTTGTCTATAAATAATTTATTTTTTCAAATCTTTTTCTATGTCTGATCTGGAGGGCACTTTAGGTTGTTTAGAGTTTTTTTCAGCACTTAGCAGGAATGAAAGAGAGCAAAATAATTGTCGCAATTAACAAAGATGGTGAGGCTCCTATTTTTAGTATCGCTGATTATGGTTTAGAAGCAGACTTATTTAAAGCTCTTCCCGAGTTCTTATCAGAGCTAAACAAACTCAACACTATCCAAAAATAATTATTTTGATATAGTCCCAGCATGGCTAGAGAAGCAATGCAATATGACGTGGTTATAGTTGGGGCGGGACCAGCAGGATTATCCACAGCAATTAAATTAAAACAATTAAATTCCAAATTAAATGTATGTATTTTAGAAAAAGGATCTGAGGTTGGAGCACATATTTTAAGCGGAAATGTTTTGGAGACCAGAGCACTTGATGAATTGTTGCCGAAATGGAAAGAGCAGGGGGCACCAATTAAAACAAAAGTTTCAAAAGAAAAGTTTTTATTTTTAGGAAAAAATTCCTCATTAAGTTGGCCAACATGGCTCTTACCTTCCGTTCAAAAAAATCACAATAATTATATTGTCAGTTTGGCCAATCTTTGTCGTTGGCTAGCAGAACAAGCTGAAAAATTAGGAGTTGAAATTTTTCCAGGGTTTCCCGCAAGCGAAGTTCTTTATAATGAGGATGGATCAATTAAAGGTGTGGCAACTCTTGATATGGGTTTAGACAAAGAGGGCAATAAAAAAGATGGATATCAAGAAGGAATGGAGCTTCACGCTAAAGTTACAGTATTTTCTGAAGGCTGCAGAGGTCACTTAGGAAAAGAATTGATTAAAAAATTTAATTTGGATGAGGGAAAAAATCCTCAGCAATACGGTATTGGTTTAAAAGAAATATGGGAAGTAAGTGACGAGCAGCACCAAGAAGGTTTGGTTATGCATACGGCAGGTTGGCCTTTAGATAGCAAAACATATGGTGGTAGTTTTATTTACCACGCAGAGAAAAAACAAATTTATATTGGATACGTGATTGGTCTTGATTATCAAAACCCACATCTATCACCTTTTGATGAGTTTCAAAGATTTAAAACCCATAAAGCAATAAGAAAAATGCTGGAGGGCGGGAAAAGAATTTCATTTGGTGCGAGAGCTTTAATCGAAGGTGGTCTTCAAAGTTTACCAAAAATGAATATGCCTGGCGCATTATTAGTTGGATGTGATGCGGGAACTTTAAATATGCCAAAGATTAAAGGAACACATACCGCAATGAAGAGTGGAATGATTGCAGCAGAAACTATTAACGAACATATAAAAAATAAAAGAAAACTCTCTTTATACGAGGAATTATTTAAGAAAAGTTGGGTTTATGAAGAACTTCATGCTGCTAGAAATGTTAAACCAAGTTTTAGCTGGGGTTTAATTTTAGGAATTATTTTTACAGGATTAGATCAAATTTTGTTTAAAGGAAAATTACCTTTTACATTAAAACACAAGCATGCTGATCATGAGGCATTAAAACTAGCAAATCAAATGCCTAAAATAGAATATCCAAAACCCGACGGCAAACTAACATTTGATAAAACAAGTTCAGTTTATCTAACTGGAACTAATCATACGGAAAACCAGCCGGTACATCTTAAGTTAAAAAATCCAGGTTTGCCGATAAGTTATACACTTAATAAGTACGATGAGCCTGCCCAAAGATATTGTCCAGTTGGTGTTTACGAAATTCAGCAAAATCAATTTGTTATTAATTCACAAAACTGTATTCACTGTAAAACTTGTGACATCAAAGAACCATCCCAGAATATTACTTGGGTTGCACCAGAAGGCGGTGGTGGACCAAAGTACGGTAACATGTGATGTCAAAAAAAGTTAGCTCAGCTATGTTTTTTGTTTTATTAGCTGGGTTAATCTGGTCTTTTGGGCCCTTTATAGTTAGAAACATTAATAATGCAGAACTAATTCCTTGGCAGTATTCCCTTATTAGAGGCTCAGCAATCTTTTTAATTTTGAATATATATTTATTTTTAAATGAGGGAACAAAATTTACAAATAACTATCAAAGAGTTGGTTTCTCAGGTTTAATTGGAGGAACATGCCTTGGTATTGCTAATATAACATTTGTTTTTTCAATAACCACTACTACAGCAGCTGTTACTTTGATGATGTTAGGAGCCATGCCTTTTATTGCAGCTTTACTAGCGTATATTTTTTTAAAAGAAAAAATTTCAAAAACCACACTAATAGCTATGATTATAGCAGCTACAGGAATTATTTTAATATCTTTTGATAGCAAAGAAACTGGAACATTGTTTGGCTTGATTAATGGATTAATTTCGTCCTCAGCTTTTGCAGGATTTACTGTTTCTCTTCGTTGGAGAAAAAAAGTTCCAAAACTTACAACCGTATCTTTAGGTGGAATTATTGCAGCTGGTATTTCACTTTTAGTTTTATTTTTTTATGACAACAATATTTTAATATCATTAAAAAATACTTCTTTATCAGCATTACATGGATTTTTCGTTTGTTCCGCTCTTATTATATATTCTTCTAATGCAAAATATTTACCAGCAGCGGATCTTACACTTCTTTCACTAACAGAAGTTTTGGGAGGAATTTTCTGGGTGTGGCTGCCGTTTTTAGGCATTAATGAAATTCCAAGTACAAATACATTAATTGGTGGAATGATTATAATTATTTCAATAGTGTTTTATGGATATAACACCAGACGCTATAGATTTAGATATAATTAGACTTAGCAATTCTCTACAAATCCGAAAAAGATCTACTAAAATTTTTTTAGTTTTTTAATTGGAAAAGTTTCAAAATTATGGAAATATGTAAGTAATGTTAAAATTTCTTGCTATTAATAATATTCTGTCAGTAAGCAAAAAAAACAAAAAAAAATTTCTCTTAATAACAAATTTCGCAATTGCATTTATTATTGCTGCAATAATTACCTCAGTTATTTCAATATATTATGAAAATAAATTAACAAATCTTAGAGCTGAACTTGTAAAAATTAATAATGATCAGAGAGTGGTGCAAGAGTGGTTGAGAGATACAGCAACATTAAGCACACAAGATTCGGAAAAGGACTTTATAAGATTGCTAACTTTAGGAATTAATAAAGACGATATTGATTTAAGTTATTCCAGATGGAATTTTCATAAATTAATATGGTTACCAAAAACAGTCAAATTAGCAATTTCTGATGCAAAGAAGATTGGAATGGAAGTCCCGATTTCTCGGCAGTGGTCACTCAAAGTTTCTCATTATTTTACCAAAGATTATACGTTTAAAGAATTAGAAGAGGAAGTTAATTTAATAATGGAGTTTACTCAACTTCATTTAAATAATACTAAATATTATGATTGGCCATACGCAAAAAATATACAAGAGGACGAAATATATTTTGGACCTTCAGATGGAAAGCTTAGCAAAGAGATCTATAGTAATATTAAAAAATTACTTTTAATTAATACTTTTCTTAATGAATTGTATCAATTATATAATTCGGAAAACACCGAAAAAATTTCTAAAATAAATACTGAAATTTTAAAAGCAACAAACAACTCAACTAATACAATATTTTTTGCATTTTTATTACAAATTATTATTTTTATCATTATTCAAATTTTTGAAATAAGGGAGCTTAAATGAGAAGAAAGATAAAGATGCTGGGGCCGTATGGAATATTTTTAATTATTATTGCTGGTATATTTCAACTTACTGCTCTTTCTTTAGACCAGGCTGTTATTCAATTCGAGGATAAATATCGAGAGACCCAAGATATAAATTTAAAGAATTCACAGGAACAAGAATTTGCTTTAGAAACTAACAGAAAAATTGGACAAAATATAGAAACTGCATCTTTTCAGCTTTTTGTTCTTTCATCATTAGGTCTAAATGATGAAAGTATAAGTTCAAATTTAAAAGAGTCGAAAGACTTTTTTTATGCAGATATACTAATGAGACAAATGATGTTAATAAATGATGTTTTTACAGATGATAATAACCGATCTAGGCTTTGTAAAAAAATATGGACTGTCAAAGAATTAGGAAAAGAAGACAATAAAAAAGTTAATATCTGTGATCACTTTGAAGAAATAAGGACAACTAACCTGGATTTTTATACTCTTTTAAGGGGACTCAAACCTGGTAAACACGCTGTTTTAAATGAAAAATTTGATGAAAAGACCAAGTATGTAGCAACACAAGTAGCGATTCAATATAATGAATATTATTTCAATGACCTGCTTAATATTTTTGGCGAAATAGAAAGTGAGTTATTTGAGAATATTAACAAAACTAATCTTGAGCTTTACGATATCAACCAAAAAAAACAGATATTTTTACTATTTTCAATGATTTCCCAATTACTAAGTTTTCTATTTTTACTAATATTATTTAGAAGGATATTAAGTAAATAAATTTTGTTTAAGACAGATCTACCGCAAATTCTTTTAACTTTTTTTCCATAAGTCCAAAACTTAACTTAATTTTGGACAAAAAAAACTATGATTTTTTGTCATTTGTCCAAAATTCTAAAATCCATTTCACAAGAATTAATTTTAATTATTTACTATGTATTGAGTATGAATATTAAACAAAAAAAAGGAGAAATATAGCCAACAAATAACCTGCCAATTGGGGCGTTCTTATTCTTTCTTAAACGCCCCTTTTGGAAAGGTAAACAGAGGAGAAAATATGAAGAAAAAAAGTACAGATTTCTATTTATTGAAAAAAAAGAGTTTATCGGAGGGAGATCTTTTCGTCACAGATTATCTGCAATCAAGAAGAGAAATAGAAAAACTTAAAAAGATTGTAGATATGTTATCTGAGCGCGTTTCATATCTTGAAAGCAGCAATACCAAGAAAATTAAACTTATTAAAATGGAGGAAAATGAAAAATAGAGATAAAGAGCTTATTTTGGAAAAAGAAAACAGTAATCTTGAGTGTAAAACTCAATTAATTGAGCAAAAAGTTGATTATGTTGAAGCTGAGCTGCAAGTGTTGCAGAAAAGATTTTCTCAGCTTAAATTAACTAAAAAAAATGAGAGTATTTAATGAAAGAAATTTATATAATTAATCCAAGCGAACTTTCATATATTTGTGATCATTGTTCTTACCTTAAGAAAAATTATGATTTAGAAGACAAAGGTATTTCAGTCGGGGTAACTCAAACTCTAGATGGTATTGAAAAAAATTTCTTTCTAGGCAGCACATCTAAGATTTGCGATACACTTCCAAAAGGAGAAGTTATAGATCCTACAAATGACACGTTCTTCTCGGAAATACTTAAAGATAACAAAAATAGAAAATTTCAAATAAAAGGAAAAGGAGATGCATTAATCAAATTTAATGATGGAACTTTTGGAGTTATAGATTATAAAACTTCTAAATTTAAAGAGAAAGATGGAAAAAGTTACCAAAAAGAACTTTTAAAAAAAATCAAAGAATATTCTCCTCAATTACATTGTTACGCCCTATTATATTCACATCTAGAAACTAATAAGGAATTTTTAAAATTACATACGAGAGCAAAAAAACCTGACAGTATAAAAAAAAGTGTCGATGCAAAACTAGTAAAAATAAAAAAAATAAAAACAGACATTATAAGTAGATTGGGCTTGGTTTTTGTTTATCCACACGAAGTCATTTCAAAAAATAATTTGACAATAAAATTTGATCATCAATATGAAGATGTAAAGTATGATCCTGAAAATTTTATGAAATTTTTAACAAAATATATTGATATGTTAGAAGGAGATAATCCACCACCAATACCTCCCAGCTGCCAAGTTGCTACGAATAGGCAGCATTGTGTTATGCATAATCATTTCTACGATCCAAAAAAACTCAATGGGAAATTAATATAATGTTAATTAAAAAAGACACAGATAAAGTTTACACAACAGCTTTTGATTTACTTACCGATCTTAAAGAAGAAAAAGTCGAGATTACTTTAGATTTAGTTCAAAAAGCTGTTAGGAAGGCTGTAGAAACTAGAAGAATTAAAAACTTTAAATTTGAAAGTAGAGTCATTATTGATCTTCAAGCAGCATTTACAATTAAAACTTCGACATCAAGAACATTAATTGATTTTGATGAAAATCACGAAGAATGGTATTTTGATGATCAAAAAGTAAATAGACCGTACTGGGAGAGTTATAGAAAATTTTTATTAAGAAATAAAAGATATTCAATTGGTGGTGTAAACTCCATGAATGAAGATACTGATAAAATTATGAATTTTCTTGAGGATCCTAAAAGAGTTGGACCATGGGATGTTAGAGGCTTGGTTGTGGGTAGCGTTCAATCAGGCAAAACTTCAAATTTTATTGGATTAGCCAATAAAGCAATCGATGCAGGTTATAGAGCTGTAATATTTTTATCTGGATTGAATAAAAATTTAAGAAAACAAACGCAAGATAGAGTTGACGAAGGTCTTTTAGGTTACGACTCTCGTGTTTTTGATGAACACGAAGCATTTGCAGAAACAACTTTAGCAGGGTACAGAAATAAAAAATTAGAAAATATTTTGTCTTTCACATATGCAGATCTAGATGGAGATATAACTACAGATGTGGAGAAAAGGATGAAAATGTTGCCAAATAATCCTGTAGTTGTTGTTTGCAAAAAAAATTATCAAGTCTTACAAAAACTAATTGAGATTTTCTGCAAATCTCAATACGCAAGAGGTGTTAAACATATTAAAAAAAATCCTTTTGATGTAATACCCACATCTGATGGACCACCTTTTATTCATGATGACTTCCCTGTTTTAGTAATTGATGATGAGGTCGATAATGGTTCTGTTGATACTGGTGATCAACAATATTTCGATGATGAAATTCCAGATATGTCATATGATCCAAAACGTATCAATAAACTCATAAGAAGATTATTAAATATTTTTTCCAAAAAAGCCTACGTTGGTTATACAGCAACGCCTTATGCAAATATTTATATTCATGACAAAGGAAAAACACAAAAAGAGGGAAACGATCTATTTCCAAAAAATTTTATACACTCATTGCCAGTACCATCTAATCATACAGGTTTAGAAAAATTTTTTTCACCTGATTTGTTAAGAGATGATGAACTTTATGATGAGGATATTGAAGAAATACCATATTTTAAATTAATTAAAGATAGCTCAGATGATCCCAATGATTTAAGTTGTAAAACAGGTTGGATACCACCGCTGCACAGCAAAGATCACGTTCCAATGACTGATAGTCCAAATGAGAGAATTCCAAAATCTTTAAGAAGAGCATTGCTCTCTTTTTTAATCACATGTTTAGTTAGAAATATGAGAGGAGAAATTTATTCCCACAAAACAATGTTGGTACATGTTACTAGATTGAAAGACGTTCAAGATAGAATCGCTAAAATAATTGAGGATGAACTTGAAGAATATAGGGAAATAATTTTTGACGATGTATCTGAAAGAAAAAACAATTTTATAAAAGAGCTTGAGAGTATATGGATGGAAGATTTTGAAAAGTTCAAAGATAAGTCTCCACATCTATACTATCCTAAGATTACAGATTTATTTAAAGATAAAGAACTTAAAGTTACAATTCAAAATATTGCTGCAAATGTAAAATGTTTAAATAGTAACACGCCTAAAGATAAAGAATTGGATTACGAAGGATATAAAAGAAAAAATGGTTTAGGATTGACCACAGTTGTTGTTGGTGGAGAGAAATTAACTAGAGGTTTAACACTTGAAGGTCTAACTATAAGTTACTTTCTTAGAACCGCTAGACATCCAATGTATGATACTCTTACACAAATGGGAAGATGGTTTGGTTATCGTGAGGAATATTTAGATTTATGTAAAATTTATACCCTTTCCACTATAATAAGTTGGTATTTTAGAATAAGCAAAGCTAATGAAAAACTAAGATCAAAATTTCAGTTGATGAGTATTGCAGGGAAAACACCCACAGAGTTCGGCCTTGTTGTAGAATATGATGCTGATCTATCAATAACTTCAAAAACTAAAATGAGACACTCGTTTGAAAGAGAAATAACTTTCACTTCAGAAGGACATGAATACACAACTTTTAAAAGAGATAAAAATATAATAATGAAAAATAATCAAACTATTCAAAATTTTTTAAACTTATGCGGCAAACCTGTGATTAATGGAAATTTAAAACATGGACTTGGTAATTATAGAAACTCTTATCAATGGAAAAATATCACATCAAATAAAATTATAGATCTACTCAAAAACTTTAAATATCAAATATCAGAAAAATCTTTTGTAAGTATTGATTTAATAGACTATATAAAAAAGGTTAACAAATTAGGTGAACTTGAAAAATTTACGGTAACATTATTTGGGAATGGTAAGGGCAAAGAAGAAAAATTATTCAACAAATTTAAGATAAATAATATTATTCGACAAGAGAGAGGCAAAAATCTTAAGGACACAATCCAGTTACATGTTGTCACTACAGATAAATTAGTAGGCGTAGATTTACCAGATGAGGGGGTCAAGGAACTAAAAAAAAGATTTACACATCATGAAAAAACGAAAAAATCACCGGAAGATATTTTTTCTTGGAGACATAATATAAGGGATATAAGATCAGCAAAACTTGGATCACTAAATATATATCCAATTACTGCTGTGCAATATAATAATAAAGATGAAAAAAAAATAATATCAGAACAAAATTTAATTACTTTATCAATTGATTTTCCAGAAACTGAAGAAGATAGATCTAAAACAACAATTAAGCATAGAGTTAATACCATTTTTGCAAGAGAACAAAGGTTGAGCCTAAACTAGTGAGCATAAAAAAAAATTTAGAAGAAACTTGGACTGTTATATCCCAAGAAATAAATAAATCTAATATTAAGGCTTTCAGAGTTATTTTTCCTAAAATTAAAATAACAATTAGAGTATGTATTTTAGGTCAATCAAAAAAAAAATCTATTGAATTTGTTTATGATAAAAAAATTTTAAGAAAAAATTCTTTTAAAAACATAGACACCAAAGGATTAGAAATTAAAATAGAAGATGACCCAGATAATTCTATAAATAACATTATTTCAATAAAATTAAAAAATAATTCGCTTTTAGAAATCTATTTAGAATTTATTGAAAATATAATTAAATATATTCAGCCATTAACTAACAAGGATGAAATAATAAATTTAATTATAAAAAAAATAGATATATGGATAAAATTCTTTAAAAGAGAAAAATTTGATGGATTGAGTGAAGAAGAGATTAGAGGTTTAATCGGAGAATTACTTTTTATAAAAAATTTCTCAAAAAATAAAGAAAATTTTAAAAACAATATTATTAGATGGAAAGGTTGTGAAAATGGACTTCACGATTTTGAATTTAAAAAATCTAAAGTTGAAATCAAGACATTTTCAAGCACTGGTAAAATAAGAATTACTTACCCTGATCAGCTTGATATAGATACATTTCCTGAAATATATTTAGTTTGTTTTAATTTAACTAAAGATAATGGAAATTTTTCTCTTAATAGTATTATTAATTTAATTAAAAAGAGTATTGATGAAAAAACATTAATAATCTTTGAGGATAAATTAAAAAGTGCTGGATATTTTGAAATTCATAAAAGTAATTACAACGATGAATATAACAATTCAAAAAAACACTGTTATAAAATTGTTAAAGAATTCCCCAAAATTCTATATAAAGAACTTAATGATTCTATATCAAAGGTTTCTTATAGTTTAGATACAAATTTATTATCTTCTTTTGATATAGGCCCAAAACAAATAGAAGATATTATAAGTGACTAAAAAAATTAAAATTGCTGAATTATTTTGTGGTCCAGGAGGTTTTGCCTTAGGAGCAAAGCTGTCGAAAAATTTTAAACATGTTTGGTTAGTTGATAATGATTTAGATAGTTTAAGAACTATTAAGCAAAATATGCCAGATCAAAACACTATTCATCAAGATGTTCAAAAATTTTCAAAAACAAAAAATTTAAAAATCATAAAAAGGAAATACGGATCTTTCGAAGGTCTCGTATTTGGATTTCCCTGTAATGATTTTAGTCTTGTAGGAAAAAAAAAGGGTTTTGCTGGTAAGTATGGTGGTCTTTATAAATATGCTTGTAAAGTCTTAAAGTTTTTTCGACCCAATTTTTTTATTGCAGAAAATGTATCAAATCTAGGTACACTTAATAAAAAATCAAAGATCAATAAAAATTTTAAAAAAATATTATTCGATTTTAAAAAACTTGGATACGAAATTAAATTTAAAAAAATTAAATTTGAAAAATTTAAAATACCTCAAAGACGACACAGAATAATTATAATAGGTCATAAAAAAAATTGTAATTTAAAAAATTTTGAATTTCCTAAAGAAAGTAAGAATTTAGTTAGTTGCAAAAAAGCTTTAGAAAAACTTTATAAATATAAAAATTTATATAATCATGAAACTTATCAGCACTCAGAAAAAATAAAAAAAAGATTAAGGAAAATTAAACAAGGCCAAAATGTTTGGCAGATTAACGGATTACCAAATGTAAAAAAAGCCAGGATGAGTAATATATATAAAAAACTGGATCCTACTAAACCTGCATATACAGTAACTGGAAGCGGTGGAGGAGGAACGCATATGTATCACTATAAATTCCTAAGAGCTTTAACTAATCGGGAAAGAGCAACCTTACAAACCTTTCCTAAAACTTACATATTTGTTGGGAAAAAGGAAAGTGTTAGAAAACAAATAGGAATGGCGGTACCACCGATGGGTGCAAAAACCATTTTTGACAATTTAAAAAAGTATTATTACTCTAGACATTCATAATTAAAAGTTAATATAATTAAATTTAATTTTAAATAGGGGTGATATAATGGAATTTATTGCTATAATATTTTATGTTGCAGCAGCTATAGATTTTGTTTCGTCTTGGTTAGGTTATAATTTGACTTACTTTTTAGGAGAAGCTTCTCGTTTCTCTCCGATTATTTTAGTTGGTATAGGTTTTGTTATTCAAAAATTAGGTGAGTCAGGTGGTGCAGGTTTAAGACAATCCGAGGATGATAGTTTGCCAGAACAGTACCGAACAAAATCAAGAAAAAAAACACAAAAGAGTAAGTGAAAATAAAAATAAACTATTACTTAGTTATTATATTTTTATTTTTTTTTAATAATAATTTTATTTAATTATTCAATAGGCTTCTTAGCTTAAAATTATTTATCTATTATTGTTTTTACTTTTAGAATTTTATTTTCTAAATCTCTAACAGCTTTAAGTATATCTTTTTTTTCAATATCAGAAATTTCTGATCCTTTATCACTTTTTGGATCTTGTGCCTCTTTTATTTTTTCAATTAATTTTCCGTGTAATATATTAAATCTTACTAAGACCTCATCTAAAGACTCTATTTTACCAAAATCAATAGAGCCCATTTCCTTTGAAACCATGTACTCATAAACGTCTAGAAGCGGAGGTGCTTTATTTTTCTTTATACATGCTTGATCAAGTTTAAAAAATTCATCATGATTAATCCAATAATTTTGTTCTGGATCACTGCATTTTCTCAAATATGAAGAACTTTTTCCTATAGAATTTACAATTTCATCTTCTGTAAGAATTTGAATCACTTCTTCTAGGCCTTTTTCAATTGATGCTGGTTTTCTTATTTTGGGCATTTTTCAAATTTAATCATAAATTTCTGTAATTCTAAAGCATCAATAAGAAGATTTTTAAGATAATCTTGAAATGATTTTCCAAGAATTAAGATATTAATTGGATTTAGCAATTTTCTCAAGTTCATCTGACTCAAATATTATCTTTTTAGATTCATTTTTTGAAATATAAAGAGTAGCTTTAACTACATTTTCAATTTTTATAGGTTTGTATTTTTTTAAACTTCCAAAAGCAAAAAGAGCAAGAGTATTCATTATAGGTGTAAAAATTACTTCACCTAATCTAAACGATTTTCTATTCCCAACTAGCAAAGAAGGTCTAATGATAGCAAGCTTAGAAAAATTAAAAGTTTTTAATTCTTCCTCAACTTGACCTTTGTTTTTTAGGTAATTGCTAGATGCGTTCGGATTAGCACCTATTGATGAGATATAAAAAAAAGAGTTTACAGAATTTGCTTTTGCAATTTTAGCTACATCTACCGGAATGTTATACTCAATTCTCCTGTATTCATCCTTATCAGGAGTATCTTTTTTAGTTGTTCCTATACAAAAAAAACATTCATCACCTTTTATTTTATCTTTATATTGTTTTATTTTCGTAAAATCAGTTTTAATAATTTCTACTTTCGGATTGTTAATTTTAGGTATAGAACGAACAAATACTTTAATTTTATTATAATAGTTATTTAAAAGAATAGTTTTAAATAATTCATTTCCAATTAATCCTGACGAACCAAATATTATTGCAGTTTTCATAAAATAATATTTTAGAAGTTTATTATTTATATTTCCCAATCAAACCTTGGAAATGTATCGAATAGTTTAACAACTTTATCCGACCATTGATTACAGACTTTGGCATAGTCTTCATCTGAAGTATTTAAACATTTTAATGATGCAATCTTATTTGTATCCTTTTTATAAATAGCAAAATCTATTGGAGGTCCCACAGTCAGATCACTTTTTAAAGTCGAGTCCATTGAAATTAAGGCACATCTTGAAGCGTCACCAATTTTTACACTAGGGGTTATAACCCTATCAAGAATTGGTTTTCCATACTTAACTTCACCAATTACTAAATAAGGCTTGCTATCTGCTGGCCTGATAAAATTTCCTTGCGGATACACTAAATAAATTTCTTGAGGTTGACCTTTAATTTGCCCACCAACTATGAAAGTTGCCCCCAAAGTAAGAATATCTGTATTTACACCATCGGGAGATGAATGTTTTATGTTTAATTTCCCTAAATATTTTGCAATCTGCTCGAAGTCTTTACATGTATTTAAATTCGGACCTGCCTTATTATTTAAATCCTTTTCTATAGATTTATACACTGCTTGTGATGTACCTAAATTTCCAGAAGTTACTATAATTATAGTTCTATCATCCACATCATGGGTGAGCATTTTAGAATAGATATTAACATTATCCATACCAGCATTTGTTCTTGAGTCAGAGGCAAACACTAGTCCCTCTTTAGTTTTGATTCCAATACAATATGTCATGTAGAAATACTTATTAAAAAACTGATAAATATACAATTTATTTCTCACATGTCAGCTATCTAATTAATGCAATTGAATGCTGCTCTAATTTGATAAGAATAAAGGAATGTTAATGGATTCACTTTGGGATAAATACGATTCAGATACTACCTATGATGAATATTTAGGCGATGATAATAAGCTTAGAAAACAAGCTAGAGTTATTTCAAATATATTAGAGAGAATTGGTAGCAAAAAACTTCATGAGATAGAAAGAAACTGCGCAAGCACAATAAGTGCAAGGGGAATTAATTTTCGTGTTTATTCATCTGGAAAGAAAGCACAAGAAAAAAAGTGGCCTCTAGATATAATACCAAGAATTATACCAAAAAAAGATTGGTCAAAAGTTTCAAAAGGTTTATTGCAAAGAGTAAAAGCACTTAACCTTTTCATCGACGATGTTTATAATCAAAAAAAAATATTTAAGGATAATGTTATCCCTAAAGAGCTTGTCTATGACTCTCCCCAATACCTGAAAGAATGTGATGGGTTTTCACCTAAACATAAAGCCTGGTCAAATATTTCAGGTATTGACCTAATAAGAAATATTAATGGAGACTTTCTTGTACTAGAAGACAATTTGAGAGTGCCTTCAGGCATATCTTATATGCTTGAAAACAGAATGGTCATGCGGGATGTGTTCCCTGAATTATTTACAAGATATAAAGTCTCTTCTATTCATCAATATCCAAATAAACTCTACAACTGTATGCTTGAGTGTATTCCAAAAAAAACTAAAGACCCACATATGTGCGTTTTAACTCCAGGAAGGGCAAACTCAGCATATTTTGAACATAGATTTTTATCTGAACAAATGGGAATTGCTCTTGTCGAAGGGAAAGATTTATTTGTTGAAAAAGATATTGTTTACATGAAAACAGTTAGAGGAAAATTAAAAGTTGATTGTATTTATAGAAGACTTGATGATACTTTTTTAGATCCAAAAGCATTTTTTAAAGGATCGTTAATTGGAGTTCCGGGGTTATTTAAAGCTTGGAGAAAAGGAAATGTTGGAATTTTAAATGCACCAGGAACAGGAATAGCAGATGATAAAGCGATTTATTCTTATGTAGATAAAATGATAGTTTATTATTTAGGAGAACAACCTAAATTAAAACAAGTTGAAACTTTATTATGTAGCGAAAAAGTTCATAGAGAACATGTAATCCAAAATATTTCAAAGTTTGTTGTAAAACCAACTAATGGTTCTGGTGGAAACGGTATTTTAATTGGTCCACATGCTTCAAACGCAAAAAGAGAATTAATGAAAAAAAATATTTTAAAAAATCCAAGAAATTATATCGCTCAACCTCTAGAAATCCTTTCAACAACACCAACAATCACAGAAAACAGTATAGAGCCAAGACATTTAGATTTAAGACCATTTATATTAACTGGTAAATCAACTTGGGTTACTACAGGTGGATTAACCAGAGTGGCATTAAAAAAAGGAAGTACGATTGTAAATAGTTCACAGGGCGGCGGTTCCAAAGATACTATGATAATTGATATGTAGATCTAAGAAAGATCTGCAGCAAACTCTTTTAACTTTTCAATTGGAACTAATTCTAAAGTTTTTTCGTGTGTTGCTTTTAGATATATTGGACATCCCTTGCCTGCTTCAAGCGCTCTTGCATACCAGCTTGCACAAACACACCACTTATCTCCATTTTTAAGTCCAGGGAAACCAAATTCAGGATGCGGTGTTATTAAATCATTACCAGCTTCTTTGCACCACTGTAAGAACTCATCACTAACTTTTACACAAACAGTATGAAGGCCCCTATCATTTTCATCTGTGTTGCAACAGCCATCTCTTAACCAACCCGTCATGGGGTCCGTTGAGCAATTCTCTAAATCCTCTCCTAATACATTTTTTTGTTTAGTCATTATAAATCTATGGCGTCTTGTAATCGATCTTTAAAGTGATCCTCAAAAGAGCTATGACAAGATAAAATATATTTATCTTCGAGATTATACAAACAACAGTCAATTCTTGCGATTAAAGTTTGAGCCATGGTTGAGACTGGAAATTTTTTTAGACGCAAGTCAAAGTGAGTAAGCTTGTTTAAGTAATGGTTTTTATTTTTCCCAGTTATTTCAAAATAAGTCGTATTTGAATAATCTGATGCTAATATTTCCTCATTTTTATTCATATTACTTATTAGATTAAGGATTTCTTTATCTGATTTTTTTTCTAAACATAGCAAACTCCATTGATCAAAAGATTGTTTTCCAAAAAGAAACTTATCGTTACTTATTATTCTTAAATTATCTGATGGCGGAAGAAGAGATATTTCTTTATTTACTGTTTCAGCAAAGCTACCATCACCTTTTCCCCTAATCAAAATCTGTTGAAAATCTTGTTGTTCAATTAACAAATTTTTTGCTGAAAAACTCTTCATCATGATTTGAGCCTCCGGTTTTCTGAATCAATAAAATTTGGCTTAACTACTTCAACTGCTATTGTATTAAGATTGCTCGTCGAAACAAAAAGTTGTCTACCTATCTTTCTATTTCCTCCTTTTATTAAAGCCATAGCAACAGAATGATTAAGTGTTGGGCTAAAATAACTTGAAGTAACTTGACCCAGCATTTTTACTGGGTTTTTTATTGGAGTGTTGAGATCTTCCTCTTCGATAACATGTTGACCTTCTTCAATTCCATAAGTTTTATCTATTGGAACCAAGCCTACTAACTGCTTTCTGTCAGATTTTATAATATCGCTTCTACTTAAAGATCTTTTGCCTATGAAATCATTTTTGTTTTTTCCAATCATCCAATTAAGGTTGAGATCTAAAGGTGTAACGGTACCATCGGTATCTTGACCGACAATAATATAGCCTTTCTCTGCCCTTAGAAGATGCATGGTTTCTGTTCCATAAGGAACCAACTCAATATCTCTACTAAAATAAAATATTCTTTCCCAAAGTTTTAAAGCATGTTTTGGCGGTACGTATATCTCATAACCTAATTCCCCCGTAAAACTAGCTCTTAAAATTCTAATTTGTGTATCTAAATAGTCTAAAAATTTAAAAGTCATATATGGAAAATTTTCATTACTAAAATCTACATTTGGGAAAACTCTTTGAATAATTATTCTAGATTTAGGCCCGCTAAGGTTAAAAGTTGAAAATTGTTCTGTAACAGAATTCATATACACATTCATGTTTGGCCATTCTGTTTGGGCATATTCTTCCATGTGAGATAATACATTTGATGCACCCCCTGTTGTCGTAGTAGCTATAAAGTGTTGATCATTAATTTTACAAACTATTCCATCGTCCTTAACCATGCCATCCTCTCCCAACATAAGGCCATATCTTCCTGACATAGGTTTCATTTTAGTAAAACTATTTGTGTACATTAAATTAATAAACTCAAGAGCATCTTTTCCTTTGATTTCTATTTTTCCAAGAGTACTTCCGTCTAAAATACCAGCAGACTCTCTTAACTGTTTAGATTCTCTTTGCACAGCATCATGCATACTTTCATTTTCGTATTTTTTAAAATACCAAGGCCTTTTCCACTGTCCTACATCTTCAAAAACAGCATTTTGTTTTTCATGCCAAGGGTGAATGGGTGTTTTTCTTACTGGATCATAGAATTCGTAAGTGCTTCTCCCAGCTATTGCAGAAAAACTCACGGGACTGTATGGAGGTCTATAGGTTGTTGTTCCAACTTCAGAAACACTTTTCTTTAATAATTTTGAAGCGATCCCGAGAGCATTAATACTACTTATTTTTCCCTGATCAGTCCCCATACTATTTGTTGTAAATCGTTTTAAGTGCTCTATTCGATCAAAACCTTCTCGAATAGCCTGCCTCAAATCTTTTGTTGTAACATCATTTTGTAGATCTATAAAAGATTTTGACCACAATGATTTTTTTAAGCTCTTCGTTTCCCAAATTTCTTTAATATGAAATTCTTTAGGTCCCAGAACTTCTATATTTGTGTTAACATTATTGCAACCTTCTATAAAACTTAGTTTTTTATTTAACTCTTCAACAAGTTTCTCAAAATCAAAATTTCCACTCACCGAACCTAAGGTAGTTGTATTTTGAAAAGACTTTTCTGGTTTAAAAGTTAAAATTTTTTCATCCCATTTCACCAACCCTTTAGATTGTGTGAACAAATGTATATCTGGATTTAGACCACCTGATATACAAAGCATTGATGTTTTTATTTTTAGAGTTTTATCTTTTTTTGTTCTAATAAATATTTTTTCAATTTGATTTTTTCCTTCACAACCCTCTATCTCTGATTTTGGATAAAAAGGAATATTATGATTCCAATGTTTGTTTTTCAATTTTTTTTAAATCTCTTATATCTACATATGCTTTTGGTTTATGATTCATATCAACCATTGTTTTTAGAAGACTAAAAGTTGATGAATTATTTGTAAAAATTACTGGACTTGTATCAGCGACGACACCATATCTATGAATATATTTTTCAAATGACGCAGCGAGCATAACTCCCGGTAGATCATTATTTCTAAAAGATAAAAATCTCTCTATATGTCCATTAGCAAGTACCGTGTGTTTTGTTCTAATCTTATGCATAACAAGTTCTGGCTTATTATTATCCGGTGGAGTACCAACTGTTTTATCCTCGATGGCGATTAGGTGATCTTTATAATTGTATGTTGTGACTGTAGTATTTTTTAATATTTTAATATTATTTGCACTTTTTA
>CACMMU010000012.1 GCA_902614835.1 uncultured Pelagibacteraceae bacterium | reverse complement strand
AAAGGAGGGTTCGAAGAATTTAGAATTTTTGATGGTTTTTTGTACCAAAAAATATCTTCCGATACCGATTTCCAAAAACTCTCTTTCTGGTTTATAGACGAATCATAGATTTTTTTGTAATTTCCAGACAATTCAGATACTCCTATTTAACCCAATTTAATCACTATTATCCCCAAAAAAAAACCAAAAAGTCAATAAAATCAACACTTTTTTATTAAAATAAAGCTTCAAATTAACTTTCTTTTTGGTTACCGTCCCGGACATGTTCAGAGAAAGAGGGAGATAAGCTCTTACTTTGGATGGTTTAAATTTAAACTAAAACGAAAACTAAACATAAAGGGAGGTTTTCATGAAAAAACTAGGTATGATCGCACTAGCGGCTCTTGCATTCTTAGGAATTACAAGCTCTGCTAACGCTGCTACAGCCATGTTAGCTACTGACGATTTCGTAGGAATTACGTTCTGGTTAGTATCTATGGGAATGTTAGCGGGTGCTGTATTCTTCTTCTTAGAAAGAAATACAGTTGCTGCATCGTGGAGAACATCTGTAACCGTAGCTGGATTAATTCAGTTCGTGGCATTTGTTCACTACGTTTATATGAGAGACATCTGGGTTAGCACAGGAGAAACGCCTACAGTATACAGATATATTGATTGGTTAATCACTGTACCTATGCAGATTGTTGAATTCTATTTAATCTTAGCTGCTGTTAGAAAAGTTCCAAGCTCAATGTTTTGGAGATTGCTAATAGCTTCAATAGTAATGTTAGTCGGTGGATATTTAGGAGAAGCCGGTTACATCCAAGAATTTGTCGGTTTCATAATTGGAATGGCAGGTTGGATATACATTCTATTTGAAATCTTTTCTGGTGAAGCTGGAAGAGCTGCTGCGAAGGGTGGTAACAGAGCTGTTGCTACGTGTTTCGGCGCTATGAGAATGATAGTTACAATTGGTTGGGCAATTTACCCATTAGGTTACGTATTTGGTTACCTAGCTGGTGGAATTGATTCAAACACATTGAACATCATCTATAACTTAGCTGACTTCGTAAACAAATTAGCATTTGGTCTAGTAATTTGGGCTGCTGCTATGCAGAATACTTCTCTATCAAAAAGATAGTATAAGTAGCTAATTATTTAAAATAGGGCGAGTTTTATAACTTGCCCTATTTTTTTTTGTACCTATATTAAATAAATGCCTAAAATTACTTATATTGATTCATCAGGAAATCAGAAAACTATAGATGTGGCAATCGGGCTTTCGGTTATGGAAGGAGCTATTCAAAATAATATACCAGGTATTGATGCGGATTGCGGCGGGGGGATGGCTTGTGCAACTTGCCATGTTTATGTCAAAGAAGAATGGTTTAATAAATTACCAAAAGCAGAAGATGGAGAACAAGATATGATCGATATGGCATTTGAACCAAAAAAAAATAGCAGACTTAGCTGTCAACTAATTGTATCCGATGAGTTAGATGGCTTGGTTGTTACAACTCCATCAAAACAAACTTAAATATGATCAAAACAGATGCAGTTATAATTGGTGCGGGTCCAGTCGGCTTATTTGCTGTTCACCAATTAGGTTTAAAAGGATTAAAATCTGAGGTTATTGATAATTTAGATAGAGCAGGGGGTCAATGTATAGAATTATATCCAGACAAACCTATTTTTGATATTCCTGCTATACCTGAATGCACAGGGAAAGAGCTTACAGAAAATTTACTAAGACAAATAAAACCTTTTAACACTAATTTTCATTTTAACGAAAGAGTCCAAGAAGTTTCTTGTGAAAATAATACATGGTTAGTAAAAACAAATAAAAATAATACTTTTAGTTCACCAAATATAATAATTGCTGGTGGAGTTGGATCTTTCGAACCAAGAAAATTATCATTAGAAGAGGCAGAAAACTATGAAGGTAAAAACATCTTTTATTCCGTTAATGACAAAAATAAATTTAAAGGTAAGAAAGTTTCAATTTTTGGGGGAGGAGACTCAGCTTTAGATTGGGCTTTAGAATTATCAAAAATTTCTAATGTCACATTAATTCACAGAAGAGATGAATTTAGAGGCGCACCACATACTTTAAGCGAGATAAAAAAATTAGAAAAAATCGGAAAAATTGTTATTAAAACCAAATATCAATTAAGCAAAATCGAGGGAGATGAAAATTTGAAATCTATTACTATCAAAAATGATGACGAAAAAACAATGAAGATTGATACAGACTATATTTTGGGTTTCTTTGGTCTAATAATGAAGCTGGGACCCATAGCAGAATGGGGTCTTAATATGAATAGAAAAACAATATCAGTTAATACAGAAAATTTTGAGACAAACAAAAAAGGAATATTTGCAATAGGTGACATTTGTACATACCCAGGTAAAGAGAGACTTATTTTGTCAGGATTTCATGAAGCTGCTTTAGCATCAGTAGAATGTTTTAAAAGGGCTAAACCCGACGAAAAGTACAGATTTGAATTTACTACCTCATCAAAAGATATACAGGAACGTTTAGGTCGTAAAACGAAGTGATAGAGTTATTAACCGCTAATACCCCAAACGGAAAAAAAATCTCTATAATGCTAGAGGAGATAAGCTACAAATACAAAGTTACAAAAGTATACATAAATAAAGGAGAGCAGTTTAGTCCAAAATTTAGAGCAATAAGTCCATTTAGCAAAATTCCAGTGCTAATAGATCATGAAAAAAATATCACTCTATTTGAGTCCGGGGCAATCCTAATGTACCTGGGCGAAAAAAGTGGAAAATTTTATCCAGAAAAAAACAAACATCTCATAAATCAGTGGCTAATGGGGCAGATGGCATATGTGGGACCTATGCTTGGTCAGCACCATCAGTTTCATCATTATAATCCGGGTAAAAGTGATTGGGGTGAAGATAGATATTTTAAAATAGGAAAATCTATTTACAAGGATTTGGACGACAGATTAAGCCAAAGTAACTTTTTGGCTGGTGAATATTCAATAGCAGATATAGCAACTTTTCCATGGATTGCTCGTCATGACTGGCATGATATTGGTTTGAAAAGTTTTAAGAATCTAACTCGCTGGTATGAGGAAATTTCAAAAAGAGATGCTGTAATCAAAGGTTATGATCTATTAAATAGAGAAGAAAAAATACCACCCCCTTAATTACTTACAAATATTTTTTCCTCTTTCTCATGTCTTTCTTGCGCCTCAATACACAGTGTTGCAATTGGTCTTGCGATAAGCCTTTGCAAACCAATAGGCTCTCCAGTTTCTTCGCAATATCCATATGTTCCGTCTTTAAGTTTTTTTAATGCATGGTCTATTTTATTAACTAATTTTCTTCTTCTGTTAGAAGCTCTTAGTTCAACTGTTTTTTCTGTTTGAGAGGAAGCTTGATCAACAATATCAGCCGAAGAAACATTATCATCAAGATTGTTTAAAACTACATTGTCATTATTTGATTTAACTATCTCTTTACGCCAGCTTGTGAGTCTTTGCGAAAAGTATTTTTTATGCTTGGCACACATATACTTTTCTTTTTTATTTGGAATGTACTTTTTGACCACCTTTTTGGGCATACTCTAAAAAAACGGAGTATATAAACGTTTATAATAGTGTCAATATAATTTACATTAAAAGATTGTTAATTATGCCCAATAATACTGCTAAAAAAATATTTTTTTATTTTCTTATAAGCCATCTTATTATTTGGACTTTAGTTCCCTCTTTAGCTAACAACAATCTACCCAGAGATACAATCGAGGCTTTAGCTTGGGGAAGTGATTTACAGTGGGGTTTTGATAAACATCCACCACTTAGCGCATTTGCAGTAGAAGTATTCTATAAAATATTTGGCAAGCAAGATTGGGCATATTATTTTTTAAGCCAGATATTTATTGTTTCAACTTTTTTTATTATTTGGAAATTTTCAGAGGATTTTTTCCAAAATAAAAATTTTTCACTAATATCAGTTCTTATTTTAGAAGGAATTTTCTTTTATAATTTTACTACTCCAGAATTTAACGTAAATGTTGCCCAAATACCTTTTTGGGCTTTAAGTGTATATTATTTATGGAAATGTATTAAATATGATAAAGCAATTGATTACCTATTTTTAGGCCTATTTATTGGTTTAGGAATTTTATCAAAATATCTTTTCATATATTTGGTCTTAGCAATCAAACTGGTTTTTATTTATATGATAAAAAAAGGCAAAAAAATTAAACTTTCACACTATTTTATTGCTGGACCAGTTACTTTATTAATTTTATTGCCTCACCTTATTTGGTTAACAGAAAATAATTATATTACTATAACTTATGGTCTACATAGAAGTGCTGATATTTTTTATGCGGGGGAACCACGGTTTTTAAATCATTTAAAATATCCGGCAGTATTTTTATTCAAACAAATTTTATTAATGATACCATTTTTTTTGATGATTTTATTTGTTGTTAATAAATTTAAAATTAAATTTAATTTTAAAGATAAAAAAACGGCTTTTCTGATAGCTATTAATATTATTCCTTTTGTACTTGTTTTTTTAACATCATTATTTTTTGGTATTAATATAAGAACTATGTGGATGACGCCTTTCTATTTATTTTATGGAGTTATGGTTATTTATATTTTACAAAAATATATTAATTTAAAAAAAATAAATTTATTTTATAGCGTATTTCTTTTTCTATTCATTATTTCGCCGAGTTTATATCTTTTTAATTCAGTAGCTAAAAAAGATCAAAGAATAGATTATCCTGCAAAAGAAGTTGCCCTTGAGGTTAAAAAAAATTGGAATAGGACATTTAAAAACGATATAGATTTTGTAGTAGGAGAAGCATGGTGGGCAGGAAATCTCTCTTATCATCTAGACTCAAGACCAAAATTCATACGTGGTTATTTAAACTTTGTTAAAAAAGAGATAAGACCTGATCAGGGAATTGTTTACATTGAAAGCGAAAGTAGTAAGCTTACAAAAAAATGCCCAGGTGAATTTTTTATTATACAATCTAGATACGTATGTATGGTAGGAGTTAATAAATGAAATATAAAATTTTAATGCCATGTTTTAATGATTGGGCTTCTGTTTTACAGCTTTTGGAAAAGATTGATAACGAAGTATCTAATATTGATGGAGAATTTGATGTCATCATTGTAAATGATGGATCTAACGAGAAAATCCCAAAAACTTCAAAAAAATATAAAGTTTTGAAATCAGTCAAGGTAATAAATATGAAGTTTAATCAAGGACACACAAGGAGCAACGCTACAGGAATAAAATATCTATCAAGAAAAAATGATTTTGACTATTTAATTTTAATGGACGGAGATGGTGAAGATAGACCTGAAGAAATTAAATTGTTAATAGAAAAAGCATTATCAAATAAAAAAACTTCAGTAGTAGCTAGAAGAGTAAAAAGATCTGAAGGTCTAATTTTTACCTTTTTTTATAATTTACATAAATTAATTACTTTAATTTTTACAGGAAGAAATATAAATTTTGGCCACTATTCTTGTATTACAAAAGAAGATATAATAAATATTTCTTCAAAAAAAAGTCTTTGGATTAATTATTCGGGAACCGTAAAAAAATTTGTAAAAAAAATAGACAATATTCCTTGTGTAAGGGGAAAAAGATATGTTCAGCCATCAAAAATGTCTTTTAATAAATTAGTTGTTCATGCATTTTCAATTTGGGCTGTTTTTAAATATCAGGTATTAGTTAGGTCAGTTTTATTCTTTTTAATTTCTTTTTTATTTATTTCCCTCCCATACACTATAGCTTTTGGCCTAATGCTTACCACATTCACAATGGGTGTTTTTCTATCCGCTAGCCAGGAAAGCTCCGAAAAATTAGAAAATTCAGAAAAAAATATTGCCAATATAGAAACCACACACACCACTAAGTTGTAAATTGAGTCTGAATTGGAATCATAAGTGAATCAAAACGTGAACATTCAAAAAAAGGGTGTATTCTGTGTGGATATCTTTAAAAAATTATAGGCATTAAATGGTAACTAAAAAATTAAGCTGTCACTGCGGTGGCGTAGAAGGTGAAGTTAAAATACCTGAAAACGGTTTTAAAAAAGTTTTGAGATGCAATTGCTCTATTTGCAAAAGAAAAGGATATATAATTGGCTATGCAGGTCCGGAAGACTTCAAAATTGTTAAAGGGGAAAGCCTATTAAAACTATATCAATTTCACTCAAAAAACGCGAAACATTACTTTTGTATCGTTTGTGGTATTCACACTCATAACAGGCCCAGAATAGATCCAAAAGCATTTGGTATAAATATAGCTTGTGTTGAGGGCATAAAACCATTTGATCTAAAAAATATTCCTGTTAACGATGGTGAAAACCATCCACATGATAAAAAGTGAATATTTAAATTTCCTAAAAAAACAAGAGGTAGCAGGAAAGCCTATTGTAGATAAATTAGGTAAGTTAAATAAGTTTTACTTACCGCTTTCTAAATGGATTCATTCTTTACACAAACAAGACAGTAAAATTAAAATTATAGGTTTATCCGGAGGACAGGGTGCTGGAAAAAGTACTATAACTGGAGTTTTAAAACTTATCTTAAAAAAGAAATATGGTCTTAATCTCTGTGTTTTTTCAATAGATGATTTTTATAAAACAAGATCAGAAAGATTAAAAATGTCAAAAAAAATCCACCCTTTATTTCTGACTAGAGGTGTTCCAGGAACTCATGATCTTGACTTGATAAATAACACAATCAAAAAGCTTAAACAAAAAAAATTTAAAAGTGTATTAATTCCAAAATTTGATAAATCTATTGATGATAGGTTTAAAAAAAATAAATGGCAGAAAATTAAAAAACGCCCTGATATTATAATATTTGAGGGTTGGTGTGTAGGTGCCCAATCTCAAAAAAATAGTTTGTTAAAAAGACCTATTAATAAAATTGAGAGAATATACGATGCAGATACTCGATGGAGAAAAATAGTAAATAATTTACTAAAAAAACAGTATAAAAAAATTTTCAATAAAATTGACAAACTAGTATATTTAAAAGCACCTGATTTTCAGCAGATATTCAAATGGCGTTTACGACAGGAAGAAAAATTGAAATTAACTACAAAAAGTAATAAGACTATGTCAAAATCTGAGATAAGAGATTTTATAATGTTTTATGAAAGAATAACCAGGCATATGATGAAAAATTTTTCTGAAATATCAGATTTGACAATTTTTTTAGATAGTAGTCATAGGTCAAAAAAAATGAAATTCAATAAAAATGTTTAAAAAAATAATTATTTTGTTAGCAATAACTTCTTTCACTAGCCAATTATATGCACAAGACTTATTAAAAACTTTATCTGATGCTTTTAAAAATAATTCAAAAATTAATGCACAACGGGCAAGTTTCAATGCATCAAAACAAGATGTAAATATTTCTAGAAGTGAATTTTTGCCCTCAATAACTCTTTCAGGAGATAAGGCTACACAACAAGATACTAAAAGAAAAAATCTTAGCGGAACATCCTTGAAGGATACAAATGCTACACCAGAGACACGGTCAATAACGGTTGAACAAAAAATTTTTGATGGGTTTGGAAACTATAACAATCTAAAGAAATCAAAACTTCAGTTAGAATATGCAAGGTTTGAATTAAACAGGCTAGAACAAGAAGTCTTACTTAGTGCAGCTCAAGCCTACTACAACTTAGGATATAATTTTAAAAATTTTGATTTTAATCAATCAAACGTTGAACTTTTTGAAAGACAGGTTGAAAGCGATAGGTCTAGGTTAGAAAGAGGAGAAATAAGCCTAACAGATTTCGCTCAATCAGAGTCTTCTTTAGCGGGTGCTAGAGCTAAACTTATAACCGCGAGTAATGAGCTAATTTCAGGTAAAAAAAACTTTAAAAAAATAATTGGTTCAAACGCACCTGAAGAAATTGATTTAGGATTTTTCCCAAAACTCAAAATACCAACAAGTTTAAAAGTCGCTACATCTATATCTGAACAAATTAATCCTAAATTAAATTTAGCAAAAATAGACTTGGAAATAGCAAAAAAAGACTTATTCGTTGCAAGAGGAGACCTTTCGCCTTCTGCCTCAATCTCATATTCATTGAAACAAAATGAAGAATTAAGTTCTACAGTTGACGAAAGAGAGCAGGAAGAGGTCAAAGCTACTGTTACATGGCCGATATTTAAAGGGGGGAAAAATTTATCCTCTGTAAAAAAGGCAAAATTTAAACTAGAAGAAAAGCAACTTATTTATAAAGATATTCTTTCACAAGTTCAGATAGATACAGCTAATGCATGGACATCATATAATTCATCAAGAGGAGTTTTAGATGCAACTGAAGTGCAATTGAAAGCTGCCGAGATAGCAAACGAGGGAATTACACTTGAGTATGATACGGGAAATAAAAGAACCACTCTTGAGGTTATTCAATCTAGAACTCTATTATTAGAGGCCAGGACTAGCTACGCAAAAGCACAAAAAGATTTTGCAATAGCACAGTTTAATTTGCTGGCAGCTATTGGCGATCTTTATCTAAACAATATTAATTAATTTATACATTATTTTAAGATTGATTAAAAGAACAAAATGTGTACATTTAAAACAGTGATTCGTAATTAAAAAAAAAGGAAAAAAATGACTAAAAATAATTTAAAAGTTGTTAAAACAGATAATAAAAAAGAGCAAGAAATTAAGGAAAAAAACAAGGCTCTTAACGCTGCAATAAGTCAGATAGACGATAATTTCGGAAAGGGTTCAGTTATGCGTTTAGGTCAACAACAGGCCATGGACGTAGAGTCAATTTCTACAGGATCTTTAAGTTTAGACTTAGCTCTAGGAATAGGTGGTTTGCCCAAAGGTAGAGTAATTGAGATTTATGGACCAGAGTCATCTGGTAAGACGACATTAGCTTTGCAAGTTGTTGCCGAAGCACAAAAATCTGGAGGAATTTGTGGTTTTGTTGATGCCGAACATGCATTAGACCCAGTGTATGCAAAGAAATTAGGGGTTAAAACAGATGAGCTTTTAATTTCACAACCAGATACTGGCGAACAGGCATTAGAAATTGCTGATACATTAATTAAATCTGGGTCGCTATCAGTTTTAGTAATCGATTCAGTTGCAGCTTTAACTCCAAAAGCAGAGTTAGAAGGAGAAATGGGAGACCATCATGTTGGTTTACAATCAAGATTAATGAGCCAAGCCCTAAGAAAGTTAACTGGTTCAATATCAAAATCAAATACAATGGTCATTTTTATTAATCAAATCAGAATGAAAATTGGAGTGATGTTTGGAAATCCAGAAACAACATCAGGTGGAAATGCACTCAAATTTTACTCATCAGTTCGAATGGACATTAGAAGAATAGGAGCTATAAAAGAAAAAGATCAAATTATAGGCAATAGCACCAGAGTTAAAGTTGTTAAAAACAAAGTAGCTCCACCGTTTAAAATGGTAGAATTTGATCTAATGTATGGCAAGGGTATTAGTAAATCAGGCGAATTAATTGACCTTGGTTCAAAAGCAGATATAGTAGAAAAGTCAGGCGCTTGGTATGCATACAAGGGTGAAAAAATAGGTCAAGGCAGAGAAAATGCTAAGATTTATTTAGAAAAGAATCCAAAAATTGCTCAAGAAATTGAAACTGCAATAAGAACAAAAGCAGGTCTAATTTCAAAAAAGATTGAAGGAAATCCAGTCACAAAAGAAAAAGAAACGGAAAAATAAGGATTTTTTATATTACTCTCTTCACGAAAGGCGTCCCTCACGCCTTTCGTGTATTTTCTAGTTATAGACAATAAATAAAATATCTGTATTTATAATACATATGGGTCGTATTTTAATGAGTGAAATCAGGAAGGAGTTTCTTGATTATTTTTCAAGAAACGGGCACCAAATAGTAGAATCCAGCAATATTGTTCCAAATAACGATCCAACCCTTATGTTTACAAACTCAGGAATGGTTCAATTTAAAAATGTTTTTACTGGTATTGAAAAGAAAGACTTTTCAACAGCAACTACTTCACAGAAATGTATTAGAGCAGGCGGAAAGCATAATGATTTAGAAAATGTTGGATATACACCAAGACACCATACATTCTTCGAGATGCTTGGAAATTTTTCATTTGGAGATTATTTTAAAGAAAAAGCTATTTATTATGCATGGGAATTATTAACCAAAGATCTAGGCATACCTAAAGAAAAACTATCAGCCACAGTATATTCAGATGATGAAGAGGCCTTTAAATTATGGAAAAAGGTAGCCGGGTTACCAGAAAGTAGAATTGTAAAAATTTCAACATCTGACAATTTTTGGTCTATGGGTGAAACAGGTCCCTGTGGACCTTGTTCTGAAATTTTTTATGATCACGGCGATAAATTGAAGGGTGGTCCTCCAGGTAGCCCAAATCAAGATGGAGATAGATTTATAGAAATTTGGAACCTTGTTTTCATGCAATTTGAACAAATCTCAAAAGAAAAAAGAGTAGATTTACCCAAACCTTCAGTAGACACCGGGATGGGACTAGAAAGAATTACAGCAGTTCTACAGGGGACTCATGACAATTATAGTATAGATCACTTTAAAGAATTGATGAGTGCATCATCTGAAATTACAAAAACAAAGATTGATAATAAAACTATAGCTAGCCATAGAGTTATTGCAGATCATTTGAGAGCAAGCAGCTTCCTAATTGCAGAAGGAGTTTTGCCTTCAAATGAAGGCCGTGGATATGTTCTTAGAAGAATCATGAGAAGAGGTATGCGACACGCGCATACACTAGGAAGTAAAAATCCAATATTTTATCAATTATTTGATGTTCTCTTGAGTGAGATGTCACAGAGTTATCCTGAACTTAAAAATGGAAAAGATTTAATTGTAGAAACACTAAGAAATGAGGAGGAAAAGTTTTCTTCGCTTTTAGATAGAGGAATGAAAATTTTAGATCAAAATTTATCTAAAGTGAAAAATGATACTTTACCAGGAGAGATAGCCTTTAAACTTTACGATACTTATGGCTTTCCATTAGATTTAACTGCGGACATTTTAAAAAATAAAAATATAAAAATTGATACAAATGCTTTTGATAAAGAAATGGAAAAAAGCAAACAAATTGCAAGAGCTAGCTGGAAGGGTTCTGGCGATAAATCTTTAGATGAAAGGTGGTTTAAGATAAGAGAAAAATTAAAACCGACTGAATTTTTAGGTTACGAATTTGACAAAGCAGAAGCAGTAATTCTCAAAATATCTAAAAATAATAAATTTGTAGATCAAGCTAACAAAGGTGATGAAGTTGAAATTATTACTAATCAAACACCATTTTATGGAGAGTCCGGAGGACAAGTTGGCGATGAAGGAACTATACAGAATTCTAATTGTAAAATAAATATTAAGGATACGCAGAAAAAAATGGGTGATCTTTATGTACATTTAGGAAAAGTAGAAACAGGATCCATCAAGACCGGAGAAAGTGTTAATCTTGAAATTGATATTGAAAAAAGAAATAATTGTAGAGCAAATCACTCAGCAACACATTTATTACATGAGTCTTTAAGAAGAACTTTAGGCAAACATGTTACCCAAAAAGGTTCTTTAGTAAGTCCTGACAGACTAAGGTTTGATTTTAGTCATAATAAACCCATCGATAAAAAAGAAATGGTAGAGATAAATAATATAGTCAATGGCATAATTAATGGATCGAGTGATATACAAACTAGAATTATGACACCCAAAGAAGCAGTAAGTATGGGAGCATTGGCCCTTTTTGGAGAAAAATATGGTGATGAAGTTAGAGTGGTATTTATGGGTAAAGAAAATAATGGTTTCTTTTCAACAGAATTATGTGGAGGCACACATGTTAAAAACACAAAAGATGTTGGAAAGTTTAAAGTGATAAGCCAATCCTCAATTGCATCAGGTATCAGAAGAGTAGAAGCTTTAAGGGATAAAAAATTGAAAGATTATGAGAGTTCTTTACAAAAAGATAAATCGGTAAAGCAAAAAATACTAAAAGACCAGATTGATGTAATTAGAAGTGAACTATCTAAGTTTAAAGTAAAAATCGATTATAAAGATAATCTAGAGTTATCAGAAAATTTAAAAAATCTAACCAAACAATTAGAAAGAATTAAAATTCAAAATGTAATTAAAGATAAAAGAAAAAATGTTATAAAAGATAATAATTTAGGTTCATTTGTATTTAGGCAACAAGTACTGACTGATTTTCCACCCAAAGAATTAAGAAGCATCATTGATCAAGGTAAAAAAGACATAAAAAAAGGCATCATCGTAAGTATTTCAACTTTTGAAGGAAAAGTTGGAGTAGCAGTAGGTATAACTAAAGAATTAACAAAAAAATATGATGCTGTAGAGCTAGTAAAAACTGCCTCCGAGATTCTAGGAGGAAAAGGCGGTGGTGGCAGAAAAGATTTTGCACAGGCAGGCGGATCAAATCAAGATAGTATTGAAGATACCTTTAAGGCTTTAAGTAAAAAAATTAGTTAAGTTTTTTTTTCAAGTTTGAGTTAATTGCTTCCAAAAATTGGTTTGTTGTTAAAAACTTTTGAGTTTTATTTATAAGAATTGCTAAATCCTTAGTCATCGAACCACTTTCAACTGTTTCTACACAAACTTTTTCAAGAGTATTTGCAAACTTAATTAATTCTTGATTTCCATCTAGTTGGCCTCGGTGGGACAAACCACGGGTCCAAGCAAAAATAGAGGCGATTGGATTTGTAGATGTTTCCTTTCCTTGTTGATGTTGCCTATAGTGTCTTGTAACTGTTCCATGAGCTGCCTCAGCCTCTGCTATTTTACCATCTGGAGTTCTAAGTACGCTTGTCATTAATCCAAGAGAACCATATCCTTGTGCAACAGTGTCAGACTGAACATCGCCATCATAATTTTTACAAGCCCAAATATATTTTCCGCTCCACTTCATGGCACAAGCCACCATATCATCTATTAATCTATGCTCATATGTAATACCAACTTCTTCAAATTTCTTTTTAAATTCTTTTTGAAAAACTTCCTCAAAAATATCTTTAAAACGTCCATCATATGTTTTTAAAATTGTATTTTTTGATGAAAAATAAACAGACCATTTTCTAACCAAACCATAATTTAGACATGCTCTGGCAAAATCTTTTATCGAGTCATCAAGGTTGTACATGGAAAGTGCTATACCGGCTCCTTTGAAATCATAGACTTCGTGTTCAATTTTATTTTTTCCATCCTCTGACTCCCATTTAACTGTCATTTTACCTTTTCCAGGAACCTTAAAATCTGTTGCTCTATACTGATCTCCGAAGGCATGTCTTCCAACTATAACGCTATCAGTCCAGTGTGGTACTAATCTAGGAACATTTTTACAAATTATTGGCTCTCTAAAAATAGTCCCACCAACTATATTTCTTATTGTTCCATTTGGAGACCTCCACATTTTTTTTAATTTAAATTCTTTAACACGAGCTTCATCTGGAGTTATTGTCGCGCATTTAACACCAGCTCCAAATTTTTGAATTGCCTTTGCACAATCAATTGTTACTTGATCGTTAGTTTTATCTCTATTTTCCATACCAAGATCAAAGTATTTTAGCTCTATATCTAGATATGGTTTGATTAATTTCTCTTTTATAAATGACCATATTATTCGGGTCATTTCATCACCATCTAGCTCTACAACTGGATTTTTTACTTTAATTTTAGACATAATATAAATTTAATTTGATAATTTAAAATTTTTATACATATTACCTTATGATTATCAAATAATAACTTATGATGCTTGAAAAAATATTTCCTAAAGTGCACCAAGAAGGGTATAAATTTTTGGTCATATCGGTCATTCTTACATTAATTTTGTGGTCAATTTCTGATTTTTTTGGATTTATTTTCACATTGATTACAATATGGGTTTATTACTTTTTTAGAGATCCCGAAAGAACAATATTAGATGATGATAATTATCTTGTAAGTCCAGCTGATGGTCTTGTCACAGCAATAAAGGAAGTAAAAGGCCCAATAGAACTTGGTCTAGAAAGTAAGACTTTTACCAGAGTAAGTATATTTATGAATGTTTTTAACTGCCATGTAAACAGATCTCCATCAACAGGTAAGATAGAGGATATATTTTATAAGCCAGGTAAATTTTTGAATGCTTCACTAGATAAGGCGAGTGAGGAAAATGAAAGAAATTATTATAAAATAAAATCCAAAAATTCAGGTGACGAAATTGTAGTAGTTCAAATTGCAGGCCTGATTGCTAGAAGAATTGTTTCCCAAACTGAGAAAAACCAAGAGATAAAACAAGGACAAAGAATTGGCATGATTAGATTTGGAAGTAGAGTAGATTTATACTTTAACAATCGAAAAATTATGGTAAAAGTTGGTCAGGACGTTACAGCGGGTGAAAGCTTAATAGCTAGATCGTAAATGCAGAAAAAAAATAAATTTAAAGTCGTTTCAGTTAGCAAGTCCAGATACATTTTGCCAAGTGTATTAACACTCATTGGAGTTTGTTTGGGCATAAGCTCAATAAAGTTTGCAATGGATGGTAATTTTAGTTTAGCTGTAATGTTTATAGTTATTGCCGCAATACTCGATGGCCTTGATGGAAGAGTAGCCAGAATGATAAAAGGAACTTCTGAATTTGGAAAAGAATTAGACTCCCTTACTGATTTTGTAAGTTTTGGAATAGCGCCAGTATTTATTGTTTATTTTTGGGAACTTAATCAGTTTGGAAGAATTGGTTGGTTAATAGTATTACTTTTCTCAGTCTGCTGTGTCCTTAGGCTTGCAAGATTTAATCTTACAAAGTTTGAGCAAAATGAAGAATGGAAAATGAATTTTTTTCAAGGGATCCCTTCACCAGCAGGAGGTTGCCTTGTTCTTTTTCCTATAATGTATGAACTTTCAAGTTTTAGTGCTTTCTTTCAAATAAAAAATGTTAGCCCATTTTTAGTCGTTTTGGCCTCAATCCTTTTAATTAGTAAAATTCCAACTTTTGCTTTTAAAAAAATTGTAGTTCAAAGGCAGATGACATTATTTTTACTATTAGGTGTCGGTTTATTTTGTGTTTCAATAATTCAATTTACTTATGAAACTATGGCAATTTGCTGCATATTATATTTGGTAATGATACCTGTAAGTATTTTTAATTACAGATCAAAATTAAAAAATTCGCAAAATGAAATTATAGAAGAAGATCAAAGAGATATTTTATAATTTTATTCAAATGGATAACAAAAGTTATCAAGATCATTTTTTTAAAAAAGCTAAAAGTCAGGGTTACAGATCTAGATCGGCTTTTAAACTCATTGAGCTCAACAAAAAATTTAAATTTTTGAAAAATAGAATAAATTTATTAGACCTAGGATCATCTCCAGGAGGCTGGTGCCAAGTTGCGAAAGAAAAAGTTAAAAATGGTAAGATAATAGGTTTAGATAAAAAGGCAGTAGATAAAATTAAAGGAATAAATTTTTTAAAAGGAGACTTTTTAGATGAAAAAATAAGATCATCTATATTAAGCTACTTTGATTCGCGAATAGATGTGATTTTGTCTGATATGGCTGCAGATACAACGGGAAATAAAAGCTTAGATTGTATTAGAACAAATCAATTATGTTTACAAGTTCTTGAATTTTCAAAAAAAGTTTTGGGTAAAAATGGCGCAGTTATTTCAAAACTCTTCATGGGCGAGGATTTTGAAGAAATCAAATTGAATGCTAAAAAAAACTTCAAAAAAATTAATTTTTTTAAACCCATTTCTAGCAGGGGTGAGTCCAGAGAGACATATATCCACTGTCTTGGATTATATACTTTATAATTTTTTAAAATTGTATATAAAAGTATATGGCGACATTAAAAGAATCTCTTACCTTTGATGATGTTACTTTAGTTCCTCAGTATTCATCAATTTTACCTAACGAAGCCTCTATCGAGACCTCTTTGGGGTCAAAGCTGAAACTTAAAATTCCTTTTTTATCTTCTGCGATGGATACTGTAACCGAGTCTAGAATGGCTATAGCTCTTGCAGAACAAGGTGGGCTTGGAATTATTCATAGAAACTTGAGTATAATTAAACAGTGCAATGAAGTTAGGAAAGTTAAAAACAAAAAACTTTTAGTTGGGGCGGCTGTTGGAACATCAAAAGAAGATATTTTCAGGGCTAATAAATTGATAGATAATGGTATTGACCTAATAGTTATTGATACAGCTCATGGTCATAGTAAAAAAGTACTTTTAACATTAAAAAAATTAAAAAAAATTAAAAGCAATGTAAAAATATGTGCTGGAAATATAGCTACAGCTGAGTCCGCAAGATTACTCTCAAATGAAGGCGCCGATATACTAAAAGTTGGAATTGGTCCAGGATCTATATGTACAACTAGAATTGTTTCAGGCATAGGTGTTCCACAAATAAGTGCAGTATTAGATGTAAAAAAAGGCATAAAAAAAAATAAAAAAATTAAAATTATATCTGATGGAGGAATAAAATTTTTAGGAGATGCGGCAAAAGCTTTAGCTGCTGGAGCAGATGCTGTAATGATGGGATCTGTTTTTGCCGGAACCGAAGAAAGTCCTGGAAAAAAATTTAAATATAAAAACAAAATATATAAGTCTTTTAGGGGAATGGGTTCAATCGGAGCAATGATGGATGGCTCAGCTGGAAGATATTTTCAAAAAAACTTTAAAGATAAATCAAAATTTGTACCAGAGGGCGTTGAGGGCAGAGTCCTTTACAAAGGAAAAGTAGAAAAAATTATTTATCAACTTAAGGGAGGATTAAAATCATCAATGGGTTATATTGGCGCAAAGAATATTATTAATTTACAAAAAAAATCAAAATTTGTAAAAATTACAAAAGCTGGTTTTTATGAAAGCATGGTGCATAACGTTGAGGTAACTAATGATGGAAAGAATTATAGAATATGAGGAATATTAAATTTATCTTTTTTATATTTTTTATTATACCTTTTCTTTCAACCACTTTAAGTGCAGAAAAAAATTATTTTTCAGAGGGAGAGAAGCTTTTTAAAAAAAAAAATTTCACAAAATCAAAGTTTCAGTTTGAAAAGGATATTGTTTTTAATCCCAAAAATGAGAAATCGTATCTCTACTTAGCAAAAATTTATAAATTAGAAAAAAAAGATGAGTTTGAGGAGCAAAATTTGAAGACAGTTATATTGCTTGATCCTAAAAATGAAGAAGCTATATATCTCTTAACTCTCTTGAAGATAAAACAATCAAATTATGAAAAATCAAATCAGTTAATTAAAAACTTTGAAGCTGTTTGCTCAAACCTTTGTGATAATCAAAAAGAATTGAAAGAAAAGATCAAAGATTTACAACCAAAGTAAATGACAACTAAATATGGAAAGAAAAAAATATTAATAGTTGATTTTGGGTCTCAAGTTACAAGACTAATTGCTAGAAGAATTAGGGACTTTGGAGTTTATAGTGAGATAATAACACCAGAAGATTTAGGAAAAATTATAAACTTTAAAGATATACATGGTTTAATTTTTTCTGGAGGTCCATCAACTGTAACAAATAAATTTTTTCCGAAAATACCCAAAAGAGTTTTTTTTCTTAATATACCTATATTAGGCATCTGTTACGGACTTCAATTAATTGCTAAAAACTTCGGCGGCCGGATTAAATCCAATACCAAAAAAACGTGAGTATGGAAGAACACTTATTAAAAAAAGAAGAAATTCAGTACTTACAGAAAATTTTTATAAAAACAGAAAAAGTGAAGTATGGATGAGCCATCAAGATTGTGTAACTAAACTCCCTAATAATTTTTATACTGTAGCTTCAAGTAAAAGTTCAAAGTATGCGATATTAGAGCACAAAAATAAAAGTATATTTGGTATTCAATTTCATCCTGAAGTTAGTCATACGAACAGGGGAATTATTTTATTAAAAAATTTTGTTTTTAAAATTTGCAATGCTAAAAAGAATTGGGGAACCCTGAATTATAAAAATAATATTATTGAAAATTTGAGAAAAATTAGCAAATCAGAAAAAATTATATGCGGTTTGTCAGGTGGAGTCGATAGTAGCGTTACAGCACTTGTTCTGAGCAAAGCAGTAAAAAAAAACTTAACTTGTATAATAGTAGATACTGGGCTTATGAGGAAAAACGAATTTAAAAATTTATACAAAATATTTAAAAACAAATATAAAATAAATGTTAAACTTGTAAATGAATCGATATTATTTTTAACAAAATTAAAAAATGTCACTGAACCAGAAAAAAAAAGGAAAATTATAGGTAAACTTTTTGTCAAGATTTTTGAACGTGAGTCAAAAAAAATTAAAGGAGTAAAATATTTAGCGCAAGGAACATTATATCCAGACGTAATAGAAAGTAAATCAGTAACTGGAAGCGGCACTTCAAAAATAAAATCCCATCACAATGTCGGTGGTTTACCTAAAAAAATGAATCTAAAACTTGTTGAACCTTTAAAAGACTTATTTAAAGATGAAGTAAGAAGTTTGGGATCATCTCTTGGTTTGGATAAGAAGATTTTATACCGTCATCCATTTCCTGGTCCAGGCCTAGCTATAAGAATTTTGGGCAAAATAACTCCTGAAAAAATAAGGATATTGAGAGAAGCAGATAACATTTTTATGAATGAACTTAAAAAATATAAATTGTATCATAAAATATGGCAAGCCTATGCTGCTCTTCTACCAGTTAAAACAGTTGGGGTAATGGGTGACACAAGAACATATGAGCACACATGTCTTCTTAGGGCAGTAACATCAAAAGATGGAATGACAGCAGATCATTTTTACTTTCCTAAGAATTTTTTAGATAACATATCTAATAAAATTATAAATAATGTTATTGGAATTAATAGAGTAGTTTATGATATAACCTCTAAGCCACCTGGTACTATAGAATTAGAATAAATATTTATGCTTAAAAAAATTTTAAAAATTAAAAAAAGTAAATCAAAAAGAAAACTTGTCTGTTTAACTGCATATTCAAAGCCAATATCAAAAATACTTGATAAATATTGCGACATAATTCTAGTAGGAGATTCAGTTGCAACAGCAATGTATGGAATGAAAAATACCAAGGAAATAAATTTAGAAACTATGTTAAACCACGCACAAAGTGTAAAAAAATCTGTAAAAAAAAGCTTACTTGTATTTGATATGCCCAATGGTACGTACAGAAATGCAAAAGAAGCTAAACAAAATGTAAAAAAAGTTTTAAAGAATGTTAGATTCGACGCAGTAAAAATTGAAAGTAATGGAAAAAATTATAAAATTGTAGAAACTTTAGTAAAGTCAGGTATTCCTGTTATGGGTCACATAGGATATACACCACAATTTAAAAAAAACTTTAAAGTACACGGTCTCAACAGCAAAGAAGACAAGAGATTAATTTTGGAGTCAAAAAAGATAGAGAGTGCAGGCGCATTTTCAATCGTTCTTGAATGTATCGCAAAAAAAACATCCAAAAAAATAACTAATTCAATTAAAATTCCAACAATTGGAATTGGATCTTCAAGCTTCTGTGATGGACAGATTCTTGTAACAGACGACCTCTTGGGCTTAAGTGGTTTTTATCCAAGATTTGTTAAAAAGTACGCAAACTTACAAAAAATTATAAAAACTGCTATTAAAAAATTTAAAAAAGATGTAAGAAATGAAAAATTTCCGTCCAATTCAAATACTTTTTAAAATATGGAAGCTAAAGATCAAAAAAAGACGTTTTTAGAAGTTTTAAAAGATAATCTAAAAACTATTATTATTTTTTTTCTATTATTATTTAGCATATTTTCTATTTTTTCATGGATGAAGTATGATGCAAATATTAAAAAACAAAAACTTTCTGAAGATTTTATCAAAGCTAAAATCTTTATATCTGAAAAAAAATTTGTAGAGGCAAATGATATTTTAAAGGATATAGTTAATCAGAAAGATAGTACATACTCGGTTCTTTCATTATATCTGATTATAAATAAAGATCTTGAAAAAGATGAAAAGTTAGTAATAAAATATTTTGATAAAATATTAAGTATTAAAGCTTTAAAAAAGGAGGACTTAAATTTAATTAAGTTAAAAAAGGCTATTTATATTTCAAGATATGAGAAAGAAGAGGACCTATTAGATTTGCTTAATCCGATAATTAATTCAGAGTCTTTTTGGAAAGCTCAATCTATAAAATTTTTGGGTGATTATTATTTTTCTAAAAAAGAATATAATAAAGCTGATGAATATTATTCCATTTTGCTTAATTTGAAAGACCCGAATATTGATAACAAGGATATTCAAAGACGAATAAACACTTACAAAAAATGAAAAACTTTTTAGTTTTTTTTTTCATATCATCTCTTTTAATTTTAAATAATTGTTCATTTGATAATAAATCTGGTGTATGGAAGGATCACAATAAAAAAATTATCCAAAAAGTAAAAAAAGATAACCAATTAGAGAAAATTTTTGAAGAAATTGATGTTTTCAATGAGGAAATTTCAAACAAGGTTGTAGTTAATCTACCTCAAAAGATTAAAAATGTTAATTGGTTAGAAAGCAATTTAAATGAAAATAATAATGTTCCACATTTGTCATACGAAAATAAAAAAAATAGAGTCCTTAAAAGTAAAAAAATTGGAAAAAGCAAATTTTCAGTTGATCAATTAGAAAGTGATCTTTTTATTTTAGAAGACAATATTTTTTTTAGTGACTTTAATGGTAATATTTATTGTTTTTCGATATCACAACAAAAAATCCTATGGAAGTTCAATTTTTATAAAAAAAAATATAAAAATATACCAATCAAAACTAATTTAAAGATAATCAATAAAAGTTTAATAGTTTCAGATAATTTAGGATATTTTTATAATATAGATCTTAACAATGGCAAACTCAAATGGGCAAAGAATCAGGGTGTTCCACTTACTTCAGAAATTAAATCATCAAATCAAAAAACATTTTTGCTAAACCAAGACAATAAATTTTATATTTTTGAAAATAAAAATGGAAAAAAAATTTTAGATTTTGAAACATTTCCAATTATCTTAAAAAAAAATATTAAACAAACTCTAGCCCTAGACTCTCGAGATAACTTATATTTTGTAACCTCTGCAGGACAAATTTTTTCATTAAATCACGTAAATTACAAAATTAATTGGATAAAAAATATTAAAGATGCAACAACATCTGATGAATTTGGCTTATTCTATTCATCACCTATGGTTGTAGATGATCAATCCATTTACATAAGTTCTGCAAAAACGACAATGTCTATCGATATTTTTACTGGTAAAACTAATTGGAAGATACCATTTGGCACAAAGATAAAGCCAATAATTTCTAATAAATTTATTTTTTTAGTCTCAAATGATGGCTTTCTTTTAAACGCTGATCTTTCGTCAGGTAAAATAATTTGGTCTAAAAAATTGTTTAAATCAAAAAATTTAAATACAAAAAAAATTGGTGATGTAAGCTCTTTATTTTTATTAGCTAACCAATTATTTATTACAACAAAAAATGGCTTCTTCTTTTTTGTCAATTATAATGATGGCCAGATTATTAATTATACAAAAGTTGCTAAAGGTTTTTTTTCAAAGCCTTCTGTTGCAAATAATAAAATTTATATAATTGATAAAAATATGAGTTTGATGATATTTAATTGATTTAATTATTAGACTTGTTGCTTAATAAAGATAGTTGACTTACAATTTTACTTTCATTTTGGTCTATTCTTTCAATGGGGTACTCTCCTGTAAAATAGTGATCAGAAAACTGCGGATATAATTTATTTCTTTGTTGTGAACATAGAGCCTTATATAAGCCATCAACACTTAAAAACTTTAGAGAGTCCGAACCTATGAATTTTTGCATTTCTTTTAAACTTTTATTTGCTGCTAAAAGCTCTTTTTTTGATGGCATATCAATGCCATAAAAATCGGGAAATTTTATTTCTGGACACGCAATTCTTACATGAACTTCTTTTGCTCCTGCTTCATAAATCATTTTCACTATTTTGTAGCATGTTGTTCCTCTAACCAAAGAATCATCTATAAGTATTATGGCTTTATTTTTTATAGAGGACATGTTAGCGCTTAATTTTAGTTTTACTCCCAAGCTTCTTATATTTTGCGTAGGTTCAATAAAAGTTCTTCCAACGTAATGGTTTCTTACCAATCCAATTTCAAAATTCATCTTTTTGGACTGCGCATAACCAATAGCTGCTGGGACACCTGAGTCTGGAACAGGGACAACTATATCTCCGACATCATCACATTCCTTTGCTAGTTCGTTCCCAAGATTTTTTCTATATTCATAGGCATTTTTTCCATTTATTAAACTATCTGGTCTAGAAAAATATATGTATTCAAAAACACATGGTCTACTTTTCCTTTTTGGAAAAGGTTTGAAACTTTGAATTTTGCTGTTTTCAACAACTACAATCTCGCCATTTTCAATCTCTCTTACAAACTTAGCACCTATTATATCTAAAGCACAAGTTTCAGATGCAAGCACATAAGAATTTTTTATTTTTCCTAAAATAAGTGGCCTAATTCCAAAAGGATCTCTTACGCCAATCAGTTTTTTATTTGTAATCATAGTGAGAGCATAACCACCCTGAATTTGAAAAAGTGCATCAATAATTTTATCAATCATTTTTATTCTTTTTGATTTAGCAATCAATTGAACAATCGTTTCAGTATCACTTGTTGTCCTAAAAATTGCCCCATCTTTTACTAGGTTTTCTCTTAAAGTTAGAGCATTTGTTAAATTACCATTATGTGCAATCGCTATACCTCCACCATGAAGATCGGCAAAAAATGGCTGTATATTTCTAAGTGAAGTCTCTCCTGTTGTAGAATAGCGATTATGACCTATAGCAAAATTTCCAGGTAATTTTTTTAAAACATCTTTATTTGTAAAATTATCCCCTACAAGCCCGTGCCTTTTTTCTGAATGAAAATTTTTTCCGTCAAAGGAGACAATTCCGCAACCCTCTTGACCTCTGTGTTGAAGAGCATGAAGACCAAGGGCTGTTAGAGCGGAAGCCTCATCGGCGTTATGAATGCCAAAAACTCCGCACTTTTCCTTAATTTCCTTCATAATTATATTTTTTCTATTTCCTTCTTAGTATCATCTAGGTTTTTTCTACTTGGGAATTCTTCAATTAATAATTGGCTTCCTTTTTCAGTTATTGGAAAAAAGTAAGAATTCTTCAGATTAATATCCCATTTTTCATATGATTGAAACCAATTTAAGATTGAAAAAATACATACAACAAAAACGTAACCTTTAAAAATACCAAAGAAAAACCCAAAAACTTTATCAACAGATCCCATGCCCGTGTATGAAAAAAGACGTCCCAAAGACCTCCCTAGTAGAATCAAAATAAATAAGGATAAAATATAAACAGCTACACCCAAACCAATACCTTTTAGGTAGTCATTTCTAATATAATCTGAAATATAGGGTTCTAATTTTGGGACCAATATAATCGTTATTACTAAAGCTAAAATCCACTTTAAAAAAGAAACTAAACTTATAAAAAAACCTTTGGCAAAACATTGAATTGAAAAATAACAAATAAAAATTAAAAAAATAACATCAAACAGCAAAACATTTTCACTCAATAGCGATAAGAATTCACTCATTTCCAAAAGGTTTAAACGTTAATATCAATCTTGGTAAAAGAGTAAGCACAGACAACATAGCCAGTAACATTGCGATTCCAGTGAAAACACCAAAATAAATTGTCGGTATAAAGTTAGATAGTACAAGAATTGAAAAACCAAAAACAATCGTAATTGATGTATTTAATATTGCTACACCAACCGTGCTGTGGCATTTTTCAAGTGTTTGATTATAATTGCCAATTTTTTTAAACTCTTCCTTAAATCTATATATATAGTGAATACTATTATCTACAGCTATACCAATAGTGATAGCTGCAATAGTTATCGTCATCATATCTAGCGGTATTCCTAATAAACCTATAATCCCAAGAATTAAAAAAGCTGCCATAAAATTGGGCACAACACCAATTAATGATAAGATTAAATTTCTAAATAGTACAAAAAACATTAGCGTTATACCGGCCATAACAATTCCAAGGGTTAGAATTTGAGATTTAAATAGGCTTTGTAGAAGATTGTTAAACAAAATTAGAACTCCGGCCAATTTAAATTCCTCTTTTTTTAAACCTAATTTATTTTCTAAGTCATCGTTAATTTTTTTAATCAGTTCATTTCTTCTTAAATCCTCATTTGAGTCTTTTATCCTCAAACTAATTCTAGCCTCATCATTTTTTATTGAAATGTAAGGATCAATTATTTCTTTTTTAATTGTGTCAGGTATTTTTGTATACAAAACCCCCATCTCTAATGCTTGTAATTTTTTACCATCGTTCAAGTCCTCCGCAACTCTCACCATTGAAGCAAATGATATGACTTTTCCTACAGCATCTAAACTATTCAAATATTCATGAACTTTTGTAAGTTTATCGATTTTATTTCTTGTAAACCAATATTTGTCATTATCTTTTTCTTCTTCTTCCCAATCATCGTCTAAATCATCACTAGTTTTCTTAGGAAATTTTATTATTACATCAAGAGGCGTAGTACCCCCTAGTTCATTATCAATAAGCTTCATTCCTTTGTAAATTTCGGTATCTTTATTGAAATAATTTATAAAGCTATTTTCAACTTCGAGCTTCGTAATACCAAATAGACTTATAATTAATATTGCTACAGCTGAGGAGTAAATAGTTACTTTATTTTTTTGTGAAAATTTACTTAAAAAATAAGTAATTTTTGATTTTTTTTCTACGGTATCACGAGAGTTTTGATTATTTAAAATACTCAAGACCACTGGAAGCAAAGTAAATGTTACGGACATTGAAACTATAAGACCAACCGTCATCATCCACCCAAAGTCTATTATTGGTTTTATTCCACTAAAAATTAAAGACAAAAATGCGCAAATAGTTGTAAGCACAGTATAAAATATTGGTAAAAACATTTTTTTTGATGTCCAAAGTAAAGCTTCGCTGTTAGAAACGTCAGGATTTTCTTTTCTAAACTGCAAATATCTTACACTCATATGAATATTCATAGCCATTGTTAAAATCAACATTAAGGCTATAAAGTTTGATGATATAACTGTGACTTTCCAACCAGCTAAACCCAAAAAACCAATCATTATAAAAACTGAAAAAAAACAACTTAGCAAAGGAACAAGTATCCAAATAATATTTCTAAAAACAAACCATAGAGTTGCTACTATAAAAAGAAATACACCGAGACCAAAAACAATTATATCATTCTTAATAAATGTCATCATATCATCAGCTATCATAGGAATTCCTCCTAGATGAATAACGGGGTAAATATCAGTTGAGTTCTTATCAACTTTTCCGGGTGAGGGATGATCATTAATAAGCTTTCTTATTTCATTTATATTTTCATGATTTTTTTTATTATAAATTTTTTTATATAAATCGTATTCTTTTAAAAATAACTCATATTTTTTACTATCATCATTACTTAATTTTCCTTTATCTTTTTTATCTAAATAGAAATTTTTAGTCTGTATTAACTCATTTAATTTCTTATCTGGTTTTATATAGACAAGAATACCACTAGTTTTTCCATCCTCACTAATAACAAAATTTTTATATATTGGACTATTGATTATCTCTTCAAAACCCCTTTCGAGATCTACATCTCTTGATGACAAAGTTTTAAAATTTTTTATTCTATCTGCTAAAGGTTCATCATTATTTTTTAGCAAAGGAACATCTAAAATTGTAATTACCCTATCAACCCAATTAAGATTTTCTAATGAATTTTTTAAAAGAGTAAGATTTTTAATTGTGTTTTCAGATCTAAAATTGAATGAGTCGCTTGGTTTATGTGTATAGGTTAAAACCAAAAAATCTTTTGAACCATACTTTTTGTTTACTTCTCTTAAGTATTTTAAATCTGGGTCATTTTCTAATAACAGTGTATCCGAGGATGCATCCAATTGAAAATTTTTTGAATTATATCCAAAACTAACCAAAAAAATTATTAAAAATAATAGAGTTATTTTTGGTTTTTTTATTACTATATTTTTGTATAAATCAGAAAAGATCACTTATGTCAGATATAGCTTAAATGAGGAGAATTTAAAATTATTTAATTTTGCTCTTTTTTGGTAGCATTTTTGAATTTTGTAAACATACCTTCAAATTCTACATTAATTGTACCGGTAGGCCCATGCCTCTGTTTACCGATTATTAAGTTTGCTTGACCGTTAATTTCACTCATTTTTGATTGCCACTCCATATGTTCAGTCGTTCCCATTTTTGGCTCTTTATTAGCCAAATAATATTCTTCTCTAAATACAAATATAACAACATCCGCATCTTGCTCTATTGACCCAGATTCTCTTAGATCTGCAAGCTGGGGTTTTTTATCATCTCTTTGCTCAACCGCTCTTGATAGCTGTGATAAAGCAAGCACAGGCACATTTAACTCTTTAGCCAAAGCCTTAAGGCCTTGAGTAATTTCAGATATTTCCTGAACTCTACCATCGTATCTTCTTGATCCAGAGGACATCAATTGAATATAATCTACAACTATTAAATTTAAGCCAAACTTCCTTTTTATTCTTCTAGCTCTATTTGACAAAGTAGCGATTGTGACAGCAGGTGTTTCATCTATAATTAAAGGTAATTGATGAATATTTCTAGAGGTCTCAATAAGCCTGTTAAACTCTTCTTCTGTAACCTTTCCTCTTCTAATATCATTAGATTTTATTCTTGATTGTTCAGATATTATTCTTGTTGCAAGTTGTTCAGATGACATCTCTAAAGAAAAAAAAGCTATCGAAGTTTTTTTAGCTTCACCATCATCCAAAACTTTTTTTGCAGCGTAGTATGCAATATTTGTTGCCAGCGCAGTTTTACCCATTGACGGCCTTCCTGCAATTATAACCAAGTCAGATTTATGTAAACCTCCTAATCTTTCATCTAAGTCATTTAATCCCGTTGGAATACCTACAATACCACTGTCACTTTTCATTGCGTTAGTAGCCATTTCTATAGTTTGATCGAGAGCTTGATCAAACTTTAGAAAAGATTGATTAAAAGTTCCTCTTTCAGCTAAATCGAACAACATTTTTTCTGTATCTTGTATTATATCTTCTCCACTTTTTTCTAATTTTTCATCAATAGCATCTTCCGAAAGATATTCTGAAATTTTGAACAATTCTCTTTTTACAAATTTTTCATGAATAATTTTTGCATAATCAATCGATTGTTTCACAGAAGATGAAAGCCTAGTTAATTTAACCAAATATTCTGTCCCTCCGACTTCTGAAAGATTATCATCTTTTTCGAAAGAAGTTTTCAAAGTTATTGGATTTGCAATCATGCCTTTGTTATGAAGCTTTTCTATGGAGCTGTATATTTTTGAGTGCACTGGGTCATAAAACTCATTAAAATTTATTATGCTTGCTACTTCATCAATGATGTCATTATTTACTAAAACCGAACCTATAAGGGCTTGTTCAGCATCAATATTGGAAGGAAGTTTTCTTTCTTGATTAATTTTATCTATCTTAAGACTTTCCATTTAAGAAATATGTTATCTTAGCAATGGTGTATTTGAAAAATAAAAGTTATTAACTTTTTTCTTAGGCTGTGGAAAAAAAATTTTATTTATCTTCTTTTTTTTCAACTACAACATGCAATTCAGCAATAACTTCAGAGTGTAGATTCACGTTTATAGGATAGGATCCTGCAGTTTTGATTTCTTTTTTTAAATCTATTTGAGAAGGATGTATAGTTTCTTTGAATTTTTCTTGAAAATAAAGAGAAATTTCTTTTGGCTTAATTGAAGCAAAAAGCTCCCCATTTTCTTTAGCTTCTTTTTTGAAATTTAATTTTTTCCCCCTTATTTTATCGAATATTTTTTTTGCATTTTTTTTCTGTTCAGTATTTTTTCTATTTATTTCTTCCTTCTTTTTTTTAAATATAGCTTTATTTTCCTCGTCGGCTCTCAAAGCTTTTCCAGTTTTAAGTAAAAAGTTTCTTCCATATCCGTCTCTCACTTTAACTACTTCTCCAACTTTTCCTAAATTTCTTATGTTTTCTAGTAATATTACTTCCATTACATCAGTCCTAAAAATTGAGCTCTTTTGATCGCGAGGGATAATCTTCTTTGCTTGTTTTGACTTACAGCAGTTATTCTTGATGGTAAAATTTTTCCAGTATCAGATACATATTTTCTTAAAAGTCTTAAATTTTTATAATCAACTTCAGGAGCGCCTTTTATAGACAGAGGACAACTTTTTTTAAATCTGAAATCTGGTTTTTTAAATAAACTAAGTTTATTCTGATTTCCAAATTTATCACCTTTTCTTTTTTTTTTATCTCTTCTCATTTAAAATTTTACTTTCTTCAAAATAATTTTTTTTAAGATCAAGCTTTTCATATTTTACAGTTAAGTAACGAATTACTTTGTTATCAATAGATAGTTTTTTTTCAATTGCTCCCACAGTTTTACTGTCAGACTCAAATTTAAAATGAACGAATATTCCTTTTCTATTATTCTTAATCTTTCTTGATAGTCCTAATAGACCCCATTTCTCGGTTTTTAGGAGTTTGCCAGACGCTTCTATTATTTTGCTACAAGAATCGATAATGTTATTAACATCTTTTTCAGAGATGTCCTGTTTTCCAACAAATGTATGTTCATAAAAACTCATTTTAGTTATTTTTTTTTTAAGTTGCGTCTTATACTATTTAAATGTCGTTTATACAATAGTAATAATTATGATTAATCTATAAATTAAAAAATGAAAGCATTTTTGTTCCCCGGTCAAGGATCACAATCTGTTGGAATGGGTAAAGAATTATACAAAAATTTTGACATTGTCAAAAAAATTTTTTCAGAAGCAGACGAAAAACTAAGTTTCTCAATATCAAAAATTATTCTGGATGGGCCCGAGAGTGAACTTAAATTAACAAAAAATACACAACCTGCTATTTTGATAATAAGTTATTCAATATTTAAAATTATCAAAGAAGAATTTAATATTGATTTAAAAGGTATAAAATATTTTGCTGGACATTCTTTGGGTGAATATAGCGCTCTAGTATCTTCAGGTTCGCTTAAGTTTTCTGATGCTCTTTATCTCCTTCATGAGCGAGGAAAATCTATGCAAGAAGCTGTTCCCGAAGGAGAGGGATCTATGTTAGCAGTTATGGGAATGAAAACAGATGATATAGAGCAATACATAAAAAAAGTCAGAAATGAACTTGGTGTTTGTGAGATTGCAAATGACAATTCAGATAACCAAACTATTCTGAGTGGACACAAAAAAGCACTGGAAGAAATTAGTAAAATTTTAAAGAATGACAAAAAAAAATCAATTTTTTTACCAGTAAGCGCTCCTTTTCATTCTTCATTAATGAAACCTGCTGCAGAGAAAATGGAAAAAAAAATAAACAGTACAGTTTTTCAAAATCCAAAAATAGAATTGGTAAGTAATGTAACGGCAAAAAGCACAAATAATTCTAATGAAATTAAAAATCTTCTTATTAAGCAAATTTCATCAAAAGTAAGATGGAGAGAAAGCGTATTATTCATGATAAAGAACCAAGTAAATGAATTTATTGAAATTGGACCTGGAAAAGTGTTATCTGGCTTAATTAAAAGAATTGATGACAAAGTTTTGTCTAAAAGTGTAAATACAATTGAAGATATTAAAAACCTTAAATGATTAATTTTAAAAATAAAAAAGTTTTAATAACTGGCGCCACTGGAGGAATTGGTAAATCTATCGTTAAAAGATTTATTTCCTTGGAAGCAAATGTTTTAGGAACAGGGACTAAAACAGAAAAACTAGATGCTTTAAAAAAAGAATTTCCTTCAATCAAAACAAAACAATTTGATTTGTCACAACACCCTAAAGTAGAGGAATTTATCGAAAATGTATTTCAAGATCTGAATGGGCTAGATATCTTAGTAAATAATGCAGGAGTAAATGTTGATAATCTGTCATTAAGAATGAAAGAAGAAGAGTGGAAAAAAGTAATTGATATAAATCTCACGTCTACTTTTTTGCTATCTAAATACGGAATTAAAAAAATGTTGAAAAATAAATTTGGT
>CACMMU010000011.1 GCA_902614835.1 uncultured Pelagibacteraceae bacterium | reverse complement strand
AGTTAAGGACTTAATTTTACAGTTTCATACCACCAATGAAGATAAAATAGTAATCGAAACCATTAAAACGTCAGGTGACTTATTTCAGAATAAAAATATATCTGAAATTGGGGGAAAAAATTTATTTTGCAAGGAGATCGAAGATAAACTGATCAAAAAAGAAATCGATATTGCAGTTCACTCCTTGAAAGATATGGACTCAGTTGAAACTAATGGACTAATAATTCAAGCCTATATAAAGCGTAACGATCCAAGAGAGTCCTTTGTTTCAAAAAAATTTGAAAAATTATCAGATTTAAACAATGGTAAAATTGGATCAAGTTCCAGAAGAAGAGAGCTGCAATTAAAATTAATGAATAAGAATTTAAAAATTAAAACTATTAGAGGAAATGTTGATACAAGAATTAGTAAAATTGAAAATGGTGAATACGATGGAGCAATATTAGCTTTAGCTGGTTTAAAAACATTAAATTTAGAAAATTATGCTAAACAAGTATTTTCAGTAGAAGATTTTATACCAACAGCGGGCCAAGGAATAATTGCTGCACAATGTAGGGATAATGATGAAAGAATTAAAAATATTTTAAAAAAAATAAATCATTATGAAACCGAAATATGCGCTTTAGCAGAAAGAAACTTTTTAAAAACTATCGGTGGAGACTGTGATACAGCAGTAGGGTGTACTGCAAATCTAAATAAAAATAAAATTGATCTTAAAGCACAACTTTTTTCTGACGATGGTAAAAAAGTTTTTAATGTTATAAAATCAGGGAAATCTAACGAACCAGAATTATTAGGAAAATTAGCTGGTGAAGAAATTTTAAAAAAATCTGCCAAAAGTTTTACAAAAAAAAGATGAATATAATATTTACCAGGCCTTTAATTGACTCAGAAGATCTTATGATGAATTTCTTTAAATCGGGTCACAAAGTTGTTCACATGCCAACGTTGAGCATTACCTCGGCCAATATGGAACCAATAAACACGAAAGAATATGATGGATTAATATTTACTAGCGCAAATGCAGTTAGATTTTTAAAGATGAAAAATCATGACAAAAGTATTAAATGCTTTTGTGTTGGCAACCTTACAGAGAGATCTTTAAGACTCAAAGGCTTTAATAATACAGTTGCGGCATCAGGCACTGTAAATGCACTTAAAAATATTATTACCAACTCTGAAAAGAATATTAAAAATTTAGCATACTTATGTGGAGATGTAATTTCATATGAACTTGATAAAGAACTAATCCAAAGTGGTTTTAAAATAAGTAAAATTATCAATTACACTTCCACTAAAATTTTAGATTTAAACAAAGAAAGTGAAGACTTAATTAAAAGATATCCAGCCAATATTGCCCTTATTTATTCTAAAAGAAGTGCTGAAAGTTTCGATGAAATTGTAAGAAAATACTCTTTTTCTGAATTGATGACACAATGCACAGTTATGTGTATAAGTAAAAAAATTGAAGATTTTTTAAAATCTAAAGGCTGGAATAAAACAGAACTTTTTAACCCTGGAGAGGAATTGGTCAAAATAGATCAAATTAAAAATGGATAAATTAGAACAATTTATAAATTTATTTGTTGATGTTTGGAAGAATGGAATATCAGGTATTAACATTTCTGAGATAATAATCGCTCTTTTAATTTTTTTAGTATTTCTTTTACTGCGTGGTTTATTTTCAAAATTTGTTATTAAAAGGCTTGAGAAGTATGTTTCTAAAACAACAAATCGATTTGATAATTCTTTGGTCGAATCTTTAAAAGGTCCCACAAAGTTTTTTCCAATAGTGATAGGCTTTTTCATAGCCACAAGCTATGTATCATTTGGAGAAAGCACTGAGAGTTTTATTGATAATGCAAATAGAACCTTAATCACTATATTAATCTTTTGGTCCCTTCACCAAATAATTGGTCCTATTTCTGTTTTAATAAAAACAGTAGAAGATTTACTTTCTAGAGATTTGCTTAATTGGATTATAAAGGCATTTAAGATTTTGGTATTAATTCTTGGTGCCGCAGCTGTTCTAGAACTTTGGGGAATTAAAATTGGACCAATAATTGCTGGTTTAGGTTTGTTTGGTGTAGCAGTAGCTTTAGGAGCTCAAGATCTATTTAAGAATTTAATATCGGGAATTTTAGTTTTAGTAGAAAAAAGATTTAAAGTTGGCGACTGGATTCTTGTTGAAAATATTATCGAGGGAATTGTTGAGCGTATAGGTTTTAGGTCAACTGTTGTTAGAAAATTTGACAAGTCAGTAGCAATAATCCCAAATTTTCAGTTTGCAGAAAATGCCGTTATAAATATTAGCGAAACAACTAATTGGAGGATAAGTTGGATCATAACTTTACAGTACGACACCACTGTTGATCAGCTTAAAAAAATTCGTGATGAAATAGACAATTATATTATTTCCTCTAAGGATTACAAAAAAAGTGACAATACCATGCATGCTGTAAGAATTGATAAATTTTCTGATAGTTCGATTGATATGTATGTAAGATGCTTCACAAATACTGATAGATGGTCAGAGTGGTTGAAAGTCAAAGAGAGATTGGCGATTGCAATTAAAGAAATAGTTGAAAAAAATAAAGCCTCGTTTGCTTTTCCTAGCCAATCAATTTATGTGGAGAAAAAATAATGAAATCTATTTTAATTTTATTAGATAGTGTAGTTAGTATTTATATTTGGATTTTAATTATAAATGCTATTTTAAGCTGGTTGATAGCTTTCAATGTTTTAAATACTTCAAATAGACTAGTATACTCTATACTAGACATCAGTTACAAAATGACAGATCCACTTCTAAGACCTATAAGAAATTTTTTACCAAATCTTGGAAGTATAGATATTTCTCCAGTAGTTCTAATTTTACTTTTAATGTTTGCACGAAACTTAATTTTTGAGTTTTTTGCTCCATCAATGTTTTAAATATGATTATTGATGGAAAAAAAACAGCTGAAAAATTAAGAGAAGACTTAAAAAAAAAAATAATTGATCTTAAATCTACTTTTAATTCTGTACCTGGTTTAACCGTAATTTTAGTTGGCGATGACCCAGCAAGTAAAATTTATGTAAAAAATAAAGAGAAATTTTCCAAAGAAGTTGGAATGAATTCTGAAGTCATAAGATATCCCAAAAATGTGGAGGAAAGTGTGATTTTAGATAAAATCATGGAGCTAAATAAAGATAAAAAAATTTCAGGTATTCTTGTTCAGCTACCTCTGCCTAAACATATAAGTAAAAAAAAAGTTATTGAAACCATTCTTCCAACTAAAGATGTTGATGGTTTTCATCCAGTAAACGTTGGAAATTTATCCTCTGGTTATGATAGTAGTATACCGTGTACTCCTCTGGGCTGCTTTCTTTTACTTAAAAAAGTAGAAAAAAATTTAAGCGGTAAACACGCAGTTATAATTGGCAGATCAAACTTAAATGGGAAACCAATGGCTCAGCTTTTACTTAAAGAAAATTGCACAGTAACAATTACTCATTCAAAGACTAAAGATTTAAAAGAAGAATGTCTTAAAGCTGACATCATTGTTGCCGCTGCAGGCAAACCTAAACTTGTAAAAGGGGATTGGATTAAAAAAAATGCAATTGTGATTGATGTTGGAATTAACAAAACTGAATCAGGAATAGTTGGAGATGTTGATTTTGATGAGGTTTCAAAAGTAGCACGGGCAATAACTCCTGTTCCAGGAGGCGTAGGTCCTATGACAATTGCATGTCTCCTTAATAATACGGTTGAGTGCTTCAAAAGAGCTAATTCTTAAAAAGAGACAAATTATATATTTTGTTTCAATGAAATTATTTTTAATTCTCGGAAATCAATTGTTTAGCCCGAGATATCTAAAAGAATTTTCAGATCATATTTTTTATATGTCCGAGGACCTTGGATTGTGTACTTTTCAAAAGCATCATAAACTAAAAATTTTACTTTTTCTCTCATCGATGCGGTCGTATCGAGACGAGCTAAAAAATAAAAAATTTAAAGTCGTTTACAATGATTGTTATAAAGATTTTAAAGTTTCCTACGAAAAAAAACTTGAAAGAATAATTAAGGAAAAAAAAATAAAAGAAGTTAACTTTTTTGAGATAGAAGATATTTTTTTTGAAAAAAGATTAAAGTCATTTTTAAAAAAGAAAAATATAAACTTCAATGAAATTAGATCTCCTATGTTTCTCACAAGTAGAGACGAATTTAAGAAGTACCTCCTTAGTACCAAAAAGCCATTTATGGCAAATTTTTATAAAATTAATAGATCAAAATTTGATATTTTAATGAATAAGGACGGAACACCCCAAGGAGGGAAATGGAGCTTTGATGAAGAGAATAGGAAAAAATTACCCGACAAAGTCGAAATACCTAAACATCTAAAATTTAAACTCACCTCACATACTGAGGGGCTGAGAAAATTTATTGAAGTGAATTTTAAAAATCATCCTGGGTCAACAAAAAATTTTTGGTTCCCAACTACCAGAGAACAAGGTCAAAAACTTTTAGATCAATTTTTAAAAGACAAGCTTAATTTGTTCGGAGATTATGAAGATGCAGTTAGTAAAAAATCAAATATTTTATTTCATAGCGCACTAAGCCCTATAATAAATTTAGGTTTAATTACACCAAGTGAAATTTTAGAAAAGGTAAAAAAAATAGAAAAAAAAGTGAGAATAAATTCTCTAGAAGGTTATGTAAGACAAATTATTGGTTGGAGAGAATTTATGAGAGGGATATATCAAAACTACGATAAACATCTTGAGAATACAAATTTTTTTAATCACAAAAATAAAATGAAAATTTCTTGGTATAATGGAACAACAGGCTTAGATCCCTTAGATCATTCAATTAAAAATGCTTTAAATTATGGTTGGTCACACCACATCGAAAGGCTAATGATATTAGCAAATATAATGAATCTTTGTCAGATACATCCAAATCAAGTTTACAAATGGTTTATGGAAATGTTTGTCGATTCCTCTGATTGGGTAATGGCACCAAATGTTTATGGCATGGGACTTTTCAGTGACGGAGGAATTTTTGCAACGAAACCATATATTTGTGGCTCAAGTTATTTTCTTAAAATGATGGATTTTAAAAAAGGAGAATGGTGCAATATCATGGACGGTCTTTATTGGAATTTTATAAACAAAAACAGAAAATTCTTTCTTAAAAATCCTAGACTTTCTATGATGGTAAGAGTTTTTGATAAAATAAAAAATGAAAGAAAAAAAATTATACTAAAAGCAGCGGAAAAATTTATTAAACAAAATACCATTTAAATCAATGAAAAAACAAAATCTCCCATCTAAAATTTGCCCAGTATGCAAAAGATCTTTTCTCTGGAGAAAAAAATGGAGGCTTAACTGGGATAAGGTAAAATATTGCTCAAAAAAATGTTCAAAATCATAAATAAAACTTTTATTTTTTTTTTAATCTTTTTGTCTTTTTCAAATTTATATTCTAATGAAAAGCTAATAGAAAAGTTAAAAGATGGTGAGAAAATTATCTTAATAAGGCATGCCTTAGCACCAGGAAGTGGAGATCCTATAAACTTTGATTTAAACGATTGCACTACTCAGAGAAACCTAAATATTGAAGGTATTGAACAATCAAAAAAAATTGGAAGCTTTTTTAACAAAAATAATATTCCAATTGATGAAGTATTATCTAGCGAATGGTGCAGATGTAAAGATACTGCAAAATATGCTTTTGAAAAATATAAAACTTTTTATGCTTTAAACTCTTTTTTTTCAGAAAAATTTCAAAAAAATCGGAAAAGTCAAATGACAGACTTATCGAATTTTTTAAAAAAATGGGATGATGAAAAAAATTTGGTTTTAGTTACTCACTATGTGGTTATTTTAGATATTGCTAATCAACCTGTTTCATCTGGCGAAATTGTAATTTTGGATAAAAATTTAAATCTAATCGGAACTATGTTATTATAAATTATGTGCCCAATTTGTTGGATTTCAGGTTTTATAGCGGCTATTTTTGGTGGATCACTTTTAGCAGTAGTTAATCATCCGATATCTTGGATTCTAAGTGGGCTGTTAATTGTATATGCCGTTTATAAATTTTATGAAGCAAAAAAAAGAGGAAAAAAAATGACTGAAGAAACAAAGGACAGAAATAGACGTACAATTTTTAGATTTGTACAAGGTGTTGTTGTTGGTTCTATTGTAACTATAATAATTTTTTACAGCTTAACTTACAAAGAGCATGAAAGAATGCATGACTTATTAGAGAAGCACGGAATTGAAAAACACGAACATTAAAAAATTTTTAGCCGACGTTTGATCTGCCGCCATCTACGCCAATTATCTGACCTGTAATCCATGAACTTTCTTCGGAGAGTAAAAATTTAGCCAAAGCAGCACTGTCCTGACCCTCTCCTACTCTTTTAAGCGGATGTTGTTTTGCAATACCTTCTGCAATTTTGGAGTTACCAAGAATTCGTCCAGCCATTTTAGAATTACTTAGGCTTGGAGCTATACAATTGATTCTTACACTTGGCGCGAGTTCAGCAGCTAGTGATACAGTCAAACCTTCCAAAGACGCTTTAACCGGAGAAATGATACTATGATTTGGAAATCCTTGTTTAACAGCTACAGTAGAGAAAACAACAATTGAAGATTTATTCTTTTTTAAATTTTCTTTATATTTTTTGATAATTTCTACAATAGGAAACAAATTTAAATCAAAACTTTTTAAGTAATCCTTTTTTGAGACAAGGTTTATTGGTTTCAGATCAATCGAACCAACGCAATATGCTATTCCTGAAATTTCTGTATTTTGCAGGTCTGAGTCAATTTTCCCAATGAATTCTGGGTCAGTTACATCAACTACACTATACGATCCACCCGTTTCCTCTGAGAGTTTGGATACCTCTTCTTCATTTTTTCCAATCAAATGTATTTCTCTGGAGCTATCATTTAATAATTTAGCTAGCGAGCTTCCAACCGCTCCTGTTGCACCAAATATTAAAATTTTACCAGCCATGAGTCTAATTCTTTTTTGAAAGTTGTAATTTTTTTGCTACTGAAAAGCTTAAAAAAGTTAAATAGGTTCCAGTAATAAATAATGCATTAGCAACTATCATTGTTACTTGTGAAATTTCAAAATATGAGAATAGTAAGTAAGCAAATCCTATCATTAAATCCCAAACTCCAAACAATAATAAGTAAAGCGGCCATCTAGTGCTTTGGCTTAGAGATTTAAAATCTGAAATACGATTTTTTATATAATCATTTCCCAAAGCAATAAGCATCAAAGGAATTATAAAAAAGAAAATCCAAACGTAAATTGCAATACCAAAATTTTCTTCAACCCATATTTTTGGAAACACATTTGTTTCATGCAGAAGTGTCCAAAAAATTAGATAACCAAACATATAGTAAGCCACTATTGCAACAAGCTGTTTCATTTTAAGCTTCTTCCCCTGGGTTTTGTTTATCCATCCCTAATTTTTTGCTGTATCTTAATGTTAAGAAAAATACTGATAAAGCTAATAAGAGTATTGCGCCACCTTGATAAATCAGATTTATCGAAGCACTGTCTTTATCTTGTAAAATAATTAATCTAGCCAATGCAGTGATAGCAATTAACACAGGATAAGTAATTCTGATTGTCTTGCTGGCCCAAAAAACTCCGATCATTCCTATTACCTCAATATAAATGAACATTAAAAGTAGATCAGCAAGTGTAACTCTTCCGGCTTTATACATTTCATTAACTTCGAAACCAAAAGCTAGAACAGTACCCACTAAAATAAATATCACAGCTACTAGCTGAATATTTCTTATAACTGTGTTCATAGTCATGAAGTTTTTATACATACTAATTTTGACTAAGTTCTTAGCTTTCTTGCCGCACCTGATATAAATCTCTCAACTTTTGACTTTTTAAAAGATTTATTTTCCTCAAAGGATACTTTTTTAACTGAGTAAGCTTTGCTTTTGCTTTGTCTTGAAAGAATTGTAACATTTCCTTTGTATAATTTAAGTTTAATTGATCCATTAACTTGGTTTCTTTTAAGATCAACGATTTTCTGTAATTTAAATCTAGCTTTTGAAAACCAAAAACCGTTGTAAATAAGCTCAGCATATTTTGGCATAATCTCATCCTTTTCATGCATAGTTTTTTTATCTAAAGTTACTGATTCAATCGCTCTGTGTGCAATCATCAAAAGGGTTCCTCCTGGTGTTTCATAAACCCCTCTTGATTTTATACCTATAAATCTATTTTCTACTAAATCTACTCTTCCAATTCCATTTTTGCCTGCAACTATATTTAATTTTTGAAGAAGTTTTGAAGGAGATAATTTTTTATCATTCACAGAAACAGGATCACCTTTTCTAAATCCAATTGTTATATAGGATGGTTTATTCGGTGCTTTTTCTGGAGAAACAGTTCTTTGAAAAATATATTCCGGAGCTTGTTTTTTAGGGTCCTCTAAAATTTTTCCTTCCGTTGAAGTGTGATAAAGGTTGTCATCTACTGAAAAAGGTGGTGCTCCCTTTTTATCTCTCGGTATAGTTATTTTATTTTTTTTTGCATATTTAATTAAATCTGATCTTGATTTTAACTTCCATATTCTCCAAGGAGCAATAACTTTTATTTTTGGACCAAAGTAATAATATCCAAGCTCAAATCTTACTTGATCATTTCCCTTTCCAGTTGATCCATGAGAAACAGCAAATGCCTTAAATTTTTTTGCAATAGCAATTTGTCTTTTAGCAATAAGGGGTCTAGCTATTGATGTACCTAATAAATAAGTTCCTTCATACAAAGCATGACCTCTTATCATCGGAAAAACGTAGTCTTTAACAAATATATTTTGTAAATCTTCAATGATAATATTTTTTACTCCTAATCTTTTTGCGTTTTGAATAATTTTTCTTTTATTTATTTCTTGTCCAATATCTGCGGTATAAGCTATCACTTCAGCTTTATAATTTTCTTGTAACCATTTAAGAATTATAGAGGTATCTAGCCCTCCTGAATAAGCTAAAACAATTTTAGTTTTTTTTTTAAGCACAACTTTTTTTTGCAGTGTTATAAGCTTTGGTGAAACCCATCATTGAATATAGATCTCTTGTTTTATTACCTTTTAAATCAGAGGCTGAAATTGATAATTTTGTAGCCTTCTTCATTAATTTAATTAAATTAAATTCTTCTTCTCCATCTGCTATCCAAGCAAATTTTCCTTGAGAAAAAAAAGAAAAATTATTCTTGCCTGATTTTGCAACAACGGACGACTGTTTATATGGGTATCCAGCTGTAACACTAATTTCGTTTTTAATTTTTTCCTCTTTTCTAAAAGTCACGAACAATCTTGAATCGCCTATTTTTAAATTTTTTGGTGATTTTTCTGTAGGAATAGTTTGTGCGAAACAAACTTTTCCTTTACCATCATTATAGGAGAAGGCTTCCCAATTTTTATACTTACCTAGACTTTTAGGGTCTTCCGCAAAAACACCTGTAGATAAAAATCCAGAAAAAAGTAAACAAATAATTAAAGTCTTTTTTTTCATTTTAATTTTGATTGATTTAAGCAATTTATACAAATTTATTATCATTTCAACAATTCTTTGATTATGGAGCTGGATTAGGAATCTTCTCATGAACTAAGTTTATCTCATTTATAACCTCTTCAGTTAGCGAAATGTTAATGCTCTCCACATTCTCTTTAAGCTGACTCATAGTTGTAGCTCCTATTATATTACTTGTTACAAAATCTCTAGAATTTACAAATGCCTGTGAAAGCTGAGTCAAAGATACTGTATTTTTTTTTGCAATTTTAAAATATTCATCAACAGCATTATAAGTTCTCTCATTATGGTATCTCGGGTAGTTTTCATAAAATAAATCCATTCTTGAGTTTTTTGGCATTTGTTTGTTCCTATACTTTCCAGTTAAATATCCTGCCGCCAGAGGTGAATATGCTAATAGCCCAGCGTTTTCTCTTATTGATATTTCAGACATGCCTACTTCATAGCTTCTATTTACTAAGTTGTATGGATTTTGCACAGAAACTACTCTTGGTAATTTTTTTTCGTTAGCAATTTGTAAAAATTTAGAAAACCCCCAAGGTGTTTCATTTGATAATCCAATATATCTTATTTTACCCTGATCAATTAATTTTTTAAAAACATTCAATATACTATCAAAACTATTCCATTTTTTTTCATTTGTATTATGTTCGTAATCTAGATCCCCAAAGTAATTTGTATTTCTTTCTGGCCAATGTAATTGATATAAATCTATATAATCAGTTTTTAATCTTTTCAGACTGTCATTTAAAGCTTCCTCAATACTTTTAGAGGAATACTGACTCCCCCCTCCTCTAATCCACTTGAGCCCAGGCCCAGCTATTTTAGTCGCAAGAATTATTTTTTTACGATTCTTCCTTTTCTGAAACCAATTTCCAATTATTTCTTCCGTCTTTCCATATGTTTTTTGTTTGGGTGGTATCGCATAGAGCTCAGCTGTGTCAAAAAAATTTATACCTTTTTCAACTGCGTAATCCATTTGCTCAAAACCCTCAGCCTCCGTATTTTGCTCTCCATAAGTCATCGTACCCAAGCAAATGAGACTTACATCCAGATTTGTATTGCCCAATTTTCTATATTTCATCAAAATTTAATATTTGTAGGTGATATATGAGGCATTGAAAACACAAAAAAAATGCATATATTTCAGCTATGGAATTTAATCGTCAAAATACTAATGTTAAGTCTACAGTTGCAGAACCCCATCTAATTGATCAGGGACTAAGAAGCTATATGCTTAAAGTCTATAACTACATGGCTTCGGGGGTATTTCTTACTGGAATAGTATCCTTATTTTTATTCAAGTTATCCGGAGGATATGACATACAAGTTACATCATCGGGAATTAGTGGTCTAACGGGAATTGGACAAGCCTTATTTGCTTCTCCACTAATGTGGGTAGTTATGTTGGCTCCATTAGGAATAGTTTTTTATATGAGCTTTGGAATAAGAAAAATGAGTGCAGCTAAGGCACAAACAACTTTTTGGATCTTCGCAGCGCTTATGGGTGCCTCTTTAGCTTCAATATTTTTAGTTTACACTGGCGCAAGTATTACCAGAGTGTTTTTTATAACGGCTGGAACCTTTGGAGCAATGAGTATCTACGGTTATACAACTAAAAGAGATCTAACAAAATTTGGATCTTTTTTAATGATGGGTCTCATAGGAATAATTATTGCATCCATAGTTAATATTTTTATGAAATCTAGTATGATGTATTTTGTCATATCAATTTTAGGTGTTTTAATTTTTGTTGGTCTTACTGCTTATGATACCCAAAAAATTAAAAATATGTATCTGGCTAGCGATGATAGCGAAATTTCTGGAAAGAAGGCAGTAATGGGTGCCTTAACTCTTTATTTAGATTTCATCAATCTATTTATAATGCTTTTGAGACTCTTTGGTCAAAGAAGATAGAAGATAAATCAATTACTTAACAAGCCTTAACTTTGTCCATTCAACTTTGCTAATTAAATTATCAAGACTTTCAGATTTTTTAAGAACTTTTCCGTTTCCATCCAACACATGAAATTTTTCTTTATTATTTTTCGGATTTAAATTCTTGGATATTCGATAAATGGGTTTTTCTGAAGCTCTCTGATAAACATCAAAAGATATCTCCCTTTTGTTTATTGAAAGCCCATAGTCTTTCCAGTCACCATCAGAAACTTTTTTTGCATATAGATTAAGTATGGATTGTAATTCTTTCTTAACAAAAAACTTTTCTTTTCTATAAAAATTATTATTTACTATTAATTTTAATCTACTCTTCATTTTTTTTATATTTTTGTATTAATGGTACTTGAAATGCAGTAAAAATAAAAGTTAAAGGTAATATCCCCCAAACTTTAAAATTTACCCAAAACTCTTCAGTCTGTGTTCTCCATACAGCCTCATTAAGAATAGCCAGGAAAATAAAAAAACCAATCCACCTATACATAAGTTTTTCCCAACCCTCGTCATCTAAATTAATAGAATTTTTAAAAAAAACTTTGAGTAAGTTTTTGTTAAAGATTTTTTTGCCGATCCATAGAGCTGCTGCAAAAATTACATTAACAATTGTAGGTTTTAAATAAATAAATATTGGATTTTTAAAGATAATAGTTAACCCTCCGAAAATGGATATTATAAAGGCTCCAATAAGAGGAACGTAAGGAACTTTTTTTTCAATCATATAAACTACAAAAACTGCAATTAAAGTCGCAACGATTAATGGAGGTATTGCAGCTATTAAACTTTTATCACTTTTATAATAGACGGTAAAAAAGATTAATAATGGGCCAAAATCGGTTAAAAATTTTATTAAAGATTTATTCACATTTAAAAACTATCATATAATTTTTTTAATTAAAATTTTTTTGTTGATTTTAAAATTATTTTTATTAGGATTTGTATTAATGAATAGTAAAAAAGCAAAATTTTCTATTGGTGACATAGTCAAACATAGGCATTTTAACTTCAGGGGCGTAATTTATGATGTTGATTTTGAGTTTAATAACTCAGAGGAATGGTATCAATCAATACCCAAAGATGTCAGGCCTAAAAAAGATCAACCGTTTTACCATCTCTTAGCAGAGAACAGCGAGGTAACTTACGAAGCTTATGTTTCTGAACAAAACTTAATAGCAGATAAGTCTAAGAATCCTATAAGACACCCTTTAATTAATGAGATTTTCTCTGAAAAAAGGGGTTCAGTTTATTACAAAAGGTCAAACTAATAAACTCTTCTCGCGCCACAAATTAAACAAAATTTATTCAAAACTCTGTCTTAAAAAAATTGTAAAAAAATCATGTTTTAGCCTGGTTGAGGATTATTCTATACTTCCTTATCTCCCTCAATCCTCAATTAGGCTCCAAGTGAAAATATCTCATTCAAAATTTCTGAAAAATAAGATAAAAGTTCCTATGTTTGAATTTTTAAGTCCAAGTAATCTTTTTGTTTTATTAAACAAACTCAGTAAATCTATTAAAACTATTATTATACCACTAATAATTATTTCATTAGTTTTTTCGTTATTTTTATCTCCTCAAGATTTTATTCAGGGTAACTCAGTAAGAATAATGTATGTGCACGTCCCATCATCCTGGATTGCCTTAGCATGCTTCTCCCTAATAGGATTTTTAACAATTTTAAATTTTCTTTTTAAAATTAAAAATGCATTAATTGTATATAAATCTTTGGCACCAATAGGATTAATATTCTGCTTAATATCTTTAGTAACCGGGTCGATATGGGGACAGCCGACCTGGGGAACTTTTTGGGCTTGGGACGCGAGATTATCTTCAATGTTAGTTTTGTTCTTATTGTATATTATTTTTATTTGTTCCTACAAATTTATAAAAGACCAAAATCTGTCTTCAAAAATTTGTGCAGGCATTTCTGTTCTTGGGATTACTAATTTGTTTATAGTAAAATATTCAGTTGATTTATGGTCTACACTTCATCAGCCTTCCAGCGTTCAAATTTTAGGCAAAACGTCTATACACAAATCTATGTTACTACCTTTATCATTAATGTTATTGGTATTTTTGCTGTATTGTGCGCTAATTTTTCTAATGAAATATAGAACAGAAATTATTAGAATGAAAAGAAAGAGTTTAAAAAGATTATGAATTTAAATATTTTTTTGATGGATGGTTACGGCATGTATGTTTGGTCTGCATTTGTCTTTACCTTTTTAGTTTGTTTAATACTTTATTTTAAAACAAGAAAATCATTACGCAAACTTGAGAGAGATTTTAAAGAGGAAGTAGAAAAACTTTCAGTTGAACAGATAGATTCTTTAAAGACTGGAAAAATCTCAAAAGATATTCTGAATTCACAGACAAAAACCAAATAAAGCATTATTATAAATGCTTAGTAAAAAAACAAAAAATAGATCATTAATATTTTTTTTATCATCGATATTGCTAATAATTTCAGTTTTTCTTTCGCTAAAAGTTTTGGAAGATAATGTATTATATTTTTTATCACCAACTGAGATTAAAGAGAAACAAAACCTTAATTTAAATAAACAAATCAGAATAGGTGGAATGGTTAAAAAAGAATCAATTTTTGTAAATAATGATGAAATTAAATTCATAGTTACAGATTTGAAAAATGAAATAATTGTAATTTACAAGGGAACTGTGCCAAATTTATTTGCTGAGGGCAAGGGGGTAATAGCAGAGGGTATGTTACAAGATAAAAACTATTTTGTTGCAAAAAGAATTTTAGCTAAGCACGATGAAAATTATATGCCTCCAAAAAAACAGGTGAAATAAAATGTTGAGTGAATTAGGAAATCTATCTGTTTTAATATCAATAATATTAAGTTTTTTTTTAATTTTTTTTTCATTAAGAGAGCTTAAATTAAACTTAATAAAACCAACCTCAAAAATTATTAATCTTTCTAGATTACAATTATCATTTACTATTATGAGCTTTATAATTTTATTACTTGGGTATCTTTTTTCAGATTTTTCAATAATAAATGTTTATGAAAATTCTCATTCTACAAAGCCTTTACTTTATAAAGTTTCAGGCGTGTGGGGAAACCATGAAGGAAGCTTGCTATTATGGATCAATGTTCTAGTTATTTTTTCTTATTTATTTTTTAAAAAAAATATTGGAGTAAATAAAAAGTTCCAGTTATTAACTTTAATCTTTCAAAATATTTTAATTTTAGGATTCTTTATATTTTTGGTCACTACATCAAATCCATTCAGCAAGATATTTCCTGTACCGCAAGAAGGACTTGGTTTAAATCCAATTTTACAGGACCCCGCATTAGCCATTCATCCACCTCTGCTTTATTTAGGTTTTGTTGGTTCTTCTATTTATTTTTCTGCTGCACTAGCATCACTAATTTCCAAATTTGACGGAAAAAATTTTGCAACCGTCTCTAAACCATGGGTATTAATTTCCTGGTTGTTTCAAACCCTTGGAATTTTAGTCGGATCAATTTGGGCATATTATGAACTTGGTTGGGGCGGATATTGGTTTTGGGATCCTGTAGAAAATTCATCTCTAATACCATGGTTCTTGATGACGGCTTTATTTCACTCAATCTTAGTTCTTGAAAAAAGAGATGGTATTTATCTTTGGGTCATTATTTTAAGTATTTTGACATTTACAATGAGTGTTACAGGTACGTTTTTAGTTAGGTCTGGTATTTTGAATTCAGTTCATACATTTGCAAATGATCCTTCGAGGGGCATGTTTATATTAACCTTCCTTTCTATAATGATTTTCTCCTCAGTTTATATATTTTATAAATTTTCCCCAACTGAAGAAAGAAGCTTTAAATTTTTTAGCAAGGAGTTTTTTATTCTAACAAATAATTGGTTTATGATTTTTTTTCTTATTACCGTATTAATTGGAACAATTTATCCAATATTTTTAGAAGTTTTAACTAGTCAAAAAATCTCAATTGGACCACCATACTATAATACAGTTTTAGCGCCTTTTTTAATTCCACTTTTATTTATAATGGCTTACGGACCAAAAACTAGCTGGATTATTTCAAAGCCATTTAAAATTAAGAAAATTTTATTCACTTTATTAATTTCTTCACTAATTACATTTTTTATCATTTTTTTAATCGATCAAAAAAATTATTTAATTAATATTTTATTAATTTCGTCTTTGTACCTTATTCTGCAAAGTCTGTTTGACTTATTTAAAAATTTAGATAATAAAAAACAAAAAAAGACTTTTGTTAATAAATCAAGCCTTGTTTCTCATTTAGGTTTTGGTTTGTTTATATTTTTTATTTCATTAAATAGCATAATGTCTATCGAGTACGATCTTAATATTAAAGTTGGTGAGAAAAAACAATTAAATGAATTTGAAATTTCTCTAGATGATTTAAAAGTTTATGATGATAAAAATTTTAAAAAATTTGTAGGAGATGTGACTATACTTGATAATAAAAATAATATTATTGAAAAATTAAAGCCAGAAATTAGAATCTATAATAGCCCTGAAACAATTACTTATGAAGCATCTATAAAATCAAATATATTTTCCGATACTTATGTAACTATGAGCAATATCTCAAGAAGTGAATTTTATAACATAAAATTCCATAAAAAACCTTTTATGAACTTAATTTGGTTATCTACAATTTTAATAGTTTTTGGTGGATTTCTTAGAGCAATAGGAAGAAAATTTTGATGAGAAAAATTATTTTATCATTAACTATAGTTCTTATATCTTTAATAATTCTAATTTTATTTCTTGGGCTGAAAACCAAAAAAATTTACGATACAAAAGATATTATCGGTAAACCCATTTCAAAATTAGAATTAAAAATTCTAAATGAAAACAATAATTTTAACACAGCTGATTTAAGAAAGAATAATTTTACCTTAATTAATTTTTGGGCGTCATGGTGCGCCCCATGTAAAAAAGAACACAAACATTTGATAAGTTTAAAGAAAAAAAATATAAAAATTCTTGGTATTAATTTTAAAGACAAAACATCTAATGCAAATGAATTTTTAAAAAAGTTGGGAAATCCTTACTATTTAATAGCATCTGATCAAGAGGGCAAGACCTCAGTGTCTTTTGGTGTTTATGGGATTCCAGAAACTATATTGGTTAATAAAGATTTAATAATAGTTAAAAAATATATAGGTCCTTTGGATAAAAACGATGTTAATAAAATATTAGAAATAGTTAATAAAAAATGAAAAATTTTAAACAATTATTTATCTCTTTAATTTTTTTTGGAATTCTTTTTTCAAATCTTTTTGCCAATGATAATTTACAAAATAAAATCTATAAAAATCTTAGATGTATAGTTTGCCAGGGACAAAGTATTGCGGATTCAAACTCTGATTTTGCAAACACAATTAAAAGCGTTGTAAATGATAAAGTAAATGAAGGCATGAATGAGAAACAGATCTATAATTTTTTATCTCAAAAATATGGAGACTGGATACTTTATAACCCGCCATTAAAGGGTAATAGTTATTTACTCTGGATTCTGCCATATGTGTTTTTTATTATCGGTGCTATTGTTCTCTTTTTTCTATTAAAAAAAACCTTAAAACATAAGAGATATTAAACTATGTACATTATAGATTTTAAAATGTATTTTTTTAAGATGAAATTTAAACATCTAATCTTTAAAATTCTACTTTGTTTATTTTTTTCAAACATTTCATTCGCTGAAGAAAAAAACTCAAGTTTAAAATTTTATACTGGTATGTTTGACTTCAGTGATGAAGGAGCCAGATCACAGCTTTTTGGATTGCAACACCAAAATCCAAATCTTTATAGAAATACTTTTTTAGGGGAAGTCTCCCCAATTACTGGTGCCATGATAACCGCTGATAATGCTCTATATTTTTATTCAGGAATTGAAACCACTTACTCAATAGGCATGTTAAACATCACGCCGAGTTTTGCCCCGGGTTATTATAATCAAGGTGATGGAAAAGACTTGGGTCACGGTTTAGAATTCAAAAGTGAAGTACAAGTTTCAGTAGATTTAGGAGAAACTAGCAATCTTGGCATGTCTTACAACCACGTCTCTAATGCAAGTTTGGGCGATAAAAATCCAGGTGCTAATAGCTACTCATTTAATTTTCTCAAAAAATTCTAAATATTTCAAATTAGATGAATCTTAACAAATGTTTCAATTTTGACGACTTTCGAAAATTAGCAAAACAGAATCTGCCAGCTCCAATCTTTCATTATATAGATGGGGGATCAGACGATGAAACGACTTTAAAAAGAAATACTGAATCTTTTTCTAAATGCGATTTAGTACCTAGCATCCTAGCTAGTGTTGGAGAACCAGATATGACAACAGAAGTTTTCGGAAAGAAAATTAATATGCCTTTATTTTTATCTCCGGTTGCAATGCAGAGACTTTTCCATCATGAAGGAGATAAAGCTAGCGCAAGAGCAGCAGAAAAATTTGGAACATTTTACAGCATGTCTACTATGGCCACTTCTTCAATAGAAGAAATATCAAATATATCTGGTGGGCCAAAAATGTTTCAAATATATATTCATAAAATGAAAGGTTTAACAGACAACTTAATTGATAGATGCAAAAGTTCAGGATTTAACGCAATGTGTCTTACCGTGGATACGGTAGTAGCGGGTAATCGTGAGCGAGATCATAGATGGGGATTCACCACTCCCCCAAAATTAACTTTAAAAAGTATTTTGAGTTTTATGATGCGTCCACAGTGGGCACTGAATTATCTAAGTAATGAAAAATTTAAACTAGCTAATGTTTCTCATTTTACAAAAAAAGGATCAAGTATAGCAAAGGGGGTCATGGAGTATATCAACGAACAATACGATCCTGCTATGAGTTGGAAAGATGCTGAATACTGTATTAAAAGATGGGGAGGACCATTTGCTATTAAGGGAGTAATGTCAGTTGAGGATGCAAAACGTGCGGTACAAATCGGTGCCTCTGCGATTATGTTATCAAATCATGGGGGCAGACAACTTGATGGTTCGAGAGCTCCATTTGATCAATTGCCTGCAATAGCCGACGCCGTTGGAGGAAAGATAGAAATTATTCTTGATGGGGGAATTAGACGTGGTACTCATGTGCTTAAAGCTTTATCTCTGGGGGCAACCGCCTGTAGCTTTGGGAAAGGCTTTTTGTTTGCATTGGGAGCTGGAGGACAAAAAGGTGTTGAAGCTATCCTGCAAAGAATGCATGATGAAATTAGACGTGACATGATATTACTTGGGTGTAAATCTATTAAAGAGTTAAATAAGGAGAATATAGCTTTCAGATTATGAAATTAGCAAAAAGTTTAGAAAGACTAGGAACAGAAACCGCTTTTAGCGTTCTTGCGGAAGCAAAAAAATTAGAAGCCGCGGGAAAGCCCATGATACATTTAGGATTGGGGCAACCTGATTTTAAAACACCGAAACATATTGTCGATGCTGCCAAGAAAGCTTTAGATGACGGACATCATGGTTATGTTTTGTCTAATGGAATACTAGAATGCAGACAAGCAGTCACCAGGAAAATAAAAAAACTTTACAATCAAGATGTTGATTCAGAAAGAATAATTATAATGCCTGGAGGCAAACCTACAATGAGTTATGCAATTCAATGTTTTGGCGAACCAGGTGTAGAAATAATTCATCCAACACCTGCATTCCCAATTTATGAGTCAATGATCAACTACACAGGTGCAAAAGCAGTCCCATATGATCTTACTGAGGACAAAGATTTAAAATTTAATCCAGAAAAAATATTGTCTTTAATAACTGACAAAACAAGATTGTTGGTTTTAATTAATCCAAACAATCCAACAGGAAGTTTTGTTGAAAAATCAGATATAGATGTATTAGCCGAAGGACTTAAGAAACACCCTCATGTGACAATTTTAAGTGATGAGATTTATAGCAGGCAAATATTTGATGGAAAAGAAATGCCAACATTTTTTAATTATCCAGAATTAAGAGAAAGACTAATTGTTCTTGAAGGTTGGAGCAAAGCATATTCAATGACAGGCTGGAGATTAGGTTGGAGTTTCTGGCCAAAAAATTTAGTAGAGCATGTAAACAAACTTTTAATCAATAGTGTTTCTTGTGTTAACGCAGCTGCCCAGTTTGCTGGCATCGCTGCCCTGGATGGACCTGATGACTCAATAAATGAAATGATGAGAAAATTTTCAATTAGAAGAAAACTTATACATGAAGGTTTAAATAGTTTACCAGGTGTCGAGTGTAGTTTGCCTGGAGGTGCGTTTTATGCATTTCCAAAAGTAATTGGAACTGGGATGAGCGGAAAAGAATTTGCAAGAAAATGTATGCACGAAGCAGGAGTAGCAATTGTACCAGGCACTGCATTTGGAAAAACAGCGCAGGATTATGTTAGATTTAGTTTTGCGGCATCTAGTGACAATATTTCCCAAGCACTAGACAAAATAAAAAAAATTCTTTAGGTAAAACCGTTTGTACAGCCCAAACTTAAATAATAAAATTTTTGACCAAATTAATTTAAAATTATAGAATAACTTTATGAGCACATTAAAAATGCCAAGAGTTGATAGGCAAACGTTAAAAAATAAAGATAAAATAATTGTAGATATCTCTAGGTTTACAAGAAAACAAAATATTTTATCAGAAAATGAGGAATTAAAACCATACGAGACAGACGGTTTAGCGGCATATAGGCAGACACCCATGCTTGTTGTTCTTCCAGAAACAACTCAAGAAGTTAGTAGAATTTTATCTTACTGTAACAAAAACAAGATTAAAGTTGTTCCAAGAGGAGCAGGTACTGGCCTAGCGGGAAGCGCATTACCTTTAGCAGATTGTATATTATTGGGACTTGGAAAATTTAATAAAATTAAAGAAATAGATTTTTCAAATAGATGTGTTGTTGCTCAACCAGGCGTTACAAACTTAGCAATTACACATGCTGTTCAAAACAAAGGTTTTTATTATGCACCAGATCCATCAAGTCAAATGGCGTGTTCAATAGGAGGAAATGTTGCTGAAAACTCAGGAGGAGTTCACTCATTAAAGTACGGAACAACTACAAACAACATATTAGGAGTAGAGGCGGTACTAATTGATGGAACAGTAGTAAGAATTGGAGGGAAAGTTTTTGATTCACCCGGATATGATTTGCTGGGACTTATAACTGGATCTGAAGGTTTGCTATGTGTGATCACAGAAGTAACGGTAAAAATATTAAAAAAACCAGATACTGTTAAAGCCATTCTTCTTGGTTTCTCATCCATGGAGGACGCTGGAAACTCAGTAATGAAAATTATTTCAAACGGAATAATTCCTGCGGGCATGGAAATCATGGATAAAGTTTTGCTAGAAGCAACTAACAACTTTTCAAAAGCAGGCTATCCATTAGAGGCAGAGGCTATGTTAATTGTTGAATTGGATGGAACTAAATCTGAAGTAGAGGAACTCATAAAAAAAGTTGCAGATATTTGTAAAGAAAATAAATGTACAAGTGTAAAAATAAGCAAATCTGACGAAGAGAGATTAAAGTTTTGGTCAGGTAGAAAAGCAGCATTTCCAGCTTGTGGCGAAATGGCACCAGATTACTATTGTGTAGATGGAACAATACCGAGAAGCAAACTTGCTAAAGTTTTGAGAGAAATAACTAAATTATCTAAAAAATATAAATTACCCGTTGCTAACGCATTTCACGCAGGAGATGGGAATTTACATCCCATCATAATGTTTGATGCTAACGACAAAACCTCTTTAGAAAAAACAGAAAAATTTGGCGAAGATATTTTAAAATTGTGTGTGAAATTTGGGGGAGTTTTATCAGGTGAGCACGGCATTGGTATAGAAAAAAGAGAATTAATGTGTGAAATGTTTAATGACAATGATATACAGCAACAAATAAATATTAAAAATTCTTTAGATCCAAGCTCTCTTTTGAATCCAGGAAAAGTATATCCTATTTTAAGAAAATGTGCAGAGGAAGGAAGATTACATATTCATGGTAGAGACAAATCAAAATTCTCAGACATCCCTAGATTTTAATATTGAAAAATTTGAGCCTAAAAATGAGAGTGAAATTCAACAAATAATTAAATATTGTTTTAAAAAAAATTTACCAATAGAAATAGTTGGAACTCAAACTAAGCAAGGAATTGGAAAAAACCTTCAATGTGCAAAGACACTCAATATGTCTCAATTCTCAGGAATTATTGATTATAAGCCTGAAGAATTATACATTACAGTAAAAGCTGGAACTCCTATCAAAACAATTCAAGAAGAATTAAAAAAAAATAATCAACATTTAGCTTTTGAACCAATTAATTTCTCAAAAATATTTAAAACAAATTCAAATGAAGGAACAATTGGCGGGACTTTATCTTGCAACTTTTCGGGATCACGAAGATTTAGAGTAGGTAGTGCACGAGATCACATTTTAGGTTTTAAAGGATTTAATGGAAAAGGTGAAAAAGTTAAATCTGGAGGAACCGTTGTAAAAAATGTGACAGGTTATGATTTATCAAAATTGATTACGGGATCATTTGGAACTCTTGTAACTTTAAGTGAGATAACTTTAAAAGTATTACCGCTAGAGGCTGAAACAAAAACTATTATTGTTAGTGGTTTGCCTCTGGAACACGGATTGGCAATTATGAGTTCAGCCATATCATCCTCAAATGATCCATCGGGAGCATTATATTATCCTGGGAATTTAAGAAATAATTTTGTTTTTAATGATTTAACTCATCCGGGGTCAATAACAGCAATAAGAGTTGAAGGTACAAAAATTTCAGTGAAACAAAGAATTGAAAATTTAATTGAGGATCTATCGCTAAGAGATAAAAAATTGGCAATCTTAGATTTAACACAGTCGGAAATTTTTTGGGAAGTTGCCAGGTCTATTGAGGTTTTCTCAAAAAATGATGGAAATATTTTGAGAGCTGTTGTGCCTCCATCAGAAACATTAAATCTAATAAACAGAACAAAAAACTTTCATCCAAATTATTTTATTGATTGGGGCGGTTCTTTAATATGGATGGAGCTGGATTACCTGTCTAGTCAAAAAATTGATCAACTGAGGCAAAGAATCCTTGCTGCAAATGGCTATATTACATTAATTAAATCGCGGGAAAGTGTTAAATCTTCATCAGAAATATTTACTATTGATCCGATAAAATTTAAGATTTCACAAAATATAAAAAAAAGTTTTGATCCAAAAAGAATTTTAAACCCAGGAAAAATGTATACAGGTATTTAAATGCAAACAAATTTTTCAGAAGACCAATTAAAAAATAAGGATAACAAGTCCACAGAGAAAATTCTAAGAAAATGTGTGCATTGTGGAATGTGCAACGCAACTTGCCCAACTTTTAATCTTCTCGGAGATGAATTGGATGGTCCACGAGGTAGAATTTATTTAATCAAAGAAATGATCGAGAAGAAAAAAACTCCTACTAAGAAAGTAGTTTCGCACATAGACAAATGTTTGTCATGCTACGCATGTATGACGACATGTCCATCTGGAGTCAATTATATGCATCTAATTGATCATGGAAGAAATTACGTTGAAAAAAAATATAAAAGACCGTTTTTTGAAAAATTATTTAGGGATTTTCTTTCGAAAACTTTGCCAAAACCTAATATTTTTAAATTTTTGATTTTATTTGCAAAAATAGGTCAACTTTTTAAATTTTTATTGCCCAAAAAATTAAAAAGCATGTTGGATGTTGCTCCAAAAAAAATATATGGAAAAACTTTAAAATTTCAAAAAGTATATAAAGCAGAAAGAAAAAAACCAACTGCTAGAGTAGCTTTATTAATTGGATGCGTTCAAAGAGTTGTTTCACCTCAAATAAACGAATCTACAATTAGAGTTTTAACCAGACATGGTGTTGAAGTAATTACTATGCCCGAAGTAGAGTGTTGTGGTTCTTTAAATCATCATCTTGGTAAAGAAGATCTTGCAAAAGAAACTTTTAAAAAAAATATTAACTTATGGTACGACGAATACTTAAAAAATGGTTTAGATGCAATTATATCTAATACTTCTGGATGTGGTACCACATTAAAGGATTACGGTTTTGTATTTAGAGAAGACAAAGAGTTAAAAAAGAAAGCTAAGAAAATATCTGAGCTCACAAAAGATGTAACAGAATTTCTTGATCAAAATTTAAAACTTTCATTCAAAAAAGAAAAAGGATCTAAAAAGTATAATATTGCTTATCATTCTGCATGTTCTATGCAACATGGTCAAAAGGTTCATAAACAACCCATGGATTTATTGGAAAAAACAGGTAATAAAATTTTAAATATTCCTGATGGCCATATCTGTTGCGGATCTGCAGGAACTTATAATATTCTACAATCCGACATTGCAGAAAAATTACTGAAACAAAAAGTTGAAAATATAAACAAAGTTAAACCTGATTTTATTTCGACAGGCAATATAGGCTGTATCATGCAAATTAGTAACGGAACTAATATTCCTATTCTACATACTGTCGAGGTAATTGATTGGTTTACAGGTGGACCAAAGCCAAAAAGTCTTGGTGTCGTATGAAAAAGAAAGTCTTAGTAACTAGAAAATTATTAAGATCAAACGAAGAAAGAGCAACCAAGTTTTGGGAAGCTAAACTTAATTTGAATGATGAGGTTTACTCACAAAAAAAATTAATTGAGCTTAGTCAAGGGTGTGATGGAATCTTAAGCTCTTTAACTGAAAAAATAGATGAAAAGGTCATAAGCAGTTTATCTCCAACCATCAAGATTATTTCCAATTTTGCAGTAGGTTTTGGAAATATAGATATCGAGGCTGCAAAGAAAAAGAATATTGTTGTAACAAACACCCCCGATGTTTTAACAGATGCCACAGCAGAAATAGCAATGTTACTTATTCTTGGGGCATGTAGAAGAGCTAACGAAGGCATAAGTTATGCAAAAAAAGAGAACTGGAAATGGTCAGCAGATTTTTTAATCGGAAAGCAATTAACCGGATCGAGACTTGGAATTCTTGGCATGGGTAGAATTGGAAGAGCTTTAGCAAAATTAGCCAAAGCTTTTGGTATGGAAATTCATTACAGAAATAGATCAAGGTTAAGTCCGGAAAAAGAAATGGGCGCAAAATATCATGAAGATTTAAAAAGTCTATTTTCAGTTTCAGATGTACTCTCTATTTGTTGCCCAGCAACAAAAGAAACTAAAGATATTATAAATAAAGAAACTTTAGAATATTTCCCAACTGGTGCAATAATTACTAATGTTGCCAGAGGAGATATGATCGATGACGAGGCTATGGTTAAAGCTTTAACAAATAGAAAAATATATGCGATAGGTTTAGATGTTTATAAGGGTGAGCCAAAAATTTATCCCGGTTATTTAAATCAGCCATCAGCGTTTATTCTTCCACATTTAGGTAGCGCTACAAAAAAAACCCGAACTGCAATGGCAGATCTGGCCATAGATAATCTAGAAGAGTTTTTTAATACAGGAAACTGTAAAAATAAAGTTAATTAATACAATCTGAAATTGAATCCTAGAGATTTTTTATAATTCTGCCCGAGACTCTACAACCTAATTATGCTTAAATAATTCAACTAGTTAATTAACTAAAGGGAGACAAATATGTCTAAAAAAGAAAAAACGTTGAAGAGAGTAAAAACTCCTTCAAGACGTAAGTTCTTTAAAGCAGCAGCAGCAACTGGTGCAGCAGCGGCAGCAACTATTGCAATGCCAAATGTAGCATTTGGTGCTCCTAAAACTTTAAAGATGCAAGCAGCTTGGCCTTCTGGAGCTAATATATTCTTCGAAATGGCTGGCGACTATGCAAAAATGGTTAGCGACATGTCAGGTGGTGAATTGAAGATTGATCTTCAACCAGTTGGCGCAGTTGTTAAAACATCTGAAATCGGTCAAGCAGTAAGTTCTGGAGTTCTTGATATGGGACACTGGGTAACTGCATACTGGTACGGAAAAAATCCAGCAGCATCATTGTTTGGTACTGGTCCTTCGTACGGAATGTCATCTCAAGAAGTAATGGGATGGATGGAGTACGGTGGAGGTAGAAAACTTTATAACGAAACTTTAGCTAAAGTTGGTTTTGATTATGTAGGTTTCTTCCATATGCCAATGCCTGCACAGCCATTTGGTTGGTTCAAAAAGAATGTAACTAAAGTGTCTGATGTTAAAGGTATGAAATATAGAACAGTTGGTCTTGCGACTAACGTTTTAACAGCAATGGGAATGGTTGTAAGACAACTTCCAGGCGGAGAAATTCAACCTGCTATGAAAACAGGCTTGATTGAAGCAGCGGAGTTTAACAACCCAACTTCAGACTCACAGTTTGGTATGCAAGATGTATCTAAGCACTATCACTTAGGTAGCTTCCACCAGTCTCAAGAGATGTTTGAAATTCCAGTTAATAAGAAGACATTTAATGGATTAAGCCCGCAACATCAGGCTATCATTAAGAATGCTGCTTATGCTGCAAATACAGACAACTACTTTAAAGCATTAGTGAGATACTCTGCTGACTTATCTAAGTTGATGAACCAACACAAAGTAAACGTTTATCAAACTTCTGATGCGATCTTAGCTCAACAATTAAAAGGTTGGGATAAAGTAATTGGTGATTTCAATAAGAAAGATCCATTCTTTAAAAAGATCATAGACTCGCAGAAAGCTTACGCTAAAAGAGTTATGAAATACTTACTCATGAATCAGCCTAATTATAAACTGGCTTATGAAAATGAGTTTGGTAGCATTGCTAAAGTAAAAATTTAGTAGCTTTTCAAAAATTAAAAGGGGGCTCTTTTGTAGCCCCCTTTTTTTATGGAAATCATAAAAAAATTAGAATAGTTTATATATATGAGGGGATTTATTCAATTTGCAGACCATCTGAGCACATCAATCGGAAAAGCTTTTTCATGGTGTATAGTTATTCTTATGGGGGGAACTTGTTATGAAGTTGTTATGGCATATGCATTTAATGCTCCAACCTTATGGAATTTTGATTTTAGTTTACAAATGTATGGCGCAATATTTATGATGGCAGGTGCTTACACTTTATCAACAGAAGCGCATGTAAGAGGAGATGTGATTTACAGATTATTTAAACCTAAGACTCAAGGATACATAGATTTAGTTTTATACTTTATTTTTTTCTTTCCAGGTGTATTCGCTTTAGCATTTTACGGATACGAGTATGCCGCTTTGGCATGGAAAATAAAAGAAACTAGCTGGAATAGTCCTGCACAAATACAAATTTATATGGCAAAATCTTTAATACCAGCTGCAGGGATATTATTAATTATCCAGGGCATAAGTGAAGTTTTTAGATCAATTATTTGTATTCAAACTGGTCACTGGCCAGCAAGAATGGTTGTTGCTGAGGAAACAGAAAAAATATTAATGAGAACTTCACAAGACGAGGATCAAAAAGATGTTATTTAGTTTAACGAATCCAGAAATTGCAATTCTTATGATGGCGATATTCCTTTTCGCAGTCCTATTAGGTTTTCCAATTGCATTTACATTAATGGCAATGGGAGTGGGTTTTGGATACTACGCATACTACGATCCAACAAGAATGGAGCATTTATTAGATAATAGAATTTTTCAATTATTTGTTCAAAATACTTATACAGTTATGGATAATACTGTTCTTACGGCGGTGCCTTTGTTTTTGTTTATGGGTTATCTAGTTGAAAGAGCAGGAATAGTTTCAAGATTATTTTTTGCTATTCGTTTGGCTTCTCATGGACTACCAGCCTCAATGGCCGTTGCAGCATTGATTACTTGTGCTTTATTCTCAACAGCAACAGGTATAATAGGAGCAGTTGTGACATTAATGGGATTGTTAGCTTGGCCCGCTATGATCAAAGCAGGCTATGACAAAAAATTTGCATCTGGAGTTATATGTTCAGGAGGTTGTCTAGGAATACTAATACCACCGAGCATTATGCTAATAGTTTACTCTGTAATTGCTCAATTATCACCTCTTAGATTATTTGCGGCGGCTATTTTGCCAGGAATTATGTTGGCTGGATTATATATTCTTTATGCAGTTACAAGAGCTTATTTAAATCCATCAATTGCACCAAAACCACCAGCTGAGGAAATTCCACCACGATCAGTAATACTTAAAGAAGTTCTGGTTTCATTTTTACCGTTATTCTCATTAATAATTTTAGTATTAGGAACTATTCTAGGAGGATTGGCGACACCAGCCGAAGCAGCAGCCGTGGGAGCGTTCGGCGCTTTAGTTTTATCTTATTTTTATAAAACTCTTAAATGGAAAAATTTTAAAGAATCTGTATTTCTTACAGCAAAAACAACCGCAATGATCATGTGGTTATTTATAGGGTCATGGACTTTTGCATCTGTATTCTCTTACTTAGGTGGACACGAAGTATTTGAACATTTTTTCAAATCAATGAATTTACAGCCTTGGCAATTTTTAGTTATTACCCAGATAATTATATTTCTTCTTGGTTGGCCTTTAGAATGGACAGAGATATTAATAATATTTGTTCCAATATTTTTACCACTCGTAGAGTTCTTTGGAGTAAATCCTTATTTCTTTGCCATGTTAATAGCATTAAATCTACAAACATCTTTTCTAACACCGCCAATGGCCATGTCAGCATACTATTTAAAAGGGGTACAAACTAAAAATGTTGAACTGCTCGAAATTTTCAGTGGAATTATGCCTTTTTTATTAATTGTAATTTTTGCGATGTTTTTAATGTACATGTTTCCAGGAATAGCTCTCTGGTTACCCGATCTACTTTTTGCTGATTAAAAAATAAATTATGAGCAATATACTTTCAATTTCAGCTATTGAATTAGTTGAAAAACTAAAAAGCGGTGAGATTTCATGTGTTGATGCATGTCAAGAGTATATTAAGAGAATAGATAAATTCGACAAAGATGTTAAAGCGTGGGCATTTTTTGATAAAAAATTATTATTGGAAAAAGCTCAGGAAAAGGATGAATATAGAAAATCAGGTAAACCCCTAGGACCTCTACATGGTTTGCCTATTGGAATAAAAGATATTATTGGAACTCAAGATATGCCAACAGAATGCGGCACTGTATTAAGGAAAGGGGTATCGGAGAGCGCAGACGCTGAAGTAGTCAATCTTTTAAAAATTTCAGGCGCAATAATTATGGGTAAGACAGTAACTACGGAGCTTGCTTATTTTGATCCAGGCAAAACTACAAATCCACATGATAAAACTAGAACTCCAGGAGGATCTTCAAGTGGTTCTGCAGCAGCAGTAGCCGCACATATGACACCTCTGTCAGTCGGAACACAAACTAAAGGTTCAGTTATTCGCCCAGCATCTTACTGTGGAGTGGTTGGGTACAAACCTTCTTTTGGATTAATATCTAGAAATGGAATTTTAAAACAATCTTCTAAACTTGATCATGTTGGCGTATTTGGTAAAAATGTTGAAGACGTTGCTCTTTTAACAAAGTGCCTTATTAAAAAAGATTTATATGACAAAGATACTGTTCATTACTCAGCGGACAAAATGCTTGAGGAGTGCAAAAAAGGTCCGCATTTCGATCCAAAATTTATATTTTACAAAACAAAAAATTGGAAAAATATAGATAAAGAGTCTCAAAAATCATTTGAATTTTTAAAGAAAAAACTAAAAAAATATATCGAAGTATTTGATGAGCCTTCATATTTTAAAGACATTCATAATTATCAGCAGGTAGTTCATGAAACAGATATGGCAAATAGTTTTCAAAAATATTACAAGAACTCTAAAAGCAAATTAGGAAAAAAACTCATAGAAGCCATAGAGCGTGGTAATAAATATTCCGCAAACCAATATACAGAAGCAAAAGACTTTATGGAACAAAGCTACAGATCTTACAGTGAAGTATTCGAAGATTATCATGGAGTAATTACACCAGCATCCACAGGAGTTGCTGATAAAGGATTAAAATTTACTGGTAGCCCTGAATTCTGTACGGTCTGGACCTATATGGGATTACCATCTATTTCGCTGCCTTTACTTACCGGAGAAAATAACCTACCATTAGGTGTTCAATTAATAGGCAATAAACTTGATGATCTAAGATTTTTGGGAGTTGCAAATTGGTTAGAAAAAAAATGCAAAGATGATGAATAAATTAACAAGTATAATTGGGTGTGCTTTAACAATAGCTTTTCTAGTCGGATTAGCCACTACACTAACTAGATCAATGATGATTGGTTTTAAAGATGTTCTGCCTGTTTATATTCTTATGGGCTTAGTAATTTGTATGATGATTTATGAAGCCTTCATCCAAAAAAAGTAAAAATCTTTTTTTTCCTTACTTTTTATTATTTTTACAACCCGTATTTATGGCAAGTAATCTAATTGTAGCTAGGGGCGGTGTAGAATTTGTACCACCAATTTCTTTAGCTTTTTGGAGGTGGACAACAGTTTTTGTATTATTAATACCTTTTTTTTACAAACCTATATTCAAAAAAATTAGCAGCTTCAAAGATGAATTTTTAAAACTTTTTTTTCTAGGTCTTACAGGTTGTGGAATATGTGGTGCATTTCCATTCATAGCTGGTCAAACGACCACAGTCGTTAATATGGCTGTAATTTACACGTCCTCTCCAATATTTATTATTTTATTATCAAGCTTTATTTACAAAGAAAAAATAAATTTAATACAAACTCTAGGATTACTACTTTGTTTATTTGGAGTTTTTTCAATTATTTTTAAGGGAGACGCTTCAATTTTATCAAGTCTAGAATTTACAGTTGGAGATATTTGGATGCTGGGGGCGGCAATTAGCTGGGCCCTTTATTCTGTTTATCTATTAAACTGGAAATCAAAATTTGATTTATTAACAAGATTTGTTTTAATTGCAATGTTCGGATCAATATCACTATTTCCTTTTTATTTGTTAGAGGAGTTTCAAAGACAAAGCACAAATTTTGATTTAAATTTTCTTTTTTGGGTAATTTTCGCGGCAATCTCTCCAGCAATAATTGCTTTTACACTTTATGCCAAAGTTCAAAAATATCTAGGTGCATCAATAACAGGATTTACTTTGTATTTATTTACAGTTTACGGTGCTTTTTACGGCCTAATATTTTTTGGCGAAACTTTAGAGTATTATCATTTAATAGGAGCCTTTTTAGTTTTTACAGGCATTTATCTTGCAAAAAAAAATTAAATATATGTTAACTACTGCGGTAATAATTATTTGTTGTTATTTAGTTGTTGTTGCATTTGTTTTTTTTAATCAACGAAACCTCCTTTACCATCCATTTGAAAATAACTACAATAAAGATGAAGCAAACTTTTCTTATGATGAAGTTTTTATTCCAACTTCTAATGAAAGATATATTAAAGGATGGTTTCATAAAAAAGATTTAAAAAAAAATAAAACCTTAGTATTTTTTCATGGTAATGCCGGTAATTTAGAAAATAGGATCTATAAATTAAATCTTATAAAAGATTTCGAAATTAATTTTTTAATTGTTGCTTACAGAGGATTTAGTGGCAACAAAGGAGAACCCACTGAAACTGGTCTTTACGAGGATGCCAGAAGTACTTTGGATTGGATTGTAAAACAAGGTGTGAGTGAGGATAAAATTATACTTTACGGTGAGTCTTTAGGTACTGGTGTTTCAACTGAAGTAGCTCAAAATAAAAAATTTGCAGGAATTATTCTAGAGTCACCGTTTACGTCAATGGTTGATGCTGGAAAATTTTATTATTTTTATCTGCCCGTATCTCTTTTGCTAAAAGATAGATATGAGACCATTAAAAAACTTAAAAATATCAGAATCCCCATGCTGGTTATGCACGGCAAAAGAGATAAAATAGTACCTTTTCATATGGGAAAAAAAGTTTTTGAAGAAGCTAATGATCCTAAATATTCATACTTTCCAAAAGAGGATGACCATATGATGGATTACAATGAAAATCTTTTAAAAGCTTTAAATAATTTTTTTAACTCTATTTAATCAAAACCATTTAGTTGGATATTTTCTTTTTAGGATAATTCTATTTATTAAAATAGACATAAGAATTATTGTTATTGTTCCAATTATAACTGGAAACAAAATAAAATCGTAAGATAAATCCATGAATAAAGCTACCAAAGGATTAGAGGCCGCGGGCGGGTGCATTACTTTAAGGTAAACCATTAAGGTTATTGCTACCCCAACAGACAGCCCAAGTGAGTAGAAAGAAAAACCCATAACCTCATTGAAAATAATTCCAACAAGAATTGAAACCAAATGTCCAAAAAATATATTTTTTGGTTGTGCTGTTTCAAGATTATAAAGCACAAAAACAATAAAAACTGTTGCACCAAAAGAAAACATCAACCATATACCTGCAGATGTTCTCAAAGTTAAAAAAGCTAGAACTCCTATAACTATCGCAGCTGAGAGTCCAGAAACAATTGGTTCTAAATTTTTTGGTATTTTCATTTTTAATTTTTAGCTAGTATTTTAGCAAACTGATCTGAATCAAACGAATGCAGATCACTTTCTTTTTCTCCCATGCCAACTGCAATTATAGGTAAACCATACTTTTTACAGATAGCCAGCAATATCCCTCCTTTAGCGGATGTATCCAATTTAGTAATAATTAAACCTGTTAAATTAGAAATTTTTTTAAATTCTTCCACTTGATTTAATGCATTTTGACCTGTTGTAGCATCTAAAACTAAAATAGTTTCATGAGGATATTCTGGATTTATTTTTTTAAGTACAGTAAATATTTTTTTATACTCCTCCATAAGATTTCTTTTATTTTGCAATCTTCCGGCAGTATCAATAAAAGCTATATCTATTTTTTTTTCTTCTGCAAACTTAGCTGTTTTATATCCAACCGCAGCAGGATCAGTTCCAAGCTCAGATTTTACAAAATCAGCACCAATTTTTTTAGACCAAAGCTCTAATTGATCAATCGCAGCTGCTCTGAATGTATCTGCAGCACCAAAAACTATTTTTTTTCCATTGTCTTTAAATAATTTTCCTAATTTTCCAATAGTGGTTGTTTTACCAACACCATTTACTCCAGCAACAACTATGATAGATGGAGAATTTTTATAAAGACGATCAAGTTTTTTTTCATATGGACTTAGCATCTTTGATATTTGCAGACCCAAGAAATTAAATATTTCCTTTTCATTTTTAATTTCTTTTCCTATTTTCTCCTTTTTAAATTTGTCTTTTAACTCTGAGGCCATTTCTGTTCCAACATCAGACTCTATTAGAAGTTCTTCAAATTTATTTAGCAAGCTTTCATCTATTTTTTTTTTACTAAATAAATTATTAAATTTAAAATTTTCAAAGAACTTCATTATATTTCTAAGCCAATCTTTTTTACTTCCGAGACAGGACCAGTCATAAATATATTATCTGTTTTATCTATTTTTATATTTAAAGAACCTTCCTTAAATTTTATATTCACTTTGTCATTAGCTAGTTTATTCTTTAATGCGGCAACAGCAGTTGCACAAGCCGCTGTCCCACAGGCTTTAGTAAGTCCAGCGCCTCTTTCCCAAACATTAACAGTAATATTGTTTTCATCTATGACCTGAGCCATGGTTACATTGGTTTTTTCTGGAAATAGATCGTGGTTTTCAATTTTTGGACCTATCTTTTTTAAATCATGTTCAAAACAATTATTAACAAAAAAAATTATATGTGGATTTCCCACGTTTACACAAAATCCACCAGCAAATGTTTTGTTATTTATTTCTAAAGTTATATCAGCAGGATTTATTGTTTTTGATAAGGGAATATCTTTAAAACTAAATAAAGGTTTTCCCATTTCAAGTTCTACTTGTAAATTTCCTACTATTTTTGCATTAAGCAACCTATTGTTTGTTTTTAATTTAATTTCTTTAGTATTTAAATTTTTACCCAAAAGATAAGCTACGCATCTAGATCCATTTCCACATGCGCTTATTTCACCTCCATCAGAATTAAAAATTGTTATTGGAAAAAAATTTTCTTTCTCTTTTTCGATAAAGATTATTTGATCAAAGCCAATATTAGATCTGCTTCCTAGTTCAACAATTTTTTCTTTTGTTAAGTCTATAGAATTTTTTCTTCTATCGATAATGACAAAATCATTACCCAATCCATCCATTCTGAAGGCGTTTATAAGTGCCATAATTTCATTATTATCTTTATTCATTGACTTTTAAAACCCTTAATTGTAGCTTCTCGTCACTTCCGCAAATGGTAATCTTTGCGGTGCCTTTAGAAATAAAGGGATCGACACTAGTCAGCGAGGGTTCGCCCACTAGTGCGATAGGTGTTGGATAAATAAAAATGTTTGAAAATTTAACAAATAAATTAGAAGGAATATTTAATAAATTAAAGAAAGCTCCCTCACTAAATGAGGCGCAAGTGGAAACTGGTTTAAAAGAAATTAGACAAGCATTGTTAGCTGCCGACGTATCATTGCCAGTAGTGAAAAAATTCATTGAGGACATTAAACCAAAAGCTATTGGTCAAGAAATTATTAGGTCAACCTCACCAGGCCAGATGCTTATCAAAATTGTTTATGATCAGTTAGTAGAGGTATTGGGAAGCAAAGCCGAGGAAATAAATTTGAAAGCCGTTCCTCCTGCATCAATTTTATTAGTTGGTTTACAGGGATCTGGGAAAACTACTACAGCTGTTAAATTAGCGAAGAATATAGAAAAAAACTTCAAGAAAAAAATTTTACTTGTTAGTTTGGATGTTTATAGACCTGCCGCACAGGAGCAATTAAAAATTTTATGTGAAAAAAATAGTTTAAATGTACTCCCTATTATTAAGGATCAGCTTCCAATAGACATAGCTAATAGGGCAAAAAATGCCGCTCAACTCAGTGGAGCTGATATAATAATTTTGGATACTGCAGGTCGTACACAAATTGATCTAAATATGATGACGGAAATAAAAAATATAAAAGCAGAAACCAAACCTGTCGAAACAGTTTTAGTAGCTGATTCTTTAACTGGACAAATAGCTGTTAATTTAGCATCTGAATTTGATAAGTCAGTCGAACTAACTAGTATTATTTTAACAAGAGTTGATGGAGACGGTCGAGGTGGGGCTGCTTTAAGTATGAAGCAAACGACTGGAAAACCCATAAAATTTTTGGGTGTTGGAGAAAAAATTGATGATCTTGAACAATTTCACCCTGACAGATTAGCAAACAGAATTCTTGGCATGGGAGATGTTGTCTCTCTTGTAGAAAAAGCCTCACAAGATCTTAGTGAAGAAAAAATAAAAGAGACGGAGGAAAATCTCAAAAGAGGTAAATTTACTTTCGAAGATTATTTAATGCAGATAAGACAGATGAAAAAAATGGGAGGAATGGAAGGTGTTCTTTCTCTATTACCAGGAGTTAGTAAAGCCAAAGAGCAAATGAAAAATGCAAATGTGGACGAAAAACTTTTGTCTGCAAACGAAGCAATTATTTTATCAATGACAAAAAAAGAAAAAGAAAATCCTGAAATTATAAGTGGTTCAAGAAGAAAAAGAATTTCATTAGGATCTGGAACTGATGTTCAAACGGTTAATCGTTTGCTTAAACAGTTTAAGATGATGTCAAAAATGATGAAGAAAATGTCTCAAGGTAAAATGCCCAAAGGACAAATACCTGATGAATTGTTAAACAATCTAAAATGAAAGGATAAAAATGTTAAAAATAAGACTATCTATGGGGGGAGCTAAAAAAAGACCAATCTACAAGATTGTAGTTGCTGACAGTAGATTTCCAAGGGACGGAAGATTTATAGAAAAACTGGGATCATTTAATCCTCTTTTGCCCAAAGAAAAAAAAGAAAGGATTATATTGGAGTCCGAAAGAGTAAAGCACTGGTTAAGCAAAGGAGCAAGACCAACAATGAGAGTCTCTAGAATTCTTGGAGAGCTAAATATAATGCCAATGCCAAAACCAGGCAACAATCCTAAA
>CACMMU010000010.1 GCA_902614835.1 uncultured Pelagibacteraceae bacterium | reverse complement strand
TTCTAAATGCAGATCTCTGGCAAAAAATATCACTATATTACCACCTTCTAAGTCTCCGTATCTTTTGTAAATACCCGACAGAAAGGTGCTTTGCATTTCATAAAAGGTTGGCATCAATTTTATAAAGTTTTCTGTTAAAACTTTTTCTATGTTCTGTACGTCTAATTTTTTATCTTTTTCCATGCGTCAGAATTAAATTTGTTCAATCTGGGTCAATTAGAACAATTTTGTGACACAAAGTCAACATTGAAAATCAAGAATATTTTCTATAAATAATTAAAAAGAGAGGTCAAGTGAGTTTAAAAAAAATCTGGCTAAAAATCACAGACAAAAATAAATACTATAAATATAAGTATGAAGGCTTGAGAAAAAACAAAGAAGCTTTATTTAAAAATAAAATTAAAAATCTTTTAGAAATTATAGAAAAAAAAATTAAGACAAAAGAAGAAATATCTTTTTTGCACTCAGGACATCTCGGTGATCTTATAAATGCTTTGCCAGTTATAAAAGAGATATCAAAAACTAAAAGATGTAATTACTTTATTGAAGCAAATAAAAAAATTCCTGAACATATTAAGTCTGAAAATCACCCTTTCGGTAATGTATATTTAAGTGATGCTTCAGTAAAAATGGTTTTGCCTTTGTTAAAAAGACAATCATATTTAAACATCGCCGATGAATTTAAAAACCAGAATATTGATATAAATTTGAATTTATTTAGAGATCTTCCTATAAATTTTAACATAGATTCTATTAGATGGTATTCTCATTTAACTGGAGTACATCCTGACTTAAGCAAATCTTACATTGAAGCTGATGATAACAAATTAATTAAAGATAAGATTGTTATAATGAGAAGTTTGAGAAGACAAAACTATTTAATAAATTATAAATTTTTGAGTGATCATAAAGATATTTTATTTCTTGGTTTAAAAAAAGAATTTCTAGATTTGAAAAAAGATATGTCAAATTTAAAATTCCACGATTGTAAAAATTTCCTTGAAATGACTGAAATCATAAAAAATTCAAAAATTTTTATAGGAAATTTATCTTTCGGATATACACTAGCTGAAGGTTTAAAGATTCCAAGACTTTTAGAGTCAAATCCTGAATTTCCTTTGGTTTATCCAAATGGTGGAAAAGGATATGATTTTTATTATCAAAATCATTTTGAAAAGATGTTTAAAAAGCTCTATTTAAATAATTAGGAATTTTTTTTATATATTTTAATGTTTGGAAGTGGAAATATAAATTGAGAACCTTTTTTCATAGTTTCTTTTTCTCTATTTAAAATTTCTTTTTTAAAGTGCCAAGGAAGTACCAAATAAAAATTAGGTGATATTTTCCTAGACATTTTTTCAGATATTATTTTTATTTTTGTTCCTGGTGTATAATTATTGAATTTTGAAGGATTTCTGTCAGCAACATAATCAATTTGTTTATTTCCAATATTAAAGTACTGCAATAATACATTACCTTTAGTTGAAGCCCCATATGCATGTATTGATTGACTCTTTCTCTTAATTTTATTTAAAATTTTATTTAAATTATATTTAATACTTCTTATCTTTATAAAAAAGTCTCTATAGGTTTTCATTTTCACTAATCCAAATTCTTTTTCTTTTTTTAACGCAGTATGTAAATTTTTATTATTATCTCTAAATTTTGAGTTATTTTTACAAATAAAATACTGAGCACTCCCACCATTAATATCATTATATTTTATGTCAAATACTCTTAAGTTATTTTTTTTTGCCATTTCAAAAAATACCTTCGAGGAAAGATACATTAAATGTTCATGACAAATCGCATCAAACATATTAAATTTAATCATCGATAACATATCCGCAAACTCAATCAGTGCAATTCCATCATTATGCATAATTTTTTCAAGATCATTTAAAAATTTATTTGGATTTTCAAGATCATAAAATACTGCTAATGCCGAAATTGCCTTAAATTTTTTTTTAGTTTTTTTTAATATCCTATCCTTTGAAAAAAAAGAGGAAACTTTGTAGTCAATAGATTTATAATATCTTGAATATTTTTGTATTAAAGGATCAACACCGAAAGTTTTATATTTTTTTTTATAATAATTTAAAAGCGTTCCATCATTGCTTGCAATATCTAAAACATGATCACCGTTTTTTAATTTTGCTTTTTTTTCTAAGATCTTTGTAATTTTATGGACATGTTTTCTCATGGTCAAATTTATTCCAGTTCTATAACCATAATCAGGACCGTAAAGATATTTGAGATTATAATTGTGTCTCAGTTGAACCAATTTGCATTTGTCGCATATTATTAATTTTATTGGTGTTTTTTTAATATTAACTTTTTTGTTTTTAGCAAATTTTCCAGTAAAGGATATATTGCCCAATGAAAAAAGTTTTTTTAAATTTGAACTTTTACAATTTCTACAACTTTTTATCTTCATTTGACCTTTGTAATTTTTGATATAATCAAGCCGTTTCTTTTTATAACAACAAGATCATTTCCAATAAATCTTTGAAAACACGTTTCAGCGTTTTTATAGTTTTTTAAATTTTTTTCATCATAAATTAGTCTATTGTTCATAATAATATAATCAAAATTTTCGTAATTATTTACCATTTTAAAATTAAGATTTTTAATCTTTTTTAAATAATTAACCTGAGCATTCTTTTCTACCCCACAAGTCGATATTATAATTTTTTTATTTTTGGGTATATCGTCACTTTGTTCTATCATTGCGATTAGCTTTCTTGTTGAAACACCCCAATAATCATTTTCAAATTTTTTATGATTTTCAGAAAAATTTCCGGTAAAAATGTTTGAATAAACATATTGATAAGGGGTTAAAATAAAAAAACTATAAAGAAAAACAATTTTAAGCAATACTAAAATAGATAGAATTAATTTGTTTATAATAAATTTAATTTCTTTTAAAAGGCAATATAGTAATAAAGCTGGTATTATACATATAAAAGGTATCAAGTATAAAAAAAGCCTAATACCATCATAAACACCATAGGGGCTTGCTAATAAAATAATATTTGGAAAAAGAATAATAAATAAGATTAATGAAATTTTAAGATATAAATTTTTAAATTCTTTTTTCATTAAACTATTTTTCTTTAAAATAAAAAATACAAAAATTAAAATGCTTAATATTATATACTCCGGCATTTTATAAAATAAACTCAACAATAAATAATTTTTTGGGAATGTATTTGCTAAGAATGTTTCACCATTAAATAATAAGAGAGGAACTCCAAACCCAAAAGAAAAACTCTCAATAATAAGCTTAAACGGCATAGTAAAAATATTCTCATGCGTATTAGGCCAGAATAAAACAACAAAGAAATAAGAAATTACTGTTAACTTCAAAAAATCGTTAAATAATTTTTTTATTGAAAAATTTTTACCTCTTATATTACTTTTTGAAACTAGTGCTATAAAAGCAAATAAAGCAAAAGGTAATAATGTTGCAAAGAATGTATATCTAACGCCAAGTCCTAGCCCCAAACACAATCCACCTAAAATTATATAAGCATTTCTTTTTTGGTTAATATTTTGATATCTTAAGTATCTCAACATAAAATATAAAAACCAAATATTTGCAAAAGAAATTATGGTATCAATACCATTAATCCCCATGTGACCAAAAAATATAGGATTAAAAAAACACAATAAAAATGTTATTTTGCCAACAATTTCATTAAAAAGTTCTTTTGTAACTTTGTAAATACCAATAATAGAAAAAAAAGAGAATATAAGATTGGTAGAATATATAGCTTCTATTAAATAATTTTTAGGAAAAAATTGAACAATAAAAGCTGAGATCGTGCTATAGGCACCTGGGTAAAATTTTTTTACAGTAATATTATCGCTTATTTCTTGGGATCCAAAAGACAGAAGATAATCTAATCTTTCTTTTCCCAATCCATAGTGGAATAAGACGTCAGAAGTCATACCCATTTGCAAGGTACAATAAAAGGCAAACAACAATAATGATACAATGAAAATATTACTTATATTTTTATTCATAGAAAATTAAGGAAAACTAATTTATATCCTTAAATTCAGCTTTTAATTTTTGATACAATTTATAAATTAAAACTCTATCTTCTTTTTTAATAAGATTGTCTTTTTCTAGCGCATCATTTAATTCTTCTCTTAACTTGCTTCCGTACTCTCTTCTATTTTCTAATTCCGAAAGCGAAAGAATTTGTTCAATTTGCGAAAATCTTCCAGATATTAAAATATTAAAAAGTGCATTAATTGTTATTATTATAGCTATACAAATTGAGATTAATTTTATAAAAAAAATTTTTAGATTTTTTGGATTTGTATTTTTATCCATTTTTTTACTTTAATATATTATTTTTGATTGTACAATTTTAAAAAATTATCCGCTATGATTTTATTGCCCAACTCATTAAAATGGTGATCATTTTCTATGTAAAACATTTTATAAACTTCGTAAAATTCTTTATTTTTTGAAATTTCAAAAAAAGGCTTCATGAAATTATAAAAGTTTTTACAATTATTTTTACAAAATTCTCTCCATAAAATAGTTTGTTTATTATTCTCTACGTCATTTTTCAGTGTACCTGGCCAAGGATATACAGCTATTGTCAAATCTATATTTTTACTTTTTAATAATGATGATAATTTATTCATATTTTCTAATTGAATATTTGTTGCCTCTTCTAAAGAATAGTTATTATACTTTACAGATTCATATTTGTAAGTCCATTTTGATCTTTCATGTTCAGTTTGTAATAAGGATGGCTTTAAACTAATAATTTTTTTTTCAACTAATTTGTTCTTTAATAAATTTTTAGTTTCGTATGTTAGTCTAAGTCTTTTTTTTAAAAATTCATTTAGTGAGTCTTGAAATTCAAGATCACCCTCAAAACATTTTTTAAAAGTGCTTCTTCTTTTTACACTCCCATTATCTAATTTATAGCAAAGTGTATCATCAACGATATCTGAGAGATCAATGAACACAAAAATTTCTTTAAAATTATATCCTTGATCTAACAGATAATTTATTTTAGAAAAATAAATTGCAGTTCCATACGAAGCTACTGCTAAATTTGCTATTTTTTGATTTTTAAGATTTTTCTCTATTACGCCTACAAATGAGTCTTTGTAATCAACACCAACCGCTTCGGTAAAAGAATCTCCGATAAAACCAATATCAAAGTTTTTTGTATTTCTAAATTGATCTTCGCAGCTACTCCTAAAACCATTTGAGTCTGTACAAAATTCAAATCTTATATTGCCCCATCCCGCCAAACCTTTAAAATTTGAGGCGAATTTGTGATCATAAACTTTGTCTTTTATTGCAAAGGATGTGTCCACATCTTTAAAATTCTTTCTGATGAATTTTTTATATAAATATTTGCCAAATACGAAATCTAATAATATGAATGTAAAAATCGTGATAATTAATATTTTTGCGACAGAAAAAATACTTTTCATTTAAATTAATAGGAGTATTATTGTATAGTATTTAAAAGCTTATGAAACAAGAACAAATTTTTAGTAAAGATTTTCTTAATTTAGACTATAAGGCTGTAACTAAAGAACTTAATGAAAAAGGTTATTTTAGTTTTGACAATGCTCTAACTGATAATTTTGTAAATCAAATTAAGAACGATGTTGACTCGGCCGGTTTAAGTTTAAATAATAATAATGTGGGTGGAGTATATTATACTCACGGAAATCAATTCTTCTTTTCACATCTCCTCGCTGTTTCAAAAAGTTTTTTCAATTATTGTACAAGTGATAAGCTTTTAGATATTTGCTCAGATTATTTTAAGGAAAAATATAGACTTAAATGTCTTAGGTATTATGAAAATTTAGGTGGACAGAACATGCAATGGCACACTGATAATAGAAATTATACCGGGAAAGAAACAAGCGGAACAAATATTAAAAATGAGGGCATTATTATGCTCGCTTATATAGCAGATGTAAAAGACGGTGAATTTCAATATTTAAAAGGGTCCCATAATTGGTCCAGCGAAAACAAGTTTAACGATTATAACCATGACTACATTAGCAAAAATCATAGTTCAGATATTGTGGGCTTTAAGAAACCGAAGGGATCTATAATAATTTACAATACTCGTGGCGTTCATAGAGCCAAACCAACAAATGATAAAAATTTTGTTAGAAAAAGTATTTTATTAAGAATTGATGCAGATACTGAACATTCTGAACCAATTTTATTAAAAACAGAATACGTAGACAAAATGGACGATAGAATAAAAGAATATCTTGGTTTCGGAAAGAAAACTGGCATAGACATGTATCCAGACTCAAGCTTGGAAACATTACCAATCAATAAAAAAATTTTTTCAGAGATTTCTAAATGGCTAATAGGACGACTAGCTAATAAATTACCTGGTTTTCTAAGAAAAAGAGTAAGAAATGCCATTGGATATAGAAAAGCCCATTGAAATAAAATTTTGAAATACTATAACAGAAGCATGGCGGGGTAGCTCAGTTGGTTAGAGCACAGGACTCATAAGCCTGGGGTCGGTGGTTCGAATCCACTCCCCGCTACCAAAAAAATGTTAGCTATAAAAAAAAATCTTCAAAAATATTTTAAATCTTTAGGGTATTTTTTATTTAAAATTTTATACGGAAAAATAAATGAAGTTATAAATACAGAAAATTCAAATGAAATTGAGATACATTCAATTAAAAAAGCCAAAAAATTTTCATATAAAATATATAGTATTAAAAATGCCCGACTCTATACAGATAGAGTGAGCGATACAGCAGTAATAAAAAATAATAAACTTTTATCAGGACCATCTTTTCAATTTAGAAATATTAAAAATGAGGTAATAAACGCTGATCCACATACTAATCTTGTAATGTTAAATGGAACACCAAGAACAAAAAGAAAAATATCAGGAAAGGTTTTATCACTTTTAACAGGTGGGGGTGGAAATGAAAATTACTGGCATTGGATGTTCGACGTTCTGCCAAGAATTGGTATATGCGAAGAAAAAATTAATTTGAATAATATCGATTTTTTTTTATTACCAGATAATAAAAAAAAATTTCAAGCAGAAACTTTGGAAACTTTGAAAATTCCTCAAAATAAACAAATATCAAGCACTAAATTTAGACATATTTTAACTGATGAGCTGTATGTTACTTCCCATCCAGTAGTTTTAACAGATAATGCAACAAAAGATATTCAAAACATTCCTGAATGGATACTAGAATGGTTAAAATCAAAGTTTGTTAAAAATCAGGATAAAAACTTTAAAACTTTTTCAAAAAAAGTTTATCTCGATAGATCAGACTCAAAATCAAATGCTAGAAATTTAAGGTCTATTATTAATGAGAAAGATGTCCAAGATTTCATGAAAAATAATGGTTTTAAAATAGTAAAATTATCAGAACTTTCCTTTGAAGAGCAAGTTATGACTTTTAGAAATGCAGACACAATTGTTGGTCTTCATGGAGCAGGTTTTGCAAATCTTGTATTCTGCACACCTAGTACAAAAATAGTTGAAATAAAAGCAAATCCAAATGATATAGTAATAAAAAGCTTGGCTAATAAAAATAATTTAACATACGAGTCAATCAGCTGCAAACCTGAGGAAATTAAAAGCGACAATCAATTTGGACATATTAATGTACCAATTGAAAAATTGAAAAATATTTTGGGATCAAAAATATGAATAATTTAACTATGTTTTGCCTTACTCTTGAACCATCCCATTTAGATTTTATAAAAAAATTGAATTATATACCTGTTGGACTTGGAGAGAAAAAATTTTCCAATGAGTGGCTCACAGACAAGGATGGAGAAAATATATCTGAAAAAAATAAAAATTATGGAGAATATACCTTTCACTATTGGCTATGGAAAAACCATATAAAAAAAATTAATACAAATTGGATTGGTTTCGGGCAATATCGAAAATTTTGGACTATTAAAAATTATGACAATGCTAAATTAGATATGAGCAAGATGAACTCTTTAGCCATTAAAGAGATACCGGAAAACTTTGATGATTGCGAGGTTATTCTTGGCCACCCTTTTTATGTTAATCAAAGAAGAATATCAAAATTTGTAAAAAAGGGCTTCAAATTGATCTTAAAAAAACCAGGAGTACTTTTTAACAAAAATCAAAGAAATTTAAAATTTCATTTTGATTTAATGCATGGAGAAGGAAACCTAAGGAAAGCCATAAACTTATTGGATAGCCAAAATAAAAAATTCTTTGCTGAATACATGGAAAAAAATTTTTATTTTCATCCTCATAATATGTTTATATGTAAATCAAAAGAACTGCTTTTTGAATACTACGAAACAATTTTTCCATGGTTGAATCGTTGTGAAAGCATATTTGGTTTCAAAAACTTAAGAGGTTATGATTTAACCAGAATATACGGTTTCTTGGCCGAGAGGTTCTTATCATATTGGTTTACAAAAAATGCCAAGTATAAAACCATGAATATTACTTTTTATGATATTAACAACGATATAAAAAATACTTAATTTAAATAAATTTTTTTAATTTTGAAAAATTCATTGAGGAATTAATCGGCATCAAGCTTCTTTTTTTATTTTTTAAAAAGATTTTCTTAATTTTTGGGTTATTACTTTTTGCAAAATTATAAACTGAATTAGTCGGCCCACCTACATTAAAAACTCCTTTTTTATGAATCAACTTTTTAAAAATTTTGATAAAATCTTCATGATAAATAAAATTAGTAATTACATTTGCATAAGCTTGTTTATGTACAAAAGGTTTCTCAGTCATACTTGCTCTAATTATTAAACTATTTTTGTACATTTGAACTGCTGACTCACCTCCTAGTTTTGACCATGCATAATTGCTTGAAGGGAGCAGAGGATCGGTTTCTTTATAGTTTCCTTTTTTGCCAGGATAAACATAGCTAGTTGAAAAATAAATAAGCTTAATATTGTACAATTCGCATACTCTTACAATATTTGAGGTACCCATAATATTTAGTTCAATACTTTTAGAAATATTTTTTTCATGAACTACCATTGGCCTTGAAAGTCCAGCCAAATGTATAAGACAGAAAGGTCTTGTTTTTCTAAGATATTTTTTTACTGACTCAAATTTTGTAATATTTAAGTTATTTTTTTTTGGAAAAATTAAAGGGTAATTAAACTTACTTTTTTTTAAAACTGAACCAAATCTTCCAGTTCCCCCCGTAACAACAATCTTCCTTTTTTTTTTCATATAAAATTAACTTTTGTAATAAATTTTGCAAAAATTCTTAAAACTAAAATTATTTCTATCTTTTTTTGAAATTATTGGCTTATTAGTAGGCCACTTAATTTTTAAATCAGAGTCATTCCAAATAATACCCATCTCATTTTTCTTCGATCTATAATTAGAATTTCCATAGACTACACAATTTTCTTGATCCATACCCATAAAACCATGAGCAAAACCTTTGGGTATGTAAATAGATTTTGAATTCTTTGCACTTAGAATAACTGCAAAATGCTTACCAAAAGTTTTAGAATTTTTTCTTAAATCTAACGCGACATCAAAAATTCTCCCTTTTACAACAGAAACAAATTTTGCCTGATTAACCATTTTCTGAATATGTAGACCTCTTATCACGTTCTTCTTTGATTTTGACATGCACCAAAAAATACTTTGGAAACTTTGTGTTTTATTTTTAAGAAACAATTCTCTAAAAGCACCTCTGCTGTCCAAGTAAGTCTTCCCTTGGAAAACCTTCAATCCTTTAAATCTAGTTAATTTTATTTTCATAATTTTAACCCAAGTCTAGCAACAATATTTTTTCTAGATATTTTTTTAAAATAACCAAGATTGTTTTTATACCAATTTAGTGTATTTTCCAGTCCCTTAGAAAATGATATTTTGTGCTTCCACTTAATTTCCCTTTTTATTCTACTTGAATTTAAAGCATATCTCTCATCATGGCCCGGTCTATCCTGAACAAATTGAATTTTATTTTTTTTAGAAATTATGATCTTATTTTTTTTAGCCACAGCTAAAAGTTTTTTTGCAATATCTAAATTTTTTAATTTTATACCTGTTCCAATATTATAACTTCTGCCAATTCTGCCTTTCAAAAAGATTTTTAATAAGGCTTCACAGTTATCTTTAACGTATATCCACTCTCTTATATTATTACCACTTCCGTAAAGAGGAAGAGACTTATTGTTAAGTAAATTAAAAATCATCTTCGGAATAAATTTTTCAGGATGTTGATTTGGTCCATAATTATTACATGGATGGGCAATTAAAATTTTCAATCCGTATGTTCTTCCATAAGATTTGATAAATTGATCTGCTCCAGCTTTAGATGCAGAATAAGGCGAACTAGGATTATAATTATGATTTTCATTAGCCAGTTTGCCTCTAGGAATATCGCCGTAAACTTCATCAGTTGAAACTTGTAAAAGTTTTAAACCTCTTCTTGTTTTTTTTTCGTATTTTCTTATAGCCTCTAGCAAACTATAAACTCCAGTTATATTTGATCTAATAAAATGATGTGCCTTATCTATCGATCTATCGACATGTGTTTCAGCAGCTAAGTTAAAAATTCCTATAGGTTTATATTTATTTAATATACTTAATATTTTGCTTGTCTTATTAATATCTAGTTTAAAAAAAGCATAATTTTTATTTTTCTTAAAATCGTGGACATTATAGGGATTTGCAGAATAGCTAAATTTATCTATGTTAATTACAAAAAATTTCTTTTTTAACAAAAGATTTATTAAATTACTGCCTATAAACCCCAAACCTCCAGTTACGATAATTTTTTTCATATTAATTTTACAAATAAGAAATGATCTATTAAGTTAACTATTAAAATAAATAGAGTATAAAATCAATTATGTTTAAATAATGTCAATAAAAGATATAACTATAGTAATAACCTCATTTAAAAGCGAAAAAAAAATCAGAAGGTGTTTAAATTCAATTGATGATGAATGCAGCGTTATTAATGTAGAAAACTCAAATAATTCAGAACACAAAAGAAATATTGAAAGTGAGTATAAAAACGTTAAGTGCATTTTATCTGGAAGTAATCTTGGATATGGAAAAGGAAATAATATTGGGCTTAATGAAGTTAAAACTAAATATGCTTTAATACTCAATCCTGATGCTGAATTATTTCCTAAAACTTTAGAACAATTTTTAAAAGTAGCAGAAGAAAAAGAAGATTTTGCCATAATTGGCCCAGGCATAGTTGAGGATAAAAGAAATTTAATAGATGGAAATACAAAACAAGTAAAATCAGTAAAGGGATTTGCTATGTTTTTGAACTTAGGAGAATTTAAAAATATCGGATATTTTGACGAAAACTTTTTTTTCTTTTTAGAAGAAATCGATTTGTGCATGAGAGTGATTAAAAAAAATAAAAAGATTTACTATTGTCCAGATATACCTGTTTTTCACGAGGGCGGACATTCTCATGATAGCTCTTTTAATTATGAAATGGAATTATCTAGAAATTGGCATTGGATGTGGTCCACCTTTTATTATAACAAAAAATATAGAGGATTTATATTTTCACTTTTATTAGTAAGTCCCAAACTGATCTCATCAATTTTAAAGTTTTTACTTTTTTTATTATTAAGAAATAAGGAAAAAAAAGAAATTTATTTCCAAAGGTATTCAGGTTTGGCCAACTCAATTGTTGGCAAAACATCATGGTATAGACCTAAAGTTTGATTATTTATTGATTTGATACATTTTTAAATATAAAAGTTGATGTCGATGAAAAGAAACAAAGTATTTATCACTGGAGTAGCAGGTTTTTTAGGATCCCATTTAGCAGAAAAATTATCAAAAATGGGAGACGAGGTTGTTGGTATTGACAATATGATGGGTGGTTATGAAGACAATGTTCCAAAAAATATTAAATTTCATAAAATAGATTGTTGTGACCTAAACAAAGTTAAAGAAGTTATGAAAGGCACAGACGTAGTATACCATTGTGCTGCAACTGCACATGAGGGCTTGTCTGTTTTTTCTCCATACGAAATAGGGAAAAATAATTATTTAGCTTCAGTTGCAGTTTTTTCTGCTGCCATATCAAATAAAGTTAAGAGGATAATTTTTTGTTCTTCGATGGCAAGGTATGGTTCTCAAAAATATCCTTTCAAAGAAGATATGAGGCCAAGTCCGACAGATCCATATGCAATTTCAAAAGTTGCTGCTGAGGAAACTTTAATAAACTTGTGTGAGCTAAACAAAATAGAGTGGGTGATTGCTGTTCCACATAATATTATAGGACCAAAACAGAAGTATGATGACCCTTTTAGAAACGTTGTATCTATAATGTTAAATAGAATGTTACAAAATAAAGCACCAATTATTTATGGAGATGGGGAGCAGAAAAGATGCTTTTCTTACATTGACGACTGTTTAAGCTGTTTAGTTCCAATGAAAGACCAAAAAAACTTAAATAAACAAGTAATCAATATTGGTCCTGATGAGGAGTTTGTTACAATAAATAAAGTAGCTGAAATATGTTCAAATATTTCCGGAAGTAATTTAAAACCAATTTACAAACCAGATAGACCACAAGAGGTTAAACATGCTACTTGTTCAGCTGATAAAGCAAGAAAACTTCTTAATTACAAAACAACCGTTGATCTCAAAACAGGTATAACAAAAACATTTGATTATATTAAAAAAAGGGGAGTAAAACCTTTTGATTATTATATAAATGTTGAAATTCAAAATGAACTAACACCATCGACTTGGATAAAAAAAGAAATTTAATTAGTGACCAGGAAAATCTATCAAGCTTTCAGTAAAATAAGATTTATCTTTTAATTTTTGATTCCCACCAAGATCAAAAAGATTAATGATAAAAATAAAACCAGCAACTTTTCCTCCAGAAATTTCAACTAATTTTGCACCTGCTTCAGCAGTTCCCCCAGTTGCAATAAGATCATCAATAATTAATACATTCTCACCTTTTTTTATAGAATCTTTGTGAACTTCAATTGTCGCTTTTCCATACTCAAGCTCAAAATCTACAGAATGTCTCTCTGCAGGCAATTTGTTTTTTTTTCTCATCATTATTAATGGTTTTTTCAACTTGTAAGATATAACCGAGGCAAAAACAAAACCTCTAGACTCTATTGCTGCAACTTTATCAAATTTTATTTTTTTTGATATTTCTAGGATCTTATCAACACTAAAATTAAAAGCCTCGGGGTTTTTTATTAATGTTGTTATATCTCTAAATAAAATGCCTTTTTTTGGGTAGTCAGGTATTGATCTAATATATTTTTTTAAATCCATATTTTACTTCATTATCTAACAAAAAAAGATTAATAATTAAATAATGAAAAATAGAAAGCTTGGGATAATTGGTGGAAGCGGGCTTTATAAAATAGAAGGTTTTGAAAAAACTAAGTGGAAAAAAGTTAAAACTTCTTGGGGACAACCCTCAGACGATGTTATGACAGCAAAATTTGATGGTATTGATATAAGTTTTGTTCCAAGACATTCTAGAGGACATAAAATAAACCCAACCAATATAAATTTTAGAGCAAATATTGATGCAATGAAACAACAAGGCGTTACAGATATTATATCAGTCTCAGCAGTTGGTTCTTTAAAAGAAAATCTTAGTCCTGGAACTTTTGTAATAGTTGATCAGTTTATTGATAGAACTTTCTCCAGAGTAAAAACATTTTTTAATGATGAGATAGTAGCCCATGTTTCAATGGCAAAACCTACAAGTAAAGGCTTGGGGCGATGTTGTGAGGCTGCTTTAAAAAAATTAAATATAAATTATCAAATGGGTGGAACTTATGTAGTGATGGAAGGACCGCAGTTCTCAACTTTAGCCGAGTCAAATTTATATAGATCATGGAAAGCAGATGTAATAGGCATGACAAATATGCCTGAGGCTAAATTAGCTAGAGAGGCTGAAATAAGATATTGTACAGTCGCAATGGTTACCGACTATGATTGTTGGCACTCTGAGCATGATGAGGTTGATGTTGCCATGGTTATCAAAACTTTACAAAAAAATGCTGCGAATGCACAGAATATGGTTAAAGAAGTCATTAAAACTTTTACAAATTTTTCAGTTGATAAAGATCCCGCAAACAATTGCTTAGATACAGCTATTATTACCGATCCAAAACTAAGAACCAAAAAAACAATAAAAAAATTACAACATATTGCAGGAAGAGTTTTGAAAAAATAATGCATATTAATGGAAAAGAATTTAGAACAATTTGGTTTGAGAATAATATTGTTAAAATAATAGACCAAACAAAACTTCCTCATCAATTTATAATTAAAGATTTAAAAACCATCAAAGACTCAATTAATGCAATTAAAACAATGGAAGTAAGGGGCGCACCATTAATAGGGGCTACCGCTGCCTATGGATTGGTCTTATCTATAATTGAAAATAATGATCAGTCTTTTATTAAAAAAGCTAGCGAGGATTTAATAAAATCAAGACCAACTGCTATTAATTTGAAATGGGCAGTGGATAGAATGATGAAAAAATTATCAGGAGTAAACAGTAAAGAAATTTTGAAAATAGCAATCAATGAAGCAAATGATATTTGTGAAGAAGATATAAGTTTCTGTAAAAATATTGGCTTGAATGGATTGAAAATAATTGAGGAAATTTATCGAAAGAAAAAAGATACAGTGAATATTTTAACACACTGTAATGCAGGATGGCTCGCGACTATTGATTGGGGTACCGCTACTTCTCCAATTTACCATGCTCGTCAAAAAGGAATTAAAATCCATGTTTGGGTGGATGAAACCAGACCTAGAAACCAGGGAGCTAATTTAACATCATATGAACTTAACGAAGAAGGTATATCTAATACAATAATCGCTGATAATACCGGAGGAATTTTAATGCAAAGAGGCGAGGTAGATATGTGCATTACAGGAACAGATAGAACTTTATCGACAGGAGATGTTGCAAACAAAATTGGAACTTATCTCAAGGCTTTAGCTGCCTACGATAATAAAGTCCCTTTTTATGTTGCTTTACCAAGTTCAACAATCGATTGGGATTTAAAAAACTTTAAAGATATTCCTATAGAAGAAAGAAATTCAGAAGAATTATCTCATGTAGAAGGATTAGATAAAAATAACAAAGTAACAAAAGTTTTGATTTATCCAAAAAAAAGCAAAGCTATGAATTTAGCGTTTGATATTACACCAGCAAAATATGTTACAGGTTTAATAACTGAAAAGGGAGTTTGCGAGGCATCAACCGAAGGACTAAAGAGTTTATTCAAATGAAAAAATTGAGAGCTCAGGTTATAAAATACGCCAAGAAACTTAATATCACCAATCTATCAACTTTGAGATCAGGAAATGTTTCTCTAAGAGCAAAAGAAAAAAATATTAACGGGTTTTATATTACACCCTCAGGAACTAAATATTCATCATTAAAACCAAAAGATATTATTTTTGTTTCTCTTAATGGACGATTCGATAAAAAAAAAGGAAAGCCATCATCAGAATGGCGTTTCCATCAAGATATTTATGTGAATAAAAAAGATGCAAAAGCTATTGTTCATGCACATTCTACGTGTGCTACAGCTGTATCCACTCATAGTAAAACTATTCCAGCTTTTCATTATATGGTTGGGGTGGCTGGAGGATATGACATAAAATGCGCAAAATATGCTACTTTTGGGACAAGAAATTTATCTAAAAATATTTTGTCCGCACTGAAAAATAGATCAGCATGTTTAATTTCAAATCACGGTCAGATAGCTTTTGGAAAAAATTTAGACAACGCTTTTGAGCTCGCGCAGGAAGTAGAAAATATTTGCCATCAATATATAAATGCGCTAAGAATCGGAAAACCTAAGACTTTATCAAAAAAAGAAATGAAAATTGTCTTAGAAAAAATGAAAAATTATAAAAAAGGATAATTTTTTATGAAAAAAGTTGGAGAACACGTAACAATAGATTTTCTGGGTGTGAAGAAGGAGTATTCTCCTGAATTTTACAACAAGGTAATATATAAGATTGCAAAAAAAGCAAAAATAGAAGTTCTTAATATCTCAGAAAAGGTATTTAAACCACAAGGATACACTTGCTTAGCTCTTTTAGCTGAAAGCCATATGAGTTTTCACACCTTTCCAGAGAGAGGTATAATCAGTTTTGACTTTTTTACCTGTGGAAAAATTTCACCAACAAAAGCTTTAGACGTTCTTAAAGATGAGATTAAACACGAAAGAGCAGTAGTAAGAAGTTTTGATAGAAGCAACAAGGGTATGTATGAAGACATATACAGCACACCAGGTCACAAAAAATATTATGTTGTAGATGACGTACTGGAAAATTTTGTATCAAAAGTGGGTCAGCATATAGAAATCGTAAAATTAGAGGAATTTGGTAATTCTCTTTTTATAGACAGCGAATTACAGGTTGCAGAAAAAGATGAGAAAAAATATAGCAGTCAATTTGTAAATTCAGCTCTTAATTTATCCAAGGACAATTCCAGTGCAGCAATAATTGGCGGTGGAGATGGCGGTGTGGCGAGAGAACTTTCTTCAAAAGGATTTGATTTGATCGATTGGTACGAATTAGATCCTGAGGTAGTAAAAGTTTGTCAAAAACATTTATCAAAAGTTTTTGGTGATGTAAAAGCAAATAATAAAGTAAAAACTTACTGGGGAGATGCTTTTGAAAGCATCAAGAAAGTTAAAGATTCAAAATATGATAAGATTTTTGTTGATCTTAATGATGACGACTTTTGTATAAACTTAGCAGCAAAAAATATGAAAGGTTTAAAAAGAATACTTAAATCAGGAGGAACTATTACAGCTCAAGTCGGCTGTATGTCAAAAAAACCTAAGCAAGTAAAAAATTGGCTAGATTTGCTTCAAACTAATTTCGGAAACGTAGAGTTGTCAGAAGTATTTATCCCTAGTTTCGATTGCAGATGGAATTTTGCTTCTTCATCTCACAAATAGTCTCATTTAATTAAGCTTTTTATAATCAAAAAAATATGGAATAATATCTTCACAATTAGGAGGGGATATGAAGGGAATTAAAAAATTAATTCTATCAATATTTGCATCTTTGTTTTTGATTTCATCAAACACATATGCAGATAATATTAAAATTGCCACAGAGGGAGCGTATCCTCCGTGGAATTCAAAAACATCAGATGGAAAATTAGTTGGTTTTGAAGTTGATCTAGCAAACGTTTTGTGCGGATATATGAAAAAACATACATGCACAATTGTTGAGCAAGATTGGGACGGTATGATTCCAGCTTTAAAAGCAAAAAAATATGATGCCATAATGGCAGGCATGTCCATCACTGATGAAAGAAAAAAAGTTATAACTTTTTCTCAAGGTTACGCCGATGAAGTAGCTTCATTAGCTGTAATGTCAGGATCAACTTTAGCAGGTATAAAAACTCCTGCTGCTATAAATCTTTCAAAAGGAAGTAATAGCGGTACTCTGAATACTCTTAAAAAGGCTCTTGCAGGAAAAACTATTGGGGTACAAACAGCTACAATTCACCAAAATTTTTTAGAGTCAGGCAAAGTTGGAAAAGTTACAGTAAGGACTTACAAAACTCAGGATGAAGTTAATCTTGATTTAGCTGCCGGGAGAATAGATGCTGCATTAGCAGCTGCAGTTGCCTTTACAGATTATGCAAAAAAATCTGGTAAGAATGTAGTTCTGGTTGGACCAACTTTCTCTGGCGGAGAATTTGGAAATGGAGTAGGAGTTGGTATAAGACAGGAAGACACCAAACTTGTTAAAGATTTTAATAAAGCAATAAATAAAGCAAGAAGATCTGGAAAACTCAGAGAACTTGCTACACTTTGGTTTGGCTTTGACGCTTCTATGTAATAATTAATTATTTAGGCGGTTGGAAAACAACCGCCTTTTAATATGGAACTTCTTCAATTTGGTGATAATGGCTGGGGTGATGAGCTATTTTTTGCAACCTTAATGACCTTAGCTGTTGCGGTAACAGCAATGCTAATCGGTTTTTTTTTCGCGCTTATATTTACACCGCTTAAAATTTCAAAAAATAAAACTTTAAACTTCATAGCTAATTTTTACACAACAGTTGTAAGAGGTGTACCTGAGTTATTAGTTATTTACCTTTTTTTCTTTGGTGGTACGGCTGCCGTAATGTATGTCGCTAAGATTTTTGGATATGAAGGTTATATTGAAATAAATGCTTTTATTACCGGGGCTTTTTCAATTGGAATAATATCTGGAGCATATTCAACAGAAGTTTTTAGAGGTGCCTACTTATCTATTAAACGAGGTCAGTTTGAAGCCAGTAAAGTTTTAGGTTTAAAAACAAATACATCTTTTTTTAAAGTAATCCTTCCTCAAATGTTGAGATTAGCGATACCCAATATAACAAATGTTTGGCAAATAACACTGAAGGACACGGCTTTAATTTCTGTAACAGGGTTAGTTGAGATAATGAGACAATCTTACATTGCAGCAGGCTCAACAAGAGATCCTTTGCTATTTTATTCGGTTGCAGCTGTTTTGTATTTATTTTTAACTTTTTTTAGCATGAAGATTTTAAACAAATTAGAAGTTCACTATCGAAGGGGGTATTAGTGGATTTTAATTTAATGATTTCCAGTTTTCCAAAGTTACTAAGTGCAACTTTGATTACACTTAAATTAGTTTCAGCTTCACTTTTATTTGGTATTTTTTTAGGAACTTTATTTGCAATTTTAAGAACAGGGAAAAATAAGTTTCTAAAAGCTTTTTCTTATTATTATTCATATATTTTTAGAGGAACACCTATGCTGGTTCAACTTTTTATAATTTACTTTGGACTCGCGCAAATTGAATATTTAAGATCTAGTTTTCTCTGGGTTATTTTAAAAGAACCTTATTGGTGTGCTATAATTGCTTTTGCTCTAAATACTGGTGCTTACACATCTGAGATTATTAGATCAGCTTTTGAGACAATAGACAAAGGTACTATCGAGGCAGGTGAAAGCTTAGGCATATCAAATAGTAAAATTTTTTATAAAATTAAACTTCCTATTGCATTAAGACAGTCTTTACCGGCTTACGGAAATGAGATGATACTTATGTTGAAGGGTACTTCGTTAGCAAGCACGGTAACACTGATGGACTTAACTGGTGTTGCTAAATTTATTATATCTACAACCTACAAACCAGTAGAAATCTTTATTGTTGCAGGTAGCATATATTTGCTAATTACATTCTTAATCCATAGTCTTATTAAGTTTTTAGAAAAAAAGTATAGTTTTAATAACTAACGTAATCTTTAACTTCTCGAATTATAGAGTTTGTATGAACATTTATTTGACGTTTAACATTGGATCTTTCGTCGTTCTTAAAGTGTATTGTCCTAGAAATTTTTATAAATTCTTCTCCAAAATTTTTATCTTTTTCAAACTTTCTTTTTAAATCTTCGGCTTCCCAAAGATCAATATTTATATTCATCAAATTTTTAAGACACTCTTTTAAAAACTCATCAACCTTATCTAATTTATTTTTTTTTAAGGTTTCGTTTAAAGACTTAAGCTCTGTTTCGACATAAATAAGTTTTTCTTTATCTTTAATTCTTCTCTTTTTAATTTCTAAAATACTTATCTTGTCAAATAGTTCACCAGCAGAAACTTCGATATAAATTTTACTCATTTTGCCTTTTTTTTAACAAATCACTTTACTATTTAAAAAATATATGCAGTTAAATTAAATCAATGTCAAATATATTGATTATTAAACATGGTTCACTTGGAGATTTAATCCAAGCAAATGGTGCGATTAAGGATATTAAAAACAACTTTCCCGATGATAAAGTTTTTTTATTAACCACACCACCTTACACTGAATTCATGTCCACATGTCCTTATTTAGACGGTGTTTTAATAGACAAAAGACTTCCAAGGTGGAATTTAATCTATCTTATGAATTTAAAAAAAATGTTAGAAAGATTTTCTTTCACTAAAGTTTTTGATTTACAAAATTCATCTAGGTCAATGTTTTATAAAAAATTTTTATCAAAAAAGAATATTTTTTGGTCAAACAAATTTTCTTTTACAAACAAAAATGAAGTTAATGAGGAAGAGGGACTTCCAGTTTTGGAAAGAATACTCAAACAATTAAATCGAGCAGGTTTAAAAGATCTTTTATTTACAAAAAAACCTGACTTAAGTTGGGCGTTTAAAAATATACAAAATTTAATTAATCAAAATTTTGAAGGCAAATATATTTTGATTTTTCCTTTTTGCTCACCTAAATTGATTAAAAAAAAATGGCCTTACTATAATGACTTAATAGAATTGTTGAAAAGAGATTATGGAAACAAATACAATATAGCGTTAGTTCCGGGCCCTAACGAAATTAATGATGCAAAAAAATTTAATACAAACATCATATTAAACAATTCACAACCGGTTAATATTTTAGAATTAATTAGTCTAATAAAAGGATCTAGCTTTGTAATTGCTAACGATACTGGTCCTGCACATATAAGCTCACACTTGAATGTTAAAGGCCTAGTCTTGTTTGGTAGTCATACGAGTCCAGAAAAGGTCAGTATAGAATCTGAAAATTTTAAATCAATCAAAGTTGATAATCTAAAAAATTTAAATGTGTCCGAAGTTTATGAAAAAATTAGAGAAAATTTAAATTAGATTTAGATATTTTTTTACAATTTTACTCCAGCTAAAATTTTGTGAGAAAATCAAAGCATTCTTTCCGTATGTTTTATAATTTTCATTTTCAAAAAATTTTAAAATACTTTCATAAATCGAATTTATATCTTGCCCATCACAAATAAGACCTGTTTTTTTGTGATCAATAGCGTCACTTGCCCCGCCATCTTTTCCTCCTATTGATCCAACACCGTAGCTCGCCGCTTCAATAAAAGAGATACCAAAACCCTCTACTGATTTTTTAAAAACTATCGATGGCATTAAAAATAAGTCTGATTTTTTAATTAATGCCACCTTTAGTTTTTGATGAATTTTATCAAGAATAACAACTTCATTTTGTATCTTGAGTTCCTTTATAAGCACCATTAATTTTTTTTTCTCTTCACCATCACCAACGCTAACATACTTAATGTTTGGAAATTTTTCTTTTAGATTTCTTATACACATCAAAACATTTTGATGATTTTTTCTTCTATCTAAACGCGATACAGTCAATATCCTTGGGAATGAATCTTTAAAAATACTTTCAGCCTCATCTTGATGTTCCTTTTCTATATTGACTGGTTTATCACAACCAGGATTAATTATATGTATTTTTTCTTTGGGAATACCAATTGATACTCCCAAATTTTTTGTAAAATTTGAATTAGCAATTACATATTTTATTTTTTTTATGGAATTTAATACTCTTTTATTAAGCAAAGTATCTTTAGGATGGTTTATCTCTTTTGAATGTATAAGGCAAAATGATGGAAAGCTACTAATCATTTCCGTATTTATTTTTTCTGCGCTTTTCCAATGATCAAAAAAAATGGATCTTATATTTTTGTTTTCTTTAATAAATTCAACAATTCTATTTGCTTTTCGATATTTTCTTAGCAACTTAATTCCACCAAATCTTTCTATTTCTGCTTTTGAATGTTTATCAAACAATTCAAAATTTTCTGTTTTATCAGCAAAAACTTTTACTGGACCATGATTGACCAGCGCATTTGCTAAACCACCCATCAAATTTTGCATACCACCAACTTCAGGCGGAAAGTTTCTAGTTGAGATGACAAACATTATTTAATCCATTTGATATTACAACCCATACTTGGGATTTGATTTTCAGGACCTTTTCCAGTTTTTATAATAATTTTAATTGCTTTTAACAAATCGCTCTCACCTGTGTTCACTGGCTTTAGATCTTTTAATTCTTTCAATCTACCTCTGTATTGAAGTTCAAGTTGGTTATTATAGAAAAAAAAATCTGGAGTACATACAGCACCAAACTTTTTTGCCACCTTTTGTGTTTCGTCAAATAAGTAGGGGAATTGAAAATTATTTTTTTTTGAAAATTCAAGCATTTTATCAAAAGAGTCATCTGGGTAATTTTTTGTATCGTTTGACATTATAGCCATTGTTTCAACACCCATTTTTTTTAAAACACTTGTATCATTTACTATATCTTTGATAACAGCCTTAACGTAGGGACAGTGATTGCATATAAACATTATCAACGTACCATTTTTTCCAATTAGGTCTTCAAATTTATATAATTTATTATCAACACCTTTTAAGGTAAAAGAATGAGGCTTCTCACCGAAATTACAAATTGGAGTTTTTGTTAGAACCATATTATATTATAATTATAATAATGATTTATGATTTCAACAATATAAGTCCAAAGTTGGACAAAGATAGTTGGTTTGCTCCAAATTCTGTTTTAATTGGCAATGTGACTTTAAAAAAAGACGCCAATATTTGGTTTAATGCAACTTTAAGAGGAGACGTTGAGCCCATAGTAATAGGCGAAGGTTCTAACATACAGGATGGAAGCGTTGTTCACACAGATCCAGGTTGCCCTGCAACCATAGGAAAAAATGTTACCGTAGGACATCTGGTAATGCTTCACGGCTGTATCATCGAAGACGATTGTTTAATCGGAATAGGAAGCACCATTTTAAATAAAGCTAAAATTGGCAGATACTCAATTATTGGAGCAAATGCTTTGGTAACAGAAAATAAAGTTATACCCGAGAGATCGTTAGTTCTTGGAAGTCCTGGTAAAATTGTAAGGCAAGTAACTGATGAGGAAATTAAACACATAAAAGAAAACGCTCAGCATTACGTGGAAAATTATAAAAAATATAAAAAATAATTTTTATAAATTCTAATATTTAGTATTTACGGAACTAACCAGGTAAAGTTTTTTGATCCATTTAAATCAATTAGTGCTCTCCGGTGACCTTTTGCTGCTAAATAAAGCCATTCAATACTTTGAATTTTACATTTGATTACACAAAAGTTTTTATATCCAGCTTCACTTTCTTCTTTAGTAAAATCAAAATTTTCAAATTTGTTATCTAGGCCTGATGTTGGTTTGTCTGACTTTGTTCCAGGGCCACTAGTAACTAGATAACACTTTCGACTAATATGACCAGTTTTTTCCCAAGACTCTTTTGTAATATCATTCTTATAATTAACCTCACACTCAGCTTTTACTCTTAATTGTATTTTTTCCTCTTTTCCGTAAAACAATATTGAACATTTTGGATTTTTTTTTATTTTTTCAATTTTAGAGGATCTAATATCACTATGATATTGAATAAAATTATTTTGTTGATCTGCTTTTCTTAAAACAACTACTCTTCCATCGAGATCTTGATCATCTCCACAAATAAAAACTGGGGTTCTGAATTCTGAAGATCTATCTTTAACTGCGGTAGTTAAAAGACTCCAAATTTTTTTTTCTATTTCTTCTGAGTTTTCGTAATAACTTATTGGTTCTGACACAATTTATTTTCTAAATCTTTTAATTAAACTTGAAGTATCCCATCTATTACCACCCATTTTTTGTACTTCTGCATAATATTCATCAATTATTTTTGTTATAGGTAGTGAAGAATTATTTCTTTTTGCTTCTTCCATTGCAATTTTTAAATCTTTTCTCATCCAATCTACAGCAAAACCATAATCGAACTTATCATTAATCATTGTTTTAAATCTATTTTCCATCTGCCAAGATTGTGCTGCCCCTTTGGATATAGTTTCTATTACATCTTCCATTTTTAATTTAGCATTGAGACCAAAATTAATTGCTTCAGATAACCCCTGAACTACGCCAGCTATACATATCTGATTAACCATTTTAGCCAGTTGTCCATTACCAGCAGGACCCAACAATTTCATTTTTTTACTGTAGCAATCAATTATTGGAGCTGCTTTTTTGTAAGCTTGATCATCTCCACCAATCATTACAGTTAATGCTCCATTCTCAGCTCCTGCTTGACCACCAGAAACTGGCGCATCTAAAAATTGAAATCCAGAGCTTTTTGCTTTTTTATAAAGTTCTCTAGCTATTTCAGCTGAAGCAGTAGTATTATCAATATAAACACAATTCTTTTTTACTGATTTAAATAAACCATTTTCACCAAGAGTTACCTCTTTAAGATCGTTATCATTACCTACGCAAGTAAATATGAAATCTGAGTCTTTAGCTGCATCTAAAGGTGTTTTAGCTAATTTACCTTTGTGTTCCTTTGTCCATTTTTCAGCTTTTGATATTGTTCTATTAAAAACAGTTACATCATGCCCAGCTTTTGATATATGTCCTGCCATGGGGTAACCCATTACACCTAAACCTATGAAAGATACTTTTGACATATGATAAACCTTAATTTAAATAAAAAAATTTTATTATTTGGAATTATATTTACATTTTTTTCAAGTTTTGGACAGAGTTTTTTTTTAGGATTGTTTAACCCGAGTATTAGAGATGAATTAAATATTACACACGGACAATTTGGCACAATTTATGCCGGAGCAACTATATGCTCAAGCTTAGTTCTTGTTTGGTTTGGAAAGAAAATCGACGAGATGAGAATTTTTAACTATTCATTAATTGTAATAGGATTTTTATTTTTTTCTTCTTTATTTTTTTCATTTATTAACAGCATTTATTTTCTTGTTGTAGCAATATTTTTAATGAGGTTCTCTGGACAGGGACTAATGTCTCATACTTCATCAACAACAATTTCACGATACTTTAATAGAAGAAGAGGAAAAGCATTAAGCGGAATTTGGTTTGGTTTATCTTTCGCTGAATTCTTTTTGCCAATTCTAATAATTTTTTTACTTTCAATTTTTTCTTGGAGAATAATTTGGCAATTTATCTCAATAATTATAATTACTATATTACCAATAGTTGTTTTCTATACAATTAAAAATCTTGATATTGAATCGAGAGAAAAAAATATTTTTGATAATAAAAACAAATTTAGAGATATAAGAAGTTGGAGAAGATCAGAAGTTTTAAAAGATTTTAAATTTTATATAATTTCGCTAAACATGTTAGCGATGCCGTGGATTGTAACAGGTGTTTTTATATATCAATCTTTTATAACCGAGTCTAAACTTTGGGGATCATATATTATTCCACAATCTTTTATGATCTACTCTGCAACATCTATCTTTACTTTGATTGCATCCGGTTTTTTAGTTGATAAGTTTACAAGCAGAAAACTGATACCACTTATGAATTTACCATTATTATTTGGACTAATAGTATTATATTTTCTTGATCAGTCATATTCGGCCTATTTATTTTTTGGTCTTATGGGTGTTTCAAACGGTTTAGCCAATGTATTAGGGTCCTCAACCTGGGCGGAAATATACGGTGTAAGATATTTGGGATCTATAAAAGCCTTAACAACCGCATTCATGGTTTTCTCTACTGCTTTCGGCACAGCTTTATTCGGTTTATTAATAGACAAAGGTTATACTATTGAACACATAGCTCTAATAAGTATTCTCTATATAAGCTTGTCCTTGTTCTTTTTATTGGTAATAAAAGGATCAGTAAAACCAATGAATTTAAGAAAAAAAACTTGATTTTATCATAGCTTTTCATTAATTATTGCTGATCTTATTATGGCTCGTATCACAGTAGAAGATTGTTTAGATAAAGTTGACAATCAGTATGATTTAGTTCTTTTGGCAAAAGAGAGAACTTCTCAACTTAATTCAGGTTCTGAAATGCTTGTTGAGAAAGATAATGATAAAAATACAGTAGTTTCACTTAGAGAGATAGCAGAGAACAAAGTTGATGTTAAAGAATTAAAAACTAATGCAATTCTCAGGTTGAGAAAAGAACCAGACGAAAGTGCTGAGGAAGAAGAGAAAGAAGAAATAACCAACGATGACTTTGAAACTGAATATAAGGGCGAAGTATCAAAAAGTGGAGTAGCAATTCTACCCTCGAAAAGAGCGAGAAAGATACCCATTAATACTAGTAAATCAGAAGAAAAAGAACCAGCGGAACAAGAACCAACTATAGACAAACCATTAGAGCTAACTGAAGAAGTTCCAGAAGAAAAATAATTGAAAATTAATAGAAAAATTTGTGTTGCTCCTATGATGGATTGTACGGATCGACACGAGAGGTATTTTTTACGTTTATTAAGTAAAAATGTAATGCTTTATACAGAGATGGTAGCTACTAAGTCGGCAATTCATGGTGATAGAAAAAAAATTTTAGGATTTAACAATGTAGAAAAGCCACTTGCACTTCAAGTAGGGGGGTCTGATAAAGAGGAACTATCAGAAGTTTCTAAAATAGCTGAAGATATGGGTTACGATGAAATAAATATTAATCTTGGTTGTCCTAGCAAGAAAGTTCAAAAAAATAAATTTGGTGCTTGTTTAATAAAAGAACCCGACCTAGTCGCTGAATGTATAAATAAAATGGTAAATTCTTGCAAAATTCCAGTCACCGCAAAAACCAGGATAGGTTTCGATGATGTGGAAAATTATGATTATCTAAACTCTTTTGTTAACAAAATCCAAAATGCCGGATGTAAAACTATTATTTTACATGCAAGGAAAGCTATTTTGAAAGGACTTACCCCAAAAGAAAATTTGAAAATACCCAAATTAAACTATCCAATGGTTTATAAAATAAAAAATAAAAATAAAGATTTAGAGATTATAATAAATGGCGGGATTACTAATATAGAACAAATTAAAGAACATCTAAATAATTGCGATGGAGTTATGATAGGTAGAGCCATTTATCAAAATCCGTATTTTTTAGCTGAGATAGAAAATAAGATTTTTAATAACACAAATGTTCCTTCAAGATCAGAGATTGCAGAAAAATTAGTTGAATATGTTAAACACGAGGTAAAAAGAGGAACAAGGGTAAATCAAATAATGCGTCATACTATTGGTTTATACCATGGACAAAATGGTGCTTACAAATGGAAAAGATATTTGAGCGATAATATGATGGCCAGAGATTCAGATTTTCAAAAAATTAATCATATAATGACAATTGCCCAGAACAATGAAAAAGCCAAACAAGTAAGTTAGTAACTATAAATATTAAAATATGAAGGAAAAAATATTACTTATTCATGATTGAAACTTTCGCTACAAATCAAATTATATTTTTTTTGTTTATTATGGCATTAACAGCTGTAGTTGCAGGTTTTTTCGCAGGTTTTTTTGGAATTGGAGGGGGAATAATTACCGTTCCTTGTCTTTTTTATATTTTTGGATCCACTGGTATTGATAAATCTTTTATTATGCATTTAGCGGTCGGAACTTCCTTTGCAATTATGATTCCTACCGTGATAATGTCGGTATACACACATTACAAACATGGGGCGGTTGATCTCAATATATTGAAGTCCTATGGAATATTTGTAGTTACTGGTGTTGTTACAGGATCATTAATCGCTGCATACCTAAATACACAATCTCTAGTTCTTTTTTTTAGTTTAGCATTATACTTATTAGCAATTAACTTGTTTTTTTTAAAAGACAAAACGAAATTAAAACTAAGCTTTAATTTATTTCAAAGGACAACATTAGGTTTTGTAGTTGGTTTTGTATCGTCATTAATGGGTATTGGAGGCGCAATTATGAATGTGCCTATATTAAAATTTGTTGGATATACTATCAATAGATCAATTGGAACAGCCGCTTCAATTGGGTTTTTAATTTCTATATCCGGATGCATAGGGTTTTTTTTTACAGGGTTATTTATTAAAACTAATTTACCTTTAAGTATAGGATTCATAAATATTCCCGCATTTATAATTTTTATACCATTAACGATGTATATGGCTAAAGTAGGGGCAAACACGGTTCATAAAATGAATAGAAAAATAATAACTAAACTCTTCGGTAGTTTTTTGATTATTGTCGCGAGTAGATTCTTGTATGACTATTTTAATTTTTAAATCTTTTGATCATACTTACCAATTTTACCAGTTTTTATAAGCAAATTATCAATAAAATTAAATATTTCTTTTTTCCCCAAATCCGAAGAAGTGCTCTCCGTCACAATAACCAAAGATGGTTTGTTAGAGGATGCTCTGATTAATCCCCATGATCCATCCTCAAGAATAAATCTTACACCATTAACCGTGATAATCTCTTTAATAAGCATGTTATCAATTTTAATTTTGTTGTTTTTCATCTCTTTAACTTGATTTACTAAATTCTCTACGACTTTATATTTTTCTTCATCTTTGCAATGAGGAGCCATAGTCGGTGATTGAAAAGTTTTTGGAAGATCATTGATGATAAAACTCATATTTTTATTTTGATTATTTAATAAATGACAGATTTGTATTGCAGAATTAATACCATCATCATATCCATAACCAATGGGCTTGTTAAAAAAGAAATGTCCGCTTTTTTCAAAACCTGCCAAAGCTTTTTCTTTATTTACTTTTCTTTTTATATGGGAGTGTCCTGTCTTCCAGTATATTGTTTTGCAATCATTTTTCAAAAGAATTTCATCTTTTAAATATAAACCCGTGGATTTGACATCAACTATAAATTTAGATTTTCTATGTCTACCAGAAAGATTCCTTGCTATTAGAAGACCAATCTTGTCTGCAAAAATTTCACTTCCTTTTTCATCTATAACACCAACTCGATCTCCATCTCCATCAAAACCAAAACCTATATCAGCATTATTTTCTTTGACACATTTTGAAATTGCATGAAGCATTTTCAAGTCTTCTGGATTTGGATTATATTTGGGGAAAGAGAAATCTAATTCACAATCTAATTCAATTACATCACAACCTATTCCTTTTAAAACTTCCGGAGCAAACATACCTGCAGTACCGTTACCACAAGCGACTACTACCTTAATTTTTTTATTTAATTTATTTTTTTCTATTAAGTCTTTTATATAAATTTTTTGAAATCCAGTTATATCTTTTGTTTTACCTTTTCCATTTATAAATTTTTTATTTAATGTTATCTCCTTTAATTCATTCATTTCTTCTGGGGCATGAGTTAGACCTTTTTCGATTCCCATTTTAACACCCGTCCAACCATTTTCATTATGACTAGCTGTTATCATGGCTATTGCATCAGAATTTAACTTAAATTGTGCAAAATAAACCGTCGGTGTTAATGAAAGACCAATATCCTCAATTACACACCCAGTAGAAACCAATCCTTTTTTTAATGCTTTTTTTACTTCCTCACTGTAAGATCTATAATCTTGACCAACAATAATTTTTGGGTTCTCTTTTTTTGTCTTTATTATTACCTGAGTACCTAAACCTTTCCCCAACTCTTCGATTCCCTCCAAATCTATATCATCAGGATAAAGCCATCTGGCATCGTATTCTCTAAAACCACTCTGTTTGATTTTCATTATTTTATTGGGTTACTAACAGAAGATTTAACAGAATTATTTTAAACTTGAAAAAACAATTATGTTCTAGTAATGTTCTCTTGAAATAGATCTTATTTAGTATATTAATAAGTTTGTAACACAACATGTAGTTGTTTTACTCTTAAATTCAGGTAAAATAAGGTAATTATGAATAAAAACGTATCTTTGGCAATAAAAAAAGCTGTCTCAAATTTAGATAGAATAGAGAATAAAGATCTTGATGCTTTTAAAAATAAAAAACTAGACTTATTTTCTCTTAATCAACAAAACGAATTATTTCAAAACGACAAAGGCATAACCATAAAGATAGACAGATCTAGGGATAAGAACCTTACCGATTTCGGTAGAGCAACTTTAAGTGATAGATATTTGGGTCAGAACGAGTCATACCAGGATTTATTTGCAAGAGTTGCAAGTACTTATGCAGACAATAATCTTCACGCACAAAGAATTTATAATTATATTAGTAATCTTTGGTTCATGCCTGCCACACCTGTGCTTTCTAATGGCGGCACTGAAAGAGGTTTGCCAATATCCTGTTTCTTAAATGAAGCAGGGGATAGTTTAGAGGGAATCCTAGGTTTATGGAGCGAAAATGTTTGGTTAGCTGCCAGAGGTGGTGGTATAGGAAGTTATTGGGGCAATTTAAGATCTATAGGAGAAAAAATTGGAAAAGTTGGAAAGACTTCTGGAATAATACCTTTTATAAAAGTTATGGATTCTCTAACATTGGCAATAAGTCAAGGATCTTTAAGAAGGGGTTCAGCAGCATGTTATCTTCCTATTGATCATCCCGAAATAGAAGAGTTTATTGAAATGAGAAGACCAACCGGTGGAGATACTAATAGAAGATCATTAAATTTACACCACGGCGTTTTAGTATCAGATGCTTTTATGCGAGCTGTTGAGACAGATGGTCAATGGGCATTAAGAAGTCCAAAAGACAGATCAATACAATCAACTCTCTCAGCTAGGAATTTATGGATAAGACTTTTAACAGCCAGAGTTGAAACGGGTGAACCATACATAATTTATATTGATACGGTTAATCGTCAGATTCCTCAACACCACAAATTAGCAGGTTTGACTGTGAAAACTTCAAATCTTTGTAGCGAAATTACTCTTCCCACAGGCAAAGATAGAGACGGGAATGAAAGAACAGCAGTTTGTTGTCTATCTTCAGTTAATATCGAAAAATATGACGAATGGAAAGATGATGAAAACTTTGTAGAGGACGTGATGAGATTTTTAGACAATGTTCTTGAAGATTTTATTAATAAAGCCCCAGAAAGTTTCGCTAATGCTAAATATGCAGCAGCAAGAGAAAGAAGCGTTGGTCTTGGTGTAATGGGCTTACATTCATATTTCCAACAAAAAGGTATCCCATTTGGTTCTGTTATGAGCAAAGTGTGGAATAAAAAAATATTTAAAAACATTCAAGAAAAAGTGGATCAAGCTTCAAAAGATTTAGCCGAGGAAAGAGGAGCGTGCCCAGACGCAGAAGAATTTGGTATAAAAGAAAGATTTTCAAATAAAACAGCAATAGCTCCCACTGCTTCTATATCAATTATATGTGGAGGTGCATCACCAGGTATAGAGCCAATAGCAGCAAATAGTTACACCCACAAAACCTTGTCAGGATCCTACAATGTAAGAAACAAATATCTTGCCAAACTTTTAGATAAATATAAAAAAAATACCGATGAAGTATGGTCAAGTATTACAACTAACCAAGGATCTGTTTCACACCTTGATTTTTTAACAAATGAAGAAAAAGAAACATTTAAAACAGCTTTTGAAATAGATCAAAGATGGGTTGTTGAATTAGGTGCAGATAGAACACCACATATCTCACAAGCTCAATCCGTTAATGTTTTTATTCCAGCAGATGTGCACAAAAAGGAACTTCATACGCTTCACTTCCAAGCATGGAAGAAGGGATTAAAAAGCCTTTATTATTGTAGATCTAAATCTATACAAAGAGCCGAAAATATTAATGCAGGCTCATCAACAGATGTGACAAAGAATGTTTATTCAAATAAAGAGGGATCAAGTAATGAGGATAATAAATATGAGGAGTGTTTATCATGTCAGTAATTAAATTAAAAAATAATAAAGAAAATTTTAAAGGTGGTTTATTAGTAGAAAACCCTGTTTACAAACCATTTAGATATCCATGGTGTTATGATGCTTGGTTAACGCAACAAAGAATACATTGGTTACCAGAGGAAGTACCTCTCGGAGATGATGTTAGAGACTGGCAAAAGAATTTATCTCAGGAAGAAAAAAATCTATTAACTCAAATTTTTAGATTTTTCACACAAGCCGATGTTGAGGTTAATAATTGTTATTTAAGACACTACACAACTGTTTTTAAGCCAACTGAGGTTTTAATGATGATGACTGCTTTTGCAGCGATGGAAACAGTTCATATAGCCGCTTACTCGCACTTGCTAGACACGATTGGAATGCCAGAGTCTGAATACTCAGCTTTCATGAAATATAAAGAAATGAAAGATAAATACGACTACATGCAAGGTTTCAATATGAACTCAAAGGCTGATATTGCTAAAACAGTTGCCGTGTTTAGTGCTTTTACAGAAGGACTTCAGCTTTTTGCTAGTTTTGCAATTCTTTTAAATTTTCCAAGACACAATAAAATGAAAGGTATGGGTCAAATAGTAACTTGGTCAGTAAGAGATGAGACGCTTCATTGCAACTCTATGATTAGACTTTTTAGAGCATTTATAAAAGAAAACCCTGAAATCTGGAATGAAAAATTACAGAAAGAAATTTATGATGCTTGTAGAACTATTGTGGATCATGAAGACGCTTTTATAGATTTAGCATTTAAAATGGGTCCTATACAAGGTTTGAAGGCTAATGAAGTAAAACAGTATATTAGATGGATTGGCGACAGAAGATTAATTCAGCTTGGATTAAATCCAATTTACAAAGTTAAAGAAAACCCACTTACATGGCTTGATACGATGCTCAATGCTGTTGAACACATGAACTTCTTCGAAGGAAGAGCAACAGAATATTCAAAAGCATCCACAAAAGGTTCCTGGGCGGAAGCTTTTTCTTAATAATTGAATACTGATTATAAAACTTTTTGGAGAAAATCAGGACTTAAAAAAAACTGGGGCAATATTTTTCTAAAAATTATAAATCAGCATAAACCGAAAGTTTTTTTAGAGATTGGCGTATTTTGCGGAGTTACCGCAAGAAATGTTTGTGAACTATTAAACAAAATCCACTCAGGAAATTTCAAATATATAGGAATTGATCTGTTCGGTAATAAAGCATCATCGGATGAAAAAGTTCCCAATTATTTGAAAAAGCAAAACTTTTCTAATCCTTTTAAGACTTTAATATATAATTTAATTCTTAGAGAAAATTTAAATTCGTATGAAAGTGTTCAAAATTTTTTAAAAAAATTTTCAAGAAATGTTACCTTGATTAAAGGAAACTCGAATCATATTTTAGTAAATTTAGAGGTAAAAGATATTGATTTTGTTTTTTTAGATGGAGGACATAGTTTTGATACTGTTTTTAATGATCTAAATTTACTTTACGATAAAATTTCGTTAAATAAAGGAGCAATTATTTTGTGTGATGACTATGAGGATGCAGATTATATAAAGGGAGTAAAGAAAGCAGTTGATAAATTTGTAGAAGAAAAAAAACTAAAGCTTGAGTTAGTGGAAAAAAGATTTGCAAAGATAATTATATAATTATCTTATATTTAGTGCCAAAACTTCTCTATGTTCGCTACCTTTGTATTTGGATAAAGGTCTTATTAATTTATTTGCAGCGTGTTGCTCCATAATGTGAGCAGACCAACCTGTAATTCTAGCCATTACAAAGATCGGTGTGAAAAAATCAGTGTCTATACCCATTAAGTGATAAGTTGGACCACACGGATAATCGACATTCGGATGAATATTTTTTCTTTCAAGCATTACTTTCTCCAAAGTTTTGTATATTTTTGGGTATTTAGTATTTTTCATCAACTCGGCAACTTTAAAGAAGTATTTTTTCATTGTCGGCACCCTAGAGTCACCACTTCTGTAAACCCTGTGACCAAAACCCATAACAACCTTTTTTTTATCTAAAGCATTATTAATCCAAGATTCTGCTTTTTCTGGACTCTTAATTTCCTTGAACATGTCCATGACAGCTTCGTTCGCACCTCCATGCAAAGGTCCCTTAAGACTAGCTATAGCTCCTGTTATAGCACCGTGCATATCTGACAAACTGCTTGTTATTGTTCTTGCTGTAAAAGTTGAAACATTAAAACTATGTTCGGCATAAAGTATCATTGAAATGTCAAAAGCGTCTACAATCTCTTTTTTTGGTACTTTATTAAACATCATGTGAAAGAAATTTTCTGAGTAAGATAGTTTCTTGTTCGGAGGTATAAATTTTTTACCTTTTCTTGCTCTAAAATAAGCAGCAACAGCAGTTGGTGTTTGTGCAAAAATTCTCATTGCTTTTCTCATATTTGCTTTTGGTGAATTATCCCTCGCATCTTTATCTTCCAGTCCCATTAAACTTACCGCTGTTCTTATAGCATCCATCGGATGTGCTTTTTTTGGCATGTTTTTTATATCATTTAAAATTTGTTTAGATAATTTTCGGTTATTTCTTTCCTCATTTATAAATTTATTTAATTCTTTTGATCTTGGGAGTTCACCATTTAAAACAAGATAGGCAACTTCCTCAAAAACACATTTTTCGCAGAGGTCTTGAACTTTATATCCTCTATAAGTAAGAGAATTTATTTCTGGCATAACTTGGGAGATAGTAGTTTCATCAACTACAATACCCATTAATCCTTTTTTAATTTCATCACTCATATTCTATTCATGCCCATCGGTTTTAAAATCAGTAATTTTTTTATCAGGAGTATTATATTTTTCATATTCAACTAGTTCATATAATCTTTTTCGCGTTTGCATTTTATCTATAATATTATTTTGATGTCCATCCTTAAAAATAGACCTAAGACCATCTTCTACACTTTTCATCGCTAATCTTTGGGTTGTAACTGGATAAATCACTATATTGTAACCTAAATTCTCTAATTCTTTACAAGATAAAAGCTTTGATTTTCCAAACTCGGTCATATTGGCAAGCAAATAAACTTTTGAGTTTTTTCTTACACTTTCGAACTCTTTTTCATTTTTCATTGATTCTGGGAATATGATATCTGCTCCAGCAGATTCATATGCTTTAATTCTTTCTAAAGTTTTTTCAAGACCTTCTACAAGATTTGCATCTGTCCTTACTATTATAGAAAAATTTTTATCTTTCCTTGCAGCAACAGCAACTTTTATTTTATTAACCATGACATCTGTAGAAATAAGCTCTTTATTTTCTAAGTGTCCGCATCTTTTCTCAGCTACTTGGTCCTCTATATGACATCCAGCAAGACCTATACTTTCAAATGTTTCTATAGTTTTTTTACAATCAGAGAAACCAGTGTCAGCATCAACTATTGAAGGTAAGTCAGTAACTTGAGCAATTTGATTTGCTCTGTAGCTGACATGTTTAAGAGTAGTTAATCCTATATCTGGAATTCCTAAGTCATTAGACATGACTCCTCCAGAGATATAAACACCATCAAAACCAATTTCTGCGATTAATTTTGCACACAAAGGATTATACGCACCAGGAAATCTTAGTAATTTTCTTTCCTTAAGATTATTAATAAAATTGTTTCTTTTTTCTCCAACATTTTTTTTTGTAAAATGCATCAAGTTTTTATATTAAACCAGAAATACAAAATCAAAGATTATTTTATTAAAACGACTATTGCAGTTAAAACTAACAAAATTGCCAAAATATACTCAGTAATTTTTTTAGCTTTGGTGTTTTTAATAAATAATCTTAAGCTATTTCCAAAAATAGCCCAAATGCATATGGAAGGAAAACAAACAATTGCAGCAGTGATGACTAGGAACATTGTAGCAATTATGAAATTTTCCTCTGTTGGAAAAAAACCAGATGCTACAGTAATTGCTACCGTCCAGGCTTTTGGATTAATAAACTGAAACAAAGAAGCTTCATAAAATTTTAAAGGCCTTCCACCAGAGTCTTTTTCTACCAAACTAAAAGAACCAATAATTTTCCATCCAAGGTATAACAAATAAACAAAACACAAAATTTTCATATAAAACTGCAATTGAGGAAAAATTAGGAATAAGTTTCCCAAACCATAACAAACTAACCCGATTTGAAAAATGTGACCGAGAGGGATTCCAATTAAATGAGGGAGAGTTCTTACAAAACCAAATTTTAATCCAGAAGCAGTCAACATTGCATTATTAGGTCCCGGTGTTGCAAACATTATAAAGTAATATGTAACAAGAGCAGAAAAAAGCTGAAAATCTATCATAAATATTTTTCAATAGTTTTTTCAAAATTTGAAAAATCTTTTATAGAAATATCATGTGGAATCTGATTTGTTTTCTTTTCGGTATATCCGTCTTCTACTAAAATAAATGGAACTTTAGCGTTATAAGCAGACTGAGAATCTACTTCACTATCACCAACCATTATAGTTTTATTTATATCTCCACCAATTATCTCAATAACATTTGTAAGATGTCTTGGATCAGGTTTGTTAAAATCGAAAGTATCGCAACCTGCAATAAAATGAAAATACTCTGAAAGTTTAATTTTTTTAAGCAAGTCTACAGCAAGTCTTTCTTGTTTATTTGTACATACTGCCATTGGGATTTTTTTTGATTGTGCCCATTTCAAAAAATTAACAACACCTTTTATCGGTCTACTTCCTTTATCAATATTTTTTGCATAATGATCTATGAATTCATTTACCATTTCCTTTTTAACTTTTTGATCTGTAATTTCTTCTTTGAAAGATCTTTGCATCATTATCCACGCACCACGCCCAGCCAGATGTTTTATATCAACAAGATTTTTCTGATGGAAACCAAATTTTTTCATAACATGATTATGTGCACCCATCAGATCTGGGGCAGTATCAACTAAGGTTCCATCTAAATCGAACAAAATTGTTAATTTCTGACTCATTAATATATAATTTTAGAAACAGATATTTTCTGTATACACGAGATCAAAACACAAGTAAAAAGATTTAATAAAATATAATTTTTAATTGACAATCTTTTTAATGAATAAATTAAAAAAAAAATATTATAGAATTATTGAGTCGGTAGCTAAAAAAATAATCAGGTTTAAGGATAATTCCAAAAATGAAAATTTTAAAACAGCGATCAGAAGTGCAATATATTACACTTCTATGGCTACTAATAAATTAATTTTCTCGACAATAAATGGAATTAATTATGTATTATTTGCTTCAGACTGGATACCAAAGAAACTATTTATTGATGGAGAGTTTAACGACAAAATATTATTTAAAGCTACAAAAATTTTAAAGATAAAAAAGTCGAAATGTACTTTAATCAATATTGGTGCACATATAGGATCAACATGCATACCGGCAGTAAAAAAAAAATATTTTAAAAAGCTGATAGCCTTTGAACCGGCAAAAAAAAATTTTAGACTTTTGTCGGCAAATATATTTTTAAATAATATTGAAGATATATCTAATTTATATAATTTAGCTTTAAGTAATAAAAAAAATCATTTAAGAATTAAGCAATATACCCATACAGGCGATTACAGGGTAGTATCTCAAAAAAATAAAAATTCTGAAATTGTAAAGTGCGATATACTCGACAACTACACCGGTGGTCTAAATAAAAAAAATTCACTAATTTTTATGGATGCCCAAGGACATGAGCCAAATATTTTTTTAGGATCTAAAAAAACAATAAGAAAAAAAATACCAATTGTTGTCGAATTTGACCCATATTTACTTAACAAAAATTGGAAAAAAGGATTTAGTTTATTATTCAAGAACTATAAATTTTTTTATAATTTACACGAAC
>CACMMU010000009.1 GCA_902614835.1 uncultured Pelagibacteraceae bacterium | reverse complement strand
TTTATTTGAAGCCTGTATTGCAGCATTGTCAATCTTGTCTTTATAAAAGTAAATTTTTCCATTTAGTTTTTTTTTCAAATAATTAAATATTGGTCCAAGTGAAAGATCTGGAACCACTTTTCCTCTTGGTCTTCCAAGATGAGTTACCAAAACCACCTTAGCTTTATTTTCTATTAACCTGTTTATGAAAGGTTCGATAACTTTAATTCTGGTATCGTCATCAATCTTTAAATTGTTTATTGGTACGTTAAGATCTAGTCTTACAATAATTCGTTTCCCATTGATTGAAATTTTTTTAGGAAAAATTTTTAAATCAGACATTTGTCTAATTATTTTCCAATCTTTGACTGTACTATTTTTACTATTTCATCACTCGTTAAATTAAGCAATTTATAGATATCTTTGTATGGTGCACTTTTACCAAATGTAGATAGTCCTAACGTAACGCCATCCTTTCCAACAATACTTTTCCAACCCGATTGACTTGCTGCTTCTATCGAAACTTTAAAATTGTCTTTGCCAAGAATTTCATCTTTATAATCATCAGTTTGATTTTGAAATATATCTAGACAAGGCACTGAAATTACTTTTGAATTTATGTTTAAATTTTCAAGTTTTTTTTGTGCCTCCAATGCAATTTCTACCTCGGATCCAGATGCAATTAATGATATTTTATCATTATCTGACGTTTTTTTTAAAACATAAGCTCCTTTGGAGCACATACTTTCACCAGAGTTATGTTCACTTACATAAGGAAGTTTTTGTCTAGATAATGCTATCGCACTAGGATTGTCTTTACTTTTAAGAGCAATTTCCCAACACTCAAGAGTTTCATTAATATCTGCAGGTCTGAATACATTTAAATTTGGTATTGCTCTCAAGTGTTCTAATTGCTCTACAGGCTGGTGGGTTGGCCCGTCTTCACCTAAACCAATTGAGTCGTGGGAAAAAATAAAAATTACCCTTAATTTCATTAGTGCTGATAATCTCATGGAAGGTTTTAGATAATCAGAAAAAATCAAAAAAGTTCCACCGAAAGGAATTAAACAGCCATATAAAGCTAAACCATTCATTATACCGGCCATAGCATGTTCTCTGACACCATAATGAATATAATTTCCAGCAAAATTTTTAGCTGTAATCACTTTTGATTTTTCAGTTTTCGTATTGTTAGAACCACTTAAATCTGCAGATCCACCAATTAGCTCAGGTAATATACTTGATAAACTGTTGATCACAGATGAAGAGCATTGTCTAGTAGCCATTTTTGGTTTCGTTTGAAAAAATTTTAATTTTTCGTCACCTATAATTTTATCCAATTCCAAAGGCAGTTCCCCCTTTTTTAATCTTTCGTATTCTTCCTGAATTTTCGTATTTTTTTTACTTAAAATATTGTTCCATTCAGCCTCAAGCTTTTCACCTTTGCTTCCCATTTCCCTCCAGGATTCTATTATTTTTTCAGGGATTTCAAAGGCATCATGTTTCCATTTAAGTTTTTTTCTTACCAATTTTATCTCATCATCTCCCAAAGGAGATCCATGCGAAGATGCTTTTCCAGATTTATTTGGAGAGCCAAAACCAATTATAGTTTTACATGATATTATAGAGGGTTTTTTTGATTTATTCGCTTTTTTAATCGCATTAAATATTTGTTTAAAATTATGTCCGTTTATTTCCTGAAATGACCAACCATAACTTTCAAATCTTTTTTTATAATTATCTGAAACACTTAGTGAAGTTGGCCCATCAATTGAAATCTTATTATTATCAAAAAAAACTATTAAATTTTTTAAATTTAAATGACCAGCTAAACTCATCGACTCATGACTAATACCTTCCATTAGGTCGCCGTCGCTTGCCACAACATATGTTTTATTGTTTATTAAATCTGATCCAAATTTTTTTTTAAGTATTTCTTGACCGATGGCCATACCGACTGAATTGGACAATCCTTGGCCCAAAGGTCCAGTAGTTGTCTCTATTCCAGAATCTTTTTCATACTCTGGGTGACCAGCACAAATTGAGTTTAATTGTCTAAAATTTTTTATATCTTCTAATTTTATTTTTTTGTAACCAGTAAGATAGAGCAGTGAGTACAACAGCATGGATCCATGTCCTGCTGATAAAATAAATCTGTCTCTATTTAACCAGCTTGGATTTTTTGGATTAAACCGTAGGTAGTATTTAAACAAGACTGTTGCGACATCCGCCATGCCCATAGGCATACCAGGATGTCCAGAATTTGCTTTTTGCACAGCATCAATCGAGAGAAATCTTATTGCGTTTGATAAATCTTTTAATTTTGGATCCACTTATTAATTACCTATATAGACTTCAATTCATGATATCAATATTATGATATAAATAAAATTAAGATGGAAAGTTTATACAACAAAGAAAAGAAGCTTGAAACAGTTTTAAACAGATTGGAAGATTTGAGTAAATCTTCCACAAGTTATCTTGGCGAGCTAAACGATCTCTATGAAGAAAAAAATCAATTAAAAATAGAAAAAAATGAAGCAGAAAATAAATATAATCAACTCCTTCTTGAATATAATAATCTAAAAAAGAAATTAAAAACTCTGGAGGAAGAGACTCAAAGAAATAAGAAACTTCAAGATGAACTTAATCAAGATATAAATGAATTAAGCCAAGAAACCGATTCGTTAGTTGAGGAGATAGACAAATGGCAAACGTAAACGTAAAATTTAATAACAAGGATTATTTGCTATCCTGCGATGATGGGCAAGAAGAGGATTTAAAAAAACTAACAAAATTTCTAGATAAGAAATATTCAGATTTAAAAACAAAACTAGGAAATTTGGGTGAAAACAAGCTTCTATTAATTACTGCAATCCAAGTAATTGACGAATATTTTGATTTGAAAAAAAGAGTTTTGTCACAAAAGAATAATTTTGAAAACTTATCATCGAAATTTAAGGAAATGAAATCTTTAGCCATAGACTATAAAGAAGTGAAAGATACAGAGATTTCAAAACTAAACACCGATCTAGACAAGCTCAAAAAAATGGTAGAAGAAAGCCAAAGCTTATACGAGTCCATGCTTGATAAAACCACTAAGTCCATAGAGGAAATAATAAAAAATACTGAGAGCAGAACTAAAGTCCAGTAGATGCGATATAAAGAAAAATTAAGGAAAAAATTTATTTTCTTAAGAAGAAAGAAATACTTTTCTGTAAATAAAGATTTTTTTAAACCATTAATCAAAATATTAATAAACAAAAAAATAAGAAATATTGCTTTGTATTATCCCTCTAATTATGAAGTAAATACTTTAAATTTATTTAAAATATTACAAAACAAAAACTTTTTCATCTTTCTACCAAAACTTTTTTTAAATAGAAGAATGAAATTTCTTCGATGGAATTATCTTGATCCTCTTGAAATAAATAAATACGGTTTTTTAGAACCTTTGAGCAAGTCTAAAGGAATTATCCCAGAAATTATAATTGTTCCATTAGTGGCTTTTGACAAGTATCATAACAGACTTGGTTATGGAAAAGGATATTACGATAGGTATCTATCAAGATTAATTCGATCTAAAAAATCAGTTTTGACAATTGGACTTGCATTTTCTTTTCAAAAATATAAAAAAATACCTACTATAAAGTCCGATATTAAATTGGATTATATTTTAACTGAGAAAGGAATTTTTTAATTTTAAATGAATATATTAATTCTTGGAGATGTTGTCGGCCCATCAGGCGTAAAAGCAATACAAAAAAAATTACCAGAGATAATTTTAGAAAAAAAAATAGATTTTGTTATTATAAATGGTGAAAATGCTGGTGACAAAGGTGTAGGGATAACAAAAAAAATATTTAATGAATTTTTAAAAGCAGGAGTGGATGTAGTTACAACAGGTAACCATGTTTGGGACGAGTTAGAAGCTATGGAGTTTATATCAAAAGATACCAGGTTACTTAGACCTGCAAATTTAATAAAAGGATCTCCTGGAAAAGGTTCGGAAATATATATTTCTAAAAATAACAAAAAGATTGCTGTAATAAATTTAATGGGAAATATATTTATGAAAAAATGTGAAGATGCATTTGATGAAGCAAAAAAATTTATTGAAAAAATTAAATTAAAAAAAGATGTAGATTTTATTGTTGTGGATTTTCATGGAGAAATTACTAGTGAGAAAATGGCCATAGGCTATTTATTTGATGGAAAGGCTACAATGGTTGTTGGAACTCATACACATGTACCAACTTCAGATCATAGAGTAATGGAAAAGGGCACTGCCTATCAAACCGATATTGGAATGTGCGGAGATTATAATTCTGTTATTGGAATGGATAGAGAAAATTCTCTAAAAAAATTTCTTAAAGATCCCTCTGCTAAACGTCACTTCCCTGCACTTGGCGATGCAACAATTTGTGGTTTAATGGTTGTCGCTGATGACACGACTGGTTTAGCCAAAAAAGTTCAACCAATAATTTTAGGCGGATCTTTACAGGAGAGAAAATAGATGGCTGGCCATTCACATTGGGCTGGAATAAAACACAAAAAGGGAAGACAAGATAAAATTAGATCAAAAATTTTCTCTAAAATCTCAAGAGAAATTACTGTTGCAGCAAAACTTGGATCTAAGGATCCAAATTCAAATCATCGATTAAGGGCAGCAATTGAAACTGCGAAAGATGCTAATATGCCCAAAGATAATATTAATAGAGCAATCAATAAATCTGATTTGGATAAAAATCAAAATTTTGAAAATTTAAGATATGAGGGTTTTGGACCAAATAATATTGCAATTATAATCGAAACACTGACTGATAATAAAAATAGAACTGCCGCAAGTATAAGAACCATTTTACAGAAATATGGTGGCAGTTTAGGTAGCTCTGGTTCAACAAAACATTTTTTTGATAATTACGGAATTATACAAGTTTCAAACGAACTAATATCTGATGAAAAGGCTCTAGATCTTGCAGCTCATGTAGGCGCGAAGGATTGTTTGAGCTATAAAGATTTTCACGAGATACTGACTAACAAAGAGGATTTTTACAAAGTTAAAAGTGAAATAGAAAAAAGTATCAAAAAATTTATTTATTCTGGAATAGAATGGAGACCGAAAAACCTTATTGACTTAAAAACAGATGAAAAATCAAAACTAAAAAATATGCTTAATCTTTTAGAAGAAAATGATGATGTTCAGAATATTTTTCATAACTGCAAAGGTTATAATTTAAACTAATGAGAATAATTGGAATTGACCCCGGATTAAGCGGAGCTATTGCAGTATTAGATGATCTTAAAATCTTTGACTTGTTTGATATGCCAATTATGCCCGAGGGAAAGAAAAATAAAAACCAATTAAATAGCGCACAGCTAGTAAATATAATAAAAAGACACATTCACACAAATTCTACTTTTGTAATTGTTGAACAGGTAAGTGCAATGCCTGGCCAAGGAGTAACAAGCATGTTTAATTTTGGTCAAACTTTTGGAGCAATCAAAGGCATCTGCGCTTCATTGAATCTGCCAATTTTTTATGTAAGGCCCGCTAAATGGAAGAAACACTTTGATCTGATAAATGCATCTAAAGATGCAAGTAGAACAAAGGCGATCGAGATGTATCCTTCTATATCTGATCGTTTAAGAAAAAAAAAGGACGTAAACAAAGCGGATGCTATTCTTATAGCAAGATATTTTAAGGAATGTAAGGCTCAGTTTGTTGAGTAATAATAGATTATTATAAAATTAAAACGCCAAATTGATGACACATTCTGCAAGTAATTAACTTTAATGGAACAAGAAATTGCAGCACAAGTAGTTGGCCTTGGAGGAGCTACAGACTTTTCATTGTGGCAACTTTTTTTAAGAGCAGACTTTGTTGTTAAAAGCGTTATTATCATTCTTATTTTTAGCTCAATTTTTTCTTGGGCTTTGATTTTTGAAAAAGCTAGACTTTTTAGAAGAATAGATAAAAGCACCCAATTATTTGAAGACAAATTCTGGAAATCAAAATCTGCAGAAGCTTTTTACAAAAATCTACCAAACAAAACAGAAGATCCTTTAACTAATATATTTAAATCAGCAATGGGAGAACTAATTAAAACTAGATCTAAATCTTCAAGTGTCCAAAGTGCAAGAGTAGAAAGAGTGGTAGAAGTCTCTACCGACAAGGCACTGAAAGAAATAGAAAAAAATTTTACTTATCTAGCAACTGTTGGATCTACAGCACCATTTATAGGTTTGTTCGGAACAGTTTGGGGAATAATGAATTCATTTCAATCTATCGCTATTTCTAGAAATACAAGTTTAGCAATAGTTGCACCTGGAATAGCAGAGGCGCTATTTGCTACTGCTCTTGGTTTGCTGGCTGCGATCCCCGCAGTAATTGCGTATAATAAATTTAATAGTGATAGCCAAAGATATTTTTCAAGAGTAGATAATTTTTGCAAAAGGTTTTTATCAATAGTTTAAAATTATGGCTTTTATAATTAATCGTTCAAAAAAAGAACCAATGAGCGAAATTAATGTTACACCTTTCGTAGATGTGATGTTGGTTCTTTTGATTATCTTCATGGTTACAGCGCCTCTGCTAACAGTTGGTGTACAGGTTGATTTACCGGAGTCATCAGCTGATTCATTGCCTGATGACCAAGAACCTTTAACAGTCAGTATTAACTCCAAGGGAGAAATATTTATTCAAGAACACAAAGTTGGTTTCGAAGCTATTGTTCCTAAAATATTAGCTATATCCAAAAATAGAACTGACACCAGAATTTATGTGAGGGGAGACAAAACCATAAATTATGGGAGAGTTTTAGAGGTGATGGGAAGATTATCTGGTGCGGGTTTTTCAAAGGTGGCCTTAATTTCTGAGCCTTATAAGAATTAATGTTTTATGAGCAGAAATCTATTATTCTCTTTTTTATTTCACACATTAATAATTTACCTAACAGCTTTATCACTGCCATTTATGTTAAGAGAACCGATTGATTTACCACCCATAGTTTCCGTAGAGTTTATTGAGATCAAAGATAAGACATATATTCCCTATGCGCCGAAAGCCAGAGAAATTATTGAAAAAGTAAAAGAAGAGAAAAAAAGAGTAGTTTCAGAGCAAGCGCCTCCAGCAGCCAAAGCTAAAGAAAAACCTGACAGAATTCCATTACCTGAAGAAAAAAAAGAAAAAAAAGAATTAGTTAAAAAAAAACAAAACCCTGAGGAAATAAAGCCTCAGATAAGACAAGCTTCAGAGTTTGAAAAAAAAGAGCTATTTGATACAAATGAAATTGCTGCACTAATTGATAAAGCGAAGGAAGAACAGGCAAAAACACAAAAAAAAACTGACAAATTAACCCAAAGCACTGTAAAAAACTCTTTTGCCCAAGCACTATCTTTATCGGAGGAAGATGCTTTAAGAGCTCAGATTTTTGGTTGTTGGAGCGTACCATTAGGATTGCCTTATGATAAAAATCTTCTCGTAAGAATTAAACTTAAACTAAAACCAGATGGTACCGTACTTAAATCAGAAATATTAGATCATGCGAGAATGAATACTCCAGGTCAAAGTTTTTATAAAATTCTTGCTGAAAGTGCGTTAAGAGCTGTTAGAATATGTCAGCCCTTAAAAGTACCACCAACAGGATATGAAAGATGGAAAGATTTACAATTAAATTTTGACCCAACAGAAATGTTGAAAGGTTGATTACAATTTTATGAAAAAGATAATAATTTTCTCAATTTTTTTTGTTTTAATTTTTACAAATGCAAACAGTGTAATTAAAGTAGATATCACAAGAGGTAATCTGGATCCTCTGCCAATGGCAGTATCGCCGTTGTATGTAGATAGTGCATCGGAGAAATCATCGTTATTTAATATAGATAACCTTGGAAATGATATTTCAAAAATAATTGAAAGAAATATTAAGTCTACTGGATTATTTAACCCTTTAGACAAGGATGCATTCGTTCAGAAACCTGATATAGCACATTTAAAACCAAGATTTGAAGATTGGAGGCTTATCAAAGCACAAGCATTAGTAACTGGTAAGCTATTAATTAAAGATAATAAATTGAAAGTTGAATTTAGACTATGGGATTTGACTGCTGCAAAAGAAATGCTGGCACTCTCTTTTACAACAACACCAGCGAATTGGAGAAGGGTAGCACATATAATTTCCGATAAGGTTTATGAAAGATTAACTGGTGAAGGAGGATATTTCGACACCAGAATTATATATGTTTCTGAAACAGGACCAAAAGATCAAAGAGTAAAAAAATTAGCTCTAATGGATCAAGATGGATTTAATATAAAATATTTAACTCTAGGAAATGAGCTGGTATTAACTCCTAGATTTAATCCTGCAAATCAACTTGTAACATATATGTCGTATTTTAAAAATCTTCCTAGAGTTTATCTTTTAGATATCGAGACAGGAATTCAGGAAATAGTTGGAAACTTTCCCGGAATGACATTTGCACCTAGATTTTCTCCCGATGGAAAAAAAATTATTATGAGTTTTGCTAAAGATGGAAATTCAGATATTTATTCTATGGATTTAGAAACCCGAGTTGTAGAACAAATTACAAAACATCCCTCAATTGATACATCACCATCTTATTCCCCAGATGGAAAATATATTGCTTTTAATTCTGATAGAAGTGGAGTTCAGCAAATTTATATTATGAGAAGTGACGGATCAGGTGTAAAACGAATTACACATGGATCAGGATTATACGGAACTCCAGTTTGGTCACCGAGGGGAGATTTAATAGCTTTCACAAAAGTTAGAAAAGGAAGATTTTACATTGGTGTTATGAGGTCTGATGGGACGGGCGAAAGGTTGCTAACAGAAAACTTTTATCAAGAGGCTCCGTCATGGTCTCCTAATGGAAGAGTTTTAATATTTTACAGAGAAACTAAGTCTGACAAAACAGGAAAGGGTTTTTCCGCTAAACTTTGGTCGATAGATATCACCGGTTACAATGAAAGAAGAGTAAAAACAGAAACCGATGCTTCGGACCCATCTTGGTCCTCTTTATTATCAAAATAGGCAAAATATTTGTACAATTTGTGCTTGCAACATCTATATAAATTTGAAATATTACAGCTACCTTAAATATATTTAGGAGATTGAATATGAGATTTAATACAGCGCTTAGAAACCTTTTAATAGTTTTGTTTGGTGCTTTCGTTCTTTCAGCTTGCTCTACTACAAAGAAGGGCGATCTTACTGGAGACGTTTATACCGGAAAGGAAACTATTGAATACTTGGCAAGTGGAGTTCCGGACAGAGTTTTTTTTGCAACAAACAAATCAAGTTTAACTACTGCTGCTCGTGATACTTTAAGAAAACAAGCTACGTGGTTAAGAAAAAATAAAGATCTTTCAGTAACACTAGAAGGTCACGCTGATGAAAGAGGTACAAGAGAGTACAACTTAGCATTAGGTGAAAGAAGAGCGAATGCCGCAAAAGATTATTTGATGACTTACGGTATTTCTGGAAAAAGGATTAGTGTAATAAGCTACGGTAAAGAAAAACCAGTTAATCCAGCATCGAATCCTCTAGCATGGTCTCAAAATAGAAGATCAGTTACAGTAAAAGCAAATTAAATTATTATAAAATATAATTAATAAAGACCCCGTTATTATTTAAAATATCGGGGTCTTTTTTTTGCCATTTTTTATGTAAATAAATGTATTAAATGAATCTGAAAAAAAATTTTCTTTCTACAAGGTTTATCCTTATTGTATTTATTTTGCCCTTTATTCTGTACAGTCCCTTAAGTTCAGAGGAAAATATAAATGAAGTAAAAAGTGAGCTTCAAAAGATAAGTGCTGACCTTAAAACACTGGAGAAAGCTTTTTATAAAACGTCAGAGATGCAACCCGCTAAGATCTTACCAAACAGTTTAAACGAAGATGTTCTAACAAGACATCTGTTGAAATTAAATGAAATTGAAGAACAATTTCAGGAACTAACAAACAAGTATGAAGAAATTAATTTTAAAATAGATAGATTGTCAAATCGAATTACAAAAATTCAATCTGATAACCAATTGAGATTTAGCGATTTAGAAGGAACAAAATCAGAAGGACTCGCCCAACAATCTGTTTCAAAAAAGAAGAGATTGCCAGGAACAGATCTTCCACAAGATCTTGGAAGAATATCAAATACAGATTTAAATTCTACTGATGAGGTTCAAAAAACCCAATCAGTTGAAACAGCTGGTTTGGTAGTAACAGAAAGAAAAAAAAGAGAAGATTTATTACCTAACAAATCTCCAAAAGAACAATATGATTTTGCTGTAAGTTTTATAAAAGTTGGAGATTATGAAACTGCTGAATTTGCTTTAAGAGAATTTATAGATAAAAACAAAGATAATGATTTGGCTGGGAGCGCACAATATTGGTATGGAGAAACTTTTAGAGTAAGACAATTATACCAAGATGCTGCCGCAGCATATCTTGATGGTTATCAAAATTATCCTAAAAGCAAAAAAGCTCCAATAAATTTACTTAAACTTGGAAGCACTTTAGTAAAAATGGGTGAAAAAGAACAAGGTTGCTTAATGATATTGGGAGTTAAAAAAGAATATCCAAAAGCTAGTCAGTCTGTGCTACAAAAAGCCGAGTATGAAAAGAAAAAGTTTAAATGTTCCAAAACTTAAACAAAATCTTTTAGAAGACAAAAAAGTCACAAATCTATACTCCAAATTAAAAAAAAATCTTTCAAAAAATAAAAACTGCAAATCTTTGATTATAGCAGTATCTGGAGGACCAGATAGTATGGCTCTCGCAGGTCTTGCAAATATGATAGTGGAAGAGAAAAGATATAAAATTTATTTTGCATTAGTCGATCACGGTATAAGAAAAAATTCACACAAAGAAGCATTGGGAGTGAAGAAACTACTTAAAAAGCAAAATATGAAACTGAAAATCCTAACAAATAAGAAAAAAATAATTAAAAATATTCAAAAAAATGCAAGAGATATTAGATATGAACTACTTACAAAGTTTTGTAATAAAAATAAATCAAAATTTCTAGTGACTGCTCATCATCAAGATGATCAGATCGAAACTTTTTTTATAAGGCTTTCAAGAGGAAGCGGGATAGAGGGCTTATCCTCAATGAGCGAAAAAACAAAAATAAAAAATAATATTATTTTGCTCAGGCCATTTCTTGAAATTAATAAGAAGGATCTATCCTATGTTGCAAAGAGAATATTTGGCAAGTCAATTAAAGATCCTACGAACTCAAATAAAAAGTTTTTAAGAACAAAAATAAGAGACTTAAAAAAAATTCTTGAACAAAAAGGCCTAGATATTAAAAGTATTGCTCGATCTATCAAGAATATCTCATCAACAAAAGATGCAATAAATTTCTACGTTTCTAAGTCTATGAGAAAATTTGTAAAATTTAAAAAAAAAGAGACAATTCTTAATTTATCTGATTTTAAAAAAGAGCCTGAAGAAATAAAATTTAGAATTATTAATAGAGTAGTCAGAATGAGGGCAAAGACTTATTATCCTCCCAGGTCACAAAAGGTACTTAATCTAATTAATCGTTTTGAGGATAATAAATTAAAAAAATGTACATTAGGCGGATGTATGTTTGAAAAGAGAAAAAATTTACTTCATGTTTCAAGAGAATTTTAAAAAATATCCCAAATTCATAAATTCTTGTTCAAATGCGGTACAAATTGCCTCATTTTAAACAATTGTTTTTAATTCAATATACTTGTTAAAATTAAAAAAATACCTATTTATATAGTATGAACTTTAGAAATTTAATAATGTGGGGTTTAATAGTCCTTTTATCTGTTGGACTATTTAATCTTTTCCAGGAGCCACGAGGAGCAAAAATTCAAAGCGAGCAAATTCCTTTTTCAAAATTTCTTAAGGAAGTTGACTCAGGAAGAGTAGTGCAAGTAGAGATACAAGGTAATAATATAAACGGCGTATTATCGGATGGATCTAAATTTAAAACTTATTCGCCAAATTATCCTGAGCTTGTAGGAAAACTTTCAGACAAAGGAGTAAGCATTGTTGCTTCTCCAGTAGAAGATAAAATGCCATCATTACTAGGTGTACTTTTGTCTTGGTTCCCAATGTTATTACTTATTGGGGTTTGGATATTTTTTATGCGTCAAATGCAAGGCGGAAGAGGCGGAGCCATGGGGTTTGGAAAGTCAAAAGCAAAACTATTAACCGAAGCTCAAGGCAAAGTTACTTTCAATGATGTAGCAGGAATTGAAGAGGCAAAAGAGGAAGTCGAAGAGATTGTAGAATTTTTAAAAGATCCAAAAAAGTTTAGAAGGTTGGGTGGTAAAATTCCCAAAGGAGCTTTGCTTATTGGTCCACCAGGTACAGGAAAAACACTTTTAGCCAAAGCTATAGCTGGAGAAGCCGATGTACCTTTTTTCACAATATCAGGATCAGATTTTGTTGAAATGTTCGTGGGTGTAGGTGCGTCTAGAGTGAGGGATATGTTTGAACAAGGTAAGAAGCACGCTCCATGTATTATTTTTATTGATGAGATTGATGCTGTTGGTCGAAGCAGAGGTGCGGGACTGGGCGGAGGAAATGATGAAAGAGAGCAAACACTTAACCAGCTTCTAGTTGAAATGGACGGTTTTGATACTAATGAAGGTATCATACTGATTGCCGCAACAAATAGACCAGATGTTTTAGACCCTGCTCTTTTACGTCCGGGAAGATTTGATAGACAGGTAGTAGTTCCTAATCCAGATATTCTTGGAAGAGAAGCTATTTTAAAAGTTCATATAAGAAAAATTAATACTGGACCAGATGTAAAATTAAGAACTATTGCAAGAGGTACGCCAGGTTTTTCTGGTGCTGATCTTGCCAATTTAATTAACGAGTCAGCGTTATTAGCAGCTAGAAAAAATAAAAGAGTCGTTACAATGTCTGATGTTGAAGAAGCAAAAGATAAAGTAATGATGGGCGCTGAAAGAAGATCAATGGTGATGAGCGAAGAAGAGAAAAAACTAACTGCTTATCACGAGGGCGGACATGCGATAGTTGCTCTTAATGAAAAAGCATCTGATCCAATTCATAAAGCTACAATCATTCCTAGAGGTAGAGCATTAGGGATGGTAATGAGACTTCCAGAAAGAGACCAACTGTCTGTAACAAGAGAGAAAATGTACTCAGATATTGCTGTAGCTATGGGTGGTAGGATCGCAGAAGAATTAATATTTGGATATGAAAAAATAACATCAGGCGCATCATCTGATATTGATATGGCAACAAAAATGGCAAAAAATATGGTCACAAGATACGGAATGAGTAAAGATCTTGGCACAGTAGCATATGGCGAAAACGAGGAGGAAGTATTCCTAGGTAGATCAATTGCTAGACAACAAAATATGTCCGAAGAAACAGCCAAAAAAGTAGATGCGGAAGTTAAAAAAATTATCGACACCAGTTATGAAAGAGCTAAAAAAGTTTTAACAGAAAAAATTGATGATCTTCATAAAATTGCTAAAGCATTGCTTGTTTATGAAACATTATCAGGTGATGAAATAAGAGATTTAATTTTGAAAAACATACAACCTGCTAAACTATCTAAGAAAGAAGAAGAATCTGAAGATAAAGCTTCTTCAGCAATAGATTCTATTGGTTTAAAACCAAAACCAGCATTATAATATAATTAAATCATGAGAAAGTATTACACTAGGGCGTGTAATTTTTATCATGGAAAAGCCGCAACGAGTCTCATTAAATCAAACAAAGCTTTTCCTTTGAATGGTAAAAAAGATATAGCCTTTGATAAAATTGAAATTTTTACAAGGGGAAAAAAAAAGATAACAAGCAATGTTATTCATATTAAAGATATAAAAAATATCAAAAAAAATATTAAAAAGGTTATCAAGAAAGATTTAAAGAAAATCATTTCAAAAAGAAAAAATTTCCTAAATAACATAAATTTTTCAGAGACTTCTATTATGGGTATTTTAAATCTTACCCCCGACAGTTTTTCTGATGGAGGCAAATTTAATGCAAAGAATAAATCCTTTAAACGTATATCTAGTTTGATTCAATCTGGAGCAAATATTATTGATATCGGAGGAGAGTCAACAAGACCTGGATCTAAAACGATTGATCCAAAAATTGAATGGAAAAGGGTTAAACATGTTTTAACAAAATTTAAAAAAAAATATAAAAAAACTTGCCTATCTCTTGATACAAGAAAATCTGATTTAATGATTAAAGGCATCAAAGGGGGCGTAGATTTAATAAATGATGTTTCGGGTTTCGAGTTCGATCCAAATACATTAATAATATTAAAAAATTATAATATCTCTAAAATTCTTCACCACATGCAAGGAACACCAAATACTATGCAAAAAAATCCCAAATATAGAAATGTTTTATTAGATATTTACGATTTTTTTGAGGGAAAAATTGAAAACAAATTAAAAGATAAAAAAATTATTCTAGATCCTGGAATTGGTTTTGGTAAAACTTTGAAACATAATTTGACTTTAATTTCTAAAATATCTTTGTTTCATAGTCTAGGCTTTCCTATTTTGGTTGGAACCTCAAGAAAGAGGTTTATCAATCAAATATCTGGTAAGTATGATAGTTTAGATAGAACTGGTGGAACGTTAGCATCTGTTCTTTATTTGTTGTCACAAGGTGTTCAGATTTTTAGAGTACACAATGTTAATGAGGTAAAACAAGGAATATTGGTTTTTAAAAAAATATTATTAAATTAATGAAGAATAAATATTTTGGCACAGATGGTATTAGGGGAACCGTTAATCAGGGAAATATTACTGGAGAAAAATTTTTTAAATTTGGCTTGGCCTCTGGTACTTATTTCAAAAATCAAAAAAAATCTAAACAAATTGCAATAATAGCTAAAGACACAAGACTGTCAGGATATACTTTAGAACCTGCATTGGTATCAGGATTAGTTTCTGGTGGAATGCATGTTTACACTTTGGGCCCACTTCCAACAAATGGACTTGCTATGCTGACAAAATTTATGAGAGCAAATATGGGTATAATGATTACAGCTTCACATAATCCCTATTACGACAACGGTCTAAAATTATTTGGTCCAGATGGAATGAAGCTATCAGACAAAATAGAAAAAAAAATTGAAAAATTAATTGACGCTAAAAATATAAAGCAACTTACAAATCCAAAATTACTAGGCAGAGTTAAACGATTAGAGGATGGAAATGATAGATATATAAAAATATTAAAAAATAATTTTCCAAAGAATTTTCATTTAAGAGGTACAAAAATAGTTTTGGATTGTGCTAATGGTGCTTGCTACAAGGCAGCACCGAAACTACTTAGAGACCTAGGTGCAAAAGTTGTTTCTATGGGGATAAAACCTAACGGTATAAATATTAACGAAAAGTGTGGTTCAACTTACCCATCTAAAATAAGAGCAGCTGTTAAAAAATGCAAAGCAAATGTTGGTATTTCTTTTGATGGAGATGCAGATCGAATAATTATGTGTGATGAAAAAGGAAAAATCGTAGATGGTGATCAGATAATCGCCATGCTTGCTCGGAGATGGAAATCAAAAAGAATTTTAAAAGGTGGAGTGATCGGAACTTTGATGTCTAATTATGGATTGGAGAAATTTTTGAAAAATGAAAAAATACGATTTTCTAGATCTAAAGTAGGAGATAGATACGTTAAGGAAAAAATGAAAAAATTTAATTACAATCTAGGCGGTGAACAGTCTGGTCATATAATTTTAGGAAAATTTGCAACGACAGGAGATGGTCTACTTGTTGCATTAGAGGTTTTATTCTCCTTAAGAAAAGGCAAAAAGGCCAGTCAATTATTAAATGTTTTTAAACCTTTGCCACAAATTTTGGAAAATGTATCTGTCAAAGATAAAAATATAATTGGTAAATCCAAATGTAAAAATGCAATCAGAAAAGCAAATAAACTTATGGGCCAAAAAGGAAGAATCTTGGTTAGAAAATCTGGAACTGAACCAAAGATAAGGATTATGGCCGAGTCATATGATAAGAACTTAATTTTAAGGTGTATAAAAATAATAAAGAGATCGATAAAATAAATTGAAACCTAAATCAAAAATTTTAATAATTGCAGGATCAGACTCCTCTGGTGGTGCAGGAATTCAGGCAGATATTAAAACAGTTACAGCATTAGGTGGTTATGCAATGACCGCAGTTACAGCTATTACATCTCAAAATACAACTGGAGTAAAATCCGTAGTTCCAATACAACCAAAAGAGATAGAGAAGCAGATTTTGTTTACGTCAAAAGATATAAAACCTGATGCTATAAAAATCGGCATGCTTCACTCATCAGAAGTAATCCTTTCTGTTGTAAGAGCTTTAAAAAAAGTTAAAACTAAAAAAATCATTCTAGATCCAGTTATGGTAGCAAAAGGAGGGTTTAAATTAATAAACGATAAAGCTATTAAAACTTTAAGAGAAAAATTAATTAGAAAAGTTCATTTAATAACACCAAATATTCCAGAAGCAGAAGTTTTGACCAAAACAAAAATTAAAAACTTAAAAGACATGATACAAGCTGCCAATATTCTGCTTGAATTAGGGGTTAAAAATATTTTAGTGAAAGGTGGTCACAGCAATTTTAAAAATATTGAAGATGTATTTCTTAATAGAAAAGAATTAAAAATATTCAAAAATAAAAAAATTAATACAAAAAACACCCATGGAACCGGTTGTACTTTGTCTAGTGCAATTACAACTTTCTTTGCATGTGGAAAAAAATTAAATAAATCCTGTGAGCTTGGAATTAAATATGTTAATCAATCAATTAGATCGAATCTAAATTATGGAAAAGGTCACGGACCGATAAATCATTTGAGCTCTATTAAAGTAAACAGGAAATTTATTAAATGAAAAATGTAGTTGTTGTTGGATCACAATGGGGTGACGAAGGCAAAGGAAAGATTGTCGATTGGCTTTCTAGTGAGGCAGATGTTGTTGTCCGTTTTCAAGGAGGGCACAACGCTGGACACACTTTAGTAATAGATGGAATTACTTATAAATTGAGACTATTGCCATCAGGCATAGTTAGAAAAAATAAAATTTCTATAATTGGTAACGGCGTTGTTGTAGATCCCTGGGCACTCTTGGATGAAATCAAAGAGATTAAATTAAAAGGTGTAAATGTAGATGAAAAAAACCTAATTATATCTGAGTCTGCTAATCTTATTTTACCTTTTCACAAAGAGATGGACGAAATCAGAGAAGATGCAGCCGGAAAAGCTAAAATAGGAACTACAAGAAGAGGCATTGGTCCAGCATACGAGGATAAAATTGGAAGAAGATCAATCAGAGTAATGGATCTAGTTTCTGAAAGCAATTTGGATCACAGACTAGAAACTGTACTTATACATCACAATGCTATCAGGAAAGGGCTGGGAAAACAGACTTTTAAAAAAGATCAGCTCAAAAAAGAACTTTTAAAAATAGCACCAGAAATATTAAAGTTTTCAAAACCTGTTTGGAAAAAACTAGATGAATATAAATCAAAAGGTAAGAAGATACTATTTGAAGGCGCCCAAGGGGTTTTATTAGACGTTGATCATGGAACCTATCCTTTTGTTACATCATCGAATACTGTTGCTTCTTCTGCTGCAACCGGATCAGGTTGTGGCCCAGATACAATTAATTATGTATTAGGTATAACAAAGGCTTACACTACTAGAGTAGGAGAAGGACCTTTTCCAACAGAGCTAACAGATAATACCGGTGAACATCTTGGAAAAAGAGGTAAAGAATTTGGAACTGTTACCAGCAGAAAAAGAAGATGCGGATGGTTTGACGGAGTTCTAGTAAGACAAACTATAAAAATTTCAGGCATTAATGGAATAGCGCTCACAAAACTAGATGTTTTGGATGAATTAGATGAAATTAAAATGTGTATAGCTTATGAAATTGAAGGTAAAAAAATTGATTATTTACCTGCAGCAGTTGGGGATCAACTAAAAGTTAAACCCATTTATAAAAAATTTAAAGGTTGGAAATCTAATACAAAAGGAATTAAGGATTTTAATAAACTGCCAGAAAACGCAAAACTTTACATCAAACAATTGGAAAAATTTGTAGGAGCTAAAATATCAAGTATATCCACTAGCCCCGAAAGAAAAGACACAATACTTATAGAGAGCCCTTTTTAAAATTATTTGTTTGGTAGAAGATTTTTTGACTTGGTAGAATTTAGCATTGCTTTTTGAAGTTTTTCAAATGCTCTTGTTTCAATTTGCCTTATTCTTTCTCTGCTAATCTTATATTTCTTACTAAGCTCCTCTAAAGTTTTTGGGTTTTCTGAAAGCTTTCGTTCTTCAATTATTTCTTTTTCTCTATCATCTAAGATTTTAATTGACTCATGTAACAAAGATTTTTTTTCATCTAATTCTTGCTTTTGCGAAATAAATAGCTCTTGATCTAAACTATCATCAACAATCCAATCTTGCCACTCACTCTTTTCGTCTGATTTAATAGGATCATTAAGTGATTTTTCTTGAGCCATCATTCTTCTATTCATTGAGATAACCTCTTCAGGCTTAACGTTAAGTTTATCTGATATGGCATCAACCTGGTCTTTTTTTAAATCTCCTTCTTGACGAGGGGCAATTTGTTGCTTTACTTTTTTTAAATTAAAAAATAGTTTTTTTTGTGCAGCAGTTGTTCCCATTTTTACCAAACTCCAAGATCTTAAAACATATTCTTGAATAGAGGCTTTAATCCACCACATAGCGTAAGTAGCTAATCTAAATCCTTTGTCTGGATTAAACTTTTTAACAGCTTGCATTAATCCAATATTTCCTTCTGATATAATTTCTGTCATCGGTAAACCATACCCTCGGTAACCCATTGCAATTTTTGCAACTAGTCTTAGATGACTAGTAACAAGCTTATGTGCTGACTTTAAGTTCCCTCTATCCTTCCAATTTTTCGCTAACATATATTCTTCCTCTGCATCTAAAATTGGGAATTTTTTAATCTGAGAAAGGTATAGTGACAGGCTTCCCTCTCCAGCAAGAGATGGTAAATTAGGGTTTAAAGATTTTGTTCTCATATTATTATTATATATATATTTCTATATTAAGATTTTTCAATTGCCAAATTTTTAAGATAACTTAGCATTTTTTGAAAATCCTGTGGCATTTTTGACTCAAAATTTACTAACTTTTTAGTTTTTGGGTGAATAAAACCAAGAGTCTTTGCATGTAAAGCTTGCCTGTTAAAATTAGTAAGAATTTTAAAAAAGTTTTTATCTATTTTTCTAAATTTCAATTTTTTTTTGCCATACTTTTTATCTCCTAATAATGGATTTCCTTTATAAGAAAGGTGCACTCTAATTTGGTGTGTTCTACCTGTTTCTAAAATGCATTCGATTAAACTAATTTTTGGAATATTTTTAACATTGAAAACTTTTATAGTTTTATAATTAGTAATCGCCGTTTTACCTTTGATATTACTTACTGACATTAATTGTCTATTTTTTTTACTTCTTGAAATAAGAGTTGATATTTTTCCTTTAAGTGGCCTGATTACTCCCCAAACTAAAGCGATATACTTTCTTTTGACAGTATGATCACTAAACTGTTCCGATAATTTTGCATGTGTAAAATTATTTCTAGCTATTACAATCAGTCCGCTAGTTTCTTTGTCAATTCTATGAACAATTCCCGGTCTAAATGATCCACCTAAATTGGACAAACTATTTTTATAAATATGCATAAGACCATTAACCAAAGTATTACTTTTATTACCTGCACCCGGGTGAACAGTAAGGCCACTAGGTTTGTCTACTATTATTATTTCTCTATCATCATAAATTATATTAAGACCAATTTTTTTTGGTTCAATATAATCATTATTACCTTTAGTCTCGATTAAGACTTCAATTTCACTTCTATCTTTTACTTTTTCGGATGCAGATATAACAATTTTTTTATTAACTCTTACACCTTTAGAATTTATAATTTTCTTAATTTGAGATCTGGTAAGCGTTTTTATTTTTTCAGCTAAAAACTTGTCTAATCTCAAACTTTTACCAGAAACTTCCGCTAAAATTTTTATTGTTTTATCCATTTAATAATTTAAAACATACTTATATTTGCGCTCGTAGCTCAACTGGATAGAGCGTCTGACTTCGGATCAGAAGGTTGAGGGTTCAACTCCTTCCGGGCGCACCATAAATCAAATAATCCATTTTTCAAATTTATCCTTATTATCTAAAATATATTTAGGAAATTTTGAGTCAACTTCTACCTTTTTTAATTGATAACCTCTTTCAAAAATATCTTCACCTTTCTCAATCTTAATTTTAATATTTTCTTCGTTGGTTATTTCCGATTTATTAAATTCTCCATGTGCAAAAGATTTTATTTTTTTTGATATATTTTCAGGACTTTGAAGGTATGCAAAATGCCATCCACCGTTTTCAATTATTTGTAAGTTTTTAATTTTATCTATTCTCCAAAAAGGATATTTTTTAAATTTTAAATTTCGTATCCATTGAGGCGATCTAAAATTTTTCTTTAAACATAATTTAGAGCCATGCCAGTTATTTTCCTTCAAATTAAGAAGGTTTAATTTATACATAAACATTTTTTGTGAAAATACTGCATAGTTATTTTTATCAAATTCACCAAGTTTATTTAAATCCGGTATCTCATCAACATCAGATAGAATTATTAAATCGTCATCATTAGCATTTTTAAGACCCCTCGATATAGAATTCCTTTGATGTTGTTCGACCAAGGACTCCCCACCTTCATGCGAAGTTTTAATATTTTCCGGGGTATCATCTACAACAATATAAATTATTTTATTTTTAAATTTTTTATATTTATTAATATCAAAATTTAATTTTTTATCTTTACCTTGATGATTGACTGTTGACTCAACTATTACAAACTTATCAATAAATTTATCTAAAACGTTAAACCTTAAATCAGCAATATGTTCTTCATTAAAATACTGGAAGCAATCAAATATAGCCATAAAATTGTTTATTTCTTCGTAAAAGTTGCTATCCCAATTTTTTTTCCCTCAATAACAGAGGATGAACAGTGTAAATGGGATCTGTCGAAAATTAACATCGATCCAACTTCCCACTCATAAATTAATTCTACTTCTAAACCTTTTAAATTATCTATATTCTCATGTTTTAAATATTGCTCATGTATTTTTTTATCAAATGGTTTATTCCCATATAATTTTAAATGTTCAGATGACCTCTTGTTTTGACCATAACTTAAATTTTTCTTCTTAAGTTCCTCTGGATCTTGGGTAAAGCTAGTTGACATTTCGTAAAATCTATTTTTAAAGATAACAGTACTTCCAATAGGAGTAAGTGGGATTAAACTTTGTTTGTATATCTGGTTTTTTAATTCAAAACCCCCATCAACATGCAATCCAATCGGTGAATAACTTTCTTGTATAAGACCATAAACATCTTTTCCATTTTCGTCTTGAAGATTGTCCATTTTGAAATCTCCAATTTCTTTTTTTAATCTTTCAAAGAATAATTTTTCTAATTTCTCGTTATATCCTTGTAGCCACCTTTTCTTAACAACATTTTGCTTTTTGTTATGTGTTGTAACAGGAAGATCTTTATATAATTTCAAAAAATCTTGAATTTCTTCTTTGTTATATAAATTCTTAATTACTTTTGGAGGAGACTCGGTTTTTTTTATTTCTTTAATTTTTTCACGCATAATCTTTTATTCACCCATATTTATTAATGTTCCTCTAACCTTAGCTCCAAAAAAAGAAACATAAAAAACTATAACACCTAAAACAAAATAAAGTATAGATATAGATATTGCTTTAAATATGTCGAAATAATTGACCACATCATTTAATAGAATATTTCTCATTTCCTCAAATATATGAACAAGAGGAAGACCTTTTGCTACAAATTGAAGTGATATTGGTAATATGTCTAATGGATAATAAATACATCCTAAGGGAGCTAGAAAAAATAAGCTAGCCCAAGCGATGTTTTCAAATGATGGACCAAATCTTAATAACCCTGAAGTAACCAAAAGGCCTAAAGTGACTCCAAAAAGATACAAAGATAATAATAGAAATAATAATGGCAAACCAAGTGCAAAAACAGAAACACCAAAAAGAGGTATTGCTATAATTGCTGCTGGAACCATACCAATTAATGCTCTCAATATCGCAGTTAAAGTAAGAGATGCAATTATTTCATTCAATTTAATTGGTGCTATAAATAAATTTGTAAAATTTCTACTCCAAATTTCTTCCAAAAACATCATATTGAAACTTATGCTAACTCTAAATAGAAAATCATATAATATCGCTGCAGTTAAAATAATTCCAACAGTGTTACTATAATAATCAGAATTTAAAGTGAAAAATTTAGAAATAAATCCCCAAAGAAAAATTTGAACAGTGGGCCAATAAATTAAATCTATAATCCTCGGAAGAGAATTACCAATCAAATATAAATGTCTCAATGCTAAAGCATAAATTTTACCTAGATTCATTTTTACCCCTAGCTAATTTAAGAAAAGTTTCTTCAAGATTATTTCTTCCATGTTTTTTAATAATTTCTTCGCAAGTACCTCTGTCGATAATTTCTCCATTTTTCATCATTATTATACTGTCACACAACCTTTCGACTTCGCTCATATTGTGAGAGGCAAGTAGAACTGTAACTTGATTTTTTGCTCTATATCTTTGGATGTAAGTTCGAACAAAATCACCAATATCGGGATCTAGACTAGCAGTAGGTTCGTCTAAAAATAAAATTTCCGGTTTATTAATCAATGATTTTGCCAGGGAAACTCTATTCTTTTGTCCCGAAGAAAGCTCTCCTGTTTTTCTATTAAAAAAACTTTTGATATCTAAATCTTCTGATATTTCATTTATTCTACTTTTCAAATCTTTTATACCGTAAAGTCTTCCATATACTTCGAGATTTTGTCTAACAGTTAATTTTTTGGGTAATTCAATATATGGAGAGGCAAAATTTATTCGATTTAATATTTCATCCCTTTTAAAAGTTTCGATATTTTTATTATCTATAAGTATTTCACCGCTGGTTGGTTTTATTAAACCCAACATCATTCCTATCGAAGTAGTTTTGCCACAACCATTTGGACCAAGAAGTCCCAAAGTTTTATTTTTTTCAATAGAAAAATTAATATTATTTACAGCAAGTGTATCTTTATATTTTTTTGAAAGATTTTTAATTTGTATAAACATTTTTAATTTGCTGCTTTTCTTAACCTGTCATTAATAGCTATTCCAATTTTTTTATTCGGAATTTTAACTACATTTATTGTCTTGAAACCTAAGTTCTTAATTTTCCTAAAAGTTTTATATAATTTTCTTGCAGCTTCCTCTAAATCTCCACTTTTACTTAAATTAAATATATCTTTATTATTGTTTTTATACTTTTTTCCAAAGACTATGAATGCGGCTTTATCTTCCTTTGTTTTGCAATTAAGTTTAACTGGTATACCTGGAGAATAATGTCTTTTTAGTAGGCCTGGCGATATTATTTTGTCAGTTTTTTTTTGAATTTTTATTTTCTTATTCAAAACTTGACTAATTTGATTTTTAGTTATTAAACCTGGTCTAAGTATCTGAGTTTTGCCATATAGGTTTATTACTGTAGACTCTAGTCCAATTTTAGCACTGCCTCCATCTAAAACAAATTTTATTTTTTTACCAAATTCATCTAAAACATCATTACAACTAACTGGGCTTATAGCAGAAGATATATTTGCACTTGGTATGGCTAAAGGAAATTTTAATTTTTTTAATAAGGTTCGAATAATTTTATTCTTTGGAAATCTAACGGCAATAGTTTTTAAATTAGCATTAGCCAGTGGTGAAATTTTTGAATTTTTTCTCTTTCTTAAAATATAAGTCAATGGGCCAGGGGAAAATTTTTTATAAAGTTTAATAAATTTTTCATCAATATGTGCATCTTTTTTTAATGACTCGATATTGCTATAATGGATTATTAAAGGGTTTATTTTCGGTCTTTTTTTGAGTTTATAAATTTTTTTTATTGATGAATTAGAATAGGCATTGCCCGCTAAACCATAAACAGTCTCTGTTGGTACCACAATTATATTGTTTTTTCTTAAAAGTTTTTTGGCTTTATTTAAATTTTTAGGTGAATTTTTATAGATATTTTTCATTTTACGATTATTATAATTTTTATGAAAACGAAAAATATTCCACCTGATATTAAAAGTAAATCAATAAACGAAGCAAAATCAGAAATATTGGATATTCTTGAAAGATTAGAAAAGAAAGATACAGACCTATCGGCTTCAAAAAATGACTATCAAAGGTTACTTAACCTTAATAACTATGTTGATGGTCTTTTTAAAGAAAGAATAAAAAAGATCCGCTTTACAGGAAAGAAGAAGTAATTTTAGATACTTGAAATGTCAAAAGATATTAAAAAAAATGCTAGGGCAATTGATATATTTTTAAAAAAATATTTAAGGAACCAGAAACACTCGGGACTCTTAGTGCCAATGAAATACGGAACTTTAACTGGTGGAAAAAAAATTAGATCTACAATTATTTTAGATGCAGCTAAAATTTTTAAATTAAAAAGAAGTAAAGTAATTAATATTTGTGCAGCTGTAGAATGTATTCATTCCTATTCCTTAATACATGACGATTTACCCTGTATGGACAATGACAGCCTAAGAAGAGGAAAAGCAGCGACTCATATTAAGTTTGGAGAATCAACAGCTATACTTGCAGGTAATTCTCTGCTTACACTTGCATTTGAAATTATTACAGATTCAAAATATAAAATTAAACCTAATACAAAAATATTCCTTTCAAAAAAATTAGCGGAATGCGCTGGACACTCAGGGATTGCAGGAGGACAATTTCTAGATTTAAATTATGAGAAGAAAAAAGTAGGAATTTCCAAGGTTGTGAATATGCAAAAGAAAAAAACAGGAAAATTATTTCAATTTTGTTGCTTGGCTCCCGCAATTATTGCTGGTGCAAAAAAACAAACAATTAGAGAAATGAGTATAATTGGTGAAGAACTTGGGCTTTTGTTTCAAATTGCAGATGATCTTTTGGATATAAAGGGTGACAAAAAAAATGTTGGAAAACCAGTTAAGAAAGACAAAAAAAAGGGCAAATCAACACTTATCAAATTTTTAGGGTATAAAAAAACATTAGAATTTGCTTTGAGGAGAAAAAAAATGATAATAGGTAAATTAAAAAAATATGGAATCAGGTCCAATAAACTCGTAAGGACTTTAAATTTTATATTAGATAGAAGTTATTAATGAGCAAAAAACTGTTAGACAAGATTAATTATCCTTCAGACCTTAGGTTACTTAAAAAAAGCCAGTTAGAGCAAGTAGCAAAAGAATTGCGAACTGAATTAATTGATGTGGTTTCCGAAACAGGAGGACACCTTGGTGCTGGTCTTGGTGTCGTGGAATTAACTGTTGCTTTACATTACGTTTTTAATACTCCTCAAGACAAATTGGTTTGGGATGTTGGTCATCAATGTTACCCTCATAAAATAATAACTGGAAGAAAAGACAAGATTAGAACTTTGCGTAAAGGGGGAGGTCTTTCAGGTTTTACTAAAAGAGCAGAAAGCGAGTACGATCCATTTGGAGCAGCTCACAGCTCAACTTCAATTTCCTCAACTCTTGGTATGGCAACAGCCAAAAGATTATCAAATGATAAAAATAATGTTGTAGCTGTAATAGGGGATGGAGCTATGAGTGCAGGTATGGCCTATGAGGCAATGAATAATGCTGGAGCAATGAAATCTAAATTAATTGTTATTTTAAATGACAATGATATGTCAATTGCTAGACCCGTTGGAGCCATGAGCAAGTACTTAGCAAGGCTCTTGTCAGGAAAAATTTATTTTAGTTTAAGGGAAACAATTAAATTAATTCTATCATCATTTTCAAAAAGATTCTCAAAAAGCGCAGGTAAAGCCGAAGATATGTTGAGAAGTTTTGTTACTGGAGGAACACTTTTTAATCAACTTGGATTCTATTATATTGGACCAATAGATGGTCATGACGTTAATAATCTCGTCACTATTTTAGAAAATGTAAAAAACTCTAAACATGAAGGGCCAATTTTAATCCACGCTGTAACAAAAAAAGGAAAAGGTTATAAACCAGCAGAGGATTCTGGAGATAAATATCATGGAGTGTCTAAATTTAATGTGTTAACAGGTGTTCAGTCAAAGGGACAATCAAAAGCTCCTTCATATACAAAAGTTTTTGCAAACACTTTAATAAAACATGCCGAAAATGATACAAAAATTGTAGCAATTACTGGCGCCATGCCTTCCGGTACTGGTTTAGATTTATTTGAAAAAAAATTTCCTGAAAGAATGTTCGATGTAGGAATTGCAGAGCAGCACGGTGTAACATTTGCAGCAGGTTTAGCAACAGAGGGATTTAAACCATTTGCTGCGATTTATTCCACTTTCTTACAAAGAGCATATGATCAAGTAGTCCATGATGTTGCAATTCAATCCTTACCCGTTAGATTTGCAATTGATAGAGCTGGATTAGTTGGCTCAGATGGAGCTACTCATGCAGGATCCTTTGATATAACTTATCTTTCAACATTACCAAATTTTATAGTTATGGCTGCTAGTGACGAAGCAGAATTAGTGCGAATGATAAATACCTCTGTGAAAATAAACGATAAACCATCAGCATTTAGATATCCAAGAGGAACAGGAACAGGAATTGAATTGCCGAATATTAGAGAGGTTCTTGAGATAGGAAAAGGAAGATTAATTTCAACTGGTAAACACGTTGCCATTTTAAATTTTGGTGCAAGAATGAATGAGTGCAAAAAAGCTTCTGAAATTCTTAAAAAAAAAGGTATCTCAACTAGTATTTTTGATGCAAGATTTGCTAAGCCTTTAGATGAAAAATTTATAATTGAACTTGCATCAAATCATGAGGCAGTCATAACAATAGAGGAGGGATCCATAGGAGGATTCGGATCTCATGTTACAAAATTATTGTCGGATCGAGAATTTTTTGACAAAGGTTTAAAATTTAGATCGATGATTTTGCCTGACAAATTTTTAGATCAAGATTCTCCGGAAAATATGTACAAAACTGCCGGGTTAGATTATGAGAGCATTGTTCAGAAAGTAGAAAACGTTTTAAATTCTAATGTTGTTATTGCGAAAAATAAAAATCTCTCCTAACCACATTGTGCTCTGTTCATAAGAAAGTGATCAAGCAATATACATGAAAGCATCGCCTCTCCTATGGGAACTGCCCTTATACCAACACATGGATCGTGACGGCCTCTGACTGAGATCTTTGTATTTTTACCCTTCTTGTCTATCGTTTCTCTACTATTCAATATAGAAGAAGTGGGTTTGACAGCAAAAGACGCAATAATTTCTTGCCCTGAAGAAATACCTCCTAGTATACCTCCAGCATTATTACTTTTAAATTTTATTTTTCCAGAGCCAGACCGAATTTCATCTGAATTTTCTTCTCCGGATAAATAAGCTGAACTCATGCCAGATCCTATATTTACACCTTTAACCGCATTTATGCTCATTAATCCCCCAGCTATATCAGAGTCTAACTTTGAATAAATTGGAGACCCAAGTCCTGCAGGAATACCATTAGCTCTTAACTCAATGATTGCTCCACAGGATGAACCTGACTTTCTTACTGCTGTAAGATATTTTTCCCAAAGTTTTACAGATTTTTTATCTGGGCAGAAAAATGGATTTTTTCTTATTTCTCTATTGTCCCAATTATTTCTATCACAAGACATTAGGCCCAATTGAGTAACCCCACCTATTATATTAAATTTCTTTCCTAGTAAATTTTTTAAAACTGCTTTAGCAATCCCACCAGCCGCGACTCTCGAGGCTGTTTCTCTTGCTGATTGTCTTCCCCCACCTCTATAATCCCTTATTCCATATTTTTTAAAATACGTAAAATCTGCATGACCTGGTCTAAACTTATTTTTTATAGACTCATAGTCTCTAGATCTTTTATCTTCATTGCGAATTAAAATAGCAATTGGAGTCCCAGTGGTTTTTCCATTAAAAACACCAGATAAAATTTCTATTTTATCAGACTCTTTTCTTTGCGATACAAATTTAGAATTGCCTGGTCTTCTACGATCCATGTCTTTTTGTATGTCTTTTTCAGACAAAGCTATATTTGGGGGGCAACCGTCCACAATACAGCCAATAGCAGGGCCATGTGACTCACCCCATGTGGTAAATCTAAATATTTTTCCAAAAGTATTAAAAGACATCGATAATTAATGTATAAATTATTTTATATAAATTATGAATCAAAAAAGTGGCCAAAATTCGCTAGGACTGGATAATTGTTTTGAAGATGAAGCAAATCCCGTTGATTTATTTAAAAAATGGTTTGCTGTTGCAGAAAAAAGTGAAATCAACGATCCAAATGCCCTATCAGTAGCAACTTCAAGCAAAGAGGGTATTCCAAGTGTCAGAATGGTTTTGTTAAAAGGTCTGAGTGATAAAGGTTTTGTTTTTTATACAAATTTTAATAGCAAAAAGGGAAGTGATCTTAAAAGTAACCCTAACGCCTCAATGTGCTTTCACTGGAAAAGTTTAAGAAGACAAGTAAGAGTTACTGGAAAAGTCTCTGTCGTAGAAAATGAAGAGGCAGACAAATATTTTAGTTCAAGAAAATATGGCAGCAAAATATCTGCTTGGGCTTCTTCCCAATCAAAGCAAATGAAAAATAGAGATGAATTTTTAAATAAAATTAAAGAGTATCAAAAAAAATTTCCAAAGGAAAAAGATGTTCCAAGACCTCCTCACTGGTCTGGCTGGAGAGTTTTACCAAACGAAATTGAATTTTGGTTAGAACTTGATAACAGATCTCATCAAAGATTAATTTACAAAAAAGAAAATGGAAAATGGATTAAAGAAATGCTTTATCCTTAATAAGATCTATTTAAACTGAAACCAGTAAGGTTTTGTAAAACTCTTTTTTCCATAGAATTTTCAAATATTCCTAATGCATCATAAGATACACTCACAAAGTATTCAGCTCTTTTAAAAGTAGCATCGAGGGCCTTATATTTTTTTATAAGCTTTAAGGCATCTTCAAAGTCATTTTTATTTCTATCTTCTTTTTTAAAGATATTTGTTAAAAATGTTCTCTCTATAGAGTTTGCTTTTTGGAATACAATGATTATGGGTAAAGTAACTTTTCCCTCAAAGAAATCTTTTCCTATCTCTTTTCCAAATATTTTTTCTTTTGAAAAATAATCTAAAGCATCGTCAGCTATCTGAAATGCTAAACCTAAGTTCTTGCCGTACGATTCTAATGCATCTTTCTTTTTTTGATCTAAATTAGATATACATGAACCCACCCTCGTCGCAGCAGCAAACAGTGCCGCTGTTTTTAATCCTATTATTTTTATATAATTTTCTTCTAAAAGATCCGCCTCACCCTTATGCTGAAGCTGCATAACTTCTCCTTGAGCTATTTTAGATGAAGTAGATGACAAAAGTTTTAATATTTCCAAACTTCCATCTTCTACCATCATTTCAAAGCATCTGCTCAGGAGATAGTCACCAACTAAAATTGAAGACTGATTTCCCCAAATGGTGTTCGTAGTTTTATTTCCTCTTCTGACTTTGCTTTCATCTATTACATCGTCATGGAGTAGTGTTGCGCTATGAATAAGCTCTACGCAAGCAGCTAAATTTATATCTCTTTTTCCTCCTGAATATCCTCCGAGTTTTGCAGCACCCATAGTCAATAAAGCCCTAATTCTTTTTCCACCAGAATTTAAATGGTAGTCGCTCATTTTTTTTATCAAATCGACCTGGCTTTGAAGTTTTAAATCAATAAGTTTTTCAACAGATTCAAGTTTTCCGTCTAAAAGATTCTTTAAATCTAAGTATGCTGAATTTGCAGATTTTTTAAGCGGTATTACTGATCCCATAAATTCATTATATACTTTAAAAATTTATTATTTTATACATCTGTGACGCACTTCAATTTCAACTTAGAGTAGCGTAATTTATAATTTAATTAATTATAAGTGCTGATATAAGAATTGATATTAATCATATGTTTTCTTTTTTTAAAAAAAAAACCATTATTCCTCACATAAGATTGTCGGGTGTTATTGGTTCTGCGGGAAGATTTCGACAAGGAATAGATTTTTCCGGACAACAAGAAATTATAAAAAAAGCATTCTCTTTCAAGAAAGCAAAGAACATAGCAATTTCAATAAATTCACCAGGAGGTTCGCCGGTTCAATCACATCTTATACATGATTATATTAGGCAGTTAGCGAGTAAAAATAAAAAAAAAGTAATAGTTTTTGCCGAGGATGTCGCTGCATCTGGCGGTTATTTAATTGCTTGTGCAGGAGATGAAATTTATGCAAATTCAAGTTCAATAGTTGGTTCGATCGGTGTTATATCGGCATCTTTTGGCTTTCAAGATGCAATTAAAAAAATTGGAATTCAAAGAAGAGTTTATACTGCAGGCAAGAACAAAAGTACACTAGATCCTTTTAAAGAAGAAAAAGATGAAGATATCCAAAGAATAAAAAAATTACAATTAGAGTTACATTCAGATTTTATCAATCTTGTAAAAAAGAGCAGAGGTTCAAAATTAAAAGAACCTGAAAAAAATAATATTTTTACAGGGGAGTTCTGGTCTGGATCAGCTTCTTTAAAACTTGGATTAATAGATGGTATTGGAAATGCTGAACAAATTTTAAGAGAAAAATTTGGAGAAAATATCGAGATTAAAAAACTAGAAAAACCAAAAGGATTTATAGCAAGAAAATTATCCGCATCATTAGATGGTCAGATTGATAATATTATCGAAGCTGTTGAAGAAAGAGCACTGTGGCAAAAATTTGGTTTATAAATGCCAACAAAATTAAAAAATAAAAAAAAATCGTTATTAACTTTTCAAGATTTAATCTTTAATCTTCAAAAATTTTGGGGAAAATATGGTTGTGTTATTTTACAACCTTACGATATTGAAGTGGGCGCAGGAACCTTTCACCCCGCAACCACACTGAGGTCTTTAGGACCTAAGCCATGGAAGGCTGCATACGTTCAACCTTCTAGAAGACCAACTGATGGAAGATATGGAAAGAATCCAAATCGTTTACAACATTATTATCAATACCAAGTTATTATAAAACCTTCTCCAGAAAATATTAAACAAGTATATCTTAAAAGTTTAGCCGCAATAGGCATTCAGTCAAAAGATCATGATATTCGATTTGTCGAAGACGATTGGGAGAGTCCTACTTTGGGCGCCGCAGGATTAGGGTGGGAAGTTTGGTGCGATGGTATGGAAATAACTCAATTCACATATTTTCAAAAAATGACAGGGATAGATTGTAAGCCTGTATCTGTAGAACTTACATATGGTTTAGAAAGGATCTGCATGTTTGTTCAAGGAAAAAAAAGTGTATTCGATATAGACTGGAATAGTGATGGTGTAAAATATGGAGATGTATTTCTTGAGTCAGAAAAAGAATTTTCAGCTTATAATTTTGATCATGCAAATACGGATTCTTTATTAAAAAATTTTGAAATTGCAGAAAATGAGAGCAAATCTTTGTTGGAAAAAAAACTGCCGCTTCCAGCCTACGATCAGTGTCTAAAGGCTAGCCATATATTTAACTTGTTAGATTCAAGAGGGGTAATATCAGTTGCAGAAAGAACCGGCTATATAAATAGAATTAGGGAACTTGCAAAGGGCGCAGGGTCTACATGGTTGGAAAATCAAGAAAATTAAATGTCAGAATTACTTATTGAACTTTTTAGTGAAGAGATACCACCTAACTTACAAATAAGCGCAAGAAATCAAATAGAAAAATTAATTACTGGTGAATTATCATTAGTAAATTTAACCTACAAAGATATTTATATTTATTCAACACCAACAAGACTCACTGTTTTTATATCTGGATTGCCAAAAAAAATTAAAATATTACCCTCAGAGGTAAAGGGACCAAAACTAGGGGTTCCTAAAAATATAATTGAAAACTTTGCAAAATCAAAAAACATGAGTGTTAACGATTTATATGAAAAAAAATTAGATAAAGGAACTTTCTATTTTGCAAAAATCAAAGGCAAGGAAATTAATACCGAAGATGAGCTAATTCGAATAATTCCAAAATGTTTAAATGAAATATCTTGGAAAAAATCGATGAAATGGTCCGATTATAATTTAAGCTGGGGAAGACCCTTGATTTCCATTATGGCAATTTTTGATAATATGCACCTCAAATTTAAATTTGGTCATTTAGATACAGTAAACTTTACTATTTTAGAGCAAGATGTTGATATTAAGCATAAAAAAATTAGAGATTTTGAGGAATATTTAAAATTTCTTAAAGCAAATGACATTATTATTGATCACAACAAAAGAGAAAAAATTGTATTAGAAAAAATACAATCAATTTGCAAAAATAAATCATGTCAAGAAATAATAGATCGATCTTTACTTTTAGAGGTTAGTAATTTGGTTGATAATCCAAGAATTATAATCGCAAATTTTGATAAAAGTTACCTAAAGCTACCTAAGGAAGTAATAAAATCAACACTACAGTTTCACCAAAAGTATTTCACCCTGATTGATCAAAAAGATCGAATGATTAATGAATTTATTATTGTAACGAATAAAAAAGATACAAATAAATTTATCAGATTAGGCAATGAGCGGGTTGTAGAAGCTAGGCTTTCAGATGCTAGTTTTTTTTGGGAAAAGGACAAATCCTTAAATCTTATAAAACAGATAAATAAACTAAAACAAGTAACGTTTTATGAAAATCTTGGCTCAATTTATGAAAAGACCCAAAGACTGAGAAGGTTAGCCTATTTTATTTCCGATCAGCTAAATTTGAATAAAGAGAAAGTAGAAATAGCGGCATCAGTATCTAAATCAGATCTTGTTTCAGGTCTTGTTGGAGAGTTTCCAGAGTTACAAGGAGTTATGGGAAAATATTTTGCTTTGAGCCAGGGATTTGAGGAAGATGTGTCTAGAGCAATAAGCGAACATTATTTTCCATCTGGTATCTTTTCCCCAGTCCCAAAAAAACCGATTAGTTACGCTCTTTCTATTATAGATAAACTGGATACCCTGGTTGGTTTCTATTTGATAAATGAAAAACCTACCAGTTCGAAGGATCCTTTTGCACTTAGAAGAGCATCTATTGGATTACTTAGAACTATAATTGAAAATAATCTTTTGATTAAATTGCGAGATCTAATCGATTACTCCATCAAGATTTATCTTGATCAAGGCGTTAAACAGGAAAACAATGAGGTTACAAAAGATTTAATGAAATTCTTCAGGGAAAGAATGAAAAATATTTTAAAAGATAGAAAAATTAGAACTGATATTGTTGAAGCCTCAATTAGCTCACATTTAAGCGATAATTTTTTAGAGCTATATAAAAAAACAGTAATTATGAATAAGTTCATTTCAAAAGACTTAGGAAAAAATGCTCTTTCAACGTATAAAAGAGCATCAAATATTTTAGATCAAGAAAAGCTTGTTTCAAAAAATGGTCCTGATGCGGTTCTTTTTAAACATGATGAAGAAAAAGAACTTTTTGAAAGAATCAATGCAATCCGGAAAGCCTTTACAGTAAAACAGGAAAAGAAAAATTACGAAGATCACTTAAAACTTCTTTCCGAGACCAAATTATCAACAGATAAATTTTTCGATAACGTAAAAGTAAATGATGAAAACCAAGATTTAAAAAATAATCGTTTAGAACTATTGCAAATTTTATGTTCAACGTTTAATAGTTTTGTAGATTTTTCAAAATTAGAGGGAATTTAATGTCAAAATTTATATTTAGCTTTGGAGACAAAAAGAATAAGAAGATATCTAATTCCAGAAATATTTTAGGTGGCAAAGGATCAAACCTCGCGGAAATGGCTAGACTAGGTTTGCCGGTTCCACCAGGATTTACCATTTCAACAGAAATGTGTGAAATATTTTATAGAAATAAAAAAAAGCTTTCCCCTAAAACATGTATGGAAATAAAAAAAGAATTAAAAAAAATTGAGGCTAAAACAAAAAAAAAATTTGGTGACAATATAAATCCTTTATTGATATCTGTAAGGTCTGGCTCAAGAGTTTCAATGCCTGGAATGATGGATACTATACTGAATTTGGGCCTGAATGATAAAACAGTAGATGCTTTATCTAAAAAAACATCAAACAAAAGATTCGCGAAAGATAGTTATAGAAGATTTATACAAATGTATGCAAATGTTGTAATGGGTGTAGAAAGCCATCTTTTCGAGGAATTAATTGATAACTATAAATTAACAAAAGGTGTTTTGTCAGATACAGAATTAAGTTTTGAGGATTGGGATGGTTTAATTAAAAATTTTAAAAATTTAATAAGCGATAAAACAAATAAGAATTTTCCACAGGATGTATACGAACAACTCTTCGGAGCTATCAAGGCAGTATTTTTGTCATGGGAAAGCAAAAGAGCAAAAACTTATAGAAAGTTAAATCATATACCAGGACACTGGGGGACAGCCGTAAACGTTCAGTCCATGGTTTTTGGAAATATGGGAGACAATTGTGCTACTGGAGTAGCATTTACAAGAAATCCTTCAACTGGTGAAAATAAATTTTTTGGAGAATATTTAATTAATGCACAAGGTGAAGATGTGGTAGCAGGGAGCAGGACACCAAGATATATAACAAAAAAAGCAAAAGAAAATGCTGGCGCAACAGAAGCTTCCATGGAAGAGACAATGCCAAAAGTTTTTAACGAATTAAAAAATGTATTTGTAAAATTAGAAAAGCATTACAGAGATATGCAAGATATTGAGTTTACAGTTGAGAATAAAAAATTATGGATGCTGCAAACAAGAAATGGGAAAAGAACAGCTAAAGCAGCAATTAAAATTGCAGTAGATATGGTAAAAGAAAAATTAATTTCTAAGAAAGAAGCAATTTTAAGAATAGATCCAAATACTCTCGAAACACTTCTTCATCCAACTTTAGATGAAAAAATTGAAAAAAAAGTAATTGCTAAAGGTTTGCCTGCTTCTCCGGGAGCGGCTAGTGGAAAAGTAGTATTTACCGCTGATGAAGCTGAGAGGATGAATACACAAAAAGAAGATACAATATTAGTCAGAGTTGAAACTTCACCTGAGGATATTCATGGTATGCATGCCGCCAAGGGTATCTTAACCTCAAGAGGAGGGATGACAAGCCACGCCGCTGTGGTTGCTAGAGGAATGGGTCGTCCCTGTGTTTCTGGATCTGGTGAAATAAATATAGATTACGATGCAAAAGAATTTAAAGCAGGAGATCTTACCATTAGAGAGGGAGACGTTATAACAATTGATGGCGCATCAGGCAAAGTAATGGAGGGTTTAGTTCCAACTGTAAAACCTGACATATCAGGCTATTTCTCAACAATAATGAAATGGTCAGATGAATTTAGAAAATTAAAAATAAGAACAAATGCGGAAACGCCACAAGACACAAAAATGGCCAGAAACTTTGGAGCAGAAGGTATAGGTTTATGTAGAACTGAACACATGTTCTTTGATGACGAGAGAATTTTATCAGTAAGACAAATGATTTTATCAAGACATTTGGATGATAGAAAAATTGCATTAGATAAATTGCTCCCTTATCAAAAAAATGATTTTAAAGAAATTTTTAAAATTATGAAGGGTTTGCCTGTAACAGTAAGACTTTTAGATCCGCCATTACACGAGTTTCTTCCTAAAACAGATAAAGACATGGAAGAAGTTGCTAGATCACTAAATTTAGGAGTTAAAGAAATAAAGAATAGAGTTGCAGAATTACATGAACTAAATCCCATGTTAGGACACAGAGGGTGCAGACTTGGAATTTCCTTTCCAGAAATCTATGAAATGCAATGTAGGGCAATTTTTACTGCACTTATAGAGTGTAAAAAAGAAAAGATTCAGTCCATCATACCGGAGATAATGATACCCTTGGTTTCAACAGAAGATGAACTTGGAATAATGAGAAAATTAGTTAATCGTGTTGCCCAAGAGGTTCAAAGGGAACATAAAGTAAAAATTAATTATTTTGTTGGTACGATGATCGAGTTACCTCGTGCAGCACTTAGAGCAGCCCCAATATCTAAATATGCTGATTTTTTTAGTTTTGGAACTAATGATTTAACACAAACAACATTCGGTATAAGTCGTGACGACTCAGGAAAGTTCTTAAATGACTACTTAGAACATAAGATTTTTGATGGCGATCCTTTTGTCAGCATCGACAGAGATGGCGTAGGAGAGCTGGTTAAAATTGCATCACAAAGAGGAAAAAAACAGAATAAAAAACTTAAACTGGGAATTTGCGGAGAACATGGCGGAGACCCAAGAAGTATAGAGTTTTGCTCTAAAGCTGGATTAAATTATGTATCCTGCTCACCTTTCAGAGTCCCAATTGCAAGATTAGCAGCAGCACAAGCTGCACTTAGGAGATAAAATCTAATTTAAAATCAATGGCAGGTGAACTGTGTGTTATTTGACCTATAGAAATTCTTTTGACACCTGTTGAGGCAATCTTTCTCACATTATCAAGGGTTACACCACCCGAAGCTTCAGTTTCATAAAATATCTTTGAAATCTTTACAGCTTTCCTGAGATTTTTATTGCTCATATTATCAAATAATATTCTATTAAATTTTAGGCCTATAATTTTTTTTAATTGATTTAGGTTATCTACTTCTACAGTTATTTTTTTTCCTTTTTTATTTTTTATAGCTTTTTTAACTAAATTATAAATATTTTTACCAACAGCTATATGATTATCTTTTATTAGAATTTCATCACTTAAATTAAATCTATGATTTGTACCTCCTCCAAGTTTTATTCCATATTTTTGTATTAATCTTAAATTTGGCAATGTTTTTCTAGTACAACATATTTTACAGGATTTACCTTTTACTTTATTTACAAATTTATTTGTTGTTGTTGCTACACCTGAAATTAATCCTAAGAAATTAAGTGCAACCCTTTCACTTTTTAGTATTCCTGAAGCCTTTCCTTTTAATATAGCGATTACTTTGCCTTTATTAATTTTTCTTCCATCTTTTGTTTTTGCCTTAAAAGTGATTTTTTTATCTGAAATTTTAAAAGCTTGGGATGCGAACTTTAAACCTCCTACCACACATTTCTGATTTGCTATTATTTTTGCAGTAACCTTTTTATCTTTTATGTTTTTAGTTGTTATATCTCCAGATGGCCTAAGATCCTCTCTTAAAGCTTGCTGAATAATAAATTTAATGTATTTATGATTTATTTTTTGCACTCAAAATTATCTACCAATTTCTGCCATTCTCAAAACAGATTTTCTTGCCATTTCAGCAATATTATGACCGATCTTAATCTCATTGGTTTCATTTTTTAGGCAATCATAGACTTTATTTAACGTAATCTTCTTCATGTGAGGACAAAGATTGCATGGTTTAATAAACTGTACGTTTGGATTTTCGACCTGAACATTGTCACTCATAGTACATTCTGTAACTAGCAAAACTTTCTTAGGCTGTTTTTCTTTTACGTATTCAACCATGGTAGATGTTGATCCTGCAAAATCCGAAGCGCTAATAACATCAGGTGGACATTCGGGATGTGCAATAACCTTTATATCTGGATTTTCTTTTTTAATATCCTCTACTTCTTTACCTGTAAATTTCTCATGCACCATGCAAGTGCCTTGCCACGATATAATTTTTACTTTGGTATTTTTTTGAACATAATTAGCTAAGTAATGATCTGGAAGAAAAATAACTTTATCAGTACCAAGAGACTCTACAACCTTTACAGCATTTGCAGAAGTACAACAAACATCAGACTCTGCTTTTACATCTGCGGAAGTATTCACATAAGATACAACAGGAACTCCAGGATATTTTTCTTTAAGCATTCTTACATCGGAGCCAGTTATTGACTCGGCCAATGAACAACCAGCTTGCATATCTGGAATTAAAACTTTTTTATCTGGACTCATTAATTTTGCTGTTTCTGCCATGAAATGAACTCCACACAAAACGATAATTTTGGCTTGAGTTTTTGCCGCCTCTAATGCCAGCGCTAGAGAGTCAGCAGAGATATCTGCTATACCATGATAAATTTCAGGAGTTTGATAATTATGCGCGAGTATGACTGCGTTTTTTTCTTTTTTTAGTTTGTTAATTTTTTCAATTAAAGGAGCATGAAATTTCCATTCAACTTCGGGGACCACAGAAGATATCTTGCTGTAAATTTTATTTAATTCTTTATTTTTTAAATTTTGCATAGACATTTAAATAATTTATCAACTTGCAGATAAAAAGTCATTCATTTATTGTCGCATCTTTAGAGCGGTCGTGCTGAAATTGGTAGACAGGCACGGTTGAGGGCCGTGTGGGATTCCCATGAGAGTTCGAGTCTCTCCGACCGCACCAAAAACTAAGAGAATACATAAATAAATTTTTAAAAAAACACGTCTTTTTTAGATTCACTGCGCTGGAATTGTGCTCACTACTGTGCTCAAATAATAAAAACAATGACATTACTGATTACCATATTACCATCTCTTGCAATATTATTTTATTTTATTTACTCGGATAAATTTAAAGAACCAAGAAAGATTATTATAATAACTTTTCTTTTAGGAGTCTTAATTACTATACCAGCTGGATATTTAAACCATTATGTTATGGAATTTTTTGAAAATAACAATCGGGTTAATAATGCCCTGATCGGAGGATTTTTTGCTGGTGGTTTAGTTGAAGAGAGTTTAAAATTTTTAGTATTTTATTTTTACGTACTGAAAGAAAAAGCTTTTAACGAACCTATGGACGCAATTGTTTACGGTGTTGTTGTATCTCTTGGTTTTGCAACTTTGGAAAATTATGATTATGTTTTTAGGATTGCAGAGGAATATGAAATGTCACCGTTAGATATGGCTATTGGCAGAGCATTCACTGCAGTCCCGCTGCATGCACTTTGTGGAGTTATCATGGGTTTCTATTTTGGGATGTACGCATTTGTATCAGGCGGCAAAAACCTAAGTTTGGCTTTAATTGTTCCATATATATTTCACGGAACATATAATTTTTTGTGTGCATTTCCACCATATTACATATTTGTAATTTTTATACTTTTAGTATTTAGTTATTTATTACATAATAATGTAAAGGAGACACAAAGGTTAAAAAAAAGAGAACATGAAGAAAAAATTATTTAATTTTAAGTTAATATTAACTTTTTTGTTTGTAGTATTTTTACAAGCATCAAATGCAAAATCGAATTCAAGTTACTCACTTTTAATCGAAGAAGATTATAAAGGAGCAATGCTCATAATTAGAAATCCTAACGGTTTAGTAGATGGTAAAATGATATCCTATGGAGGATACAAGTGGTTTAAAAAAGTTTTTGAAAAAAAAACAAATAATGAAGAAGTATTTATTCAACCTTCAGGGTTAGGTATTAGTGGTGATATGAGAAGCTGGATGCTGCCAAGATATCAAGTAGACGATTTTAATTTTCTTTATAATTTAAGAGGCAACGATGCAATTGTAACTTTTTCATCTCTCCAATCGATAAGTTCTATTGAAGGATATATATCTAGAAATAAATTATTTTCGCTATCAGCCCACCAGCCCAAAGTTGCGTGGTTTGCAGGAACTTATATTCCAATAAAAGGCATCTATCAGATGATAGATTTAAGCAAAAAAAATCCTAGAACTTTTTGTCAAATTTTAGCAGAAAGAGAATTAACAAATTTTATAAACAGAGAAATATCTTCTGGAAATATCGTAAATGATCTTCAAAATCGAGGCTTTAAATGTGATAGTTTTTTTAATTTAACTGTTACATCTGCTGATAAAAATACAGACATACCAAGTAAAGACAAGCTTCCTAAAAAAAAGAAAAAAATCAATTATAAAGATTACTGGTGGGTTGTTATTATATTGGCCTTAGGAACTTTCTTTCTTTACACTTTAACTGTAAAAAAACCTAAAATAAATATTTTGAAAAAAAAGAAAACAAAACAAAGAGGACGTGTAGCTAAATACTGGGCAGGAGAAGACTCTTTGGCTTTTAGTTTTTGGGGTGTAAGTACAATTGGGTTAACTATGTTACAAATACCAAATTGGATTCTTCTTGCTCAAGGCGATGAAATATTTGATACAATGTCAG
>CACMMU010000008.1 GCA_902614835.1 uncultured Pelagibacteraceae bacterium | reverse complement strand
GGGCTTTATTGCCAGAAGTGCTTTTCCACTTTTTCTTTTAATGATTTTAGCTGTAATTATAATTATAGCGTTTCCTCAATTAGCTTTATGGTTGCCAGAACAAATGATTCAACCATTAAACTAGCTAAAGCGACACATAGTTATATTTTTTTTTACAGAAAAATTGTTATAGATTGCTCATGGAAAATAACAAAGCATTAGTATGGATAAGAGATGATTTTAGAGTAAATCATAATAGTGCATTGGCTTATGCCTCTGAAAACCATGACCAAGTTTCTACAGTATATATTTTTAATCCAGAAGATTATGAAAACAAAAGAGAAGCACAACGTTGGTGGATATATCATTCTTTAATTAACTTTAAACAAGAACTTTCTAAATTCAATATTTCATTGGAATTATTAGTTGGAGATGAGGTTCAGGTTTTAAAAAAAATTAAAACAGCTGACAATGTATCTTTATATTGGAACAAAATCCCTGAACCAGGAGAAGAAAAGAAAGAAACAAAAATAATTAAAAATTTCGAGGAAAAAAATATAAACTATAAGTTTTTTAAGGGAAATATACTTAGTGAGCATAAGGAGGTTACAAAAGATGATGGCACACCCTTTAAAGTTTTTACTCCCTTCTGGAGAGTTGCAGAGCAAGTATATTTAAATAAAGTTCCATCGAAAAAGTCAAAGACAAAGAAAAAAAATAAAAAGATATTTATTTTTAAACAATCGAGTGATTTATCGAAAGTTTTACCAAATAAAAACTGGTTTAAAAAATTTGAAAAGTATTGGACTCCTTCTGAAATTAGAAGTGGGAAGGTATTGGATGAATTAATTGAAAAAAAAATTGGAAACTACCATAAAACAAGAGACTATCCATCAATAGAGGGTACCTCTAAGATTTCTCCTTATCTTAAACATGGACAAGTTCACGTCGAAAAAATTTGGGAGTCATGCCAGAACATTCAAAATAAAAATACAGGTTATAGAAAATTTGTGAATGAAATAGGATGGAGAGAATTTTCTCATAGCTTAATAAATTATTTTCCCCAAATGTTAAAGGGAAATTTGAGGAAAGAATTTGACTCATTCCCTTGGATTGAGAATAAAAAAAATTTAGAAGCTTGGAAGAAGGGTTTAACAGGTTACTCGATTGTTGATGCAGGAATGAGAGAACTTTATGAAACTGGATGGATTCATAATAGAGTTAGAATGATTGTAGGATCATTCCTAGTTAAACATTTAAGAATACATTGGAAAGAGGGAGAAAAATATTTCAGAAATACTTTGTTAGACTTTAATGTAGCGAACAATGTTGCTTCCTGGCAGTGGGTTGCAGGTTGCGGAGCTGATGCAGCACCATATTTTAGAATTTTTAATCCAATATTGCAGGGAGAAAAGTTTGACAAGGATGGGACATACGTTAAGCATTGGGTCCCTGAATTGAAAAATGTTCCATCCAAATTTATTCATAGACCGTGGGAAATGGATGACGAAACGCAAAAGTCTATAAATATTAAAATAGGAAAAGATTATCCATTACCAATTGTTGACCATGCAAAAGCTAGAGAACAAGCTTTAAAGGCTTTTGACAAAATAACAAAATAATTATTTTTTATTTTCTAAATAATAATCAAAACTGCAAATTTGAGGCTTATTAGATATAATAATTAGCAACCCACCAATTATTGAAAAGTTTTTTAATAAAGCTGTTAATTGTAAACCATCAGAAAATACATTGTGAGTATGGAAAATTAAAGTTACCGATAAAACGAATAAAGCCAACGCTGATGCCATTATCTTAGTTTTATATCCAGCTATTAGAAGCAGAGGAACTATCAACTCAAAAGCTATAGAAGGATAAAAAAGAAATTCGGGCACACCATGATCTGACATGTACATCATGCTTATATCTGGATTAAAAATTTTTTTAATAGCTTCTATGATAAAAAGAGCTGATATAAAAATTCTTCCAAATACTTCAATAATGTGCATTTATTTTTTTTCTATTACCTCTTTTAGTTCAGAGTATTCTTCACAATTGCAATTTTTAAGAATTGCTAATCTTTCTTTGGCTAAGTCCATACGACCAGTATTTACGTAGAGTTCACCCAAATATTCGTTAATTCCATTATGATCAGGTTTAATTTTTAATCCTGCAAGATAAAATTTTTCTGCTTCTTTCAATTTTCCGGTTTTTCTGAGTGTAAAACCTAAATAATTAAGAATGTCAGGATTATTTCTATCCGCTTTGTATGCTTCTTGTAATTTTTCCAAAGCTTTCACATATAATTTTGTAGCTCTGTCATTTTTATCTTTTTCTTCTAATTTTTTAGCTCTTTCCACAAATTTTTTTGCCTGTTTGTACTGATCTAGGTAGTTTTCAGAAGAACCGCTATCACTGGATGCTCCATGGGATACCCCAACATATTGTGCAAAAATAAATGCGGCTATTAATATAATAAATATTTTTTTGAACATAGCTTCTTTAAGCAAATTTTTTTAGTTGATCCAACGGTCTAAGAGTCACACCGCTATTTACAAGTCCATTTCTAATCTCTTTTGCTGTAACAACTGCACTCTCTCCATCTCCATGAACACAAACTGAGTCAATGTCGCAAGGAATCTGCTTTCCTGAAAAGCAATTCAAAGCTTGATTTTTTACCATTTTGATAACATGTTTTTTTGCAATTTCAGGATCTGTTATCAGGGCATTTGATTTTGATCTGGACACTAAATTTCCATCATCTTCATAATTTCTATCGGCAAATATTTCTGCTGCAACTTTCATTTTTAATTTTTTAGCAGCTCTTTGCATTTCAGATCCTGTTGGCACTAAAAAAATTAAATCTTTATTTACTTGCAAAATTGATTTTGCAATCACATTAGCTAATTCAAAATTCTCACATGCCATATTATTTAGAGCTCCATGTGGTTTGACATGCGTTACATTCATTGAGTTTTTTTCTGCAATTAAGGACAAAATATTAATTTGATCAATAATTAACTTGGTAATTTCTTGCGGGGACAACTTTAATCTTCTTCGTCCAAAATTTTCAGGATCATTGAAAGATGGGTGAGCACCTATACTTACCCCATTCTTTTTAGAAATCTCAACAGTCTTTTTCATAGTAGGCTCATCCCCAGCATGGTAGCCACAAGCCACATTTGCTGAATTTACAATACCTAACAACAAAGGGTCATTTTCCGTTGAACAAAACTTTGAGGTTTCTCCAAGATCACAATTAATATTAATTTCCATATTTTAAACCTTTATATAATATCTATTATATCAATTTATGTTGAAAAAAATAACCAATATTGGAGACTGCGGTATCACTTGTGATTTTGGTGATGAAGTCAATAAAAGCACAAACAAAGAAGTAATTAAACTTTTTAAATTCATTCAAGAGTCGGTTAACACTAGAAAGCTAAAGGGAATATTAAATTACACTCCATCATACAACAAATTAATAATTAATTTTGAATTAGGACAAATTAAATCACAAGAAATAATAGAATTTATTAAAAATAGCGATTATTCAAAAATAAATTTACCTGAAAATAAAAAAATTGTTGAAATCCCAATATGTTACGATGAAGAATTTGCTTTGGATATTCAAAGATTAGAGACAAAAACTAAGTTAAATTTTAGAGAAATAGTATCAAAACATATTGAAACAAATTTTTTTGTTTACATGATTGGTTTTGTTCCAGGACAGCCCTTTCTTGGAGATCTCAATAAAATTCTTTACCATGATAGGTTAGATACACCGCGTGTAAAAATAAACAAAGGATCCGTGGGAATAGTCGAAAAATTTTGTACGATATATACTTTCGAAAGTCCCGGTGGTTGGAATATAATAGGAAGAACCCCATTCGAGCTTTTCAATATAAATAAAAAAAACACAAGCATTTTATCACCAGGCGACACTATAAAATTTAAATCTATCTCAAAAAAAGAGTTTGGATCGTTTAAAAATGAATAATTATTTTAAAGTTTTAAGAGCAGGTATTAATTCTACTTTTCAAGATTTAGGTAGATTTGGTTTACAGCATTTGGGAATTGTCGCAAGTGGCTGCATGGATCAATTAACATTTTGTATTTCAAATAAATTAGTTGGCAATAAAATATCAGAGGGAGCTTTAGAGTTTGCGTATCAAGGACCATTAATCGAACTCATGGGAGAAACTGCACTGGTGGCTATCTCGGGAAAAGTTAATTTTAATATTATAAAAAAAAACGGTGAAACAATCAAAGGAAAATCCAATGAAAGTTTCCTAATCTCAAATGGAGACAAGATTGATATTTTATCGACAATTAATTCTGCTTATGGCTATTTGTCAATTTTTGGTGGTTTTAAAATAGAAGAGGTCAAAGGCAGTGTATCCACATTAGTAAAAGCAAAAATTGGTCCAAATAATGGTGACAAACTCAAGGTTGGTGATAAAATTTTTTTTAATAAATCTTATAAAACAGGTAAATTAAAAAAAATTCAATTTGATTTTGATAAAGATAACATCATCCGAGTTATGAAAGGATTACAAATACATTATTTTTCAAAAAAAAGTCAAGAAGATTTTTTTTCAAAGGAATACAAAGTTACAAAATTAACTGATCGAATGGGAATGAGATTAGAAGGTCAAAAACTTGAAAACACAGTCAATAAAAACATTAAATCTGAAGGGATCACAAAAGGATCAATACAGGTCCCTGGCGACGGCCAACCTATAATTCTACTTACAGATCACCCAACTATTGGTGGATATCCAAAAATTGCAAATGTGATTACAGCTGACTATGATAAATTAGTTCAAAAAACTCCTGGCACGATTATTAAATTCAAATTGGTCGATTTGTCTGTTGCAGAAAATGCTTTTCAAGACTATGTAAGAAAATTCTAAATGAATTTTGTTTATAAAATACCCGGACCTTTACTTATTCTTACAGGTGGATTTTGTTTAAGTTGGGGAGGACTAATTTTAAGATCTTTCGAAAGTGCAAGTATCTGGCAAATTCTTTTTTATAGATCAATATTTTTTCTCTGGGTTTTAATAGCTTTTATTTTATTAACGTACGGAAAAAAAACATTTAAAAAAATTAAAGAGGCAGGAGTGCCAGGCTTTATTGGTGGAATATTTTTATCAACCAACTTTGTTGCTTACATGTATTCTATGATGGAAACAACTGTTGCTAATGTAGTTTTTATTATTAGCACTCAAACAGTTTTTTTACCAATTGTAGCTTATATTTTTTTGAAAGAAAAAATTTCTCCTCGAGGATATGTTGCAATTGTATTAGCGATGATTGGCGTAACTTTAATGATCGGTGACTCATTGGGGACCGGATCTTTAAAAGGAAATTTAGCAGCTTTGACTATTCCAATTAACTTTTCGGTTTTAGTTTTAATAATTAGAAAATATCCAAAAGTGGATATGATACCTGCAATATTTTATGCAGGAATATTCAGTTGTTTATATGGTTTATTTTTACTTGAAGGTTTATCCATATCAACAAAAGACATTTGGTTATCATTTCTGCTTGGTGTACCTCAATTAGCTTTTGGTTTTATTTTTATAACAATAGGTTCCAGAACAACCCCCGCAGTAATGGTTGGTTTATTAATGCTTATGGAATCTATATTTGCCCCAATATGGGTTTGGCTATTTTACAATGAAATACCACCAGCAAGTGTACTAATTGGAGGAATAATTATTCTCTCTGCTGTAGTTATGAAAAGTCTAGATTATAAAAAAGTGTAACTAATCGATATATTGTGATAGGATAATCCTATAACGGGAGAGACTACTTAAATGTAGCGCCGAAGGAGCAACCCCCCGGAAACTCTCAGGCAAAAGGACCGTTATTGTAATAACTCTGGAAAGCAGGCTTAGCCTCACCGAAGGAGCAAATCTCTCAGGTTCTTAGACAGATGGGGAATGAAGAGGGTTATTACAAAATGGAAAAAACAGCTTTATACGATTTTCACAAAAACTTGGGAGCAAAGTTTGTTCCTTTTGCAGGTTACGAAATGCCTATTCAGTACAAGGAAGGAATAGTAAAAGAACATATTAGCACAAGACAGTCAGCAGGTTTTTTTGATGTATCTCACATGGGCCAACTTTATATATCAGGAAACAATTCAGCGGAAAAAAGTTTAGAAAAAATCATACCATTAGATTTTAAAGAAATTAAAACTAATCAATCAAAATATTCTTTTCTGATTAATGAAAAAGGTGGAGTAATCGATGATATCATTATTACTAGAGTAGAAGGAGGTTTTAATATTATATTAAATGCAGCTTGCAAAGATAACGACATTAAAGAAATTGCAAAATGTTTAAATTCAGAGAGCAAGTATGAATTAAAAAAAGATTTTTCACTTATTGCTTTACAGGGCCCAAAATCGGAAAATATTTTAGAGACTATTGTCCAAGGAGTAAAACAACTTAAATTTATGAATGGTGATTATTTTAAATTTCAAGGACAGGTTATTTATATAACTCGGTCAGGTTATACAGGTGAGGATGGTTTTGAAATATCAGTACAAAATAAAAATGTAGAAAATTTTATCAAACTTCTATCAAGTAATGGCACTAAACCAATAGGGCTTGGAGCAAGAGACACACTGAGATTGGAAGCTGGTTTGTGTTTATACGGACATGAATTGAACCAAGATATTAGTCCGGTACAAGCAAATTTGAAATGGGCTATTTCAAAAAGAAGAAGAAAAGAAGGTGGCTTCAATGGTTGGGAAAATATAAAAAATGATTTACAAAATGGTGTATCGAAAATAAGAGTTGGTATCAAACCATCTGGAAGAATCATAGCAAGAGAGGGCACCAAAATTTTTTCTTCATCCGGAGAGGAAATAGGAATTGTTACTAGTGGAACATTTGGTCCAAGCGTTAATGCTCCAGTAGCTATGGGATACATATTGAGTAAATTTTCTGAGATTAATAATAAAATTCTTTTAGAAGTAAGAGGTAAAAAACATGATGCAGTGATTTCTAAGTTGCCATTTTATAAAAAAAGTTATGTTAAATAGGAGGGAAAATGAGTGAAAAAAAATACTCAAAGAAACATGAGTGGATAGCGTTAAACGGGGAGACAGCAACGGTAGGAATTAGCAAGCACGCTACTGAAATGCTTGGTGATATTGTTTTTGTTGAACTTCCGGAAAAAGGAAAGGGCTTAAATAAAGAGGAGAAAGCAGCAGTAGTCGAGTCCACAAAAGCTGCCAGTGATGTTTACACACCTGTCTCTGGAGAAATTTTAGAAACAAATCAACCCATTATTGATGATCCATCTAATGTAAATAAAGATCCTGAAAATAATGGTTGGTTTTTTAAAATTAAAATAAAAGATAAATCTGAACTAGATTCTTTAATGAGTCAGACTGACTATGAAAAATTTGTAAAGGATAACCCAAATTAAAATGATAGACGATACTTCAAAAGAATTTATTAGTAGACATATTGGCCCAAATACAAGCGACCAAAAAGAGATGTTAAAAGCAATATCTTCGAAATCTATTAATGATTTAATTGAGAAAACTGTACCAAAAAATATTTTAATTAAAGACAATCTTAAAATTGATGAGCCCATGTCAGAGAATGATGCTCTCAAAAAATTAAAACTTTTGTCGAAAAATAATCAAGTTTTTAGAGATTTTATAGGTATGGGTTATTATAATACAGTTACTCCAAATGTGATTTTAAGAAATATTCTTGAGAATCCGGGTTGGTACACTTCTTATACTCCCTATCAACCAGAAGTGGCTCAAGGAAGATTGGAAATGCTTATTAATTTCCAACAAATGATAATGGATTTGACTGGGATGGATATTGCAAATGCTTCATTGCTAGATGAAGGAACTGCTGCCGCTGAAGCAGTCGGCTTATGTCAAAGAATAGATAAAAATAATTCAAAAAAGATATTTATATCAAGCTCATGTAACCCACAAACAATAGATATAATTAAGACAAGAGTAGAACCTTTCAATATAGAATTGATAATTGGTGATGAAGAAAAAATTTTAAAAGATATCAAAGACAAAATTATTTGCGGTGTTTTAGCTTACCCTGGAACTTTGGGTGAAATAAAAGACCCAAGTGAAGCTATAAGCTTAATTCATAAAAAAGAAGGTAAAGTAATTATAGTAAGTGATCTATTAGCCTTGGCCAGACTTAAAACGCCAGCAGAACTTGGAGCCGATATTGCAGTTGGTAGTGCACAAAGATTTGGAATACCGATGGGGTACGGAGGCCCACATGCTGCATTTTTTGCAACCAAGGAAGAATTTAAAAGATCAATGCCAGGAAGAATTATTGGAGTATCTGTTGATAGACACGGAAAAAAAGCATTTAGATTATCTCTTCAGACAAGAGAACAGCACATAAGAAGAGATAAGGCTACAAGTAATATATGTACTGCGCAAGCACTGCTTGCAATTATTTCAGCTGCTTATGCAATTTATCATGGTCCTGATGGAATTTTGAAAATAGCAAACAGGACATCTAAACTTGCAAAAATATTTGCTGATGGTTTGAAATCAGGTGGCTACCAACTGCATTCAGAAAATTACTTTGATACAGTTACTATTAGAACTAATGAAAAAACAGATACTATAAATAACAAAGCTTTATCTGAGAAAATTAATTTAAGGATTGTAGACAAAAATACCTTATCAGTAGCATTTGACGAAGTAAAAAGAGTTGATCATGTAAACACTTTATTAAAAATATTTGGAGTTAAAAAAACGTTTAATAATACTGATACAGTTGAATTAAATAATTTACCACAAAATCTTTTAAGAACATCTAAATACCTTACTCATCCTATTTTTAACAGATATCATTCAGAAACTGAAATGCTTCGTTACTTAAAAAAATTGGAAGATTGCGATATTGCTTTGAATAGATCTATGATTGCACTTGGCTCATGCACTATGAAGCTAAATGCTACAGCCGAGCTAATCCCTGTGACCTGGAAAGAATTCTCTCAGCCACACCCATTTGTGCCCCAAGATCAAATGAAGGGATATAAAGTTTTATTTAATGATTTAGTTAATGATTTAAAGGAAATCACAGGTTTTGATGCAGTTTCTCTTCAACCAAATTCCGGTGCTCAAGGTGAATATTCAGGATTAATGACAATACGTAAGTTTCATTTAAATAATAATCAAAAAAATAGAAACGTGTGTTTAATACCAGAGTCAGCACACGGTACAAATCCTGCAAGCGCACAAATGTGCGGGATGAAAGTAGTAGTTGTTAATTGTGATGATGAAGGAAATGTTGATTTAATAGATTTAAAAAATAAAGTTAATAAGTATTCAAAAGATCTAGCTGCTTTGATGGTAACTTATCCATCAACACACGGAGTTTTTGAGGAAAAAATTAGTGAAATTTGTGACTATATTCATAAAGCAGGTGGTCAAGTTTACATGGATGGTGCAAATCTTAACGCCTTAGTTGGGATAGCAAAACCTGGAAAATTTGGCCCGGATGTTTGTCATATTAACTTACATAAAACTTTTTGTATTCCGCATGGAGGAGGTGGCCCAGGGATGGGTCCAATTGCTTGCGCCAAGCATTTAAAAGATTTTTTACCAAACCACAATATTACTAAAAATACGAGATCTGAAAAAAGCTTAGGTTCTGTATCCGCTGCTCCTTGGGGCAGTGCAAGTATATTACCTATTTCATGGATGTATATTAAAATGATGGGGGCTGAAGGTTTAAGAAAAGCTTCCGAAGTAGCAATTTTAAATGCAAATTATATATCAAAAAAATTATCTAATCATTACAAAGTACTTTACAAAGGTAAAAATGGAAATGTAGCTCATGAATGTATAATCGATCTAAGACCAATAAAATCTAAATCAGGAATTTCAGAAGAAGATATCGCTAAAAGATTAATAGATTATGGATATCATGCACCAACAATGTCATGGCCAGTTGCTGGAACATTAATGATTGAACCCACAGAGAGTGAAAATTTAGCAGAGATTAATCGTTTTTGTAATGCATTGATATCTATTAAAAAAGAAATCGATAAAGTAGATAACGGTGATTTTGACAAGAAAGACAATCCTTTAAAAAATGCCCCGCATACTCATATCGAATTAAGCGCAAATGAATGGAAACACTTATACAAAAGAGAAGAAGCCGCATTTCCTAATGAGTATTTAAGAGATAATAAGTATTGGCCACCTGTTGCAAGAGTGGATAATGTTTATGGAGATAGAAATTTAGTTTGTTCTTGCCCAAGTCTTGATGAATATAAAGACGAGGCTGCTTAAAAAATAGATGAAAATTGCAGTTATTGGTTCAGGGATCTCAGGTTTATCAGCAGCTTATTACTTATCCAAAAAATACGAAGTAGATCTTTTTGAAAAGAATGATCATTTTGGAGGGCATTCATATACATACGAAATAAATGAAAATAACAAAAAAGTTCCTGTTGATCTTGGTTTTATAGTTTTTAATAAACTAACCTACCCGAATCTAATAAATTTTTTTAATGAACTAGAGGTTCCCTATGAAAAAAGCGATATGTCTTTTTCAGTTTCTGTAAAAGACTCAACCATAGAATATGGAGGCACAGGTTTTAATGCATTATTTGCAAGAAAAAATAATTTATTAAATTTCAATTTTATTAAAATGATTTATGAGATTATATCTTTTTATAAAACAGCTCCCATTTTATTGAAAAAGGATTTAAAAAATATAACTTTAGGAAATTTTTTAGATAGCTCTAAACTTTCAAAATATTTTATTAACTATCATATTATTCCAATGGTAGCAGCAATTTGGTCAATGCCTTTTTCTAAAGCTAGAGATATTCCATTCGAGCTTTTTTTGAATTTTTTTAACAATCATGGTTTATTTAAGCTAAAGAACAGACCGCAGTGGTATACTGTGACCAATAGAAGTAGAACGTACGTTTCCAAAGTCCTAGATAAAATAAATGGTGATTACCTGAAAAACTATAAAATTAAAAAAATTATTAGAAGTCACGACAATGTAAGAATATTCATGGATACCGAAGGAGATTATAGAGATTATGATCATGTTGTTCTATCTTGTCACGCAGATGAAAGCTTAAATCTTATCGAAAATCCAACGGATGATGAAAAGAAAATTCTTAAAGAGTTTAGCTATATTCCCAATACAGCATATCTTCATAAAGATATTAATTTAATGCCAAATAGAAAAAATGCTTGGTCCAGCTGGAACTCGATTTCAAGAAAGGATTTAAAAAAAACTTGTGTAACTTATTGGCTTAACAGACTCCAGAGTCTTGACACTAAAGAAAATTACTTTTTAACTTTAAATCCAATTTGCGAAATAAAAGAGAACAAAATAATTAAAAAAGTGAATTTTACCCATCCATACTTAAATATAAAAAGTTTTAAAATGCAAAATCGCTTAAAAGATTTGCAAGGAGTTAAAAGAACATGGTTCTCAGGAAGTTATTTTGGTTATGGTTTTCATGAGGACGGATTAAAATCATCACTAGAAATGTTAGAACAATTTGAGGGGAAAGATGGAGACTTGTATATACAAAGGAATAGTTACGCATCGCAGGTTTAAACCGAAAAGGCATTTTTTTTCATATAAAACTTTTTCTGTTTTTTTCGATATAGATGAGCTTGACGAATTAGAAAAAAAAATTTCAGTATTCTCTCTTAATAAATTTAATATTTTTAGTTTTTATAATAAAGACCATGGTGATAGAGATGGAACGGATCTAAAAAAATGGGTTTTAAAAAATCTTAAAAAATTGAATTTTAATTTCAAGGTTTCAAAAATCAAACTTTTATGTTTTCCTAGAATATTTGGCTATGTATTTAATCCATTGAGCATTTTCTACTGTTATGATGAAAATTTGGTATTAAGAGCAATACTATATGAAGTTAAAAATACTTTTAATGAACAACACACATATGTTTTTCCCGTAGAAAATAATGCTAAAATAATTACACAAAGCTGCAACAAAAAGTTTTATGTTTCACCATTTATTGAAATGGATACTCATTACAATTTTAGACTAGCCGAACCAAAAGAGACTTTGAGTGTATATATTAAGCAAACAGACAAGAGTGGAATGTTACTTTCAGCTTGTCAAATTGGAAAAAGGGAAAAAATATCAACAAGACAATTGTTGATTAACTTCCTAAAACATCCGTTGATGACCTTTAAAATTATGTTAGCGATACATTTTGAAGCATTAAGACTATGGAGAAAAGGGGTTAAGTTAGTAAAAAAAGATACTAAAATTAAAAATGATCTTTCTATAGAAAAATGAATTTCAGTCCTTACAAAATTTCAGAGAAATTTTTATTACAAAAACTTAATTCTATAAATAGTGGCGAACTTTTTTTAGAAAATTATAATGGAAAGTCACATAATTTTGGAAACCAGGAAAGTATTTTAAAAGCAAATATAAAAATTCATAATCCAAAATTTTATTTCAATATAATAAGGGGTGGTAGTAATGCTTTAGCAGAAAGCTACATTAAAAATGATTTTCGAACTTCCGATTTACCATCTCTTATAGAGCTTATAGCAAAAAATATTAAAGTTACCCATGAGTTCTCAGGAGTTTTAAACACTTCGAGTTTTAGCAATATTTTTAGATGGTTTTTTTTATCAAATACTAGAAAGAAAAGTGAAGAATATATTTCAAGACACTACGACCTTGGAAATGAATTCTTTTCTACTTGGCTAGATAAAACTTTAACATATTCATGCGGAATATTTGAAAATCCTGGACAAGAATTAGAAAAAGCCCAAATCAACAAATATAATAAACTTATAAATCTGATAAGGCCTAAATCAGGTGATAAAATTTTAGAGATAGGCTGTGGATGGGGAGGTTTTGCTGAACATCTTGCAAAAAATTATGATGTTCAATTAGATTGTATTACAATATCAAAAAAACAATTTGAATTTACAAAAAGAAGAATAAACAGACTTGGTTTAAATAATAGAGTAAAAATAAAATTTTTAGATTATCGAGATTTAAAAGACAAATATGATGCTATTGCATCTATAGAGATGATCGAAGCAGTCGGTGAAAAATATTTAAATAAGTATTTCTCAACAATAAAAAACAATTTAAAGCCTGGCGGGATAGGAGCTATTCAAGCTATTATAATTAAAGATGAACTTTTTAGCAGATATAGGAGAAATCAAGATTTTATACAAAAATATATTTTTCCAGGTGGCTTTCTTCCTTCTTTACAATCAATTAAAGATTATTCAAAAAAAACTGGTCTAATTCTAAAAGACTATAATTCTTATGGGTCACATTACTCCCATACCTTAAGCAAGTGGAGATCAAATTTTATAAACTCATGGAATAATATTTCACAGCAGGGTTTTGACAACACTTTTAAAAAAATTTGGGATTTTTATTTTTCTTATTGTGAAGCAGGATTCAGAGCTAAAAATATCGATTTAATACAATTTTCGGTTACGAATAAATAAAATATGAGATATATTTTAACTTTACTTTTATCATTTTTTTTAACTAATTGTATGGCAGGAATGAAACCAGAAGACTTTAAAGATCAAAAACCTAAACTAGTAATTGAGGAATTCCTTAGCGGGAAAGTAAAAGCATATGGAGTTCTTCAGAACAGAGGAGGTAAAGTTACTAGACAATTTTCTGCAGATTTAGAAGGTAAATGGGATGGAAAGCAGCTGACATTAGATGAAAAATTTTATTGGTCTGATGGAGAGGTGCAAACAAGACAATGGAAAATTATTAAAAATGATAAACACAATTACGAAGGAACAGCTGCCGATGTTGTTGGAAAGGCTAAAGGATTTTCATACGGTTCCGCATTTAAGTTAGAATATGTTTTACTTGTGCCTGTAAAAGGAAAAGAAATTAAAATAACTTTTGATGACTGGATATTTAAACAGAGTGATACCGTTGCAATAAATAGAGCAAAAATGACCAAGTTTGGTTTCAAAGTTGCCGAATTAACAGTAGTATTTGTTAAGAATTAAACTAACGATTTACAAATTTATTAATTAAATAATTATAAACTTTATTGGGTAAAATCTGAAAGATTTTATAGATAAAAGCTATTTGAGGTGGAAAAATAATTTCAAATTTTTTTTTGTTTATTAAACCATCATATATTTTTTCAGCAGCATAGTTTGTGTCTTTTAAAAATGGCATTTTAAAATCATTTTTATCGGTTAATGCAGTTTTAATAAATCCCGGTGAAATTAATGTTACCCTTACATTAAATTTTTTAAAATCAAAATATATTCCTTGTGTAAAATTATTTAATGATGCTTTAGACGCAGTATAGCCAGATGATTTAGGTAAACCTCGATATCCAACTGGAGAAGATACTATTGAAATATGACCACCTTTTTTATTTTGAAAATATTTCTGAACTGCTTTAACACAACCAACCACTCCTAAAAAATTAACTTCAATTACTTTTTTTACATTGTCTACATTTAACCCTTTTTCTGATTTTCTCTCATAAGTCCCTGAGCTGAATACACACAAGTCCAAATCACCGAAATCTTCAAGAATTTTATTAAAAGTTTCCTCAGTTTTATTTTGGTTAGTAACATCCATTGGGTAAGCAAAAATATTATCATTATTTGCCATTTCATTTAAAATCTCAACTCTTCTAGCTGAAATTGCAACTTTCCATTTTTCTTTTGCAAATTTCTCGGCAACAGCTTTACCTATTCCACTGCTTGCCCCAGTCACCCAAACTTTTCTCTGGTTTTCGCTCATAATAAATTATATCTCATAGTTATGTTTAATAATAAATATGTATCTTTCACATTAATAGTTTTAATTACATTTTCAGCTTCTGCAATAGGTGGTGTTGTAACATCTGCCTATAAAGAACCTTGGTACTCTCAAATAATTCAACCCTCCTTTAGCCCTCCATCTTGGGTTTTTGGTCCAGTTTGGACAACTTTATATTTTTTCATGTCCATGGCAATTTGGTTACACTGGGTTTCTTTCAAACAAAAAAAAATACTAACAATTTATTTCGTGCATATTTTCTTTAATGGAATTTGGAGTATTATTTTTTTTGGTTTCCATCAAATTCTATTAGCAATGTTCAATCTCATAATCATCTTATTTTTTATTATTTGGCTTATGAACGTTTATTATAAATCTAGTAAATTAAGTTTTTTACTAATGATACCTTATTTGCTATGGTCTAGTTATGCATTTATACTTAATGGAAGTATTTTTTATTTAAATTAATGATGGATGATGTTGTAATAATTGGTGGAGGAATAATTGGTGCTGCTTCAGCTTACTTTTTATCAAAAGAGGGCAGAAAGGTAAAAGTAATTGAACAAGATCCAACATACAAAAAAGCTTCTTTTCCACTTTCATTGGGGGGGTTTCGAAGACAATTTTTTCAAAAAGAAAATATCTTACTTGGAAAATTTGCTAAAGAATTTATTTTTCAGGTTCCTGAGTTATTAAAAACTAAGAAAAATCCTAACCCAACTACAAGTGTAGTACCAAATGGATATTTATTTTTATTTGGACCAGACCATGCTCCTGAACAATACGAAGCACTTAAAAATCACAATCAATGTGAGGCTGGTACAAAAAATATTAAGGGATCAGAGTTAAAAAAAAAGTTTCCTTATGTAAACGATGAAGGTATTGAAACAGTAACATATACAGATGATAAAAAAGAAGGCTGGATTGATCCTCATTTATTTCATAGCGCACTAAAAAACAAAGCTTTAGAGTTAGGTGCAGAGTTTGTTAAAGGAGAGGTAAAAAACGTTTCAGACATTAATTCTAAAATTATAATATGTGCTGTAGGGTATAATACAAATAATTTATTGAAAGATGTTCCTGTCGTTCCTCAAAAACATACTGTTTTTAGAGTAAGCTGCCCAAAACACATACCGGAAATGCCTTTGACATCTGATTTTACTACTGGTGTCTATTGGAGACCCGAGGGCAAAGAGTATTTGGCAGGTTCGCCCATATCAAAATTTGATGCCAAAGATTTAGAACCTGACTGGGATCATTTTGATGAATTAGTGTGGCCAGCTTTAGCAAAAAGAATTCCTATTTTCGAGAAACTTAAATTAACTGGTGGATGGGCGGGGTTTTATGACTGTAATAAATTAGACAATAATGCAGTAGTTGGAAAGCATCCAAAGTATAAAAATGTTTATTTAGCATCAGGTTTTACTGGAAGAGGTCTAATGCAAGCACCCGGAATTGGTAGGGCCTTAACTGAACTAATAACAACTGGTTCTTATCAATCTATTGATTTAAGTGCCCTTTCAGTCAATAGAGTTTTGGAAAACAAAAAAACACCTGAACCATATGTACTTTAAATGAAAACAAGTTTTGTAAAGAGAATTATTAGAGCTATCAAGATCGATCCTGATCTATATGAAGAAGTAGAACACGATAAATCCGCAACTTTTCAAGCTGCATCTGTTGTTGTTTTGTCAAGTCTAGCCGCCGGTGTTGGCGCGATCCATCTTGGAGCATCCAATTTTATACTTGGACCGTTTATCTCTCTTGCTAGTTGGTATTTTTGGGCTTTTCTAATATTTATTGTTGGAACAAAAATTTTTCCAGATAAACAAACTAAGAGTGACCATGGTGAATTATTAAGAACAATTGGTTTTTCAAGTGCGCCAGGTTTAATTCGAATTTTTGGTTTTACTCCAGAATTAATGACTGTAACCTTCGTAGGATCCTCATTCTGGATGTTAGCTTGTATGGTCGTAGCAGTAAGACAAGCACTTGATTACAAAAGTCTTTGGAAAGCTTTTGGAGTCGTAGTTTTTTGCTGGTTTATACAGGCGATTATACTTTTTATTATTTTAATGGTTTTTAAATAGGAAAAATAGTTTTTGACAATCTACAACTTTCACAAATTTTATAATTATACATTATTAAATTTTGTGAAACACTTTCGTCCTTAGTTTTGCATTCTTCACATATCTGGTTTAATTCTTCATCCATAACTAAATTTTTGTTGGGTTAGGTTTGCCCTTATAAATTTTTGTAGGATCAAATTTTTTTTCTTTTTCTGTAAAATCCATTTCAATATTTTGAGTATTTTTAATTTTTCCCAAAGGAATAGATCTATAAAAACAAGACTTGTATCCAACGTGACAACTAGAGCCGTCACCTATATCAACATTTAACCATACAGAATCTTGATCATCATCAATTCTAATCTCAATAACTTTTTGCTTAAAACCACTAGTTTGACCTTTGTGCCAAACCTCTCGTCTAGTTCTACTCCAATAATGTGCTTCCTTAGTTTCAATTGTTTTCTTAAAGGCTTCCGAGTTCATATAGCCCACCATCAAAACCTCTCCAGTTTTACAGTCGGTAGTTACAACCGGAATTAACCCATCATTATCAAACTTAGGGGACAATAGTTTTCCCTCTTCAATAGCAGCGACATTTTCTCTCTTTTTAAACATTTGGTTAAACTAATGAAAAAATAGTATAATAGCAATTTGCATTAATAAATTTTATTATATATTAGGATTGTGAAAAATGAAAATTGTTAAAAATACAGATAAAATAATAAAAAATGATAAACCTGATATTTCTGATAGGCAGGCGGAGGAGGCTATCAGAACAATATTGGAATGGATTGGAGAAAATCCTAAAAGGGAGGGTTTGCTAGAAACACCTCGAAGAGTTATAAAAGCGTTTAAAGAATATTTTAAGGGATATACGCAAGATCCTTCTTCAGAATTAAAAAAAACTTTTGGAGACGTAGAGGGTTATGATGATATGGTTTTACAAAAAAATATTTCAGTATCAAGTCATTGCGAACATCATATGGCACCAATTCTTGGTGTCGCGCATGTTGCATATATACCAAACAAACGTATTGTAGGACTAAGCAAACTGGCACGAACAGTTGAAATTTTTTCTAAAAGATTACAAACACAAGAAAGACTTACAATGCAAATTGCAAACGCTCTTACAGAGGGCCTCGATGCTCATGGTGTTGCGGTAAATATCGATTCCACGCACCAATGTATGACCATGAGAGGAATTAAAAAAGAAAAAGCAACTACAGTAACAAACTATTTTACAGGAAAGTTCAAAGAAGATTTAAGTTTTCAAAATAGATTTCTAAGATATATTTCTCATAAAAGCTAATCATCCTCTCTCCAATTGTCTAAATAAAATTTATAACAGGCATAGGTGACCGCAACTATTCCATAACAAAAAGCAAAAAGAAGACCATCTTTTTTTCCAAGAAAATACCAACTAATTTGAAATACTAAAATAGGGGATATTAAAATTATAAGAATAATGCTTAATCTTATGTAATAAGGAAATTTTTGTTTCATAACAAATTATAAGATTTATAAAAAAATAATTGTTATATTAATTTGTCACATGTAAGATAATAATATGTCAAAAAAATTCAAAGCAGTCGTAATCGATAATCAAAATGAGAAATTCACGAGAGAAATAAAGCAATTAAGCACTGATGATCTTAAAGATGGAAACGTGTTAGTTAAAATTGATTATTCGAGTTTAAATTTTAAAGATGCTTTAATATTAAATAATGGTGGGCGAATTGTAAGAAAATACCCATTCATTCCAGGGATTGATTTTTCTGGTATAGTCGAGGAGTCAGAAGATAATAAATTTAAAAAGAATGATAAGGTAATACTTACAGGTTTTAGGGTTGGAGAAATGTATTTTGGTGGTTTCTCACAATATGCAAAAGTTAATTCAGATTTTTTAGTAAAAACGCCCAATGATTTAGATAGCCTTAAAGCAATGAAGATGGGAACTGCTGGTCTAACAGCTTTGTTATGTGCCTTTGCCGTGAAGGCAAAAGAGGAACTCTTGATGGGTACAAAAGTTAAAGATGTTTTAGTTACTGGAGCAACCGGTGGTGTTGGAAGTTTTGCTGTAATGGCTTTATCTAAAATGGGATATGATGTTCATGCAGTAACCGGAAAAAAAGAAAAACATGAATATCTTAAGAAACTCGGGGCAAAAAATATTTTAGATAGAAGCCAATTTTTAGGAGAAAGCAAACTTCTCGAAAAAGGGTTATGGGACTGTGTTGTCGATACAGTTGGTGGTGAAGGATTAACTAAAATATTAGCTCAAACAAAACCAGGAGGAATAGTGGCTTTACCTGGAAATGCAGGAGGAAACAAAATTTCAACCAATGTTATGCCCTTTGTTATAAGGGGGGTAAAGTTGTGGGGAATAGATTCATCTGGCGCATCGGTTAAAAGAAAAGAATTTGTGTGGAATGAGGCTTCCAAATTGATCGATTTTTCTTTGATCGATAATTCTATAAAAGAGGTTTCTTTAAAGGAATTGCTCGAAGTATTTCCAAAAATACTTAAGGGACAATTAACTGGAAGAATTATTGTGAACCCTAGTAAATAATCTATGGACTGGGATAAATTAAAAATTTTCCATACGGTTGCTGAGGCTGGAAGTTTTACCAAGGCTTCAACAATTTTAAATCTAAGTCAATCAGCCATAAGTCGACAAATTCAATCTTTAGAGAAAGATTTAAAAATCCATCTGTTTGAACGACACGCTAGAGGTTTAGTTCTTACAAATAATGGAGAATATTTATTTAAAACTGCTCATGAAGTTATATCAAAACTGAAAGATGTTGAGTCTACACTTGGTGATGAAAAAGATACACTTTCTGGAAAACTTACCGTCACTACTGTTGTTAGTTTTGGAACAACATGGCTTACTCCCCGTATAAAAGAATTTATGGATCTTCACCCTGGTATGGAAATAGAATTAATATTTGATGATAAAGAACTTGATTTAGCTACTCGTCAAGCTGATGTTGCGATAAGAATGAGAAGACCAAAACAATTAAACCTAATCCAAAAAAAATTCGTAGATTTTAATTATCATATTTATGGGTCCAATAAATATTTAGAAAAAAATGGATACCCTAAAAATTTAAGAGATTTGGATAAACATAAATTCATCACTTACGGCAAAGGGGCGCCCTCTCCCGTTTATAATCCTGATTGGGTATTAAAAGTTGGAGCAAAAGATGGAAAAAAAAGGAAATCATTAATGAAAGTAAACAGCGTTTATGGTTTGTTACTTGCAGTAGAAAGCGGTGTGGGATTGGCAGCTTTACCAGATTATATTGCACACAATATTAGTGGTATTACAAAAGTTTTACCTAACGAACCAGGAAAACCAACCGAAACTCATTTTGTTTATCCCGCATCTTTAAAAAATAATGCAAGATTAGTAGCCTTTAGAAATTTTTTGTTTAGTAAATTAAGTGAATGGAAATTTTAATTAATAAGTTTCTGCTTTAATTTTGAGTTTTGCACCTTCTTCTATAGAAAGATTTTTTTGATTTAAAACCCCCTCTACTTCAGCAGTCGACTTTATATTAATTTTATCAGAATTTATGTTGCCTTTTGATACCCCACCTAAAGTGACACTTGATGAACTTATGTTGCCGTTTATTTTACTTCCTTGGTGTGTAACTAGTTTATCTGAGGTGATATCACCGTCTATTTTAGAATCTGTAACTAACTTTTCTTTTTCTACTACATCACCTTTAATTGATACGTCAGACAGTAGTATTGATACCTTTTCGCTCATGGCGATTATCATACAATTATAAGTTGATAAAATCAAATATTTTAAATATAGAAAAAGATATTAATTAATGCTTTTTATTCGAAGATTTAAAAAAAATGATACCTCTTAAAGACGATAATCCAACTAAAGGAAGGCCCATTGTAAGTTACGGTATTATTTTTTTTTGTGTGATAATATTTTTAGCCCAACTGGGCCTAAGCGAAATTGAGCTTAGAGAATTTACATATTCATATGGATTAATACCGTCAGTTTTTCTAGGGATAGATCAATTACCTGACAACCTTAATAAAATTTCACCCATCGGCACAATTTTTACCTCTATGTTTATGCACGGAGGATGGATGCACCTTATCGGTAACATGTTATACATGTGGATTTTTGCAGATAATATTGAAGATGATTTGGGCACTTTAAACTTTGTAATATTTTATTTTGTCTCAGGTGTTGGTGCTGCAATGTCACAAGTATTTGTAGATGTTAATTCTCAAATACCAATGATTGGAGCTAGCGGTGCCATAGGAGGTGTTTTAGGAGCCTATCTTGTTAATTATCCAAATGCTAGAGTTTTAGTTTTAATTCCATTTGGTTTTTTTAGTCAACTAATTAAAATTAGAGCTTTATATGTTTTGGGATTTTGGTTTGTTTTGCAATTTATAAATTCATTTTTATCTTCATCCTCGGGAGGGGGTGTGGCATACGCCGCACATATAGGTGGTTTTATTTCAGGAGTAATTTTGATATTATTTTTTAACAAAAAAAGTAAAAAAAATAATTATAAAACAAAAATAAAAAAAATAAACAAAGGTCCTTGGGAACAATGAGTTATTTAATTCCTTTTATAATACTGATTACACTTGTAGTATTCATTCATGAATACGGACATTATTATTTTGCAAGAAAATATGGTGTAGGTGTCTCAGATTTTTCTATTGGATTTGGCAAGGAAATATTTGGTTTTAATGATAAAAAAGGCACTAGGTGGAAATTTTGCTTAATTCCTCTCGGAGGATATGTCAAATTTTTTGGTGATAGAAACGTATTTAGTCAAGCTGAACAAGAAGAGCTTTTAAAAAAATATAATAAAGAAGATCAGAAAAAGTTATTTGTTACAAAACCTTTGTATCAACGAACATTAATTGTTGCTGGTGGTCCCTTGGCAAATTTTCTGTTAGCTATTGTAATTTTCTCTGGAATTTATATGTTTGTGGGAAAAGATTTTACACCTGCAAAAATAGAGGAAGTTTCTATCGAGAGTCCAGCTGAAAAAGCTGGTCTTAAAAAAAACGATATTATTACTTCAATTGATGGCAATAAGGTTCAGAGTATACTTGAGGTATCTATGTTTATTAACACAGGTTCGTCTGAAAAAATCGAAATAAAAGTTTTAAGAAATAAAAATGAAATCACACTGTTTGCAAAACCTAATATTGTTGATGGAAAAGATACATTTGGTAATTCTATAAAAAAGAGGATTATCGGAATAAAAATATCTCCAGTTAATAACGAATTTAATAAGCAAAAGTTGGGACCAGCTACAGCTATTTATTATTCTTTTAAGGAGATTTGGTTTGTTATTAAGACAACTATGAATTTTATTGGCTCTTTATTTCAAGGTAAGGGTGACACATCTCAGTTGGGGGGGCCAATTAAGATTGCAAAAATATCCGGACAAGTTATAGAATTTGGCCTTTTGGCCTTTCTAAGCACCGTTGCCTATATCTCCATAAGCCTTGGTCTAATTAATCTATTCCCAATACCTCTTTTAGATGGCGGACATTTAATGTTTTACTTTTTTGAAAAAATTTTGGGAAGACCGTTAAAACAAAAAACCCAAGAAGGTTTTTTTCGAATCGGTCTTTTTTTGTTGCTTTCCCTAATGGTTTTTACAACATTCAATGATTTAAAAGATTGGGGAGTTTTTTAGGAATTTTAAAAAACCTAAAAAAGTCAATAAAATCAAGCCTTTTTGAATGTATACCATATATTGTGTTAATATTTAAAAATTATACTAAATTATCGTTGATTTAACTGCTTTTTTGTAGAGATTAAAAATATCAATAAAAAAGGGGCAAAAATGAACAAAAAACAGCTAGTTAACAAAATCGCAGGAAGCATGAACCAAAGCAAGGCTGATGCTGAGCGGACTTTTGACACTATAACTGGGATAATCTTAGATTGCTTAAAAAACGACGAAGCGGTGAAAATCGCAGGTTTTGGTACATATAAGGTAGCTAAGAGAAAGGCTAGAGTAGGCCGAAATCCTAGAACTGGAGAGCAAATCCAGATAGCAGCTTCTCAGAAGGTAAAATTTTTACCTGCTAAGGGCCTTAAGGACATGTTCAACAGATAAACAGTTTAAACAATCCCTAAAATAATTAAATTTTGGGGGTTGTTTAAAAATGCCACACCCCAATGCAAAAACTGCATAACTAATCTCATCACTTAACGTAACTCTTTTTCGACCTATCATTTAAAAATTATAAAACAAAGGAGGAAGTATGAAAAAAATACTTGGTTATTTTTTTGCAGGTACAGCACTCTATTTCAGCTTTGCTGGTTTAGGGTATGCTAATACGACTGTATCGGCAGAAGTACAATACATATTCAATACAATATTATTTTTAATGTCAGGTTTTCTGGTCATGTGGATGGCAGCGGGTTTTGCTATGCTGGAATCAGGGCTGGTTACATCTAAAAGTGTATCAGCAATCTGTGCAAAAAATATAGGTTTATATTCAATTGCCGGAGTAATGTTCTGGTTAGTTGGATACAATTTAGCTTACGGTATACCCGAAGGTGGATGGATAGGATCATTCTCTTCTTGGAGTGACGCATCATCATTAGAGACAGGTTATTCTGATGGTTCAGATTGGTTTTTCCAAATGGTATTCTGTGCAACAACAATGTCAATCGTGTCAGGAACATTGGCTGAAAGAATTAAAATTTGGCCGTTCTTCTTATTTGCTGCTATTTTAACTGGATTTATTTATCCAATTGAAATGGGATGGCAGTGGGGCGGTGGTTGGTTATCAGCTGCTGGTTTCTCTGATTTTGCAGGTTCAACATTAGTACATGCTGCTGGAGGAGCTGCTGCTCTTGCCGGTGCAATAGTGCTCGGAGCAAGATCTGGAAGATTTACCTCAGGAGGTAGCGTAAAAGCTATGGCACCTTTTGCGGCTTCTTCAATTCCATTAGCAACACTTGGAGTATTTATACTTTGGTTAGGTTGGTTTGGATTTAATGGTGGCTCACAATTAGCTGCTGGAACTCTTGAAGACGTTAGTTCTGTTGCAACAATATATATTAATACAAACTTAGCTGCAGGTGGTGGTGTATTAGCTGCTGCTGCAGTATCTAGACTCGCTGGTGGTAAAACCGACGTAGTCATGATGCTTAATGGTGCTATCGCTGGTTTAGTAGGTATAACAGCAGAACCTTTAGCGCCAAGCCCACTTGCTGCAATCGTGATTGGAGCAATAGCTGGTGTATTAATGTACTACTCAACAAAACTATTATACAAAATGAAAATAGATGATGTTGTTGGTGCTATTCCTGCACACTTAGTTGCTGGAGTATGGGGTACATTAGCAGTTCCATTTACAAATACAGAAGTAGGTTTTGGTTCACAATTCCTAGGAACAATTTCAGTAGTAGTTTTCGTTTTCGTAGTGTCATACATCGTATGGTCAATTATGAAAATGACTATTGGAATTAGAATTAGTAAAGAAGCTGAAAGGCTTGGAACTGATAAATCCGAAGTTGGTGTAATAGCTTACGGAATAAGAGACTAATTTAAAATTAAGAATTACCTTCCCTTAAGTTTGGTAAATATTAAGGCCCGAGAAATCGGGCCTTTTTATTTTTGTGACTTTATAAAATCAAGAACTTCTTGGGCGTGATTTTTTACTCTTACATTAGACCATATTTTTAAAATTTTACCTTTATTTATAACTATTGTTGATCTAATTGTTCCCATAAATTGTTTTCCTAAAAAGGATTTTTTTCCCCACACACCGTATTTCTTTTGAACTTGAAGTTTTTCATCGGATAAAAGTTCAAATGGAACTTTAAATCTTTTTTTAAAACCTAAGTGACTTTCTATACTATCTTTTGAAATTCCAACAATTTCATATTCTAGTTTTTTGAATTTCATATACAATTTCGAAAAATCTATGGTCTCTAACGTGCAACCAGGTGTATTGTCTTTTGGATAAAAATAGAGCACTACTCCCGATTTTATTTTTGATAACTCAAAAGCTTTTTTAGATGTTGACTGAAGTTTGAAATTAGAGGCTTTTTTGCTTTTTTTAGATTTCATTCTCGTCCCATAATCTTTTCCAATTTACATTTGGAGATAATCCATATGCTGAATTTATGTTTGTAAAGTGCACAGCTAATGAAGGCATTGGCGAGATACATAATTCTTTTTCATATATATTATGAAGGGGTTTTTCGAAAGGGTAGTGCTCAAATTTACACATGCTTATGAGCTCGTTCCAGTGTTTTTGGACTATATTTTTACTTGTTAAAAAAGTGCACAGCGTTTGATCAATTTGTCTCCAATGCCTATTTTCTCCAAGAAAAATTCTTGTTTTATCAGCCTTTGAGTAAAGATAAGGATAATCTGTAGGGCAAACTATAAGATCTTGTTTTGTTAAAGAAGCAATTCTTTCATAAGCATGAAGAATTTCGCTCAAGCATATTTTTTCATGTATGTAGTCATCTTCTACAAAGTAGGTTAAATCTTCACTTTTTTCTTTTGATAGAATTAATGACTGGTGAATATTTGACATATTTGACTTTTGATTTTCAGTTACTTCTTTGTTTTCTTCATTTATATCTTTAATTTGTTTCGAAAATTCTTCTATTTGCAAACTCATAACTTCAAAATTAATATTTGAATTTTTAAGAATATTTTTTATATTTTCGATTTGATTTTTTGAAGAATTATGATCGATTACAAAAATTTTAAATTTTGTATTTTTAAATATAATTTTAGCGTGATTAACACTGTTAATTAGGGAGAGCAAAGTTTTTTTTGTATACTCTTCTTTGTTTTTTTCAAAAATTCTTTTTTTAGATTGTGTCAGCATCCCCACAGTCATACATGTACGCAAGATTATATCGAGTGATCTAATCGGCCTTGTAATGTTTACTTCTCCAAGTGGCAGAATAATAGATTTTTTTCCAGGTGTAGATATATTGTCACTAAGAGATTTTCCAGAAGTTGGAATACTAAAATTGCTTTGATCAATTATCTCAAAACCAAATAGCCTACATAATTTGATGAAGATTTTAATTAGGAGATTTTTTTTATTTGTTTTGATCTCTTTCATTCCATTTATATATATAATAGTTTATATTATTTTAAATGAATATTAAATCTTCTAAAGAGCTGGTTGATATAGCGCTAAAAGAAATTAAAACACTTGAGCCCAAAGATGTAAAAGAATTAGAGAACAAGAGCCAGTGTACGTTAATTGATATTAGAGATATTAGAGAATTATGGAGAGAGGGAACTATAAAGGGTGCTTTGCATATACCTAGAGGAATGTTGGAATTTTGGATGGATCCAAAAAGTCAATATTATAATGAGTCTAAATTTTCAAAGGATAAAAAACTAGTGTTATTTTGCGCAGCTGGAATGAGATCAGCTCTTGCCACTAAAACACTAAAAGACATGGGTTATGAAAATATTGCCCATGTGCAAGGAGGATTTGGTTCGTTAGCAAATCAAGGATTTGAAGTAGTACACAAAGAAAAAAAATAAATTATTTTTTTGATCTCATCTACTGCATACGTAAGTCTATCTTGTCCCCAAAAAATTTTTTTATTAACTAGAAAAGTTGGAGCACCGAAGATACCTTTTTTTAGAGCATTGTCTGTAAGTTTTCTAAGTTTATCTTTTATTTTTTGATCAGTAGCTTTTTTAAAAAAACTTTCAGGGTTTATATCCATATTTTTATGTACCTTTTCTATTATTGTTTGATCATTCATGTTCAACCCATCTCTCCAAATAGCATCAAAAATCTTTTCAATATAAATTTTTTGAAAATCACCCTTCTCAGCAATTATTATACCGCGCATAAAATTTACAGTTTTTATAGGAAAATATGAATTAAAAATAAATTTAATATTTTTTTTTTTTGAAATTAAATTTGTATCATCTATCATATATTTTTTTTTAAGAGATATGAAAGCTGCTGGAGTTACTCCAGCCGAGTTATGTAAGCCTCCCAAGAGTATTGGCATGTACTTAATTTTGAATAAATTATTTTTTTCAAATCGTCTTATTTCTTTATACCCAATGTAAGAATAGGGACTACTGAAATCAAAATAAAACTCAATAAATTTAGTCATAATAATTAATTTTTTTTGAATAAAAAATTCTAATTAACCAATAGAAAACTAAGCCAACCGGTCCAGTAAAATAAGTGGTAATTAACGATATAATTACAAAGATTTTAGAAACCATATATATTTTAGAGTCACTTGCTATCCAATTTCCAACAAATAAACTTATAGTTAGAAAGTGTAGCCAAAAAATCAAAAGAAAAGCTTCGTTTGAAAATAAAGTATAAAGTTCTTCTAATCCTAAATAAAGATTAAAAACTTCAAAAATATTTTCAGTTATATAAATCTGATATGAAATAAAAATATAAGCTGTGGATAATAAACCTGGAATTATAATAGATTTTACAAAAAATTTTGTTATTACATGAGTTGGAAAAAAAATTAACAATAACCAACAAGGAATAACTCCTATATTTGCAATATAGTAAATTTTTTCATATGTTAAAAAAGATAAAAGATTATCTATCATAAAAATTTGTATAATATAAAAGCAATGGATCCAATATCCAACAAAAAAGAATTTGATGATTTAACAGTTAATTTGAGAGATTTGGCTTATTCATATCTTGCAAAGTACAATCCATCTAAACAACAAGTAAAAACATATTTATTAAAAAAATATTTAACTAAGTTTCAAGGATCTAGACAAAAAAAAGAAGTAACGGAAATAATAGATAGTATTGTATCGAATTTGGAAAAAAGACATTTTTTAAATGATAGCCTTTATTCAGACTCCAAAGCCAGAATGCTTTTTCGTAGGGGTTATTCTTTAAATAAAATCAGGTACTCGTTAAAAAGCAAAGGGATTGAGCAAAGAAATATACAGCACAGCTTAGAGAAGATTAAGAATGAAAAGTCGGATCCGGATTTCGTTTCTGCCATGAAAATTTGTAAAAAAAAAAGGATAGGACCTATGCGCCCAGACACAAATAGAGAACTTTTTTATAAAAAAGATATAGGAATCTTAGCTAGGTCAGGATTTACTTATGAAATTTCAAAAAAAATTTTAAATATGACACAAAAAGAGTTTAATAAACTTATTAAGCTTATTTAGTTTTCTTTTTTTTTTCATTTAATTTTAGGTAATATTCAATCCTTTTTTTCATAATATTTTTAACTGCCACGAAAGTTACTAACCCAAAAATTGATACAGAAATTATTATAATTAATATAGTTTTAAGCATCTAGCTTTTTACTCCTTCTTATCAAAATAGTTGGATTTCTGTAATCTTCTTTTCCATATATAAATTTTTCACCTTCGAGTGTAGTGACAATAGCGCCCGCGCTTTCCGCAATTGCTTGTCCAGCTGCATCATCCCATTCCTTAGCTCTAATTTTATCAGCATATAAATCAAATTCTCCAGCAGCAATAACACAGTATTTATATGAACAACTTAATTTTTTGTAAGAGGTCATACCAAATTCTTTTAACTTATCTATTATATCCTGAGAAGGGTTAACTTCATTTGATAATGCATGAACTTCTTTCTCAGGGGTCTTCTTTTGACAAGTTAATTTTATTTTTTTTTCATTCTCAATCATAAAGGAATTATTTTTTCCGTAAGAATAAAATAATCTATTCTTTTTAGGCACTCCAATTATCCCAAGTGCTGGTATTTTATTAATTATCAGAGCAGCATTTAAAGTATAATGATCCTTTCCAGCGATATATTCTTTTGTCCCATCGATAGGGTCTATTAACCAATAAGTTGATAAAGTATTTTTTTTTGTCATGTCCACTGTCTCTTCAGAAACAATATGTATATTAGGAGTTAATTTTTTTATTCTTTCAGTAAGAATTTTATCGACCTCTAAGTCACCATTGCTAACCGGTGATTTGTCGGGCTTTACAGTTATCTTCAAACCTTTCTTTTGAAGTTCGACAGATTTGCTACCCGCTATATTTGTGGTATCTATTAGTCCTTCAACTATTTTTCTTAACTCTTCATTATTCATTATTAACCTTTTCTAAACTAATATTATCCAAATTAATGACCTGTTTACCAACATTTGGAAAATTTACAGTAGCTTTATTCTTAATAACAGACTGGACTTGCCCAACACCCCAACTTAATTTTGTCGGATTTACTACAAAATTACCAGGTTCTATATCATATTGCATAATGGAATATTTTATTTTTTTATAATATATAACAATTTATGAATAACTCACTAGGTATAAAAAAATTACCCAGAGACACCAAAATAGTCGTTGCTATGTCTGGAGGCGTAGACTCATCAGTTGTCGCAGGTCTGATGAAAGAACAAGGATATGATGTAACTGGAATAACTTTAAAATTATATGATGATACAAAATCATCTAATAATGGAAGACAATGTTGTGCTGGAAAAGATATTGTTGATGCCAAAAGAGTTTCTGAAACTTTAGGTATTAATCATAAGATTTTGTATTACCAAAAAAAATTTAAAACCGATGTAATAGACTCATTTATTGATAGCTATGTTTCTGGTGAAACTCCAATACCTTGTGTTCAATGTAATCAGACTGTTAAGTTTAGAGATCTTTTTAAATTCGCTAAAGAATTAAAAGCAGACGCTCTTGTTACGGGTCATTACGTTGTAAGAAAAGAAAAAAATGGAAAAGGTAAAATGTACAGAGCAAAAGACAAAGATCGTGATCAAAGTTATTTTCTATTTAGCACAACCCAGGCACAACTCGATTACCTACGTTTTCCTTTGGGCTCTATCGATAAATTAGAAACAAGAAAAATTGCAAGCAAATTAAATTTAAGTGTAGCAGAAAAGCCAGATAGCCAAGATATATGTTTTGTTCCAGGAGGTGACTATGCTTCAGTTATTGAGAAGTACAAGCCCCAGTCTTTTAAAAAGGGTGACATATTTAATTTGAAAGGACAAAAGTTAGGTTCTCATGATGGAATTATTAATTACACAATCGGACAGAGAAAGGGTATAAAAATTTCTAGTAAAGATCCTCTTTATGTAATTGATATAAGAGCCAAAGATAACTCCATAGTAGTTGGACCACAAGATTGTTTAAATGTAAAAAAGCTTTATTTAAGAAATATTAATCTTTTGTCTGATCATAATTCGTTTAATGATAATATTTTTATTAAAGTTAGATCTACTGGAAAATTATTACGTGCAAAACTAATTTTAAAAAAAGATACCGCATTAGTTGAAATTTTAGAAAATGAAAAAGGAATATCACCCGGGCAGGCATGTGTATTTTATTCCAAGGATAAATTTGGAGAAAGAGTTCTGGGCGGCGGTTGGATTGATAAGACAGTAAATAAAAATTTATCCACATAACTAACAGACCATTAAAAAAAACAACTATAAAGTGATGGATGTTAAAATTTCAGATATTATTATGATTATGAATTAAGAGGCAACTCTTAACTGGCCAGTTAAGGAAAGGCCGAGAGGTTTAAGCTTAACGGGCAGAAAGTTCTGCAGAGTAGTACTAAAATTGTAGAACGGGAGGCTTGGCGGTAGTACTAAAACGACGGGCCAAAACTTAAGTCTGCGCACCCTTGGGTGTGTAGACTAGGGTTTTAAGATTTCTTCCAAAACAAAAAAGTTAAAAAATAAAAAAAAATTACACCCGCAAAATAATTCCATTCCAAAGCATGTTTGAGGTGTGCGTTACCTGATTGCACCACAATGGGTAAACTTATTATTGCCACCAGTACTAAAATAGTCACAAGAATTATTTTAAGTACCAAAACATATCTATTTATATCTTCTTTTAAAATATTTTTAATTTTAAAAAATTTATACACAAGTAATGACTGAGCGATTATTTCAAAAATAATAAAACTCAATAAAACAAATCTTCTAAAAAATTTATATAAGTCATGATCAAACTTAATTCCCAAAAATATTGAATGAATTATCAGAAATATCGCTGATATGATCCCTAAAATTTTAAAAAGATTTTTTTTATTTTCATCATTTTGATAATTATTTATAATTCTGTTTGTTTTTATCCAATAAATAATTAATAAAATTGACGTTATAATCATTCCAGGTTTAAAAACTAAATACGCAGGAAATGTTCTCGCTGTTCTACTTATGGATACACCGCCATCAAAGTACGGAAAGGTCGGACCAGAGCGACCAATTTGATCCACACTAAAGAAAGTGTTGTCAAAGATGTGATAATTAACAGATATAAACAAACAAAGATTTACAGTTATAAATGGAATTACAAATATCCACAAACTCAACTTTTTAATTTGAGTTCTAAGTTCCATTTAGAGCAAATTACCTTTTTTTATTTCTTTTTCTAGCCCTTCTTTTTTTTGAGCCAATTTTACGTCTTCCTCTATGTTTTTTTGGGTATCCCATAATTAGGATTTAATATCATTTAAATAATTAATATTCAATTCAAATAACTATTCTAATAAAACTTTTCTTTTGATAACCAATTAGTATCAAATTCAGAGCTAATAAATTTTTCGTGAGAAAGTATTTTTTTATGAAGATCTATGGTAGTCGTTACTCCATCTATTACAAACTCATTTAAAGATCTCAAAGTTCTTTGTATGGCCTCTGTTCTATTTCTACCTTTACAAATTACTTTAGCTATTAAACTGTCATAATAGGGAGTAATTTTGCATCCCTGAAAAATTGATCCATCTACTCTTGTTCTAAAGCCCGAAGGTTGATGGCATACTGAGATTATTCCTGGACTTGGTTGAAAATCTTTAGAAGGATCCTCAGCATTAATTCTGCATTCTATAGTGTGTCCTCTTGCACTGATATCACTCTGTTTTAATGCTGTCTCACCAGAATAAGCCACGTATATCTGTTCTTTAACTATATCAATTCCAGTTTGAACTTCAGTTACAGGATGCTCTACTTGAACCCTAGTATTCATCTCCAAAAAATAAAACTTTCCATTTTCATATATGTACTCAACCGTACCTGCACCTTCATAACCTAGGGCCTCCACCATCTTAACTGTTTTGTCTAACAAATCTGATCTAGTCTTTTCATCTAATACCGGACTAGGAGTTTCTTCTATTAATTTCTGATGTTTTCTTTGAACAGAACAATCCCTCTCATTTAAATGAACCGTTCTATTTTTACCAGACATAATTTGAACCTCAATGTGTCTGGGATTTTTAAAATATTTTTCAATATAAACCTCTTCGTTTCCAAAATATTTTTTTGCTTCTAGACGTGCCAAAGAAAATAATCCTTCTAATTTATCCTCACTCTCAACAATTTTCATTCCTTTTCCACCACCACCACCTGAAGCTTTAATTAAAACTGGATAGCCAATTTTTTTACAAATCAACTTTGCTTCATCTACATTTTTCACTCCACCCTCTGATCCTTCAATCACAGGTAAACCATTTTGTTTGGCTATTCTTTTAGCCTCAATTTTATCTCCCATTTTTTTTATAATCTCAGCTTTAGGCCCAATAAATTTTATTCCATGTTTAGCAATCATGTCTGCAAATTTGAAATTTTCTGATAAAAAACCATAACCAGGATGAACAGCCTCAGCCCCCGTAACATCTATAGCAGATATTATTGCGGGAATATTTAGATAACTATTTTGCGGTTGATGAGATCCTATACAAACACTTTCATCTGCTAAACGAACATGCATTGACTCGGAGTCTACATCGGAATGTACTGCGACCGTTCCAATTCCCCATTCCTTACAGGCCCTTATTACTCTGACCGCAATTTCTCCTCTATTCGCAATTAAAACTTTTTTAAACATTAATTATTTCAAAAGAACTAAAGTTTGACCAAACTCTACTGCTTCACCATCTTGGACTAAAATTTTTTTAACTTCACCATCCGAAGTAGATGGAACATGATTCATTGTTTTCATTGCCTCAACTATCATAATAGTTTGTCCTTTTTTAACTCGTTGACCAACCTCAACAAATTTTTTAGCACCAGGCTCAGGTGCCAAATAAGCTGTTCCTATAATTGGAGAAGTAATCTTTGTTCCACTTTCTTCTTTAGGTTTTGTTAAACCTGGTTTGTGAGCAGTAACAGGACTATTAGAAATTAAATTTTTTGCAACTTTAATCTTCTTACTACCATCTTGATATTCGATTTCTGATAAGCCAAATTCTTCAAGGTAATCTTTTAATTCTTTAATTAATTTCTTATCAATTTTCATTAGCTATAATTTTTTTTATTCCATCGAGTGCCATAATGTATCCATCAGCACCTAATCCACAAATTATTCCATCGGCAACTTTACTAATTAAAGACTTATGCCTGAAATCCTCTCTTTTGTAAATGTTTGTTATATGTAATTCTATAGTTGGTTTTTTTACTGCTAGCAGAGCATCAAGTATTGCTACAGATGTGTGTGTATATCCTCCAGCGTTGATAATGATACCATGGTGATTGTCTTTTGTGTTTTGAATAAAATTTACTATTTCACCTTCTACATTCGACTGTTTAAAATCAACTTGTAGACCAATTTTTTTAGAGTAGTTCTCACATTTTTTTTGTATGTCTGTAAGAGAGGTGCCTCCATATTTGTCTTTCTCTCTAGTGCCTAGCAAGTTTAAATTAGGACCATTAATAACAAGGATTTTTTGACTCATTTTGGTATAATAAAAATTAAAAATATCTCAATTATGGCAAAAATACAATTAAATGGAAAAAAAATAAAAGTTAGCAAAGATATTAACATCGAAGATCTTATAAAAAAATATAGATTAGATGAAAAAAAGATAGCTATAGAGCTAAACGGAGAAATATTGCCAAAAAATCACTTTAAAAAGAAAAAGCTTAAAAACAATGATAGAATTGAAATAGTCCACTTCATTGGTGGAGGTTAAATGAAAAAAGATTATTTAAGGGTTGATAAACATGTTCTTAAATCTCGTCTTATTGTAGGAACAGGAAAATACAAAAGTTTTAAACAGACAGCAGAGGCTGTAACGGCTTCAGGAGCAGACATGGTAACAGTTGCTGTAAGACGAGTAAACATTTTGGACAAAAAAAAACCAGTCTTAATGGATTATTTAAATCCAAAAAAAATTATTTATTTACCAAATACAGCGGGCTGTTTTAATTCAAGAGATGCTTTAAGAACCTTGAGGTTGGCAAGAGAAATGGGCGGCTGGAAATTAGTAAAACTCGAAGTGCTTGGTGATAAAAAAACTTTGTATCCAAATATGGTTGAGACTTTGAAGTCAACAGAAGTTTTAGTTAAAGAAGGATTTAAAGTAATGGTTTACTGTTCTGATGATCCAATAATCGCCAAAAAATTAGAGGATTTGGGAGCTTCTGCAATTATGCCTTTAGCTTCACCAATCGGATCTGGCAGGGGTATAAAAAATAAATTAAACTTATCGATAATTGTAAGTAACGCAAAAGTTCCAGTGATCGTTGACGCTGGTATTGGAACAGCATCGGATGCAACGGTGGCTATGGAAATTGGTTGTGATGGAGTTCTAGTTAATACTGCTATTGCTAAAGCAAAAAATCCAATCATGATGGCTTCATCAATGAGAGATGCCGTGAAAGCTGGAAGAAAATCTTATTTAGCAGGAAGGATTGCTTTTCAAGATTATGGATCTGCTAGTACATCTAACAAAGGATTAATTTAATACTTTCTTTTTTCTCCTCGTCCAAAGAATTTTACCAAGAGAAGTATTTTTAGGGTCCTTTTTTTTATCAATATTAACAATTTTATTATTTCTATGATTTACTTTTTTTCCATTAATATTAATAAAATTTTCAACTCTATTAATTACTTTCTTGTTTTTATTTAGTAATAAAATTTTATATTCGGGTATTATAAGATTTTTGTCGCTATTAATGACTATCTTAAATTTGTATTTTTTTTGAAAAAAATCTATTTCTTTTTCGAAATAATCATTTAAATAATTTTTAACTTTTTCTGGAACACTAGCCTCAATAACTTTTGTTTTACTAGAAAAGGCTAACATTTCTATTTTTTTAATAATTTTTTGAGCAAAGGATTCTAAAGAAAGAGTAACTTCCCATTTGACAGAGCTTTCCTTTAGCCTTTGACGTGTCATTTCTAAAAGACCAAAATTGCTTATTCGACCAATTTGTATTCTTGCTCTATCTAATTTTAGTTTTTCTTTAATTTTTCTTTCAACAATTCTTTTATTATGAAAATTTAACATATCTATGAAATCTATAACGATTAATCCCGATAGATCTCTAATTTTAATTTGTCTAGCTATTTCTTCTGCAGCTTCTACATTAGTATTAACAGCAGTTTTTTCTATATTTAACTGTTTGGTAGACTGTCCTGAATTTATATCTATAGCCACAAGAGCTTCGGTAGGACTTATGACCAAATAACCTCCTGACTTTAATTTAACAACAGGTTCAAAAATTTTATTTAAACTTTGTTCAATATATTCGCTATGGAATAATGGGATTTTTCCTCTATATTTTTTTATAAATTTTGCATTACGTGGCATTAATTGCTTCATAAAAGTTTTTGCTTTTTGATATCCATCATTACCCTCAATATAAATATATTTTGTATCATTATCATACATATCTCTTAGCGCTCTCTTAATGATATCGCCTTCCTCATGTATCAGAACGGGGGCTGTCGAATTTACTGTTTTGTTTTTTATTTCTTCCCATATTTTAGTTGTTCCTTGAAGGTCGTTATTTATTTCGTTTTTTGATTTTCCTGATCCAGCAGTTCGAACTATAAGCCCCATATTTTTTGGAATATCAATTTCATTTAGTATTTTTCTGATCTTGTTTCTTTCCTCATAATTAAAAATTTTTCTTGATATACCGCCACCTTTTGCAGTGTTCGGCATCAATACAATATATTTTCCTGCCAACGATATAAAAGTTGTAAGAGCAGCTCCTTTTTGACCTCTTTCTTCTTTTATTACCTGTATAAGAATAACCTGTCCGGGTTTAATAACTTCTTGAATTCTATATCTCCTTACACCGTATCTTTTTTTTAAATTTTCTCTGATTTTATCTGACTGGCTACTCAATGGTTCTTTTACTTCTGGGTTTTCTCCTCCATTATTTTTGTCTTTATTTGAGCTTTCATCAGATTTATTATCAATTTCATCACTTTCAGTTTTTTCTTTTAAATCCTCATTAATTTTTTCTTCTGCTTTTTTTAACTCATCTTTATCTTCCGTTGGAATTTGATAATAATCTGATTGAATATCGCTAAATGCTAAAAAACCATGCCTTTCTCTTCCAAAGTTTATAAATGCCGCTTGCAAAGAAGGCTCAACTCTGCTGACTATTCCTAGATAAATATTATTTTTTAAACTTAAGCTATTCTTATTCTCTGACTCGTATTCTTCAATGTAAGATTTTGATTTGAGCACAACTCTAGTTTCTTCAGGATGCGAAGCATCGATATACAAATTTTTTTCCATGATAAATGAATTCCGTTCATAAATGTTATTTTGTTTAGATAATTTTTATTATAATTATACATATCAACATTATATCTGTTTTTTTGTGAAATTGTAAGTTTATAAATTTAAAAATGCCATAAGATAGCCAAAATTGAGGATTTATTTAAAAATATATTATGCGGATATCTAAAGCTACAGGCTATTTTATTAGGTTTTCAATAAGCATTTTTTTAATAGGTATTTTTCTTTTATTTTCTGCTTTTTGGTATTTTTCGGCAGGATTACCCGACTATAAAAAATTATCAAATTACGAACCTTCAGTATTAAGCAGAGTATATACTGATAATGGAGAATTAGTAGCAGAGTACGCTTTAGAAAAAAGGTTATTTATACCATACGACTCAATACCAAAAAAAGTAATAGATTCATTTCTTTCTGCAGAAGATAAAAATTTCTTTCAACATCCGGGTGTAGATGCAAAAGGAGTGACAAGAGCAGTTATTAAAAATGTTAAAAATATTCTTTCAAATAAAAGATTGGAGGGAGCATCAACTATAACTCAACAGGTAGCAAAAAACTTTTTGCTTACAAATGAGGTATCCCTTAAAAGAAAAATTAAGGAGGCAATACTTGCTTTTAGGATTGAAAAAGCTTTTACAAAAAAAAGAATTTTAGAATTATACCTGAACGAAATTTATTTAGGCCAAGGTACTTATGGTGTAGCGTCAGCAAGTCTCGAGTATTTTGATAAATCGGTTAAAGAGCTTGATTATGTTGAATCAGCACTTCTTGCAGCCTTGCCTAAAGCTCCGAGCAAATACAATCCATTCAGATCTCCTGATTTAGCAAAAACAAGAAGGAACTTAGTTTTAGGAAATTTAAAAGAAAATGGATATATTTCAGATAGTGAATTTAAACAATTTTCCAATTCAGGAATTAAATTGAAAAATAGAAAGGTTTTTTTAATAGAAGAGGCAAAATCATATACTGAAGAAGTAAGAAGAATAGTAAAAACAGATTATGGTTTTGAAAAACTTTATTCCCAAGGCCTATCAATTAGCACACCTTTACATCCAGAGTATCAAATATCAGCCTTAAAATCTTTAAGGTTTGGCATTGAAGAATATGACAAAAGAAAGGGCTGGAGAGGTCCAATAGCCAATGTTTTTCAGAATGAAAATTGGAAAGAAATAATTAAAAAGTTAAATATAGACAAATCTTTAGGGTGGGAAGTAGCCCAAGTTTTGAAAATTAATGATTATGTATCGGAAATAAAAATTATTAATAAAGAAAAACAAAATAATATTTATTTTGAAAATTTAAAATGGACAAATAAAAAAAACTTTAAAGAATTGTTTGAAATCGGAGATTTAGTGTTTGTAAAAAAAAATTCTCAAGAAAAATGGGATTTAAAACAAATTCCGTTAGTTAACGGAGGCATTGTTGTGATGGATCCACATAACGGAGAAATCAAAGCATTGGTTGGAGGATATAGTTACAAGTCTAGTGAATTTAACAGAGTTACACAAGCTAGAAGGCAACCTGGATCAGCATTTAAACCAATAGTTTATGCCGCAGCATTAGAAAATGGTTATTTACCAAACTCTCTTATTCTTGATGCTCCATTTGTAAGCGAGCAGGGTGCTGGACTTAAAGATTGGAAACCAGAAAACTATGGAAAAAAATTCTATGGCTTATCTACTTTAAGAAAGGGGATAGAGAAATCTAGAAATTTAATGACTGTTAGAATAGCTCAAGATTTGGGTTTTGAAAAAATAAAATTGATTTCTAAAAACCTGGGAGTTTATGATAAAACACCAGAATTATTATCCGTATCATTGGGATCAAATGAGACTACACTTTTAAAACTAACAACCGCATATTGTTCCTTTGTGAATGGAGGAAAAAAAGTGAATTCAAAAATTATTAAAAGAATTCAGGATAGGCGAGGAAAAACAATTTTTAACTCAGAAGACAGGTCTTGTAAAGGCTGTGATATTTTTTTAGAGAATAATGATAATAACATTAAAATTTTAGATAATAGAAAGCAGGTTATAACCGAAGAAACCGCTTACCAAATAACCTCCATGTTAGAAGGAGCTGTAAAAAGAGGGACTGGGAAAAAATTAAGAAACCTTAACGTACCTCTTGCAGGGAAAACAGGAACAACAAATGATAATTTTGATGCTTGGTTTATTGGCTTCACATCAAATTTAGTTATAGGCGTATATATAGGATATGACGAACCAAAATCATTAGGCAAGTATGAAACTGGATCAAAAGTTGCACTACCAGTTTTCAAAAAATTTATTGAAACGGCATTGTACAAAGAAGATTTAAGACCGTTTATAGTACCAGACGGGATTTATTTTTATCCTATAGATTATGATTCTGGAGATCTTTCAAATTTTGCTGACTCTCAATCAATCACAGAAAGTTTTAAGGAAAATAGTTCACAAAATGTAAGATTAAAAAATTTAAATTTTGGTAAGAATTATGGTAAATCTTTGAAGTTTAAAGGATTCTATTAATGAATGATTTCGAAAAAAATTTAAATGATACCAAAAATTCCTTAAAAAATATTAGGGGGTATCTTTGATATACAAAAGGCTGAAGAAAAGGTTCTGCAATTAAATACCGAAATAGAAAAAGAAAATTTTTGGAAGGACAGAAATAAGTCAAAAAAAGTTATAAGAGAAAAAAATTTTTTTGAGAATATATTAAAGTTTTATACAGAATCAGAAAAAAATTTAATTAATCTACAGGATTTAAACAAACTAGCTTTAGAAGAAAAAGATAGCGAAACTTTAAACGACTGTTCTAATAAAATCATACTAATTTTAAAAGAAACTAAAAAACAAGAAATCAAATGTTTTTTATCTGGTGAGAATGATCATATGGATATCTATATGGAGATCCATGCGGGCGCTGGAGGTACCGAGAGCCAGGATTGGGCTGAAATGTTAAGAAGAATGTATATGAAATGGTTTGATAAGAAAAAATTTAAATATCAAATGATTAGCGAACACAAAGGTGAAGAGGCGGGTATAAAGTCATCAACTTTAAGAATTATTGGTGAAAATCTTTATGGGTTAATGAAAAGGGAGTCAGGTGTTCATAGATTAGTGAGAATATCACCATTTGACTCTGGGGCAAGGAGACATACCAGTTTCGCAAGTGTATGGATATACCCAAGTATAGATGACTCCATAGATGTTGTAATAGACGACAAAGATTTAAGAATTGATACCTACAGATCAAGTGGTGCAGGCGGGCAGCATGTAAATACCACAGATAGTGCAGTTAGAATAACACACTTGACTACAAAAATTGTTGTTCAGTGTCAAAACGAAAGGTCTCAGCATAAAAATAAAGAGACTTGTTTTAAGATGCTGAAAGCAAGACTTTATGAACACGAATTAAAAAAAAGAGAAGAAAAAAGTAATAAGGACTCAGATTCAAAAACAGACATAGGCTGGGGATACCAAATAAGATCTTATGTTTTACAGCCCTATAGACTTGTAAAAGATTTACGATTTGGTATTGAAGATACAAACCCAGATTCTGTTTTAAATGGAAATATAGATAAGTTCATTGAAGGCTCAATATTTAAAATAAAAAAATAATGCGAAAAACAATTTTTTCAACATTTTTATTCATACTATTTTTAATGTTTATTGGATTAACTTATCTAAGTTTTTTTGGTTATGAAACAGATAGATTTAATGAGATTATCAAAAAAGAAGTAAAAAAAAATCAAAAAAATCTTACATTAGATTTTGATAAAATATCTATTTTACTAGATATTAAAAAACTTACCTTGTTTGTAAGATTTATTGATCCTAATATAAATTATTTGAATGTTTTAATTCCATTAAATAAATTACGAACAGATATTGACCTTGAACCTTTAATTGAAAAAAAATTAGTAGTTAAAAAAATAATTTTAGCTACTAAAATTTTAGATTTTGATTCAGTAAAACCCTTGATCAAAACAGAAATAGAAAATATAAACTTAGACAGTGTAAAAAGTGCAAAATTCACGATAAAAAATTTAGAACTAGAACTAGATAAAAATTTTGAAATAAATAAAAATATTAAATTTGACGGAGTTATAAATTCTGCAAATTTAAAAATTTCAAAAAACTTTGAAGTAAAAAAATTAGTTAGTAAATTTTCATACGATAATAACAATTTTGTTATAGACCAAGCTTCCTGGAATTTGAATAATTTATCAAATTCTGAAAAAGAATTCTTTGACTGTAAAATTAAACTTAAAAAAATCAAAAATAGTTTTGATATAGATCTAAATTTAAAAACAAAAAAAATTTCAAATTTTCTTAAAATTCCTGGTATGAATTATGATTTTGAAAATGATTTGGTTGCCAATATAAACAGTAAATTTTTAATTAGAATAAATAAAAATACTTCTTTTCAGAATATTTCAATTAAAGATGAAAATAACTTTTTTAAAATTAAGAATTTAATTGTAGATAAAAATTTTAATTTAATAAACTTTGAAGAAATTAATATCAAAACATTTTTAGATGATAATGTTAACAATGAATTAAAAATAACAAATAAAGATAAAATTCTTATAACGG
>CACMMU010000007.1 GCA_902614835.1 uncultured Pelagibacteraceae bacterium | reverse complement strand
CCAAATGTTCAACTTCAGCAACAAAACCTTGATGATTAATTTCATCTCTACCAACGTATTTATCTAATTCCTTTTTTGTTTTATAATAAATTTTAATATTTTTTAGTAAATTTAAGCTTTGATTTTCTCTATTAATTTTATTTTTTGAGTCTTCTGTTAAAAAAACTCTCAAAACCTTCCTCAAGGGATTTCTAAGTGCCCCAATAACAGCATGCTTACCTATGATGTAAAAACTACTCTTTTTCATGAAATTTTTAACTATTTGTTTAAATAAATAGCATATTTAAAAGCAAAATGATTTATTGCATTTCTTCGCCAAGAGGCTATAAAACCCTTGTTGTTAAATACTTTTTAAGTTATTGGGTATCCCTTAACAATGTTTTAGGAGGGGTACCAAAGCGGTCAAATGGGGCGGGCTGTAAACCCGTTGACTTCGGTCTTCGAAAGTTCGAATCTTTCCCCCTCCACCAAACTTAAGAAGTGTTTTATAATAGAGGGCGAAAAAGTTTGGATTGTGCGGGTGTCGTATAATGGTAATACCTCAGATTTCCAATCTGATGCTAGGAGTTCGATTCTCCTCATCCGCTCCAAATAAAGTTTAAAATTATATATAAAGAAGAGGAAAAAATGGCAGACAAGAAAAAATTTGAAAGAAACAAACCTCATTGTAACATAGGTACAATAGGACACGTAGACCACGGTAAAACAACTTTGACAGCAGCTATTACTAAAGTTTTAGCTGAAAAAGGTGGAGCAGAATTTATTGCTTATGATCAAATAGATAAAGCCCCGGAAGAAAAGGAACGTGGAATTACGATTTCAACAGCACACGTTGAATATGAAACTGATAAAAGACATTACGCTCATGTAGACTGTCCTGGTCACGCTGACTATGTTAAAAACATGATTACTGGTGCAGCACAAATGGATGGAGCAATTTTAGTTGTAAATGCAGCTGATGGACCAATGCCTCAAACTAGAGAGCACATTCTTTTAGCTAGACAAGTTGGAGTACCTGCCATTGTTGTTTTCTTGAATAAAATTGATCAAGTAAAAGACAAGGAACTTTTAGAATTAGTAGAAACAGAAATCAGAGAACTATTAACCTCTTACAAGTTTCCCGGAGATAAAATTCCAATAGTTAAAGGTTCAGCATTAAACGCAGTTGAAGGAAAAGACGAAGCAACTGGCAAAAATGCAATTATGGAACTTATGAAAGCTATTGATGAAACTATTCCACAGCCTTCTAGACCTAAAGATAAACCTTTTCTAATGCCTGTCGAGGATGTTTTTTCTATTTCTGGTCGAGGAACAGTTGCTACAGGAAGAGTAGAACAAGGTGTGGTTAAAACTGGAGAGGAACTAGAAATTGTTGGTATAAAAGAAACTAAAAAAACTGTTATCACAGGTGTTGAGATGTTTAGAAAAATCTTAGACACAGGTGAAGCTGGGGACAACATAGGGGCGTTACTAAGAGGAGTAGAGAGAACCGACATAGAGAGAGGACAAGTTCTTGCTAAACCTGGTTCCGTCCAACCTCACACAGAATTTGAATGTCAGGCTTATGTTTTGAAAAAAGAAGAAGGTGGAAGACACACTCCTTTCTTTACAAAATATAGACCACAATTTTATTTTAGAACAACAGATGTTACAGGAGAAGTGACTTTACCATCTGGGACTGAAATGATTATGCCTGGAGACGATGCAAAATTTAATGTTAAGCTTATCACTCCAATAGCTATGAGCGAAAAACTTAATTTTGCTATTAGGGAAGGCGGTAAAACAGTTGGTGCTGGAGTGGTAACCAAAATAATTAAGTAAGCTACTAGGAGTGTAGCTCAATTGGTAGAGCGCCGGTCTCCAAAACCGGAGGTTGGGGGTTCGATTCCCTCCGCTCCTGCCAAAGAAGTTGAAAAATATGAAAAACCCACTAAGATTTTTGCAGGAAGTAAAACAAGAGGCATTTAAAATAACTTGGCCGACAAAAAAAGATACTGTTACAGGCTCTGTAATGGTTTTTGTTTTAGCTAGTTTAGCAGCAGTTTTTTTTCTTCTTCTAGATCAAATTCTTAAGTTTTTTCTAAATATTGTATTATCAATTGGGATTTAAATGAACTGGTATATTGTACAAGCTTATTCAGGATTTGAAAATAAAGTAGCTGAAAATATTAAGGATGTTATGTCCAAAAATTCTTTAGATGCAAATCTAGGAGAAATATTAGTACCAACACACAAAATTACAGAAGTAAAGCAAGGTAAGAGAAAACAAAAACAAAAAAAATACTTCCCGGGTTACGTTCTTGTTAAATTAGATCTAAATAAACAAATTTATCATAAGATAAAAAACATACAAAAAGTTAGTGGATTTCTTGGCCCAGAGGGCAAACCAATACCTGTTTCAGAAACTCAAATTAAACAAATTATTGATCAAGCAAACTCTTCAAAAGATAGCCCATCGTCTGGAATTACTTTTGAAATAGGCGAAAAAGTTAAAGTTTGCGATGGACCTTTTGCATCATTCACCGGATTAGTAGAAGAGGTAAATGAAGAAAAATCTAGACTTAAAGTTTCAGTTTCAATTTTTGGAAGACCTACTCCTGTAGATCTTGCTTTTAACGAAGTGGAGAAAAATTAGATGCCAAAAGAAATTACTGGATACGTTAAACTACAAATTAAAGGAGGACAGGCTAATCCTGCTCCCCCTGTAGGACCCGCCTTAGGTCAAAGGGGTATTAACATTATGGAATTCTGTAAAGCGTTTAATGAAAAAACCAAATCATTAATGGGAAAACCAGTTCCTGTCGTTATAACAGTTTATAAAGATAAAAAGTTTGATTTTATTATTAAAACACCGCCAGCTTCACATTACATTAGAGAGGCAGCCAAACTAAAAAGCGGTTCACAAGAGCCTGGAAGAATAGTAGCTGGATCCATAACAATTAAACAAGCAGAAAATATTGCAAAGGAAAAAATGAAGGATTTAAATGCACACGATCTTGAAGAGGCAACCAAAATTATATGCGGCTCAGCAAGATCTATGGGTATTGAAGTGAAAAAATAATGAAAAAAAGATCAAAAAGATACAAAGCTCTTAAAGAATTGGTTAAAAATAAAAAGTTTAACAATTTCGAGACTGCTATTGCCGAAATAAAAAAAATGTCAAACACAAAATTATCAGAGTCTATTGACGTATCTTTAAAGATAAATTTAAAAAAGATAAAAGGAGCTGACAATAGTTTAAGAACTGTTGTTGAATTACCTAATGGTAATGGAAAAAAAATCAAAGTAGCCGTCCTTTGTGATGAAAATAAATCTGCAGAAGCCAAAAAAAGTGGTGCTGAAATTTTTGGATCTGATGATTTAATTAAGAAAATTTCATCAGGAAAGATTGAATTCGATAAATTAATATGTACGCCCAATATGATGCCAAAAATGGCAAAATTAGGAAAAATTTTGGGACCAAAGGGATTGATGCCCAATCCAAAGCTAGGAACAGTTTCTGAAGATATTGTGTCTACAGTTGATAAAGTTAAGAATAAGTTTTCAGAAGTAAAAAATGACAAAGATGGAAACATAGGTATCTCTATCGGTAGAAAGAATTATACAGATAAAAAATTATTAGAAAATTTCAAATCTCTTTTTGAAACTTTAAAAAAAGATAAACCTAGTATGTTTAATTCTGAAATAGTTAAAAATATTTATATATCGCCTACTATGGGCCCCTCACTAAAAATAAGTTTTAAGGATATTTAAATTATGATGACAAAGGAACAAAAGAAAAATTATGTAGAGGAAATGAAGAAAGTTTTTTCTTCGAACGAAGCTGTAATGATTGCCCATTATAAAGGCCTCAATGTAAAGCAACTTGATAAGATTAGAGATGAAATGAGAAAGAGTGGAATTTTCTTCAAAGTTACTAAAAATAGAATTACAAAGTTAGCTTTAAAAGAAACTAAATGTAAAGATTTAGAAAAATTTTTTACAGGACCTACTGCAGCTGCTATTTCATCAGATCCAATTATGTCAGCAAAAATATTAGCTAAATATTCAAAAGGTGAATCTAAATTAAAAATAGTCGCCGGTTTTATGGACGGTAAGGTTTTAGAGGCTAAAGATGTGGCTGAAATTGCCACACTACCCACCCTAGACGAAGCAAGGGCTAAAATAGTAGGTATTTTATCTGCTCCAGCTCAAAAAATTTTAAGTATTTTACTTGCACCTGGCTCAAAAATTGCTATTTTGGCGCACGCAAAGAGTAAAAAAAGTTAAACAAAATTTAATTTAAATGGCAGATCTAAATAAAATCATTGATGAACTATCAAAACTAACTGTTGTTGAAGCAGCTGAACTATCTAAACAATTAGAAGAAAAATGGGGAGTTACTGCAGCAGCACCCGTTGCAGCAGCACCTGCTGCTGGAGGAGCAGCTCCTGCAGAGGAAAAAAGTGATTTTACAATTTTCTTGGCATCAGCAGGAGATAAAAAAATTAATGTAATTAAAGAAGTTAGAGCTATTACTGGCTTAGGACTTAAGGAAGCAAAAGATTTAGTAGAAGGAGCTCCAAAGGAAGTTAAAAAAGGGGTTCCAAAAAAAGACGCTGAAGAAGCTAAGAAAAAATTAGAAGCTGCTGGGGCAAAAGTAGAATTAAAATAACAATCTAAGTATTTTGTTCTATATCCCGTTAATAAGACTTATTGAATGGAATTATCTTTTACTGAAAGAAAAAGTATTAGGAAAAACTTTGGCAAACTTAAGGAGAGTTTGTCAATACCTAACCTTATCGAAGTCCAAAAAAATTCTTACAGCGAATTTCTTGAATCCAAAAGTAAAAATTATAAAAACGATAGCCTTGAAAAAGGACTTCAAAGAGTTTTTAAAAGTGTTTTTCCAATAAATGATGCCTCTGAAAAATCATCTTTAGAATTTATATCTTATAACTTATCGAAACCTAAATTTGATGTAACAGAATGTAGACAGAGAAGTTTAACTTATTCAGCAGCACTCAAGGCTAATTTAAGATTAGTTGTTTTCGATATAGATCAAGAAAATAATACGAAACAAATATTATCTGCTAAAGAACAAGAAGTTTTCATGGGTGATTTGCCATTGATGACACCAAGCGGAACTTTTGTTGTTAATGGAGTTGAAAGAGTAGTAGTAAATCAAATGCATAGAAGCCCGGGGGTTTTCTTTGATCATGACAAAGGAAAGACCCATGCAAGTGGAAAGCTTTTATTTAATTGCAGAATTATTCCAGGAAGAGGTTCATGGTTAGACTTTGAATTCGATCCTAAAGACTTATTATATTTTAGAATAGATAGAAAAAAAAAGCTACCAATCACAACATTGCTTTATGCACTAAGTTTTCCAAGAGAGAAAATTCTTGAGACATTTTATGAATATAGCAAATATGAATATGATGTAAAAACTAAATCTTGGTTTACCAATTTTGATCCTGAAAATTATAAAAGACCTATTAAGCTTCTTTTTGATCTTATCGATAAAAATAATAATAAAAAAGTTCTACAAAAGGGACAAAAATTAAATCTCGTATTGGCAAATAAACTTAAGGAAAAAAATTTAAAACAAATAATAGTTTCTGCTGATGAAATTATAGGTAAATATACAAAAACAGATGTTAAGGATAAAAAAGGAGAAGTTATTCTCAAATCTGGTTTTAATGTTACAAAAGAATCATTAGATAAAATTTTACAGTCCGAAATATATTCTCTCAATCTAGCAAACCTCGATCCAATTATGAGAGGACCATACATATTTGAAACTATAAAAGTAGATAAAAACAATACAAAAGAAGAGGCTTTAAATGATATTTACAAAGTATTAAGACCAGGAGAACCTCCTACTCCTGAAGTCGCTGAAGAGGTTTTTAAAAATTTATATTTCACTAAAGAAAGATATGATCTTTCTGATGTGGGCAGAGTAAAACTTAACGCTAAATTAGATTTAAAAACACCAGATACAACTAGAATCCTTAATAAGGAAGACATCATCGCAATAATAAAATTTATGCTTAATTTAAGAGACGGAAAAGGAGAGGTAGATGATATCGACCACCTTGGAAACAGAAGGGTTAGATCTGTAGGAGAACTAGTTGAAAATCAATTTAGAATAGGTCTTTTACGTATGGAAAGAACCATAAAAGAAAAGATGTCTACATTATTAGAAATTGAGTCTGCAATGCCACAGGATTTAGTAAATGCAAAACCAATAACAACTTCTTTTAAAGATTTTTTTGGAACATCACAACTGTCACAATTTATGGATCAAACAAATCCATTATCAGAAATTACACATAAAAGAAGAGTATCAGCATTAGGTCCAGGTGGATTAACTAGAGAGAGAGCAGGTTTTGAGGTTAGAGATGTTCATCCAACACACTACGGCAGGATTTGCCCTATAGAAACTCCTGAGGGACCAAACATAGGATTAATAAATAGCTTAGCAACATATTCTAAAGTAAATAGATATGGATTTATTGAAAGCCCCTATAAAAAAGTATCTAGTGGAAAAATTTTAAATAAAATTGAATATTTATCAGCAATCGAAGAAGAAAAATACACCATTGCACAAGCTAATTCAGTAATCGATTCAGAGGGTAGTTTCGTTGAAGAACTTGTATCTTGCAGAAAAGGTTTGAATTTTGTTTTGTCTAGAAGAGAAAATATTGACTATATCGATGTTTCTCCAAAACAATTGGTGTCAGTAGCTGCCTCATTAATACCATTCCTTGAAAATGATGATGCTAATAGAGCATTAATGGGCTCTAATATGATGAGACAAGCAGTTCCACTCCTTAAACCAGAGTCACCACTTGTTGGAACTGGTATAGAAGGCGATGTAGCTTTAGATTCAGGCGTAACAATAGTTGCTAAACGTAATGGTGTTGTTGATAAAATTGATGGAAAAAGAATAGTTGTTAAAGCAACAGAGGAAAAAGACCTTTCAAAATCAGGTGTTGATATTTATAACCTGCTTAAATTTCAAAGATCAAATCAAAATACCTGTATAAATCAGAAACCATTAGTAAAAGTTGGCGATGTAATCAAACATGGAGATATTATAGCAGATGGTCCAGCAACAAAACTAGGCGAACTTGCTCTTGGTAAAAATGTGACAGTAGCATTTATGCCTTGGCAGGGCTACAATTTTGAAGATTCAATTTTAATATCTGAAAGATGTGTAACAGATGATGTGTTTACATCAATTCATATCGAAGAACATGAATTAATGGCAAGAGATACAAAATTAGGGACTGAGGAAATAACAAGAGATATCCCAAATGTTAGTGAAGAAAGCTTAAAAAATCTTGATGAATCAGGAATAGTTTACGTTGGAGCTGAGGTTAAACCAGGTGATATTTTAGTTGGAAAAGTTACTCCAAAGGGTGAAACAGCATCAAGTCCTGAAGAAAAGCTTTTAAGATCTATATTTGGTGAAAAAGCAACTGATGTAAGAGACTCTTCACTAAAAATGCCTCCTGGAAGTTCTGGTGTAATAGTAGATGTGAGAATTTTTAATAGGCATGGCGTAGAAAAAGATGAGAGAGCTATAGCAATTGAAAGATCAGAGATAGAGTCTGTTCAAGAAGATAAACAAGTAGAGGAAGAAATTTTAGAAAGAAATATTAAGCAAAGATTAATCGAATTTATTGGTAAGGAAAAATTATCTAAAAGTTTTAAAAAGTATAAACCCGGAGACCTTCTTAACAAAGAAGAACTAATTCAACTAAGTGTACGTGATTGTCTAAAGTTTAAATTTGAAAATGAGGGCACGAATAAAAAAGTAGAACAGATACAAAATCAATTTGAAGACGCACACAAAGATATTCAATCAAGATTCGAAGATAAAGTTTTAAAAATTAGACAAGGAGATGATTTATTACCAACTGTCATGAGCGTAGTAAAAGTTTTTGTAGCAGTCAAAAGAAGATTAATGCCTGGAGATAAAATGGCTGGAAGACACGGAAACAAAGGAGTTATTAGTAAAATTGTTCCCACCGAAGATATGCCTTACATGGAAAATGGTAAGCCAGTTGATATAGTACTTAATCCTCTTGGCGTACCAAGTCGTATGAATGTAGGTCAGATATTAGAAACACACTTAGGCTGGTCTTGTTCCGAATTAGGGGAAAAAGTTAAAACATTATTAAATTCTTATTTAAAAAATGACTCAGACAAAGAATTGAGAAAAACTTTAGAAACCATATATGGAGATACCGGATATAAAAATTTTATTAAAAATCTAGAAAGAAAAGATTTTGTTGAGCTTTGTAGCAATTTATCTAAAGGAATACCTATCGCAACCCCTGTTTTTGACGGCGCCTCTACAAATGACATTACTAAAATGTTAGAGACAGCAAAATTACCAAGTACTGGTCAGACAAACTTATGGGATGGAAAAACGGGGCATAAATTTGATAGACCTGTTACTGTAGGAATAATTTACATGTTAAAACTTCATCATCTTGTGGAAGATAAAATTCATGCTAGATCTACTGGTCCTTATAGCTTAGTTACTCAACAACCCCTAGGAGGAAAAGCTCAGTCTGGCGGGCAAAGATTCGGAGAGATGGAAGTTTGGGCCCTGGAAGCATATGGTGCGTCTTACACATTACAGGAAATACTGACTGTAAAATCAGATGATGTTGCTGGAAGAACAAAAGTTTATGAGACTATTGTTAAAGGTGACGATAATTTTGAATCGGGTATACCTGAGTCATTTAACGTTCTAATTAAAGAAATTAGAGCTCTTGGATTAAATATTGAATTAAACTAAATTTATGCAAACTAATATAAAAAAATTTTCAAAAACTCAGATTACAGAAAAAGAACTTAAATATTTAAAAATTACTCTTGCTAGTCCTGATAAAATTAAATCATGGTCTTGGGGAGAGATAAAAAAACCTGAAACTATAAACTACAGAACTTTTAGACCAGAAAAAGATGGTTTGTTTTGTGCTAGAATTTTTGGCCCGGTCAAAGATTATGAATGTCTGTGCGGAAAATACAAGAGAATGAAATTCCGTGGGATTGTATGTGAAAAATGCGGAGTTGAAGTAACTAAGTCTAAAGTTAGAAGAGAGAGAATGGGACATATTGATTTAGCATCTCCAGTGGCCCATATCTGGTTTTTAAAATCTCTTCCTAGCAGGATCTCATTATCGATCGACATGAAATTAAAAGATGTTGAAAAAGTTTTGTATTTTGAAAGTTTTATAGTTATTGAACCAGCACTTACAGAATTAAAAAAGGGACAGCTTTTAACCGAGGAAGAATATATTAAAGCGCAGGAAAAATATGGAGAAGACGGATTTACTGCCGGTATAGGAGCTGAAGCTGTAAGAGAAATCCTTATAGGAATGGATTTAAAAAAAGAAAGAGATAGATTAAGAGAATCTTTAAAGGAAATTAAGTCCAAAGTAACAGAAGAGAGAACTTTAAAAAGGTTAAAGCTAATAGAGTCATTTATTGATTCTGGAAACAAACCTGAGGATATGATTTTAACTACTGTGCCAGTAATCCCACCTGAATTAAGACCTTTAGTTCCTCTAGATGGCGGAAGGTTTGCTACCTCAGATCTTAATGATTTGTATAGAAGAGTTATTAATAGGAATAATAGATTAAAAAGACTAATGGATTTGAAGGCTCCAGATATAATTGTAAGAAATGAAAAAAGAATGCTTCAAGAGTCAGTTGATGCACTTTTTGACAATGGAAGACGGGGTAGAGTTATAACCGGAACTGGAAAAAGACCTCTAAAATCATTAGCAGAAATGCTTAAGGGTAAACAAGGTAGATTTAGACAAAACCTTTTAGGCAAAAGAGTTGATTACTCTGGAAGATCAGTAATAGTCGTTGGTCCAGAATTAAAACTTCACCAATGTGGTTTGCCAAAAAAAATGGCTCTAGAACTTTTCAAACCTTTTTTATATGCTCGTTTAGCAAAGTTGGGTCTAGCTACAACTATAAAACAAGCTAAAAAAATAGTTGAAAAACAAAAACCAGAAGTTTGGGATGCATTAGAACACATTATAAGAGAACATCCTATTTTACTTAATAGGGCCCCAACCTTACATAGATTGGGTGTGCAGGCTTTCGAAGCAAAATTGATTGAAGGAAATGCAATCGAACTTCACCCATTAGTTTGTGCAGCTTTTAACGCTGATTTCGATGGAGATCAAATGGCAGTTCACATACCATTAAGCTTAGAAGCCCAGCTAGAAGCAAGAGTTTTAATGATGTCAACCAACAATATCTTAAGCCCATCAAACGGCAAGCCAATAATAGTTCCCAGCCAAGATATTGTATTAGGAATCTACTATTTGTCACAATCCAAGGATGATTTAGAATCTAAGCCCGTAGGAATATTCTCTAATGTTGACGAAATTGTTAATGCACTTGATAATAATAATATAAGTATTCACTCAAAGATTATTTCTCAATTTACAACAATTGGTAAAGATGGAAATGAAATTAAAGAAAAATATAAAAGTACAGCTGGAAGATTTTTATTGGCTGAAACCCTACCAAAACATCCCAAAATAAAGTTTTCATTAACAAATAGAGTTTTGAACAAAAAAGCTGTATCCGAAATAATTGATCTTGTTTATAGATATTGCGGTCAAAAAGAGACTGTACTTTTCTGTGACAAAATCAAAGACTTAGGTTTCAAACACGCTTTTAAAGCAGGAATATCTTTTGGCAAGAATGACCTAATCATACCTAAGACAAAAGAAAAATTAGTTAATGATACAAAAAAATTAATAGAGGATTACGAAAAACAATATCAAGATGGTTTTATAACAAGAGGGGAAAAATATAATAAAGTAGTTGATATATGGTCTAAGTGTACAGACTCGATAGCTAATGAGATGATGAAAGAAATTTCTTCTGCTGAAAAAACATATCCTGATGGTAGAATTGAGACAAATTCAGTTTTTATGATGGCGGACTCTGGTGCAAGAGGCTCTCCAGCTCAGATGAAACAGTTAGCGGGAATGAGAGGCCTGATAGCAAAACCATCCGGGGAGATTATAGAAACACCTATAATTTCAAACTTTAAAGAGGGTTTATCTGTTTTAGAATATTTTAATTCAACCCATGGTGCCAGAAAAGGATTAGCTGATACAGCACTCAAAACAGCTAACTCAGGTTACTTAACAAGAAGACTTTGTGATGTTGCTCAGGACTTACAAGTAACAAAACATGAGTGTGATCCAAAATCAAGATCTTCAATAACAGTTTCAGAAATTATAGAAGGTGGTAATGTGCTGGTCAGTTTGTCAGAGAGAGTTCTTGGTCGAGTATCTGCAGAAAATGTTAAAAATCCATTAACTGGAGACTTAATAATTAAAGAAAAAGAAATGATTGATGAGAATATATGTGAAAAAATTGATGCAGCAGGAGTTAAGTCTATAAAAGTTTACTCTGTAATTACCTGTGGTTCAAAAAAAGGAGTTTGTGCAATATGTTATGGAAGAGATTTGTCCAGAGGAAAATTAGTAAGTATCGGTGAAGCTATAGGAATGATAGCAGCACAGTCAATTGGAGAACCGGGAACTCAATTGACTATGAGGACCTTTCACGTTGGAGGTACAGCTCAAATTAAAGAACAGTCTTCTGTTGTTTCAGCAACTGAGGGAGTTCTAAAGATTTCAAATAAAAATTTAATAAAAGACTCAAAAAATAACATTATTATTATGGGAAGAAATACACAGCTTTCCTTGGAAGATGATAATGGAAGACAACTTGCTTTATACAAAGTTCCGTATGGATCTAAACTTCTTTTTAAACAAGATGACAAAATACCTAAAGGTAAAAAAATATGTGAATGGGATCCTTACACGCTTCCAGTAATCGCAGAAACAAGTGGAATTGTTAATTATATGGATCTTGTAGATGGAGTATCGCTTGCTGAGACAACAGACGATGCTACAGGTATATCAGTTAAATCTGTAATTGACTGGAAATCTCAATCTAAAAATTCAGATTTAAAACCTAGAATTACTTTAAGAAATTCAGAGGGAGAAGTTATAAAAAAAGCTGACCAAAATGAAGCCAGATATTATTTAGTTCCTGATTCAATTTTATCTGTAAAGGACGGTCAAAAAATTTCTGCTGGGGATGTTCTTGCAAGACTTCCTAAAGAAACTTCAAAGACAAAAGATATTACAGGTGGTTTACCGAGAGTTGCTGAACTTTTTGAAGCAAGAAGACCAAAAGATAGCGCTATAATTGCAGAAAATGATGGAATCATTCAATTCGGAAAAGAGGTAAGAGGAAAACAAAGAATATCAATTGTTACAGATAAAGGTGAAAGTTCTAACTATTTAATTCCTAAAGGTAAACATACCAATTTTAATCAAGGAGAAAAAATTAAAAAAGGTGAATATTTACTAGATGGAGCACCAGCGCCACATGATATTTTAAGAATACTGGGAGTCGAGGCTTTAACGGAATATTTTATTAGCGAAGTGCAGGAAGTTTATAGAATGCAGGGAGTAGTAATAAACGACAAGCATATAGAAACTATAGTAAGACAAATGTTAAAAAAGGTTGAAATTAAAGCATCTGGGGACTCCAGTCTTTTAACCGGCGAAACAGTAGACAGAATTTATTTTGATAAAATTAATTCTGATCTAATTGGTAAAAACAAAAAACCTGCAAAGGGCGAAAGAATTTTATTAGGTATTACAAAAGCATCCTTGCAAACAAACTCATTTATATCTGCTGCATCTTTCCAAGAAACCACAAGAGTTTTGACTGACGCTGCAATTAAAGGAAAAATAGATAATCTTGAAGGATTAAAAGAAAATGTAATTGTCGGAAGACTAATACCTGCCGGAACTGGATTTGCAAAAAATGCTCTTGATAATGAAGCAAAAGAGCAAGATAAATTAAGATTAGCTGAACTTCAAAAACAAGAGATTCAAAATAAAACAGAAGAGACGCCAGTCCAAAAATAGTTTAAAAACCTGCCATTTTTAAGAGTTTTCTCACCTATTACCCATTGACTTTTAGGTCTTCAATGTTAGTTTAGCGCAATTTTAATAGTTAAAGGTAAGGTTATTTAGACCTTAAACAGTAACTAGATTTTCAAGGATACCAACCCTTATCTTCTCTATTAATTTATTAAAAAATTAAATATGGCGACTATAAACCAGTTATTAAGAAAACCGAGGGTTAAACCTTTACCTAGAAACAAGGTTCCAGCTTTAGAAAAACAGCCTTTAAAGAGAGGTGTGTGTACAAAAGTCTACACAACAACACCCAAGAAACCAAATTCAGCTTTGAGAAAAGTTGCGAGAGTTAGATTGTCAAATGGTTATGAAGTGACAGCATATATTCCCGGTGAAGGTCACAATCTTCAAGAGCACTCAGTAGTTTTAATTAGAGGAGGGAGGGTAAAAGATTTGCCAGGAGTGAGATACCACGTGCTTCGAGGAAATCTTGATGCACAAGGCGTGACAGGAAGAAAAAAAAGACGTTCATTGTACGGTGCAAAAAAACCTAAATAATCATCATGTCTAGAAAAAGAAAAGCTCCAAAAAGAAAACATTACCCTGATCCTAAATTTAAGTCTCTAACTGTATCTAAATTTATAAATGCGATTATGTATGATGGAAAACGTTCATCGGCTGAAAAAATTTTATACGATGCATTAGATAAGATGAAAAATAAAAATTTAGATCCAATTAAAACTTTTAATTCAGCAGTTAGCAATGTGAGACCAAATCTTGAAGTAAGGTCAAGAAGGGTCGGTGGAGCAACTTACCAGGTTCCAGTAGAAGTAAAATCTAACAGATCACAAGCTTTAGCATTAAGATGGATTTTATCTGCCTCAAGAAAAAGAAAAAATAAATCTATGTCTGAAAAGTTATTTTTTGAATTGATGGACGCATCACAAAACAAAGGTTCAGCTGTTAAAAAGAGAGAAGATACACACAAAATGGCAGAGTCTAATAAAGCTTTCGCACACTTCAGATGGTAAATCATGCCCAGAACTCATAACTTAGAAAAATATAGAAATATCGGAATAATGGCCCACATAGATGCGGGTAAAACTACGACCACAGAAAGAATTTTATACTACACTGGAAAAAGTCATAAGATTGGTGAAGTCCACGACGGTGCAGCCACTATGGACTGGATGGAACAGGAACAGGAAAGAGGAATAACAATAACCTCTGCCGCAACGACTTGCTTTTGGAGAGAACATAGAATTAATATTATAGACACCCCTGGCCATGTTGACTTCACCATTGAAGTTGAAAGGTCATTAAAAGTTTTGGATGGTGCAGTAGCAGTATTTGATGGTGTTGCTGGTGTTGAACCACAGTCAGAAACCGTATGGAGACAGGCTGATAAATATAAAGTTCCGAGAATTTGTTTTGTAAACAAACTAGATAGAACTGGTGCAGACTTTTTTAATTGTGTTGAAATGATTAAAGATAGGCTCGGAGCAAAACCCCTTGTTTTACAAATACCTGTCGGCATGGAAGCCTCTCTCAAAGGAGTAGTTGATCTAATAAAGATGAAAGCTGTTTTGTGGAAAGATGAAAAACTGGGCGCTGAATTTGAATATACAGATATTCCATCAGAATTAAAAGACCAGGTCGAAAAATATAGAAAAGAATTAGTCGAAACAGCTGTAGAGCAAGATGAAAAATTAATGGATGATTATTTAAATGGTAAGGAAATTTCTGAAAAAGATATTATAGCCTGTGTAAGAAAGGGTTGTTTAAAGTTTGATTTTGTACCTGTTCTTACAGGATCCGCTTTTAAAAACAAAGGTGTTCAACCACTTCTTGATGCTGTAGTAGACTTCTTACCTAGCCCAAAAGATATTGGCTCTATTAAGGGAACAAAACCTAACTCAAAAGATGAATTAGAAAGAAAATTTGATGATAAAGAACCTTTCTCGGCTCTAGCTTTTAAAGTTGCTAACGATCCCTTTGTTGGTTCATTGACATTTATTAGAATTTATTCTGGAACACTAAAATCAGGTACAGGAATATATAATAGTACCAAGGACAAAGAAGAAAGAGTTGGAAGAATGTTATTAATGCATGCGAATAGTAGAGAGGATGTAAAAGAGGCAAACACAGGAGATATCGTAGCTTTGGCTGGGTTAAAACAAACAATTACTGGACACACACTGTGTGACGAGGAAAACCAAGTAGTTTTAGAGCCTATGGAGTTTCCTGATCCGGTTATTGAAATTGCGGTAGAACCCAAAACTAAAGGTGATCAAGAAAAAATGGGCGAAGCATTGGGAAGACTAGCCAAAGAAGATCCATCCTTTAGAGTTACATCCGATGAAGAGTCTGGACAAACTATCATCAAAGGAATGGGTGAATTACATTTAGATATTATAGTAGATAGAATGAAAAGAGAATTTAAAGTCGAAGCAAATATTGGAGCTCCACAAGTCGCCTATAGAGAAACAATTTTAAAACCAACCTCAAATGTATACATACATAAAAAACAAAGTGGTGGGGCTGGACAATTTGCTAAAGTAGAGCTGACTGTTGAACCACTAGAACCTGGCAAAGGTAGAGAAGTTGAAAATAAAATTAAAGGTGGATCAATTCCAAAGGAGTTTATCCCAGGCGTTGAAAAAGGAATAGAAAGTGTTGCTGATAATGGAATATTAGCAGGCTTTCCTTTAATTGATTATAAAGTAACAATAGTTGATGGCCTACATCACGATGTAGACTCAAGCGTCTTAGCTTTTGAGATAGCCTCACGGTATTGTTTCAAAGAAGCTTGTACAAAAGCTAGTTTAAAACTTTTAGAGCCGGTAATGAGAGTTGAGGTAATTACACCTGAAGATTACATGGGTGATGTAATTGGAGATCTAAATAGTCGAAGAGGTCAAGTTTCCACGACAGATAAAAGAGGTAATGCAACAGTAATTAGTGCGATGGTCCCTTTAGCAAATATGTTTGGTTATATAAATAATTTAAGGTCGATGTCACAGGGTAGGGCACAATATTCTATGTTTTTTGATCATTACGCGAAAGTCCCACAAAATGTTCAAGACGAGGTAACAAAAAAAATGGCATAAAATTATGGAAAAACAAAATATTAGAATAAATTTAAGAGCGTATGACAACAAGATATTAGATATATCTACACAAGAAATTGTAAATACAGCAAAAAGAACAGGGGCCCAGGTAAAAGGACCAATACCTTTACCTACGAAAATTGAAAAATTTACGGTCTTAAGATCTCCCCATATTGATAAAAAAAGCAGAGAGCAATTTGAAACAAGAACACACAAAAGGTTAATAGATATTATTGAACCAACTCCTCAGACTGTCGAGGCATTAATGAAATTAGATTTAGCTTCTGGGGTTGATATAGATATTAAAATATAATTATGACACTAGGATTAATAGGAAAAAAAATTGGAATGAGCAGAGAGTTTTTAGACTCAGGTGCTTCTGTGCCAGTAACTGTAGTCAGAGTTGAAAAGGGAAGGGTAATTGATATTTATAGCAAAGAAAAGAATGGTTACTCTTCAGTTAAACTTGGTTTTTTTAAAATAAAACCTTCTAAACTAACAAGCCAAATGAAAGGGTTTTTTGCAAAAAAAAATACAGAACCAAAAAAAATTCTAAAGGAATATAGACTCGACAAAACTGAAAACTATAAAATAGGAAGCGAAATAGGTTTAGAGCTTTTCAAAGATGTCAAATTTATTGATGTTCGATCAAAAACAGTAGGAAAAGGATTTGCTGGACCAATGAAAAGATGGAATTTTTCCGGACTAAGAGCTACACATGGTGTTTCTGTTTCACACAGATCACATGGCTCTACAGGACAACGACAAGATCCTGGAAAAGTTTTTAAAAATAAAAAAATGGCTGGTCATATGGGATCTAAATTTAGAACATTATTAAATTTAGAAGTTATTAAATCGGATAGTGAAAATAATTTAATTTATATCAAAGGTTCTATTCCTGGATCTAAAAATTCAACTGTCTTCTTAAGAAAGTCAATCAAAATAATAAATAGAAAAACAACTAAAGAAAAAGAAAAAGTTACACCACAAGTACAAACATCCAGCAAGAAAGCAGCACCTAAAGGAGATATAAAAAAAGATGCTTCAAAAGAAGTAAAAAAAGCTCCTGTAAAAAAGGATGAAAAAAAAACAGAGGTTAAAAAAAAATAATTTATGAACATTGAGGTTTTAAATATTGAGGGCCTAAAATCAAAAAGCGTAGACATTTCAGAGAATGTTACTGGTCTAAAAGTAAACAATAAACTTTTAAAATATGTAATTGATTGGCAGCTCAATCATGCCAAAAGGAGATTAGCTAAAACAAAGCAAAGAAATGAAATAAAAGGATCGACAAGAAAAATATATGCTCAAAAAGGGACTGGTGGCGCTAGACACGCTAGCAGAAAAGCACCTATTTTTGTTGGCGGAGGTGTTGCACACGGACCAAAGGGAGATAAATATAAAGTAAAAAAAATAAACAAAAAAATAAGAAAAATAGCTTTGGCACAAACAATTTCAAAGAAAAAAATAAACAAAGAACTTTATATCTTTGATGATGTTAAAAAAGAAGTTAAAAAAACTAAAACCTTTTATAGCTTTTTAATAAAAAATAAAATCAAAAACGTTTTAATAATTTCAGACAAAGAAACCCAAAAAAATATAAGCAAGTCAGTTAGAAATATTCCAGATGTAAAATTGATAAATGATGATGGCGCTAATGTTTATGATATTGTTAAATTTAAAAACGTCTTATTTACAACATCATCTATTAAAAAAATTGAAAACAGGATATTAAATGAAAAAAATTAATTATTTAGATTCTATTTTGTCGCCAGTTATTACAGAAAAAGCTACAAGCCAAACAGAACAAAATAAAGTTACTTTTAAAGTGCATAATAAAGCATCAAAAAAATCTATAAAGAAAACTATAGAAAAAATATTTAAAGTAAATGTTATCAAAATAAATACTATTACAAAAAAAGAAAAACTTAAGATCGTAAGAGGAAGACCTGGTAAAAAAAAGGGGTTTAAAAAAGCACTAGTTACTCTGAAGAAAGGACAGAGTATAGATTTATCTTTAGGAGTTTAATATATGAGTCTTAAAACTTATAAACCTTATACAAAATCAACTAGAACAACAATTCTAGTAGACAGAAAAGGAGTCTGGAAAGGTAGGCCATTGAAATCTTTAACAGTTGGAAAAGTATCAACAGGTGGAAGAAACAATCTTGGCAGAATTACCTCTAGAGCAAAAGGTTCGGGTCATAAAAAGAGATATAGAATGATTGATTTTTATAGAAACAAACTTGATGTAAAAGCTAAAGTAGAAAGAATTGAATACGATCCAAACAGGACTTCATTTATTGCACTTGTTAAATATGAAGATGGGGTTAAAAACTATATAATCTGCCCAAGAGATTTAAATGTTGGTGACGACATAGTTTCAGGAAACAAAAAAGAAATTAAAACAGGTAATTGTATGCCTTTATCAGATATTCCTCCTGGAACATTAATACATAATGTCGAATTAATTGAGGGAAACGGTGGTAAAATTGCGAGATCAGCTGGATCTTCAGTAACATTATCCGGTTTTGATTCTGATTACGCTATATTAAAACTTTCTTCTGGTGAATCCAGAAAAGTTAGATCAGCATGTAAAGCTACAATTGGATCAGTATCTAATCCAGACCAAAAAAATATTCAAATAGGTAAAGCAGGAAGAAATAGATGGAAAGGCAAAAGGCCACTAGTACGAGGTGTAGCCAAGAACCCGGTTGATCACCCACATGGAGGTGGAGAAGGAAAGACCTCTGGAGGAAGAAATCCAGTATCTCCGTGGGGACAGTCAGCAAAAGGTCTTAAAACAAGAAAGCCTAAAAAGAGCGATATGTTAATTATATCAAGAAGAAAAAAGAGGAATAAATAATGTCTAGAGGAATTTGGAAAGGCCCATTTGTTCATCCAAGCTTGCTAAAGCAAGTTGATAAACTTAAATCAGGAGATAAAAAAAAGCCTATTAAAACCTGGTCAAGAAATTCTACAATTATACCTGAGTTTGTGGGACATAGTTTTTTAATTCACAACGGAAAGAATTTTATTCCAATAACAATTTCTGAAGAAATGGTGGGACATAAACTAGGTGAATTTTCACCTACAAGAAAATTTTCGGGTCATACACCAGCAGATAAGAAAGCAGCAGCTGATAGTGGAGCTTCAGCCTCACCAAAAGCAGCACCAGGGGCAACACCTAAAGCGCCAGCAGCAGCACCAGGAGCTGCACCTAAAGCAGCACCAGCACCAGCAAAAGGAAAAGACGATGGAAAAAAGTAATTTAATTAGAGCAATTAATAAAAATGTAAGAAGTGGCGCTAGAAAAGCTAACTTAGTGCTTAATTTCATCAAAGGTAAAAAAGTAGATTTGGCTATTCGCGATTTAGATTTTACAAGAAAAAAAGTAGCAGAGGATATTAAAAAAACTATCAAATCAGCTGTATCAAATGCAGAAAACAATTACCAATATGATGTGGACAATCTTTATGTCAAAGAGGCATACGCTGGAAAATCGATAGTTATGAAAAGATTTAGACCAAGAGCAAAAGGTAGAGCAGCAAGTATTAAAAAACCATACAGTAGAATTACAATTATTTTAGAAGAAAAAGAAAAAAATGAAAAAAAAAAGGTTGAAAAATAATGGGACAGAAAGTAAATCCAATTGGTTTTAGATTAGGTGTTAATAGAGGCTGGGACTCAATCTGGTTTGCCAAAAAAAATGAATATGGTAAATTCCTTATTGAAGATTATAAAATCCGCAAATTTATAAAAGACAATATTAAAAACTCTGGTGTATCCGAGATAATCATTGAAAGATCTTCAAAAAAATGTACTGTTTCAATTCATACATCTAGACCAGGTTTTGTCATAGGTAAAAAAGGTTCCGACATTGAAAAAATAAAGAAAAAACTATCAAAAATTACTGCTAGTGAAATTTTCTTAAATATTAAGGAAATAAAAAAGCCAGAATTGAATTCATATTTAGTTGCAGAGAATATTGCACAACAACTAGTTAAAAGGGTTGCTTATAGAAGAGCCATGAAAAGAGCAATGCAATCAGCGATGAGATTGGGCGCAAAGGGAATTAAAGTTACATTAAGCGGTAGACTAGCTGGAAATGAAATTGCACGAAGTGAATGGTTGCGAGAGGGCAGTATTCCATTACACACTTTAAGAGCAAACTTAGATTATGCGGAGGCCGAAGCCTTAACAACATATGGTGTAATCGGTGTGAAAGTATGGATCTATAAGGGCGAAATTTTTGAAAAAGATATAGAAAAACAAAAAATGGAAAGGGTAAAGAATGCTTCAACCAACAAGAACAAAGTATAGAAAAGCTCATAAAGGTAGAATTCATGGTAAAGCAACACGAGTTGCAACTTTAAATTATGGCGCTTATGGTCTCAAAGCAATACAGCCAGACAGAGTTTTAGGAAAACAGATTGAAGCTGCAAGAGTTGCTCTTACCAGATATATGCAAAGAACTGGAAAAGTTTGGTCAAGAGTTTTTCCTAACATACCTGTCTCAAAAAAGCCAACTGAAGTAAGAATGGGAAAAGGAAAAGGTTCCCCAGAGTTTTGGGTTTGCAGAGTAAAACCCGGTAGAATTTTATTTGAAGTCGATGGAGTAACCGAAGATGTTGCTAGGATTGCGCTATACAAAGCTTCCGCAAAACTCCCAATCAAAACAAAATTTGTTAAGAGGTAATATGAAAAAAAAAGAAGCAAAAAAAATGAATTCAGATCAATCAATAAGAGAAATACACAAACTTAAAAAAGATCTATTTAATATGAGATTTAAAAAAATTAATGGACAAATTCAAAGCCCTGCAGAATTTAACAAAATTAAGAAAAATATAGCAAGACTTTATAATAATGTTGGGAATAAAAAATGACAAAAAAAATATTAGAAGGAATGGTTGTGAGTGATAAAAGTAATAAAACAGTAGTCGTTGAGGTTAAAAGAAAATTTGTACATCCATTTTACGGAAAAGTTATATCAAGATCAAAAAAATATCACGCTCATGATGAAAAGAATAAATTTAAAAAAGGCGATGTTGTGAAAATTGTTGAAAGCAAACCAATATCGAAACTTAAAACTTGGGAAGTTATAGATAAATGATACAAGTACAAACAGAATTACAGGTTGCTGATAATACTGGAGCAAAAAGAGTAGAATGTATTAAAGTTCTAGGCGGTTCGAAGAGAAGATATGCTGGAGTCGGAGACCTTATAGTTGTTAGTGTTAAGGATGCTTTACCAAATGGAAAAGTTAAAAAAGGTTCTGTCCATAAAGCTGTAATAGTAAGGACTAAAAAAGAAATTTTTAGAAAAGATGGTTCGAAAGTACAGTTTGATAACAACTCAGTTGTTTTAACAGATGAAAAAGGAGAACCAATTGGAACAAGAATTTTTGGCCCCGTTACTAGAGAATTAAGAAGCAGAGGACAGACCAAGATAATTTCATTAGCACCGGAGGTTTTATAAAATGTTTTTAAAAAAGGGAACAAAGGTCAAAGTTTTAACAGGAAAAGATAAAGGAAAGGACGGAGAAATTATTGATATCGATAGAACTAGAACTTTGGCTAAAGTTAAATCTCTTAACATGGTAAAAAAACACAAGAAAGCAACTAAAGAAAACAAAGGGGGAATAATTTCAAAAGAAGCTTATATTCACCTATCAAATTTAAAAAAGTTTGATGAAACCAAAAAGGTTAAAAAATGACACCTAGATTAAAAGAAAAATATAAAAACGAAATAGTTAAAAATTTAATGTCAAAAATGAATCAAAAGAATATTTTTGGTGTACCAAGAATTAAAAAAATTGTAGTTAATATGGGATTAGGTGCCGATGGTTCAGATAAAAAAATATTAAAATCATGTATACAAGATTTGTCATCTATAACTGGACAGCAGCCATTAGTTACCAAATTTAAAAAATCAATATCAAATTTTAAGTCAAGGAAAGGAACAGACGCTGGTCTGAAGGTTACTCTAAGAAATGATAGAATGTTTGAGTTTTTAGATAGACTTGTAAATATAGCTCTTCCAAGAATAAAAGATTTTAGAGGTTTAGCAGACAGTGGTTGTGATAAATTTGGTAATTATAGTTTTGGTATAAAAGAACATATAATTTTTCCTGAGATAAATTTTGATAAGGTTGATAAAATTAGAGGTTTGGATGTAACAATCGTTACGGACAGCAATACTCCAGAAGATACAATATTGCTTTTAAAAGAATTTAATTTTCCAATTGTCAAAAGTGCGAAAAGAAGAGCAAAGAAAATTAAAATAATACCAAAACAAGAGGAAAAAAAAGAGGAGAAAGAAAAAAATGGCTAAAACAAGCGCAATACAAAGAAATCTTAAAAGAATTAAGATGGCAAAAAAATTTGAAAATAGAAGAAAAAAACTTAAAAAAATCATTAGGAATAAAAAACTTCCTTTAAATGAAAGATTTGCAGCTCAGTTAAAGTTATCTAAACTTCCAAGAAATTCTGCAAGAATTAGAATCAGAAACAGATGTGAGATAACAGGTAGGCCTCATGGAGTATATAGAAAACTCAGAATGTCTAGAATAGCGTTAAGACAAATGGCGTCATCTGGAAAAATTCCTGGAATGACAAAATCTAGCTGGTAAGGAGAAATATGAATTTAGTTGATCCAATTGGAGATATGTTGACAAGAATAAGAAATGGACAAATGCGTTCTTTGAATAAAATTAATATACCATTTTCAAACTTTAGAATTAAAATTTTAGAAGTTTTAAAAAAAGAGGGTTATATTATTGATTTTTATCTAGATGAAAATAAAGACAAAATTAAATCTATTCTAGTGGTTTTAAAATATTACGAGGGAGAGCCTGTAATAAAAGAAATCAAAAGAGTTTCCAAACCTGGAAGAAGAGTTTATTCCAGAGCAATTAGCATTCCTAAAATTAAAAATGGCTTAGGTTTAGCAATTTTATCAACAAGCAAAGGTGTTATGTCTGATTCCGATGCTATTAAAAATAATTTAGGTGGGGAAATAATTTGTAGGGTATTTTAATGTCAAAACTTGGAAAAAAAATAATATCTGTCCCAAAAGATTCAAAAGTAGCTATACAAGGAAATTCTGTTACGGTTACTGGACCTAAAGGTACTGAAAAGATACTTTTTAATGAAAAAGTTTTTTCCTCAAAAGTTAATGATAAAAATGAGTTTATGATATCACCTCTTAAAAAAGACAAAAGTTCTTCGGCTATGTGGGGAACCTACAGAAGCTTAATAAATAATGCGATTTTTGGAGTAACGAAGGGACATGAAAAAAATCTAGAATTGAGCGGAGTAGGATTTAAAGTGGCCCAACAAGGAGATGAATTAAAATTAAAATTGGGCTTTAGTCATGAGGCGATTTATAAAGTTCCAAAAGGAATAAATATTAAAATTGAAAAACAAACTAAAATAAATATTGCAGGTACAGATAAATCCTTAGTTTCAAAAGTAGCATCTGAAATAAAATCCCTTAAACCAGTAGAACCATATAAAGCAAAAGGTATAAAAGAAAAAGATCAATATATTATAAGAAAAGAAGGAAAGAAAAAATAAATATGAAAACCGATTTATTTACAAAAAGAACTTTAAGAAATAGAAAAAAACTGAAAAAGATAAATCAAGATAGATACAGAATAACTGTATCTAAATCACTTAACAATATCTCTGCTCAAATTATTGACGATATCGCAAACAAGACAATAGTATCGGCTTCCTCTAATGAAAAAAAAATGAGAGAAAATAAAGTTAAAAAAATGGAGATGTCAAAAATTATAGGTGAAACTTTAGCAAAAAGAGCAGCAGAAAAAAAGATTACAAAAGTATATTTTGACAGAGGTGGCTTCAAATTTCACGGAAGAATTAAGTCATTAGCTGATGCACTTAGAAAGAATGGTTTAAATTTTTGATGAAAGATAACGGCTTTATAGAAAAACTTGTTGCAATTAATAGAATTACCAAGGTAGTAAAGGGTGGAAGACGTTTTGGTTTTGCAGCACTTGTTGTAGTTGGGGATAAAAAAGGATCAATTGGTATTGGAAAGGGAAAGTCAAAGCAAGTTCCAGACGCAATTAAAAAAGCAACAGAGATGGCTAAAAAAAGCATGATTAAGATACCATTGAAGGATGGAAGGACCTTGCATCACGACATCTATTCAAAAAATGGATCTGGTAAAGTTTTGATGAGGTCAGCACCAACTGGAACCGGTATTATAGCAGGCGGCGCAGTAAGAGCTGTTTGTGAGGCGTTAGGCATTCAAGATGTAGTAGCTAAATCTTTAGGTTCAGCAAACCCACATAATGTTTTAAAAGCTCTAATATCTGGTTTAAAAAGTCAAAGTTCACCAAAATATCTCTCAGCATTAAGAGGCAAAACAATTTCTGAGATAATAAGAAAAAGAGAAACAAAATGAAGTTAAATAATTTAGTAAAAACAAATTTTTCAAAAATCAGGGTTGGTAGAGGAATAGGGTCTGGAAAAGGCAAAACTGGTGGGAGAGGTGTCAAGGGACAAAAATCAAGATCAGGAGTTGCTATCAAAAGCTTCGAAGGAGGTCAAATGCCTCTTTATAGAAGATTACCAAAAAGAGGTTTTAAGAGTTTCAATAAGAGATATATGGCAATAATAAATTTATCAGATATACAAAACTTTATTAAAGCAAAAAAAATTAACACCAGTGAAGAAGTAAATATAAAAAATCTAAAAGAAAAAAAACTTATTAGAAAAAATTTAAACATTTTAAAAATCTTAGGTAATGGCGAAGTTAAAGAAAAAATTAAAATAAGCACTAACTATGTGTCAAAATCTGCCAAATCAAAAATTGAGAAGGCAGGGGGCTCTATTAATATTTTACAAAATAAAAAAAAATAATTCTAATATATGGCAACTGAAGATTTATCCCCAAATACTTCTCCTAAATCTAATGATTTAAGAAACAGAATTCTTTTCACAGTTTTTATTTTATGTATTTATAGATTAGGAACATTTATACCGCTTGCCGGCATAGACCCATTTGCCCTTCAGGAAATGATGGCATCAACACAAAAAGGTCTTCTAGGAATGTTTAATGTATTCTCAGGTGGAGCTGTTAGCAGAATGGCTATTTTTGCTTTAGGTATAATGCCCTACATTTCTTCATCAATTATTGTTCAACTCTTAACTGGTGTATCTGATTATTTTAAAAATCTAAAAGAACAAGGTGAGATAGGACGTAAAAAAATTACTCAAATAACAAGGTATGGAACGGTATTAATTGCTACTCTTCAAGGTTACGGTGTTGCTGTAGGATTAGAAAACGCTGGAAATTTAGTAATATCTCCCGGTATCTATTTTAAAATCATGACTACGATTTCATTAGTGGCGGGAACAACTTTCTTAATGTGGCTAGGAGAACAAATTACTTCTAGAGGAATTGGTAATGGAATTTCATTGATAATATTTTCTGGGATCGTTGCGGAAATCCCAAGAGCTTTGGCTTCAACATTTGAACTCGGAAGAACAGGCGCTCTATCACCAGGTATGATTATAGGAATTTTTATTTTAATTATTGTAACGGTAATGTTTATAGTTTTTGTAGAAAGAGCAATGAGAAAAATTTTAATAAATTATCCAAAAAGACAAATGGGAAATAAAATTTACGGTGGTCAGTCGTCTCATTTGCCTTTAAAAATTAATACTGCAGGGGTAATTCCTGCTATTTTTGCTTCAGCTTTATTATTGCTTCCTATAACTTTTTCAAACTTTGGTTTATCGGACTCTGAATTGTTTATGAATATCTCTTCTTTATTTTCCCAAGGCAAACCTTTATACATGCTACTTTATGCTTTTGGAATTATATTTTTTTCATTTTTCTATACCTCGATAGTTTTTAACCCCAAGGAGACTGCTGAAAATTTAAGAAAGTATGGTGGTTATGTACCTGGAATTAGACCGGGAGAAAGAACCGCAGAATTCATCCAGACTATTTTAACAAGATTAACAACTATTGGAGCAAGTTATCTTACTTTAGTTTGTTTAATGCCTGAATTTTTAATAGCAAAATACCCAATACCTTTTTATCTTGGTGGAACTTCAGTTTTAATAGTCGTTGTTGTTGCTATGGATACTGTTTCACAGGTTCAAACAAGAATGATGAGTTCTCAGTATGAATCCTTAATAAAAAAGGCAAAGTTTAACAAGTAATACTTATGAATATAGTAATTTTTGGACCACCAGGTGCAGGTAAAGGCACCCAATCAAAATTTATTGTTAATAAATATAATCTACATCAATTATCAACAGGTGATCTTTTACGCAAAGAAATTAAAAATAAAACAAAATTAGGATCTGAAATTTCATCAATTATTAATTCTGGTGAATTGGTTTCAGATAAAATAGTTAGTAATTTAATTGAGAAATTTATTTCTAATGATACTTTTAAAAATAAAATTATCTTCGATGGATATCCAAGAACTTTAATTCAAGCAATGAACTTAGATGATGTATTAAAAAAATATAAACAAAAAATAGATATAGTTTTAAAACTGTCTGTTAGTTTAGAAACAGTAAAAAAAAGAATTTTACAAAGACAGACTCAGGAAAATAGAGCTGATGATAATGAAGAAATAGCAATTAAAAGATATAAAACTTATGAAAAATCCTCTGAATCAGTTCTGGATTATTACAAGCAAAGCAATTTACTCAAAGTTGTAAACGGAGAAACAGGAATATCTGAAATTAATAGTGAAATTAGCGGCTTAATTGACACTATCAAGGGTTGACTTTAAGGAATATGAACATATAAATACTAATTTAAAAAATCTTATAATATGGCTCGAATAGCAGGTGTTAATATACCACAAGATAAAGTTGTCCACATAGCATTGACTTATATCCATGGAATTGGAGACTTTAATTCAAAGATTATTTGTAAAAAACTAAATATACCAATAAATAAAAGAGTTAACACTTTGTCAGACGATGAAGTTTTAAAAATTAGAGAATATATAGATCAAAATTATAAAGTCGAAGGAGATCTTAGACGTGAGGTTTCCATGAATATAAAAAGATTAGTTGACCTCGCTTCGTACAGAGGTTCAAGACATAAAAAAAAATTACCAGTTAGAGGTCAAAGAACTCATTGTAATGCACGAACTAGAAAAGGGAAAGCAATAGCTATAGCTGGTAAAAAATTAACACCACTTAAAAAATAACAAAAAGTGTAATGAATAAAAATACTGAAAAAAAAAAAGAAGAAAAAAAAGAAGAAAAAATTGTAAAACCAAAAGTTAAAAAAAAAGTTAAAGTTAAAAAAAATATAACTTCAGGTATTGCTTTTGTTAAATCTACTTTTAATAACACAATAGTTTCGATAGCTGATGAGAATGGCAATGTTATTGCCTGGTCTTCTGCTGGTTCAAAAGGTTTTAAAGGATCAAGAAAATCTACGCCATATGCTGCACAAGTCGCAGCAGATAATGCTGGCGAAAAAGCTTATGAGCAAGGCTTAAGAACATTGTCCGTTCAAGTTAAAGGTCCTGGATCAGGTAGAGAAACTGCACTAAGAGCTTTACAGTCACGTGGTTTTAAAATTATTTCTATAAAAGATACAACACCGATGCCACATAATGGCGCAAGACCGCCAAAAAAAAGGAGAGTATAAATGGAAAGTACTGGAATTTTTGATAAAAACTGGAAGGCGCTTATCAAACCATCAAAGCTTCAAATCACAAGCAACGATGATAAATCAATAGCAAAAGTTATTGCGGAACCCTTAGAAAAGGGTTTTGCTCAAACATTAGGAAATTCATTAAGAAGAATATTACTTTCATCAATTCAAGGTGCAGCAGTTACAGCTATACAAATTGATGGAGTTTTGCATGAATTTTCATCAATAAAAGGAGTTAGGGAAGATGTAACAGACATTGTTCTTAACGTAAAAAATCTAGCTATAAAATTATCCTCAGAGGGACCCAAAAAAATAATTCTCGATGCTGTAGGACCCAAGGAAGTTAAAGCAAAAGATATATCTTTAGTTTCAGATGTTGAAATTATAAATCCGGATCAAACAATTTGTAACTTAGACGAAAAAACTAAGTTTCATATGGAGCTGATTGTAAGTACAGGGAGAGGTTATGTTTTAGCCCAAAAAAATAAATCTGAAGAAACGCCACTAGGAATGATCGCAATCGATTCTCTATTTAGTCCTGTTAAAAGAGTTTCTTATAAAATAGACACGACCAGAGAAGGAGCGGCATTAGATTACGATAAGCTTGTTATGGAAGTAGAAACAAATGGAACTGTTCCAGCCGAGGACTCAGTAGCCTTTGCTGCAAGAATTTTTCAAGATCAACTCTCAATGTTTGTAAATTTTGAGGATCCTAAAGAAGTGCCTAAACAAAAAACTCCTATAGAGCCTGAATTTAATAAAAATCTTCTTAAGAAAGTCGAGGAACTTGAACTTTCTGTAAGGTCAATGAATTGTCTAAAAAATGATAATATTATTTATATCGGTGATCTTGTTCAAAAAACCGAGCCTGAAATGCTTAGAACTCCAAACTTCGGAAGAAAGTCTTTGAATGAAATTAAAGAAGTATTAAGTTCGATGTCTTTATATCTTGGCATGGAAATACCTAACTGGCCCCCTGACAATATTGCAGAGTTATCAAAAAAATTAGAAGAAAGCACATATTAATATGAGACATAAAATGGGTTATAGAAAGCTAAATAAAACTGGTGAACACAGAAAAGCTCTGTTTCAAAATATGCTCAATTCATTAATTAAATATGAACAAATTATTACCACTCTTCCTAAAGCAAAAGAGCTAAAACCCAAAATCGATAAACTTATAACTTTGGGAAAAAAAGCCGACTTAAATAAAAAAAAAGATCTCTTTTCTAAATTACAGGACAAAAATTCTGTTAAAAAAATTTATGAAAATTTATCAAAAAGATATGCGAATAGAAAAGGTGGGTATTCCAGAGTTCTCAAAGCTGGATTTAGAACTGGGGATGATGCTCCGATGGCAGTAATTGAATTGGTCGACAGAGACCCTAATGCGAGAAAAGTTGATAAACCTAAAAAAGTAGAAGCATCAAAAAAAGATAAAGAAACACTTCCAAAAACTGCTACCAAATAATATATAATTAGTTTTTAAATGTTTAAAAAGTTTATAGTCAACAAAGACTATCATAATACCCGTTTTGATAAATGGTTCAAACACAATGTTCAAGATGTTCCTCAATCATTAATAGAGAAGTTGATCAGGAAAAAAAAGGTAAAGATCAATAAAAAAAAAGTCAAAACATCCTACAGAGTCCAATCTAATGATATTATAGAGTTATATGGAATTGATAATTTAAAATTAAAACCTAAATCAAAAAATAATAAGTACAAACCTTCTGAGAAAGAAAAAGACAAATATGACAAATTTATAATCGAAAATAATGATAATTTTATTGTAATCAATAAACCAGCTGGGATACCAGTTCAGGGTGGAACTAAATCTTTTAGAAATATAATCGATATTTTAAAGAACACAAAATATTTTGAAAACTCAAAACCTTTTGTTGTTCATAGGTTAGATAAGGAAACTTCAGGTGTTATGATTGTAGCTAAAAATAGAGAATACGCACAATTATTTACCTCGCTTTTTAGGATTAGAAAAATTCACAAGACATATCTAGCGATATCGCATGGCGAAGTTAAAAAAGATATTAATTTACTTCAGGATAATCTTACAATTTATGAAAAAAATAAAAAAGTAGTTCAAAAAGCAATTTCACACTTGAAAATATTAAAAAGTAATTCTAATTATTCTTTACTAGAATTAAAACCCATTACAGGAAGAAAGCACCAGATTAGAAAACAATTATTTAATATAGGTAATTCAATAGTTGGAGATGAAAAATATTCAGTAATTAAAAAAAATAAAGAATATAAATTTAAAAACTTAATGCTTCATGCATACAAAATTAAATTTATGATAAATAACATTAAGTACAATTTTGAAGCAGAATATGGCAATGAATTTGATCAGTTTATTAAAAAAAATTTTAAACTTTTAAAAGTTGATTAAGAAATATTCTTTTAAGATTTTTTTTTATTCTAATTGGGGTTTTATTTTCATTCTTTAGGGAAGTTACCTTTCTATTGTCAAGTCCACATGGATTAATTTTTTTATAATCTTTAAGGTTATTTTTTATATTTATACAGAAACCGTGATAAGCTACCCAACGAGAAACTCTTATACCAATGGCCGCAATCTTTCTTTTTTTAACCCATACGCCTATATTTTTTTTGTCAGCATAAGAATTTATTTTATATAATTTTAAAAATTTTATAATTGTATTTTCGATTTGTAGTACTAAATTTCTAATATCTTTCTTTCTTCTATTTAAATTAATTACAAAATAAACTATTTGTTGCCCAGGATTGTGAAGCGTTATTTTACCACCACGATTAGTTCTTATTATTTTAATAGATTTGTCTAATATTTCTTCGTTTAAGGACCTGATTCCAGCCGTGTAGGTTATCGGATGTTCTAAAAACCACACCAATTCTCGTCCTCCTTCTTTTACTTTATCAACTCTTTTTTCAAGTAACTCTAGTGCTTTCTTATAGTTTACTGGTTTTTTGCTAATTTTAAATTCTATGTCCATTTTAATTTGAATTTTATCATTAGATAAACTAAAAGTCTCAAAAATTAAAACAAACTGGTGAATTATGAGTTTAGTCAAATCAATTGGAAAGCAAAAAGTTAATGTTGATTTTAATAAAGATTTTATCAATCTTTTTAGTGAAAAGATAAAGTCAAAAGATGTATTATTTATTAATCAAACATTAGAAAATTTGCATGCAGCTGATGTTGCTGATTTAATAGAAAATCTTGATACTGATACAAGAAACAAGCTTATAGAGATAGAAGCATTTACAATTGAACCTGAGATTTTTGTTGAACTTAACGAGTCCCTTCAATCTGAAGTTCTTATTCTTTTAACACCAGAGTCCATCGCAAAAATTTTGCACAAATTGGAATCTGACAATGCACTTCAGATCTTAGAAAAAATAGAAGAGAAAAAAAAGATAAACGTTTTAGATAAATTATCACCACAGGATAGATTTCTCTTAGAGGAAGGATTAAGTTATCCCGAAGACTCAGCTGCAAGGATAATGCAGAGAGAATTTACTGCTGTACCCAGTGATTGGACAGTAGGCCAAACAATTGATTATCTAAGAGAAAATAAAGAATTACCAGAGGAATTTTTAGAAATTTTTGTAGTTGATAAAAATTTTAAACCTATTGGTACTGTTCCATCATCGAGAGTTTTAAGAACTCCTAGAGAATCTAAAATGAATTCAATAATGAGAGAGATACCAGTTCTAATTTCAGTAAATATGGACAAGGAAGAAGTTGGTTTAACTTTTGAAAATTACAATCTCGTTTCCGCAGGTGTAGTAAATAGAGATAATAAACTTATTGGTATGATAACAGCTGACGATGTTGTTACAGTTGTTCAAGAAGAGGCCGAGGAAGATGTTTTGAGATTAGCAGGTGTAGGAGACGAAGAAATTACAGATGGTGTTATAAAAAAAACTAAAAGAAGATTCACTTGGTTATTATTAAATTTATTTACAGCTATTATTGCATCTATAGTAATTGGATTTTTTCAGGAAGATATAGAGAAAGTAGTTGCTCTTGCTGTATTGATGCCAATCGTTGCCTCAATGGGAGGTAACGCAGGCATGCAAACATTGGCTGTAACTATAAGGGCTATTGCAAAAAAAGAAATTTCATCAGGAAATTTTTTTAAAATTGTAACAAAGGAGTTTGTTATCGGAATACTAAATGGAGTAATTTTTGCCATTATAGCTGGCGCTGTTGTTCAGTTTTGGTTTAAAGAAATGGATTTATCAATTTTAATTGCTGTAGCAATGATATTAAACATGATAGTAGCAGGTCTATTTGGTATTTTGGTTCCAGTTTCTTTAAAAAAATTTAATATTGATCCAGCATTGGCCTCAAGTGTTTTTGTAACAACAATTACAGATGTGATTGGATTCCTGTCTTTTCTAGGAATTGGGTCCTTATTTTTTCTTAATTAAAAGTTATCTATAAATCTAACATTGCCTATATAGAAAGCAAAAAATAAATTAAATTTATTTTTTTTAGGTTTTTTTAAAGTTTTTAAATTAAGAATTTCAACATAATCAACTTTCTTTGCACCTAATATTAATAACCTTTTTTTTATTTTATTTGGATTATGAGTTATTTTTTTTAGTAGTAAATTTCTTTTATAAGCTCTTAAATAATTAATTATCATTACAAGATTAAATCTTTGGTGATTGTTTAAACGCTTAAGTCTCGAAGAATAAGCTACAAAATCTTTATCTCTTATGGTTTTACATGAAATTACCTTAGTATTAATTTTATTTTTAATTATATGTTTTTTAATTAAAACAAGTTGTTGAAAATCTTTTTGACCTAGTAAAATTTTTTTAGGCATTATTATTTCAAGCAATCTATTAACGACATCTACAACACCTTTGAAATGACCTCTCCTATATTTTCCACATAATTTTTTGGAAAATTGGTCAAGAAAAATTTTATTTTTTGTTTTAAATTTAAAAATATCTGAATAACTAGGCTTATATAAATAACTAACTTTTAATTTTTTTAATAAATTTGTATCCTTATTATTCTTAGGATAATTGTTAAAATCTTTTTTATTCTCAAATTGCTTTGGATTAACAAATATGCTCACAATTGTTTTGCGTGATGTCCTAACTGATTTTTTTATTATGCTTTCATGACCCCTATGTAAAGCGCCCATTGTTGGAACAAAACTGATATTATTGATATTTTTTATTTCTCTCTGTAATTTTTTTTTGTTTGTAAATAATTTCATTTGTAAAATATTTATTTAGCTAGTAAAAGGTTTTAATGGTTAAACAAGCAATCATTCCATTAGCAGGATTAGGTACAAGATTATTGCCCCTGTCAAGTGTAATTCCAAAAGAATTATTACCAATAAACGGAAAACCAAATTTAGAATATATAATGGAAGAATGTATCCAAGCTGGAATAAAAAAATTTATTTTCGTAGTACCAAAAAATAGGCCTAGTATTAAGAAGTATTTTTTTAATGACAAATTTTACAAAAATATAATAAAAAAGAAAAAAAATGATAAACGTCTCAAAAAAGTTTTTGGAAAAATTAAGCGTTATCAAAAAATGATTAAATTTGTGTATCAAAACAAACCTGAAGGCACAGGTCATGCAGTGCTTCAATGTAAAAAATATTTAAAAGGAACTCATTTCTTAATGTTGCTTGCTGACGATTTGATAGTTAAAAAAAATTGTTCTAAAGAAATGATTGCTTTGCACAAAAGAACTAAAGGTTCTGTGATAGCAACAAAAAGGGTAGAGAGAAAAACAATATCAAGATGGGGGATTTTGGGATTTAAAAATAAAACAAAAAATTCTTTTCTAATCAATGAAGTAATTGAAAAACCTAAATTAATCGAAGCGCCCTCTAATTATGCCATAATTGGACGATACATTTTGCCAAAAAAAATACTTTCTGTTTTAAAGAATCAAAGCCGTGGAAAAGGGGGGGAGATTCATATTACAGATGCAATTAAAACTTTGATTAAAAATAATGAAAAATTTTATGGAAATATATTTAAAGGAAAATATATTGATTGCGGGACACTACAAGGGTTTGTTAATTCTGGACATAAAATTTCAAAATACTTATAAATAATTTTTATGAAAATATGCATGATTGGTACTGGCTATGTTGGTTTGGTAAGTGGAACTTGTTTTGCAGATTTAGGTAATAAAGTTTTTTGTGTAGATAAAGATAAAATAAAAATAAATAAATTAAAAAATATCATTTCCCCAATTTACGAACCAGGTTTAGATGATTTAATAAGAAATAATGTTAGAGCAAAAAGATTAAATTTCACAAATGACTTAGAAAAAGCAGTTAAAGAATCACAAATTATTTTTATTTGCGTAGGAACTCCAACAAAAAAAGGTTCTAACATGGTTGATCTTTCTCAAGTATTTAATGTTGCAAAATCAATATCAAAGTATATTAAAAACTATAAAATAATTGTTAATAAATCTACTGTCCCAGTATCTACAGGAGATCAAATAGAAAAAATAATTCTAAAAAAAGTTAAGAGGTCTTTGTTTGATGTTATATCAAACCCGGAATTTTTAAGAGAAGGGGATGCTATAAGAGATTTTAAGTATCCAGACAGGATTGTAATAGGATCAGATAACAAAAAAGTTTTTAAAAAAATGCAACTTCTATACGAACCTCTTATAAAAAAAGGGGCTAAATTTTTTTCTACTTCAAGAAAAGGTGCTGAATTAGTCAAATATGCTTCAAATGCTTTTTTAGCAACAAAGATTACATTTATTAATGAAATTGCTAACCTGTGTGAAAACACGGGTATAAATGTTGAAGACATCTCTGTTGGAATGGGATCAGATGCTAGAATTGGAGGAAGATTTTTAAGGGCTGGCCCTGCTTATGGTGGTTCATGTTTTCCAAAGGATACCAAGGGTTTAATTTCAATTGCTGATAAGTTCAAAACCAATCTGTCTATTGTTAAATCAGTTATAAAATCTAATCAGAATAGAAAAGTATTATTAACAAAAAGAATAGCTAAAATAATGAATAATAAAATTAAAAATAAAAAAATTACCATTCTAGGAGTAACATTTAAAGCTAACACAGATGACATGAGAGAGTCATCTAGTCTTGTTTTAATACCTTACTTACTTAAGAGAGGCGGAGTAGTAAAATATCACGACCCATCCGGTTTCAAAAAAGAATTTAAAAAAAATAAAAATCTTAAATTTGAACGAATTTTAAGCAAAGCTTGTTTAGGAGCAGATCTAATTATTATTAATACAGAATGGGATGAATTTAAATCTATAGATTTTAAAAAAGTAGTTAAAAAAGAAAATTTTAAAATTTATGACATGAGAAATCTTTACAATCCTGAAGAAATGAGAAAAAAAAAAATTAAATACTTTTCAATAGGTAGATAAACTAAATTTCAAATATAGCATCAACCTCAACAGCAGCTCCTAAAGGAAGAGAGTTTACACTAACCGCTGCTCTAGTATGTTTTCCTGTATTTTCAAACACAGAAGAAATTAAATCTGAAGCCCCATTAATTACTAGAGGTTGCTTAATAAAATCATCTGTTGAGTTAACATAACCAGTTAATTTTATACAACTTTTAATTTTATTAAGATCTCCACCACATGCCTTTTTAAGTTGAGATAAAATGTTTAGACCACAAATTTTAGCGGCTTCTTGTGCCTGCTCTAAATTTAAATCTTTACCAACTTTACCAGTTATTAATTTTCCATCTGATTTTAAAGACACTTGACCAGATATAAATAAAAATTTTCCAGATATTTTGCTGGCTACGTACGCCCCAACAGGATCTGGTGCATTGGGTAATGTTATGTTTAAAGACTTTAGCCGGTCCTCAATTTTCATTTATTAATTATTTAAAATTTTCTCAGGAGCTTTTTTTCTTAAGTTCTTATATTTTTCATTCAAATTACCTAAAAAGTTCCCAGCTTTTTCTTTAGTGATCCCTTTACCTAGACCCTTTTTACAATCTGAGTAACCTTTCCAATTAGTAATTCTATTATATTCTGAGCAATCTTTAGCAAATGCTATAGAAAAAGAACTTAACATGAAAAATAATGTTAGTATAAAAACAAAAATTTTATTCATTTTTTTCCTTTCTTTTTTCCTCTAGATTTATCATATTCTTTTCTTTTTTCTATAAGAATTATTGCCTCTTCCATCGTAATTTCTGAGGGGTCTTTATCCTCCGGTATTGTAGCATTAAGGGATTTATACTTTATATACGGACCATACTGACCTTTCATTATTCTGACAGGTTTTTTATCCTCTGGGTGATCTCCAAGATTTTTTATTTCAGATGAAGACATTCTACCAGGCTTGGCTTCAGAAATTAAAGTTATTGCTCTATTAAGACCAATTGAGAACAGTTCATCAACACTCTCAATTCTAGCAGATTTATTTGAGCATTTTAAATAAGGACCAAATCTTCCAATGTTAATTGTTATGTCCTCATTTAATTCAGGATGTTTACCAATTATTTTTGGAAGGGAACATAAATATTTAGCTTTTTCTAGATCAATCTTTTCTATTGGCAATCCTTTTGGTATTGATACGTTTTTTAAATTTTCATTGTCCTTTTTCTTTTTAGTTTTTTTACCTTTATTTTGATTTAACTCATTAACTTCAATTTCAAATTGTAAATAGGGACCAAACCTACCATTTTTAAGAAAAATATCTTTACCTAAGTCATTTTTTCCAATCAATTTAGGTTCTGCTAAATTGACTTGTTGAGATGCTTTTGATTTTGATAAAGGTCTGGTAAATTTACACTCAGGATAGTTGGAGCATCCTATAAAAGCACCACCTCTGAAACTATTTTTTAGACTTAATTGGCCGTTTTCACAAAGCTTACATTTTCTGTCAATTGCATCATTGTTGTCTCTTTCAAATACTAGATCACCCAAACTTTCATTTAACAAATCTAAAACTTCTCTAGTTCTTTTCTCCTTAACCTGACCAACATTTAAATAAAAATCTTTCCAAAAACCGTCTAAAACTTTAACCCAATCAATTTTACCACTAGTGATTTCGTCTAGTTGATTTTCTAAATCCGCAGTAAAATTATAATCAACATATCTTGTAAATAATTTTTCTAGGAATGCCGAAAGCAATTTACCCCTGTCTGTTGGATGGAATCTTTTATTTAATAATTCCACATAATTTCTAGTAGATAAAACTGATATTATGCTTGCGTATGTTGATGGACGTCCTATACCCAATTCTTCCATTTTTTTAACAAGACTAGCTTCGGAATATCTTGGCGGAGGATCTGTAAAATGCTGTTCATCAATTAATTCTTTTATTGAAACCTTATCTCCAACTTTGACTTCAGGTAAAATATTTTTTAGATCTTCATCTTTTTCTTCAAATTTGTAGACTTTTAAATAACCTTCAAATTTCACAGTTGATCCATTTGCTTTAAAACTAATTTCTTTATTTTCAGACTCTATAGTTATACTTTTTCTATCAAATTCAGCCGGATTCATTTGTGAAGATACAGCTCTATTCCATATTAATTCATAAAGTTTAGATTGATCGGTGCTTAAATATTTTTTCATATCAGAAGGTTTTTTATTTACATCAGTTGGCCTTATAGCTTCATGTGCCTCTTGTGCATTCTTTGCTTTTTTACCTGTATAACTATTAGGTGTTTCTGGCAGATATTTTTTACCGTGTTCGTTACTTATATAACTTCTAAAATCAGAAATAGCCTCATTAGAAATTTGTGTTCCATCTGTTCTCATATACGTTATGAGACCAACGGTATCTCCCTCAATATCTATACCCTGGTAAAGTCTTTGTGCAATCTGCATTGTTCTTGATGCCCCAAAACCAAATTTACCAGATGCTGTTTGTTGTAATGTTGAGGTAGTGAACGGAGCCAATGGATTTCTTCGATAAACTTTTGATGAGACGTCAATTATTTTATATGATTGATTTTTAATACCATCTAATGCCTTTTCAGAATCAGCTTTATTTTTGAATGAAAATTTTTCTAATTTTTCTCCAGCAAAAGTAGACAATTTTGATTTGATAAGTTTATCGTCATATTGAAAGTTACTAGCTATAGTCCAAAACTCTTCTGGTTTGAAAAGCTCAATTTGATGTTCTCTTTCAGTTATAAGTCTAAGTGCAACTGACTGAACCCGTCCTGCAGATTTTGACCCTGGAAGTTTTGTCCACAAAATTGGCGATATATTAAAACCAACCAAATAGTCCAAAGCTCTCCTAGCCATATAAGCATTGACTAGTAGTGACTCAATTTCTCTAGGATTATTAATTCCATTTGTGACAGCTTTTTTTGTAATTTCATTAAATACAACTCTTTCAACTTTTTTTCCTTTTAAAAGTTTTTTACTTTCTAGTATTTCTCTAACGTGCCAGGCAATTGCCTCTCCTTCGCGATCTGGGTCTGTTGCTAAAATAATTCTATCAGAATCAGCAGCTGCATCTGTAATTTCTTTCACATATTTTTTAGAAAAAGCATCTAATTCCCACTCCATTTTAAAATTATTTTCAGGATCAACAGATCCATTTTTAGAAGGAAGATCTCTAACATGACCATAGCTTGCCAATACTATATAATTTTTACCCAAATATTTATTTATGGTTTTTGCTTTTGCAGGACTTTCTACTATAACAAGATTCATTATAATTAACTTTACTGTCAAAAATAAACCTTTTTGTCAAACTAAACTATAATAAGTGTTGATTTTAAAGTTTAATTTTATCTTCAGTTTTATTTTTTAATCTAATTATATTCTGTTTATGAGTGTATAAAATTATTACAAAAGTAATAAATAAATAAGAATTTAACTCAAAATTATTTTGAAAAAAAGAAATTAAAAAAATAATCAGAGATGAAATCATAGAAGCTAGGGATGAATATTTTGTTATAAAAACTATTAAAATCCAAAATACACAAAAAAATAAACCAAGTTTTAATGATAATGCAAAAATTATACCCAAATAAGTCGCAACGCCTTTGCCACCTTTAAATCTTAACCACACAGGAAATATATGTCCAAGAAATGCAGCGAGACCTGATAAGTAGATCAAATTTGGAAAATAAATTTTCGTAACTAGAATTGGAATTACTCCTTTGAAAATATCCAGAAGCAAAGTTAAAATAGCCACAGATTTATTTCCAGTCCTAAGCACATTCGTTGCACCTATATTTTTTGATCCAGTTTTTCTTATGTCTTTATTTAAAAAAGTTTTGGCTAAAATTAGTCCAAATGGTATTGAGCCAGATATATATGAAAGCAGAAAAACTAAAAATATTTCGAATTTCACTGTAAATTAAAAACGCTTTCTCCCTTAAGATAAGTCATTAAAACTTTACCTTGAAGTTTTCTATTTTCAATTGCTGCATTTTTAGATTTAGATTTTAGTTTTGAAACATCAACTTTCCAAGGTTGTTCTAGATCAAAAATACACAAATCAGCATCAGAGCCTTTTTTCAAAGTACCTTTATTGATTTTTAGTATCTTTGCTGGATTGCAAGTAATAGTTTCTATTATTTTTTTTAATGGTAACGAACCATTGTGATAAAGTTCTAAAGATAATGAGAGCAGAGTTTCGATTCCAATTGATCCTTCAGCCGCTTGCGCAAACGGTAGCCTTTTACTTTCTTCATCCTCAGGCTTATGATCAGATACGATTACATCAATCAATCCATCCTTAATCCCTTGTATTAGAGCTTTTCTGTCTTCCTCTTTTCTAAGAGGGGGTGAAATCTTCATAAAAGTTTTAAAATCTCCTATATCATTTTCATTTAGTGACAGATTATTAATAGAAACACCCACAGAAAATTTTAATCCATTATTTTTATATTTTTTAATTACGTCAATAGACTTAGCCGAAGATAATTGTGATATATGATATCTGCATGGATATTCTTCTAAAAGAGATAAATCTCTTTCAATTATAATTTTTTCCGCAATATAAGGTATGCCTTGCAAACCCAGTCTTGTGGAAACTTCTCCTTCACTAATACATCTTCCTTTTGAAAGCTCATAATCTTCAGGGTGTTGCATTACAAGAACATTTAGATCTGAAGCGTAATTCATAATTCTAGACATTATCTCTGGGTTCTGAACAGTCTTAGTTGCATCTGTAAATCCAATTATTCCTTTTTTTGACAATAGGCCAAATTCAGTCATTAATTTCCCATCCATATTCCTAGTTAAGGTTGCGGATGGAAAAATATTTATTCCAGCTTTATCCCTTCCTCTTCTTAAAATAAAATCTACCATAGAAACATTATCAATTGCTGGGCTAGTATTCGGCATTGAAACGACCGAGGTAACTCCACCAGATAAAGCAGCACTACTTAAACTTCTAAAATTTTCTTTATATTCAAAACCAGGCTCACCAATAAATACTTTCATGTCCACAATTCCCGGTATTAAAATTTTTCCTTTTAAATCTTTTTTTTCTGCTTTTGCAGGTACGTTTTCTTTTTTTACACTTTTACCTATAGCCTTAATTTTACCTTTTGAATCAACTATTAACCCCCCAACTTCATCAAGATTTTGAGACGGATCAATTATTCTTGCATTTAAAAAATATTTTTCTTTCGTCATTTACAGTATAATTTTAAGCATGCCATTCTAACAGCTACTCCCAATTCAACTTGTTCTTTAACTAAGCTAACATTAATATCATCAGCAAGTTTTGTATCTATTTCCACACCCCTATTCATTGGACCAGGGTGCATTATTAAAGCATCTTTTTTAGCAAGCTTTAATTTATCTGTTGTTAGTCCAAAATATTCGTAATACTCCCTTTTAGAAGGTAAAAAAGATCCCTTCATTCTTTCATTTTGCAATCTTAGCATCATGACAATGTCACATGACTTCAAACCCTCTTTCATATTAGTAAACCCTTTAACACCAAGGTTGTCTATTGAAGGAGGCATTAAAGTTTTTGGAGCAATAACATTAACTTCTGCTCCCAACATATTTAATAAGTATATATTCGATCTAGCTACTCGAGAATGAAGTATGTCTCCGCATATTGCAATTTTTAAACCTTCAATTTTTCCTTTTCTATTTATTATTGTTAAGGCATCTAGGAGTGCCTGAGTAGGGTGCTCTCTTAAGCCATCACCGGCATTTATTACTGTGCAATTAACTTTTTGCGATAAAAGGTTTGGTGCTCCGGAGTCCTGGTGTCTTACCACTATAATATCAGGATGCATCGCATTAAGAGACATTGCTGTATCCAATATAGTTTCTCCTTTTTTTAATGAAGAATTCCCAACATTCATAGTCATTACATCAGCACCTAATCTTTTGCCGGCAAGTTCAAACGAGCTTTGTGTTCTTGTTGAAGGCTCAAAAAATAAGTTAATTTGTGTTTTTCCTCTTAGCAAATCTAACTTCTTTGATGCACTTCTGTTCAATTTTATAAAGTTTTTTGCTTCATCTAAGATAAGATTTGCTTCTTTAATAGATAAGTTTTGGATTCCTAAAAGGTGTTTTTGGATTTTTTTAACAGCTGAAAATTTTTTTATAACCGCCATTAAAATTAACTCTATAGGCCTTTTGCACTATCATAGCAAGTTATTTATCTTCTTATGTAATCAATAGCCCCTTGTAATATAAAAGAAGCTGCATTTTGGTCTAATTTTTCAACTTTTTTCGATACATTTACGTCTAAATTGCTTGATAAATTAAAGGCACCCTCAGTTGATAATCTCTCATCCCACATACTGACAGGTATTGAAATATTATTTGATACATATTTAGCAAAATCGATTGCTGACTGAGAAGAAGGACCCGAAGAACCATCCATATTAATTGGATTGCCAATGATTATTCCCTTTATATCGTTTTGAAGAATTATCTCTTTAATATCGTTGATAAAGTTAGAGTTATTTTTTTTGTTAATAGTTTTCAGGGGTGTTGAAACAAGTTTATCTTCGTCCGATATCGCTAAACCAATGCGGCTTTTACCTGGGTCAATGCCTAATAACCTGGATTTTTTTCCTATTGATTTCTTAAAATCTTCAATATCTATCATGAATATGTTATATTTTACTTCACTTACAAATCAAACTAAAACATAGTTTATAAATGTCTATTAATAAAAACCAGGTAAAAAAAGTTGCAAAACTATCCAGGATCTCTCTCGACGATAGTAAATTAGATTCCCTTTCTAAAGATTTAGACTCAATATTAAATTTTGTAAAGGAGCTAAATAAAGTAGATACTAAAGAAATAGAACCACTAAGCTCAATAGTTGATAAAAAACTTGAGCCTAGAAGTGATAAAATTAATGATGGAAAAATTAAGAAAGAAATTTTAAAAAACTCTCCTAACAAAAATGATGACTTTTTTATAGTTCCGAAAGTGGTTGAATAATCATGTCTGATTTAAATAAAAACTCATTATCAGAAATTATAAATTTAATTAAATCAAAAAAAATCTCTTCTTTAGAGGTAACAAATCATTTTATTAATAATATCAAAAAAAGTAAGAAATTAAATAGCTTTATCACAACTTGTTTTGACCAATCTATTAAAAATGCTAAAGAATTTGACACTAGAAAGAATTTTAATGGTTTACTTTCAGGAATACCATTGGGAATTAAAGATCTATTTTGCACAAAAAATATAAAAACTACTGCAGGAAGCAAAATTCTTGAAAATTT
>CACMMU010000006.1 GCA_902614835.1 uncultured Pelagibacteraceae bacterium | reverse complement strand
TGAAGGACCCGATGTAGAAAGTGAGTATAATAATTTTACAGCATTAAATACCCCCGAGGATCATCCAGCTAGAGATATGCATGATACTTTTTACTTGGATGATAATAAAAAAATTTTATTAAGAACGCATACATCTCCAGTGCAAATAAGAACAATGTTAAGCGGAAAAGCGCCATTTAAAATTATTGTACCAGGAAGAACATACCGATGTGATAGCGACCAAACTCATGCTCCAATGTTTCACCAGCTCGAGGGATTACATATAGACAAAGATATTACCATGGGACATTTGAAAGGCTGTTTAGATTACTTTGTAAAAGAATTTTTTGAAGTCAAAAAAATTCAAATGAGGTTTAGACCAAGTCATTTCCCATTTACAGAACCTTCAGCAGAAGTTGATATTGGTTACAGATTAGAAAACGGCAGAATCATTGTTGGCGAAGGAGACAAATGGCTTGAGGTACTGGGTTGTGGAATGGTTCATCCAAATGTTTTAAAAAATGCAAAAGTTGATCCAAAAAAATTTCAAGGTTTTGCATTTGGAATGGGAATAGATAGGCTTGCAATGCTAAAATACGGAATAAATGATCTAAGATCTTTTTTTGAAGCTGACTTTAGGTGGTTAAATTATTTTGGCTTTGATCCTCTAGATGTTCCAACAAACTATAGAGGTTTGAGCAGATGATAATAACTTTATCTTGGTTAAAGGATCATTTAAGCACCAATGCAAATTTAGAAAAAATAATAGATAAACTTACGGGAATAGGTCTTGAAGTGGAGGGAATAAAAGATAGTCAAGGCGGACTTTCCAATTTTAAAGTAGCAAAAGTTTTAAAAGCTGAAAAGCACCCTAATGCAGATAAGCTAAAACTTTGCGATGTTAGCCTGGGCAATGGTAAAACTATAAAAGTAGTCTGTGGTGCTGCAAATGCAAGAGCCGGGCTAGTTAGTATATATGCTCCCCCGGGTTCAGTAATCCCAAAAAACAAAATTGAAGTTAAAGATTGCTAAAATAAGAGGTGTTGAGTCTCACGGCATGCTCTGCTCTGAGAGTGAACTTAACCTTTCAGACGAAAGTGACGGAATAATTGAACTTAAGAATAGAGAAAAGGATATTGGAAAAAATTATTTTAAAAGCAAAGGAGAAAAATCTATAGATGTATCAATTACCCCAAATAGACCTGATTGTTTAGGTGTTCGAGGAATAGCCAGAGATCTTGCCTCTGCTGGTTTAGGAAGGCTTTCTAATTTAAAAAAAACAAAAATTAAACAAAATTTTTCTCAACCTATGAAGATTTCTATTACAAAAGAAAAAAATCAGGGGTGTATGTCATTTGGTGCTTGTTACATAAGAAATATCAAAAACAAAGAAAGTCCAACATGGTTAAAAGAAAAAATAATTTCTCTTGGCTTAAAGCCAATATCCGCGGTGGTAGATATTACCAATTATGTAATGTTAGATCTTAATAGACCATTACATGCATATGATGCCGATAAAGTAGATAAAGAGATTATAGTAAGAAATTCCAAACCAGAGGAAAGCTTTGAAGCACTAGACGGCAAACAATATAAACTTAAAAAAAATATGTGCGTTATTTCTGATAGATCAGGCCCATTGGGGCTTGGAGGTATAATTGGAGGGACTCGTTCAGGAACTGAATTGGATACAAAGAATATATTATTGGAAGCAGCATATTTTTATCCATCTTCAGTAAGGAAAACCTCAAATATTCTAGATATTGATACCGATGCAAAATATAGATTTGAAAGGGGAATAGATCCCAACTCAATAACAGAAGGCCTTGAGTTAGCCACTGATTTAATTATTAAAATTTGCGGCGGACAAGCAAGTAAATTTTCTATTACAGGTAAGCCAAAAGTTAAAAATAGAGTAATTGAAATTGATAATAATAAATTCAAAAAAGTTATAGGAATTCCAATCTCGTCAGTTGAGGCAAAAAAAATTCTTACTTCACTAGGATTTAAAGTAAAAGTTTCAAAAAAGAGTTTGAAAGTTGAAATCCCAACTTGGAGACCAGATGTAAATCAAGACATAGATATTATTGAGGAGTTAATTAGAATAAAAGGTTTTGACAAAATATCTTTAGTAGATCCTGAAAGAAAAAGATCAAAAGATACTCTTAACTTTAAACAAAAATTATTTCACCTTTCTCAAAGAGCTGTGGCTAATAAAGGGTATTTGGAAGCAGTAACTTGGTCATTCACTGATTCACTTATAGACAAACAGTTTTCAAAAGGAAAAAAAGAAATAGAAATCACAAATCCAATTTCTAGCGATCTAAATGTTTTAAGAAGATCGATATTTTCAAATTTAATAATTTATTTAAAAAAAAACCAAGACAGAGGTTATCCTGACATTTCATTATTTGAAATTGGCCCGATTTTTTCTGGCAACAAACCAGGAGAACAACAGGTAGTGCTTGGAGGTTTAAAATCTGGCGTTGCAAATAGAAAAAGCTGGGATTCCAAAGCTCGAAATATAGATGTTTTTGATGTTAAAGCAGATGCTATAAAAACATTGATTGAGCTTGGTATCGAAGAAAATGATCTACATATTAGCAACCAAACTGAAGATTATTACAATCCTGTAAGGTCTGGTTCGGTAAAATATAAATCTGCAAATGGTTCCCAATTAGCTTTTTTTGGAGAAATACATCCAGCTATAGTTTCAAATTTAGATTTTAAAGAACAAAATGTTTGTGGATTTGAAATTTTTTTAAAAAATATTCCCGAACCGAAAAAAAAATATAGGCTAATCAAAAGAAACTACTCAGTATCAGAGTTTCAAAAATCCGAAAGAGATTTTGCTTTTATAATTGACAAAAATTATAAAGCAGGAGATGTTGAAAAAATAATTAGCGAGGTTGATAATAGCCTAATTCAAAAAGTTTTGATATTTGATGTTTTTGAAGGCGGCAATATGCCTGAAGGAAAAAAATCTATAGCTATTAATGTAACAATTCAATCAATGGAAAAAACTCTTTCTGAAAAAGATATAAATGATGTAAGTCAAAAAATTATAAATATTGTTAAAGCTAAGACTGGTGGAACAATAAGATCCTAATGTCTCATATAAAAAACGTAAGAAATTTTGCGATTATCGCACATATTGATCATGGAAAGTCAACAATTGCTGACAGAATGATCCAAATCTGTGGAGGCCTCTCAGAAAGAGAGATGAAAGAGCAAGTTTTGGACTCCATGGATATAGAAAGAGAAAGAGGAATCACCATTAAAGCACAAACAGTAAAATTAAATTATAAATCAAAAAATGGTTCAGAGTACATTTTAAATATTATTGACACCCCCGGACATGTAGATTTTAGTTACGAAGTCAGCCGCTCTCTTCTTGCATGTGAGGGCTCTGTATTAATTGTAGATAGTTCTCAAGGAGTTGAAGCACAAACTTTAGCAAATGTATACCAGGCTCTAGACTCAAATCATCATATTATTCCTGTACTTAATAAGATAGATCTTCCTGCATCAGATGTAGAAAAAGTAAAAAAGCAGATCGAAGATGTAATTGGCATCGATACTTCCAAAGCTATTTCTTGTTCAGGAAAAACAGGAGAAGGAGTTGAGGAAATTTTAGAGTCGATAGTAAAAGACCTTCCAACTCCGAAAGGAAATCAATCATCAAAGCTTAAATCTTTGTTGGTTGATAGTTGGTACGACAGTTATTTAGGTGTAGTAATATTAGTTCGTGTTCTCGATGGCAAAATTAAAAAAGGAATGAAAGTTAAATTGATGTCAACAAATCAGGATTACGAAATAGAAAAAGTTGGTGTATTTACACCCAAAGCCAAAGATGTTGAAGAATTAAGTGCGGGCGAAATTGGATTTATAATTACTGGAATAAAAAGCTTATCAGAAACAAAAGTTGGAGATACCATATGTGATCCAAACGACCCAATAGAAAAACCTTTATCTGGATTTAAACCAAGCAAACCAGTTGTATTTTGCGGCTTATTTCCAGTAGATAGCTCAGAGTACCAAAAACTCAAAGATGGTTTGGCAAAACTAAAATTAAACGATTCTAGTTTCTCTTTTGAACCTGAATCTTCTAGCGCTCTTGGATTGGGATTTAGATGTGGGTTTTTAGGTTTGCTTCATTTAGAAATAATTACACAAAGATTGGAGAGAGAGTTTGATATTAATTTAATAACCACAACTCCAGGGGTTGTATATAAAGTTAATAAAATTAATAATGAGATTGTAGATCTTCAAAATCCTACAACTATGCCCGATCCATCTCAAATTAAATTTATTGAAGAACCATGGATAAAAGCAACTATTATTACTCCAGATGAATATCTAGGATCAATAATTAAAATATGCCAAGACAAAAGAGGTATTCAGAAAGATTTATCTTATTCGGGCAATAGGGCCGTTTTAGTTTATGAGCTTCCACTTAATGAGGTTGTTTTTGATTTTTATGATAGACTAAAATCTATAACAAGTGGTTATGCAAGTTTTGATTACGAGATTACTGGTTATAGAGAGGGCGATTTAGTAAAATTAGGGATATTGGTAAACAACGAGTCAGTTGATGCTTTATCTATGATAATTCATAAAGCATTTGCTCAAAACCAAGGAAGACTTGTCTGTGAAAAATTAAAAGATTTAATTCCAAGACATAACTTCATGATACCAATCCAAGCAGCCATTGGAGGTAAGATTGTTGCCAGGGAAAGTATAAAAGGTTTTAAAAAAGACGTACTAACAAAAATTCATGGAGGAGGGGCAAGGGATCGTAAAAGAAAACTATTGGAAAAACAAAAAAAAGGAAAAGCTCGCGCAAAACAATTTGGTAGAGTTGAAATACCACAAGAAGCTTTTATTGGCGTGCTTAAAATCAATAAAGAAACTTAAGGAGAGGTGGCCGAGTGGTTGAAGGCGCACGCTTGGAAAGTGTGTAAACGGGAAACCGTTTCGTGGGTTCGAATCCCACTCTCTCCGCCATTGCAAACTACTTCTTAACTACCAATCTACTAACTGGCATTGCAAATCTTCCCCACCTTTCCAGGCTTCCGCTTTGTTTTGATATGTCAAGAAGGTTGGATAACTCTGAAAGCATTTTTCTACGGATATCTGGTGACAAGATAAACGAAGCATAAAAAAATCCTGCAGCAGTTTCGGCAACCTCAGAAACAGGTCCTTCCATAGATACTATATTGTTTTCGACACTTACGTTAGCTTCTGGAAAAGCTTCACTAACAAGATTATTTAAACTATTTTCGCTACGTATTCTTGGATCTCCTAAATCAATCTCACCATAACTAGGTAGCTTAGATTTCACATATCCATAGATTAAATTATGTACATCGCTATAACTTGGTGCTCCACTCATAGGCCCATTAATCAATGCTGCAAATCTTCCATTTGAGGATAGTACACGACGCACTTCATTTAACACTGGGGCAATTGGGTCCATGAGTGTCAAAGCCCAATGGCATAGCACAATGTCAATTGAATTATCTTTAATTGAAGTCAAATTTTGTGCCTCTAATTTAAATAGATCGACCGCATCGTCTGACATACGCGCTTTAGCAAGTGCTAATTCTTCAGGACACATGTCTACCCCTTTTAATTTGAGATTTTTATTTCGATCATGCAAAATTTTTAATAATGGTCCTGATCCGCAAGCAAGATCCAAAACTCGAGTGCCCTCGATATCAGGCACAATTTCAGCTAGCCATTCGTAACTGTTATACCCAGACTTATCCCGACAAGTGCTTGCACACTTCTCAGTAAAACCAGCGTGATGTTGATGCACAGTTCTTAGGTGAGCGAGTAACGCTTTACTGTCTGGCTGTTTATTATTAGCAAGATTATCAGTCCAGATTGATTTTAAGCCACTCTGATCACTTATATCTTTATTTTTCATCAACTGGCCAACAAATTGGATTTAAGGCACTAGCAGCCACTTCGCCAGGTTTTATATTTGGCATAAATTTTTGCCAATCACCAGATACCATTGTAGGGGAATTTATTACCCGGGCCCCATCTCTATAATAAGTATTTGCAAGAGCAACTCGGCTACGATTAGTTCGATTTCTTGATGCAGTATGAAAATTTAAATTATGATGGAAGCTAACTTCACCCAACTCAAATGGAGTTTCATTTACAGCTACACCATTTTTTTTAAAAACTTCAGATACACCTCGGTCATAGCCAGTACCAGTCTTTTCAAATTTAACAGAATTAACTAGATTATGTACATCTAGCGGATAGGCGAAAGAGAGAGGTCCCATCTCTATTGGGGTTGGTTGTGCTGGTACCCAAGCAGTAACTACATCATTAGTGTCTAATGGAAAATGATGGTCATCAAAATGCCATGGCGTTCTACCACAACCAGCTTGTTTTGCTAAAACATTATCATGGTAAAGTCTAACTGCCGAGACTCCAAGTAGATCTGCAGAGATTTGTCCTAGACGGGGTGACAATACGTATGCACGTAGAAATTTGTTTTTGGGCCAGATCATTTCAAGACTAAGGAACCGGTCATGTGCTTCTTTATCAGGATCAACATTAAATTCTTTTTTTAATAGGTTGATCAATTCAGTTCGAAGTTTTAGCACAACCCCAGGCGAAAAAACTTTCTTGAGTTTAATAAAACCATTTTTTTTAAAAAAAACTATTTGTTCATTCGTCAAAGGATAAGTTTCGGTTAGTTCAGAGAGAACTTCATCATTACTGGGGATTGAAACATCTGGTAAAGGCTCAGCAGTGATTATCGGATCCTTTTTAATATTATTGTCTGCAAGACCAACATACCAGTCCCACCAGGCTTGATTATCTTTATCCCAAGGCTTACTGATATCGGTGGTATCAGATTTCTTGGAATTTAATTTGTCTCGAGACGTTTTCATAAAAAAATTATACTATTTTTTTTGCGATTAGTAAGTGCGCGTTTTAAACCTCAAAACAGGACCCCTTTCGCGTATCTTGGGTTCGAATCTCACTCTCTCCGACAATTAGAACAAATACTTATCGCCTAAATAAAATATGAATCCTAAGGCAATTCCATAGAGCACGTATCGCATTTTAGTTTCTCCTTATACTAGTTATTTGTAAATTAGCAGTTCTTTTTATTCTTTCAATTGTTCTCTTTATATCCATTATAACTACCTTTTTCATGGGACCGTAAGCATGTATTAATTTATTTTTTGACAAGACTATTGCAACATGCCCTTTCCAAAAAATCATATCATTTTTTTTTATATTTTTAATTTTTACCTTTTTCTTAAAAAACTTTTCTTGATCTTTAGAATCCCTAGGACAAAATTTGTTATTGTGATTAAAGAAAATTTGAACCAAGGCAGAACAGTCAATACCCTTATAACTTTTTCCACCCCATAAATATTTTGTATTTTTGAACAACATTACATCTTTAAAAATATTTTTTTTTTTAAAATTAATTTTTTTAACATCAGAAATTTTAATCCAGTATTTTTCAAATTTACCAAACTTACCACTCTTCTTTACTATTCTTAGTCTTGATTCATAGGGAAGAAATTTATTCAACTTTCTTTTTAGATTGGGCTTACTGTAGACCCTTGCTTTTACAACAGAAACTTTGAAATTTGATTTGATCGGGCTATGTAATTTTTTGTTTTTAATGTAACCTACATAGCCATCCTTTTTTATTTTAATCTTTTTCCAACCACTAAATTTTTTTATAATTTTAAAATTATCGCCATAAAGCAATTGTGAATCAATTGGAGATTTAAGGCTCTTTTTTTTATAAAGATTAATTACAGGTAAATTATTTCCAAAATTATTTTTCACTTAATTTGATATCGTTTTTTATAAAATAAAGAAAAATTAAAGATGGTATAACCATAATAGCTGTGATTATAAAGAATATCCCCCAGTCACCATTAAGCCAATCTACCATTGCACCTGAAGATGCTGCCAATGTAGTTCTGCCAGCTGTTCCAATTGAAGCGAGCAAGGCATATTGAGTTGCAGTATATGTTCTATCTACCAACATCGAAATGAAAGCAACAAAGGCAACAGTTGCAAAAGCTGCAGCCATATCATCAAAAATTACAGCTATGGCAAACAACAATTCAGACTTTCCTGACCAAGCAAGCAGAGAAAACAAAAGATTTGTTGACGCCATTAAAATTCCTGAGACAAACATGGCTTTGATAACCCCAGAACGGATAGCAAATAGCCCACCCAAAAGAGTAAAAATAACTGTGGTAATCCAGCCTAGGCCTTTAGAATATATTGCTATATCTGCTTTTGAAAAACCTATTTCTTTATAAAATATTATGGACATTCTTCCTAGAAATGCTTCTCCAATCTTAAAAAGAAATACAAATCCTAAAATACCAAGAGCAATTTTAAATCCATTTTTTTTAAAAAAACTTAATATAGGACCAGCAATTGTGCCGCTAATCCATGCAGCAGACTTTGTTAAAAAATTTGGGGACCCCAGCTTATTTTGAATCATCTCGTCAGTTTTTCTTTGAGCCTCTTGTCTTTCCGTAGGCTGCGATTCATGAACAAACATCAAAGCAATATTGCATGTTATAATAACTATACCTAGTACCAGAAAAGTAAGCTGCCAGTAATTTTCAAAACCTGCTTTCTCAAAATATTCTGCTGCGTTCAGAGCGATTACACCACCAAGTTTATATCCAGTCCACCAACCAACTACAGCCATAGCAGCCCCGGCCTGCATTGATTTTCCCTCATTTTTTCCAATCTGTTCAATTCTTAAAGCGTCAACAGTAATATCTTGGGTTGCTGAGGCAATTGCAATAACTAAACCAATTGTAATCACTAATGCAAGATTTGCTGTTGGGTCCAGAAGAAACCAAGAAACCAAACTTAGTAAGATAACTAGCTGCATAAATATAATCCAGCCACGACGATGTCCAACTTTATTAGTTAACCAAGGAATACGAATTCTATCAATTAATGGAGCCCACAAATAATTAAATGCGTAGACTGCAAATATTAAACCTGCCCAACCAACCGTACTTCGACTAAGTCCATCTTCCTTTAACCAGAGACTTAAACTGCTTCCAATAATAACCCAAGGAAAACCACTTATTATTCCCAACAATAAAATGCGAAGCATTCTTTTGTCTAAATAAACTTTAAAAGAATCTGCAAAGGATTGTTTTTGATAAATTTCCATTAATAAGATTATAGATTAATTTATGATCTCCAGAAAGATGGTAAAAACAACACCAACACTGCAAAAATTTCCAACCTTCCAAGCAACATTGCAAAAGAAAGTATCCACTTTGAACTATTTGATACTTCACTAAAGTTACCATTTGGACCTATCATTTCTCCTAGACCTGGCCCCACATTAGATATTGAAGTAGCAGCACCCGAGATAGCCGACAGAAAGTCAAGACCAGTTATAGACAACAGCATAGCTATTATTAAAAACAGAAACAAATATGAGAAAATAAAAATTATTACCGAGTTGATAAAACTATCTTCTATCTTTTCTTTATTATAACTTAGTACTAAAATTCTGTTAGGATATATTAATTTTTTAATTTGATTTTTTATAAAAACAAATAAAATTTGCAATCTAAAAACTTTAATACCACAAGTGGTAGATCCAGCACATCCACCAATGAACATTAAAAAAAGAAAAAAAATTAATGGAAATTCTCCCCACAATCCAAAGTCATCAGTTACATATCCTGTTCCGGAAAGAATAGAAATCACATTAAAAGATGAAATTCTTAAATTATCAAAAAAAGAATGATTATTATTATTGATAAACAGATAAGCAAACATTACTAATATAGAAATTAATATTAGGTAAACAAAACCTTTAATTTGTACATCCTCAAAAAAAATTTTCTTATTTCCTTTTATGAATTTTAAATAAGCAATGAATGGTATACTACCTAAAATAATGAATAAAGTTGCAGTAATCTCAATTCCAGGGTTTTTAAAAAATCCAATTGACTCGTTGTGTGTTGAAAAGCCACCAGTTGCAAGAGTGGTGAAAGAATGAGCTACGCTGTCAAAAGCATTCATTCCTTGTATCCAATATATTAATGCACATGAAAGAGTTAAAATTACATATATTGAAATTATCGTAGTTGCGACCTCAATAGTTTTTGGCAATATTTTTTCAGTTCCAGACGCATCAGTTCTGAAAAGCTGCATTCCACCAACCTTTAAAAGAGGAAGAACAGTTGTTGCCATAACAATTATTCCTATGCCACCAAGCCATTGCATAATTGCTCTCCAAATTAAAATACTTTTGGGTGATGTATCCAAATTTAAAATTACTGTTGATCCGGTAGTAGTAATACCAGACATGCTTTCAAAAAAAGCATCGCTAAATGATAAATTTAAACTTGATAACATAAATGGTAAACTTCCAAATATTGCTATGCTCACCCATGCTAATACAGAAAAAAGAAAAGCTTGTTGAAGGTTAAGCTGGTTATCTTTCTTTAGATTTATAAGTATTATTAAAATTCCAATAAAAATTGTAACTATAGAAGATGATAAAAAACTATTGTCATTTTCAGAATAAACAAGCTGTACCCCGTATGGTATCATCATGGAAATACCAAGAATCACCACAAGAATACCTGTAATAAAAAAAACAGTTTTATTTGATCCCATTAAATTTCAGACAATATTTAAATAGTTGTAAAATTCAACTTATTCTAATGTAATTATAACTGTATTTTATGCCAAAAATTTTATAAACCTTAATTAATGTTAGAGTCTAGCCTAATTCAATCAACATCATCATGGCCTTTTGTGGAGGTGCGCAAACTTCTTAAAGAGAGAAAGTCTATTATTGAAAAAAAAAATAAAATTACTTTTCAAACAGGTTATGGACCAAGTGGACTTCCTCATATAGGTACTTTTGGGGAAGTGTCTAGAACTTGTATGATGATTAATGCTTTAAATCATATAAGAAAAATTGAAACTGAGCTCATAACTTTCTCTGATGATATGGATGGACTAAGAAAAATTCCTGACAACATCCCGAATGCTAAAATATTACAGGATAACCTTGGACGGCCCCTCACAAACATTCCCGATCCATTTAAAAAATATAAAAGTTTTGGTGAGCACAATAATAGTTTGCTTATAGAATTTTTAAAAAAATTCAAATTTAGCTTTAATTTTAAAAGTTCAACAGAAAATTACAAAAAAGGAGTTTTTAATAATGGAATTTTAAGAGTTTTAGAAAAATATGATGAAATTATGAATATAATTTTGCCCACTCTAAGAAGTGAAAGAAGAAAGACTTATAGTCCATTCCTCCCAATATGTCCTGAGACCGGTAAAGTTCTAGAAATTCCGATCTCTGAATTTAATAAAAAAAATAATAAAATAGTTTTTGACAATAATGGAAAAAAAATTGAAGTAGATATTTTAAATGGTGGCTGCAAACTCCAATGGAAAGTTGATTGGGCAATGCGATGGTTTATATTCGACGTTGACTTCGAAATGTATGGTAAAGATTTAATTGAAAGTGCTATAATATCTAGCAAGGTTTGTGAAGCATTAGGGAAAAAACCTCCAAATGGTTTTGCTTACGAATTATTTTTGGATGAGAAAGGGGAAAAAATTTCCAAGTCAAAAGGAAATGGAATTACGATTGATCAATGGTTAAGATACGCCTCACCAGAAAGTTTATCATTGTATATGTACCAAAATCCTAAAAGAGCAAAAAAACTTTATCCAGAAGTCGTACCTAAAGCAGTTGATGAATATCTGACATGTATTCAAAAATTTTCTATACAAAAGCCAAATGAAAAAATATTAAACCCTGTTTGGCATGTTCATAACGGAAAACCACCTAGTGAAAAAATAGTGATGCCTTTTTCAATGCTTTTAAATATAGTAGGATCTAGCAATGCTAAAAACAAAGATGTTTTATGGAAATTTATTAATAAATTTCACAAAGAAATAAATCCTAAAAACCACAAAATTTTAGACGAGCTGACAAACTATGCTATTAATTATTTTGAGGACGAGGTTGAGCCAAATAAAAAATTTAAAAAACCAAATAATAATGAAAAAAAGGCATTGCAAAATCTAATTTTACAATTGAAAAAAGTTTCACAAACTACACCAGCGGAAGACATTCAAACAATCATATACTCAACAGGAAAAGAAAATGGTTATCAGGAAAATTTACGCGATTGGTTTAAATTGATCTATCAAGTTACTTTTGGAGAAGAGAATGGTCCTAGAATGGGTTTTTTTATAAGCTTTTTTGGCGTCAAAGAGACAATTGATTTAATGGAAAAAAAGTTGAATATATAGATTTAATGTTTTCATTCCTGAGGCCGTACATATTTAATCTAGATCCAGAAAAAGCACATAAACTTGCAATTAGTTCATTAAAATACAACTTATTACCTGAGAGTTTATTTAAGGTAGAAAATGAAGAGATTCTAAGCATCAATCTTTTTGGGAAATCAATTAAAAATCCTATAGGACTTGCTGCAGGTTTTGACAAAAGTGCAGAAGTTTACAATCAAATGTTTAAAATAGGTTTTGGTTTTGTTGAGGTTGGCACTGTAACACCAAATAAGCAATATGGAAATCCAAAGCCCAGAGTTTTTAGGTTAGAAAAAGACTCTGCATTAATTAATAGATTGGGTTTCAACAATGATGGGTCTGATTTAGTAAAAAAAAGAATTGAAAATAATCTTCCAAAAAGTCTCCTTGGTATAAATATTGGACCTAACAAAGCAACCAAAGATATGAGCCAAGACTTTTTAAGTTGTGCAGAAACTTTTTTCCCTTTAGGTGATTATATAACTATAAATATATCTTCCCCAAATACTGAAGGTTTAAGAGATTTTCATAAAAAAGAAGTTTTAAAAGAATTGCTTATAAAAATAAATCAAATAAGAGAAAAAAGTAGTTTTAGGAAATCATTTTTATTAAAAATATCACCGGATCTTAATGAGAAAAATATTGATGAAATAATAAACTTAATTTTAGAATATAAAATTGATGGCATAATATTAACAAATACAACTGATAGAAATAGGGACAATCTACTGAGCAACAATAGTATAGAGACAGGCGGTTTATCCGGAAAACCATTAAGAAGCCTTTCTACAAAATTGATAAAAAGATTTTATAAAGATTTAAAAGGTAAAGCATCAATAATAGGCGTAGGTGGAATTGACTCAGGCAAATCAGCTTTTGAAAAAATTGCTGCGGGAGCAACAGCTTTACAATTGTATACTGGAATGGTCTACGGCGGACCTATGGTTATAAAAGAAATCAAAAAGGATTTAATTAAAATACTTAATGAGCAAGGTTTCAGAAATATTAAAGAAGCTATTGGGTCTTATTCTTAATAATCTAGTTAAAAAATTTATATTTTTTTTCTTTCATGTCGTATCTTATGTAATGAATTAATTCTCTAACATATGAAAAACTCATACCAATTAAAATTACAAGTATAATGGATGTAAATCCGTAAACAAACGGGTAATTATTTGAAAAGTTCATTACTAACTCAGACAGTCTATTGTCTATCTCTCCAGGTTGAAAATTTGTGAATAGGCTGTCCTTTAAAACAAAAGTTTCTACACCCATTATTAATCCAATAGCCAACAACAAAATTGCAAGTAAAGTTTTGTATTCTGATGCATTAAGTTTTTCACTTGCCTTAAGACCAATGTGTAAACCTATAATTGATCCAAAAATTAAAGAAAAGACCAAAACTAAATCAATCGTTTTAAATTGAAATGCATGCCCAATCACAACTAGAGCAGTAATAAAAATTGTTACAAATAAAGATGTACCTGGAACTAATTTTGTTGGCATACCAATTATATAAATCATTGCTGGAACCATTAGAAATGCTCCACCAACGCCCATTATTGCCGCAAATATACCCACAATGAAACCCAGCATTATTGGAACTAAAGCGCTCTCATAAAGTCTTGATTTATGAAACTTCATTCTAAATGGTAGTCCATGAATCCAATAATGATCATGTGCTTTTCTTTTAACAACAATTTTTTTTCTTATATTGATTAATTCTTTTGCTCCTCTAGCAAACATCAAAGTCCCAACTATTACCAGCAGGTATATATAAGACAAAGCTATAATATTATTTATAAGTCCCATCTCTTTAAGGAAGTGAAAAATTATCATTCCAACAATAGTTCCAGCTACACCACCACAAACTATTACAGAACCCATTTTGTAATCTAAGGTTCGTCTAAACCAATGTGTTAAAGCACCAGAAACCGATGTTCCTAAAATATTGTTCGCCTCATTTGCTACAGCAAATGATGGGGGAATACCTAAAAATATTAGTACAGGTGTCATCAAAAACCCTCCACCAATACCAAATAAACCAGATATAAATCCAACACAAAAACTTAAGAAAATAACTACTGAAATATCTATTTTGACTTGAGCAACAGGAAGGAAAAAATCCATGAACACTAAGTATTCTTAACGAGTAAAATTGTCAATAGAGATAAATTTTCTTGATTAATATGTCATCACGGACTATACACCTAGCGGATATTTTATGACAAGAATTTGTGAATTAACTGGCAAAAGACCTTTGAGCGGACACAAAGTCAGTCACGCCAATAACAAAACCAAAAGAAGATTTCTCCCTGGAATAAAAAAGATTTCATTTAAAAGTGATATTTTAAAAAAAAATATAAGTTTAAGTGTATCAAATTCAGCTTTAAGAACCGTAGATTACAAAGGCGGGATTGATAAGTTTCTCAAAAACGCTAAAGCAAAAAAATTATCAAAAAAAGCAAAAAAAATTAGAAATAAAATTATAGCTAAGTAAACACGGTATGGAAAAACGTTATTTAAGTTTATTTGGTATTTTAGCCATGTCAATGGCTATACTAGTAACTATTTCAAATTTTTTAGTTCAGTATCCAGTAAATCATTTTGGTTTGGATAAAGTGTTAACTTATGGTGCTTTTAGTTATCCTGTTACTTTTCTAATAACAGATTTAGCAAATAGAAGTTATGGTGTAAAAAAAGCAAGAAAAATTGTTTATATAGGTTTTTTTCTTGGAGTTTTGTTAACTTTATTTTTTTCTACAAATTTTGAAGATTTTATTTCTATAAGGATTGCCATAGGATCTGGAACTGCATTTTTAGTTGCTCAACTTTTAGATGTACAGGTTTTTGATAAACTTAGAAAAAAAGTTTGGTATATTGCACCACTTACATCATCTTTTTTTGGTTCATCGGTAGATACTATTTTGTTTTTCTTTATTTCTTTTTATAAAACCGGGGTACCATGGGTTACTTTAGCTATCGGAGATTTTTCTGTAAAGCTACTGATATCTTTTATAATGCTTATTCCATTTAGAATTTTTTTTAATAGAATTAAAGATGCCTCAGCGGCACAGTATATTAAATGATGTTTGGTATTCTATTTAGTGCAGAGTTTTGTTTTCAGAAAATAAGTCACCAAGCTGATTTATCATTACATCGCCTAAATCCTGAACGTCTGTAATTTTAACAGCTCTATTATAATATCTCGTTACATCATGCCCTATTCCTATTGCTACGACTTCAATTGAAGAAGTTTTTTCAATGGAGTTGACTGTATTTTTCAGATCATTTTCTAAGTAGTCGCTCGAATTAGTAGAAAGCGTTGAGTCATCAACTGGCGCACCATCAGATATAACCATCAATATCTTTCTTTCCTCTTTTCTTTTGTTCATTTTATTAAAAGCCCATCTAAGCGCTTCTCCGTCTATATTTTCTTTTAACAAGCCTTCTTTAAGCATTAAACCCATATTCTTCTTTATTTGTCTCCAAGGAACATCTGCCGATTTATAAATTATATGTCTTAGGTCATTTAGCCTACCAGGATTTTTTTGTTTACCTGAAGCAGTCCATTTTTCTCGACTTGATCCACCCTTCCAATGTTTTGTGGTGAAGCCCAAAATTTCAACTTTTACTGAACATTTTTCAAGTGTTCTAGATAATATATCTGCGCATATGGCTGCAACAGAAATAGGTTTACCACGCATTGATCCGGAATTATCAATCAAGATAGTTACCAATGTATCTTTAAATTCTGTTTGCTTTTCTCTTTTGAAAGATAAAGAGTTAAATGGATCAATTATTACTCTAGTTAATTTTGATGTATCAAGCATTCCCTCTTCTAGATCAAACTCCCAAGACCTGTTTTGTTTTGCTAATAATTTTCTTTGTAGCTTATTTGCTAATTTAGAAACGAAATTTTTTAATTGTAAAAGCTGTTGGTCCAAAGTGCTTCTGAGCCTTAGTAATTCTTCTTCATTTTCTAAATCCTCAGCTTTGCTGAACTCATCAAATTCATTTGTAAAAACCTTATATTTTTTTTCGTTTTTAGAAAATATTTTTCTAAATTTTTTATTTGAAATACCGTTTTCATCTTCAACTTCTTCAAATTTTTCTTCTTCACTATTTTTTTCGCTCAAATTCTCAGTTTCTGGCAGATCCGCAGCAATAGTAATATTTTGTTCCTTATTATTTTTATCAGGTTTACCCTCTTTTTTTTCCTGTTTTTCACTTTTATCTATATCCTCAAATCTTTCTTTATTAGACATTTCATCTTTGTCGTCCTTCTCCTCTTTAATATCAATATTGGTTATAATTTTAGCAACAGTTTGATTAAAAGTATCCTGATTTTTTAGGTTCGCTTTAAGAACATTAAGATCTTTTTTAAAATTTTTATCCCACTCCTTCTTTATTTTTTTAAATTTTATAGGAATTTTTTTATTATCTAATTTAAACAAAAAACTTCTTAAATAAGCATCAAAGTTTTCTTCGATTAAATCGTTTTTTTTATTTTCTTTTATAAAATTTTTGCTCTCAAAGTTTTTTTCATAATTATTAAATGCAACTGAGATATTTTTTTCTATACCTTTAAATTCTTCACTACCAATTTTTTCATATCTTATTTTTTCAGCAATTTTATAAAGTTTTTCAGATATTTCACCGTGAGGTTTATAAAGATCAAAGGTATCTTTATTGCTGTATTTTAATCTGAGAGCCTCAGAGTCTGCTGATGCTCTCACATTTATTATGTCATTTAAAGCATCAAGCTTCTTTATTTCTGGTAAATTTACACTATTTTCGGAAATCTTTTCTGAGCTTCCAAATTTAATTTCACAATCTTTTTGTTGGGAAATAGATTTTACCGTTGAAATAATAGCTTTTTTAAAATCTTCTAAAAAATTTTCTTCATTTTTCATAATTTATTTTTATGAAATTTTGACATTAACAGAGGACTCGGCAAGTTCTTCCCCAAAACATCTTTGGTAATATTCTGCTATAATTTTTCTTTCAAGCTCATCACATTTATTTAAAAAAGTTACTCTAAATGCAAACCCAACATCTTTAAAAATCTCAGAATTCTCTGCCCAATGAAGGACAGTTCTTGGACTCATTACCGTAGAAATATCACCATTCACAAAACCATTTCTAGTAAGTTCTGCAACTTTAATCATATTAGATGCTTTTTCTTTTCCATCTTTGTTATTTAAATTTTTATTTTTAGCTATTATAATTTCTAATTCCTTTTCAAATTTCAAATAATTCAAAGTTGCAACAATATTCCATCTATCCATTTGACCCTGGTTAATCTGTTGAGTTCCGTGATAAAGTCCAGTGGTGTCTCCTAAACCAACTGTATTAGTTGTTGCAAACATTCTAAAAAATTTATTTTGTTCTATAACTTTATTTTTGTCCAACAAAGTGAATCTACCATCACTTTCGAGAACTCTTTGTATCACAAACATTACATCTGGCCTTCCAGCATCATATTCATCAAAAACTAAAGCTATAGGATTCTGAATTGACCAGGGCAAGATTCCCTCTTTAAATTTTGTTATCTGTTTGCCCTCCTCTACAACAATCGAGTCCTTACCAATCAGGTCTATTCTACTGATGTGACTATCAAGATTAACCCTAACGCAAGGCCAATTTAATCTAGCCGCAACCTGTTCTATATGAGTTGATTTTCCAGTTCCGTGATAACCTTGAATTAAAACTCTTTTATTAAAAGCAAATCCCGAAAGAACTGCCAGTGTAGTATCTTTGTCAAATTTATAATGTGTATCAATTTTTGGGACATATTGATTTTTTTTTGAAAATGCATCAATTTCCATATCGGTATCTAAACCAAAGGTTTGTCTAACAGAAATTTTTATATCCGGTCTTTCAATTTCAAAATTTGTATTCATTTAGTTTTTTCCATACTTATCCTAAGTTGGCTGTATGCTAAAGTTATTTTTTTTAACAAATCTTCATATTTTTTACTGCCTTGATTTTTATCAGGATGGTATTTCTTTACAAGAGTTTTAAACTTTTTTTGTATATCTAGCCATTTTGCCTCGCCTCTTAGACCTAAAACTTCTAATGCATCACGGTCTTTTTCTGAAAATCTTGATTTTTTAAAACCACCAAAATCGTTTTGGTCAAAAAAATTTGTTTTATCATCAAGTGTATTTTTCCAAAGAATTTTAAAAAAGTTTTCAGATGAACTAAAACTTTTAGTGGGTTTATGCCATGTAAGATCGGATTTAATAAATCTCTCTATTTCACTTTCACCCATATCAGAGAAATAATTCCAATTTTTATTAAAGATCTTAATATGTTCTAAACATAACAGCCTAAAATTTTTGCTATTATCTTTCTCAATCGGGGCTCTATACAAACCGATTCTGTTACATTTTTCCCAATCACAAATATTTTTCATAAAAATTTACTTATAATATAGTAGAATTAAATTTTAATGAAAAGTTTTATACAAAATATAGAGGATAGAATCAAAAAAAATATTCGTATTGATAAAATAGAAATATTGGACAATACTCACAAGCATATTAAACATAAATCTTTAAAAAAAAATCAATTCCATTTGACATTGAAAATTGAATCAGAAGAGCTCAGACTTTTATCCAAGTTAGACGCCCACAAAAAAATTATGAAAATATTATCTGAAGAGCTAAAAAATCAAATACACGCTTTAGAAATTAAAATTAAGTAAATTTTTTTAATGACAACTTAATTTGTTTTGGGGTCATTTTTATTCTACCCGGTTTTGTAGTTTTACCAATTCGCTTCAATAAAATAAGACTAATTTTAGAGTCTACATTTTTTTTATCGTTTTTCATAAGTTCAATGATTTTATCTAATTTATTTTTCAAAGAAAATTGTTTTAAATCATTAGGTAGATTATTCTCCTTATAAAAATTAATTATTTTACCCAATGTTTTTTTTGAACATATATTTTTATCTTTTGACAACTTTGAAGCCAAGTACATACCTATAAGCACAGCTTCTCCATGATTAATTTTTTTTGAAAAATTACTAGCAGCTTCAATTCCGTGAGCAAAGGTGTGACCAAAATTTAAGATAGCTCTATCTCCTTTTTCTTTTTCATCCTTTTGAACAAAAGAAATTTTAATTTTACAACTTTTAAATATTGCAGAATTTATAATTTTATAATCTTTATTATTTATAATTTTTTTTGTATTTTTTTCTATCCATTTAAAAAATTTTTTATCAGATATAAAAGAATGCTTTAGTATTTCAGCAAAACCACAAATAATTTCTCTTCTTGGTAAACTTTTTAAAAATTCAAGCTCACTAATAACCAATTTTGGTTGATAAAAAGTACCTATTAAATTTTTTCCTTTTTTAGAATTTACACCAGTTTTACCACCTATTGATGAGTCAACTTGCGCCAACAATGTGGAAGGTAAGTTTATAAAGTTTACTCCCCTTTTTAAAATACTTGCTGCAAAACCTGCAAAATCACCTATTACTCCACCACCAACTGCAATTAGCAAATCATTTCTATTAAAATTTTTGGCGAGCAGACTTTCATTTAAAGAATTCACCTTTTCAAAAGACTTTAGGTTTTCATTGACAGAATATTTATATACAAAGATTTTATAATCTCTTATTTGACGTTTAACTTTATTAAGCATCCTATTTGGTATTTTTTTATCAAATATTAAAGCAATTTTTTTTGTATTTGGACATACAGATCTAATATTTTTTTTGAGTTGATTGATAGCCCCAAACCCGATTAAAATAGAATATCTACTGTTAATGTTTTTAACATTTGTTTTATAGATTTTCATAAATTTTTTCTATTTCACTTGCTATTTGTTTTATACTTTTATTAGCGCAATTTAATCTGTAGTCAGACAATGCATATATTTTTTTTCTATTTAAGTAAATCTTTTCTACATCTTTTATTGACTTAGCCTGCGATAGCAAAGGTCTTCTCTTATTTTTTTTCACTCTACTGAAAATCTTTTCAGGAGGTAGATCTAACCATACAGAAAAACATGTTTTTTTTATGTTTTTTCTTACTTTTTGATTAATGAAAGTTCCTCCACCCAAAGCTATTACTCTACCTTTTTTTTTAATAATCTTTAAAATTTCCGCTTCCTCCAAATTTCTAAAATACGGCTCTCCTTTCAAATCAAAAATTTCTTTAATTGTAAGTGACTCTAACTTTTCAATTTGTCTATCCAAATCCTTAAAAGGCATTTTGAGTTTTTTAGACATAAATCTACCAACAGTAGACTTGCCCACTCCCATCATTCCAATCAAAACAAGGTTTTTTTTCAATTTATGCCAAAAATTTTAATTTGATTAATCACAAATTTGTCTTAATTTCTGAGTTTAAATATATTTTTTAACTATGCAACACAGATTAAACCCGCTAAGACAAAAAACTAGTCCAGTTACAAGATCTTTAGCCAAGGTATTTGCAATTCTTACTATTCTTGGGATAGTTTTTTACTTTGTTGAAAAAATCAAATTACCTTCACCACAAAAAGAAATCAAAAAAGATGTTACTGAAACTATTATCAGAATTAAATAAAAATAATAAAATTTTTTATATACTTTTAATTATTTTTACTTTTTTCAAAACCTCCAATGCCAATGAGCCAGTCGATATATGGAAAAATTCAGAAATTCAAAAAAAAAATAGCTCAGAAAAAAGTTTGGTCAAACCAAAAGAGGAAATAAAGATTAATTTTAATAAAATTAATAATAATACAATTAATGAAATAGAAATAACTGAAAATAAAAATCAAGATGAAAACAAAGATATAAAATTAGTTGGTCTTTACGACCCTCAAAAAAATGATTTAAACTTAGACATGTGGTCGAATACAGATGGTGAAACAATCAAAACCACTTTTAGAAGGATTGAAAAAATTAAATTATCAAAATTTTCAGAAGATATGTTTGTAAACACTATAATGACTTATTCATACGCTCCTAAAAATAAGTTATCTGAAAAAGAATTTTTAGATTTAAAATTAAATTGGTTAATAAAAAATAATAAAAATAGCCTCATTGAAAAATTTTTGAACAATAATCTAGAATTTAATGGCAAGTCTAAATTAATTAAACATTTGGTAGACCATTATATTTCTTCCGCAGACCTTTCTGAAGGTTGTAAAAAATCAAATTTTATAAGTAAGGATATTAAAGATAGCTATCTTGAGAAATTTAGGATCTATTGTTTAATCCTGAATAAAAAAAATGAAGAAGCACAATTAAATTTTGATCTTCTAAGAGAGCAAGGTAAATCAGATAAATTTTTTGATAGCAAAATTTTATTTTTGCTTGGCATTAATAGCAAAACTGTACAAAAGATTTCAGATAAAAATCTTTTATATTTTTATCTCTCCTCAGTTACTATTGAAAATTTTAAATATGAACCAACTCAAAAAACAGATAAAAATATATGGAAATATCTCACAGCTTCAAATCTTATTAATATTGAAAAACTGGAAGACCCAGAAGTGATAAAGAAATATGAAATTGCTGCAAATGAAGGAAATTTTGATAAAGATAAAATATTTGAAATTTACCTTTCAGTACCCTTCAGCATTAATCAACTTATAAATGCTGATACAGTATATCAAACTTTAACCGGCTATGAGTCAAGAGCATTAATTTACCAAAAGATTTTGTTATCGGATAACTTAGAAAATAAATTAAACCTTTTGTTTCTTTTAAAAGAATTATTTGAAAAAGATAAACTTAAAAATGTTTATAGCGAATATCTAAGTAATACCTTAAAAAATATTGATCCAAATGAAATTCCGGAAGAGTTTAATAAAATAGTTAATAGAAACATTATTTTAGAGAAAAATAATGATTTAGGAAAAATTAAGTATGACGACAAGGTTTTGCATAGATCTAAGGTAATTAAACTTTTTAGTGGAGAAAATATTAATGAAGACAAAATTAACAAAGATTTTATAAAAATCTATAAAAAAATAAGCAAAAATAAAAAGTATTTTTTTTCAATCAAGGATGTAATGCTTTTAGAGAGCTTATTTTCTGATGGCATAGAAATGCCAAAAGATCTCAATATTAAAGAGCTCACAAAAGATCTTACAATCCCAACAAATATCAACTTATTGGTAGAAAAAGGTGAAATTGGAATGTTAATGTTTAAACTTGTTGAGATAATAGGTAGCGATGATGTTGAAAATTTAGATCCAGAAACCTTATATTTTATTGTTAATGTTCTCAACAAAGCAAATATAAAAAAAGTTAGAAACCAAATTCTTTATCTCACACTACCTTTGAGAGTATAATTGTATTATAAATTCTCATGACTATCAGAAAAATTTTGACAATTCCTGACCCATTGTTACGTAAAAAATCTCTTTCAGTAGAGAAAGTTGATAAAGAAATAAGAAATTTAATGGATGATATGATTAGCACTATGTACGACGCACCAGGTATTGGTTTGGCTGCAGTCCAAATAGGAGTTCCTAAAAGAGTTGTTGTGATGGATCTTTCAAAAAATCCAGACAGAAAAAAACCTATGTATTTTATTAATCCTGAAATTATTTGGAAATCAAACGTTAATTCATCTTACGAAGAGGGTTGTCTTTCAATACCAAATCAATTCGCAAAGGTAGAAAGACCAGACAAATGTCATATCAAATATCTTGATTACGAAGGTAATGAAAAAAAACTTGAAGCAGAAGGTTTGCTTTCTACTTGTATTCAACATGAAATAGATCATTTAAACGGGGTTTTATTTATAGATTATTTGTCAAAATTAAAAAAGGATATGATTATAAAAAAAGTTTCTAAAGACAAAAAAGAGTTGGAAAGGGTAGTGGTTTAATTAAATAATTTAATGTCAAAAAAAATTGTTTTTATGGGGACCCCAGAGTTCGCAGTTCCTAGCCTAGAAGCATTAAAAAATTCCAAACACAAAATAATATCAGTTTATTCTCAACCTGCTAGCAAAGCAAATAGAGGTCAAAAAATTATAAAATCAAAAATAGAAATTATTTCAGAAAAATTTTCTTTAAAAGTAAGAACTCCAGCAAAATTAGATACGGATGAAGAATATAACTTTTTAAAATCTATAAAGCCAGATATTGTAATAGTAGTTGCTTATGGGAAAATCATTCCAAAAAGATTTTTAAATATACCTAGATTTGGATTTATTAATGTTCATGCATCTTTATTGCCTCGATGGAGAGGCGCTGCTCCAATACAAAGATCAATAATGAACTTAGATAGTGAAACGGGTATTAGCATTATGAAAATATCTGAACATTTAGACTCTGGTCCAATTCTGAGCCAAGATAAAATTAAAATAAATCAAAATATAGATTCTTTGATTTTATCAAAGCTTCTATCTCAACTTGGAGCCAAATCTTTAATAAGCGCTTTAGAAAAAATTGAAAAAGGTGAAGCAAACTTCAAACCGCAAGATCATGAGATGGCAACTTATGCAAAAAAGATATCAAAAAGTGAAGCTAAAATTAATTGGAATGAGAGTGCAAGAAAAGTTTTGGCGAAAGTTAATGGGTTAAATCCTAATCCTGGTGCTTGGTTTGAGATCAATAAAGAGAGATATAAAGTATGGAGAGCCAAAATATCCAGTCTAAATGGACAAGCAGGAAAAATTGTTGATGAAAAATTAATTATAGCATGTAAAGAAAAATCCATTGAGATTATAGAGATCCAAAAAGAAGGAAAAAATAGACAACAAATAGATAAGTTTTTGCTAGGTAATAAAATAAAAAAAGGAGTTTTGTTAATCTAATGTTTGTTTATCAAATTAAAATAGAATATTCAGGATCAGATTTTGTTGGCTGGCAAATACAAAAAAATGGACTTTCAATACAGGGAATTTTAGAAAAAGTTTTATCTAAGTTTTTGAATAATAAAATTAAAGTTATTGGCTCTGGACGTACAGATGCAGGTGTCCACGCAAATGAACAATCAGCTCATTTTACCACCCCAAAAAAAATAATTTATAAAGAGAAATTTATAAGCTCCATAAATTATTTTTTAAAAAATTATCCAATTGCAATTTTAAGTTTAAAAAAAAGACCCAAAGGGTTTCATGCTAGGCATAGTGCAAATAACAGAACTTATAAATATTTTATCATTAATAGGCTTTCATCTTTAGTATTAAAAAAAAATAAAGCCTGGCATATTAAAAAGAAGCTTAATCTTAAAGTTATGAAGAAAGGTATTAAATTATTGAAAGGAACACATAATTTTTCAACTTTTAGGTCTTCTTCCTGTGAGGCGAAGTCCCCAATTAAAACTATGAAAAAAGCAACGATTAAAAAGCAGAAAGATAAAATTATACTAACCTTTTCGTCACAGTCTTTTTTACAACAACAAGTAAGATCTATGGTAGGTTGTCTTAAATATTTAGGGGAAGGCAAGTGGAATTTGAAAGATTTTAAAAAGGCATTTTTATCAAAAAAAAGATCAATGTGTGCTCCACCAGCACCAGCACACGGGCTTTATCTTTATAAGGTGAAATATTAAAAAATGATACAGTTACCAAAAAAAATACCAATATTTCCTTTAAGAGGAGTCATTTTTTTTCCAGAGACCAATTTACCTCTAAATATTTTTGAAGAAAGATATTTAAAGATGACAAATGATATTTTAAAAAATGATAAATTTTTAGGAATGGTACAATCAAAAGAAATTAATGGAGAAATATATCAAGTTGGTTGTTTAGGAAGAATAGAGGATCATAGCAAAACACCAGATGGAAGAATACTCATAAACTTAAGAGGGGTAACTAGATTCAAGATTGTTAAAGAAACTGAAAATAAAGAACCATATAGAGAGTTTTTAGTAAATTACGGTATTTTTAAAGAGGATTTAAATTTAAAAAAAATTAAAATTGAAAATGAAGATTTAAAAGGTGCTATAGAAAAATCAAAGAATCTTTTTAAGAAGCAAGGTATCGAAATAAACTGGAATGAATTCTCAAAGTTAAGTGATTACAAACAAGTTTATACTTTGGCAATGATTTCACCTATTTCTGTTGAGGAAAAACAAAAGCTGTTAGAGATAGCAGATTTGTATGAGATGACCAATGTCTTAAATGATATAACAAATTTTAACTTATACGAAATTACCGACCAAAACAAAATTTTACAATAAATCTTAAAATTTTAATTAAAATAATTTGTTAAAATATTTTCATATATTTTAGTTAATTTTTTTAAATCAGACACTGAAACATTCTCATCTATTTTATGCATTGTTTTACCTACCAAACCGAACTCTAAACAAGGTGCAATATTTCTAAGAAATCTAGCATCAGAAGTTCCACCAGAAGTAGACAATTTAGGTTTAATACCAGTAATTTTTTTAATGATATTTTGTATCATATAAGTAGTTTTGTTAGGTTTGGTTAAAAATGCACCACCTGACACTTCATATTTTATATTAAATCTACATTTATTACTTTTAGACATAGATCTAAAGATATTATTTAATTTTCGTTTTAATGAACTTGCAGAATGCTTGTCATTAAATCTTATATTGAACACTGCATTTGCTGAACCTGGAATCACATTATCAGCATGATTGTCTATATTAATTTTTGTAACTTCTAGATTAGAAGGTTGAAAATTTTTTGTTCCTTTATCTAATTTTAAGTCTTTAATCTTTTTTAGAATTTTAACAATTGTATTAGCAGGATTATTAGCTTTATGAGGATAAGCTACATGACCTTGGACTCCAATAACAGTTAACCTACCAGTAATACTTCCTCTTCTGCCTATTTTAATCATTTCTCCAAGTTTGCTTGGATTTGTAGGTTCACCCACTAAGCAAAAATTTATTTTTTCCCTTTTTCTTTTTAAATATTTTACAAGCCTTTTTGTTCCATTTACTGCTATCCCTTCTTCATCTCCAGTAATCAGCAAACTTATTGAACCTTTGAATTTTTTATTTTTGTTTTTAAATTTACTCACTGCAGCAACAAAACAAGCAATTGAAGCTTTCATATCGCTAGCACCTCGTCCAATTAATTTATTATTTTTTACTACTGGTTTAAATGGATTGATACTCCAGTCACTTATGTTACCAGGGGGCACGACATCCGTATGTCCAGCATAACAAAAATTTGGCGAAGATTTTCCAAGTTTTGCGTATAAATTTTTAATATTTTTAAAATTTACTAATTTACAATTAAAACCAAGAGATTTTAAATTTTTAGCTAATAAATTTATTGCTCCAGCATCTTCCGGCGTAACACTTGGTTTACGAATCAATTCTTTAGCAAGTTTTAATTCACTTATTAGCATGAGTAAGTTATTCTCTTAATAAATCGTTTATTGAAGTTTTACTTCTAGTTTTTTCATCTACTTTTTTGACAATTACCACACAGTACAATGATGGTCCGGCAGGACTATTTTTGCTTGGCATAGATCCTGGTACAACAACTGAGTATGCAGGAACTTTTCCATAATGAATCTGTCCGGTAGATCTATCAATTATTCTAGTTGAAGCACCTATATATACTCCCATGGACAATACCGAACCTTTTTCAACAATAACACCTTCGGCAATTTCTGCTCTCGCTCCAAGAAAACAATCATCTTCTATTATAGTCGGGTTAGCTTGCATTGGTTCTAAAACACCTCCAATACCAGCGCCACCTGATATATGACAATTTTTTCCAACTTGTGCACAAGACCCTACCGAAGCCCAGGTGTCAATCATGCTTCCTTGATCAACATATGCTCCAACATTTACAAACGAAGGCATCAAGACAACATTTTTTGCAATGAATGCACCTTTTCTTATTACTCCATTTGGAACATATCTGAAGCCAGCTTTCTTAATTTCTTCTTCGCTCCATCCTTGAGTTTTTCCATCAATTTTATCGTACCAGGTAGAATAAGGACCTTTAGATGCTTTCATTTTATTAACTCTAAAACTAAGCAGTATTGCTTTTTTAATCCATTGATTAACTTTCCAGGAACCATCTTTTTTTTCTGCAACACGAATTTTTCCCTGATCTAACAAATCAATCGTATTTTTTATTAAATCATTTAAAGCTTTGTCAGACGTGTTAATTTTGTCCTTGCTATCAAAAGCTTCATTTACTTGTTTTTCAATTTTTTCTAAGTTCATTAATTTCCTTTAAAAAATTTGTTAAATTTCCAGTCCTGTAATTTATAAAGTTCTCGTTAGAAAACTCAGCAGCCCAAGGTTCTTTGTTTATAATCCAAACAGTTTTCATTCCTAGTTCATGTGCCGGTTTTAAATTTCTAGCGATATCCTCTACTAATATACAATATTGTGGCTCAATTTTGTATTTATCAATTAGTCTTTTATAGGTTTCGATTGCTGGTTTGGGCACAAAATCTGAATCTACAATGTCAAAAATTCCATCAAATAGCTTATTAATACCTATTTTTTTGGTAACATTTTCCGCATGAGCCTTCGATCCATTGGTAAAAATTATTTTTTTATCTTTTATTTTATTTAGTTCACTCTCTAAAGCTTTATCATTTTTGAGGAAGCTCAAATCAACATCATGAACAAAATCTAAGAATTCTTTCGCATCAATCTCATGATTTTTAATCATTCCATTTAATGTTGTATTGTATTCATGAAAGTAATTTTTTTGAATTTTTTTGGCCTCTTCTATACTTACATTGAGTTTTTTAGAAATGTAGGCTGACATTTTTTTATCTACTTGATCAAAAACCTTTGTGTCTCCCGAATAGAGAGTATTGTCCAAATCAAATACCCAATACTTAATGTTGATAAGCTCTTTCATTTTCTTATTAACGTGCCCGCACCCTTGTCTGAAAAAATTTCCTTTAATATAGAATGGGGTTTTCTACCATCAAGTATAACAACACCTCTTACTCCATTTTCAACCGCATCTATACAATTTTTTATTTTTGGAAGCATGCCCCCCTGAACAATTTTTAAATTTACTAAATTTTCCATATCATAAGGTTTTATTTCTGAAATTAAACTTTTTCTATCATCATAAACTCCTTCCACATTTGTCATCAATAAAAGTCTTCTGGATTTTAATTTCTTTGCAATAGCACTGGCTGCGGTATCTCCGTTTATGTTATAGGTTTGGTTATTTTGACCCAAGCCTAATGGCGCAACAATAGGTATTTGATTTTGATTCACTTTTTCTTTAATGAAATCTGTATTAATTTTATCTGGTATACCTACAAAACCCAGTTCTTGTTTATCTGGAATTACATTAATTACATTATTTGACTTTGTATTAATTGATATCGCTTTTGAACCTTTTTTGTTAAGGGAGGTTACAATATCATTATTAAAGTCTATCAAAACCTCTTCAACTATTTTTATAACTTTTTTATCAGTTACTCTTAAACCATTTATAAAATTAGTTTGAATATTTGCTTTTTTTAATTCCCTTTCAATTCTTGGACCTCCGCCATGTACAACTATAATTGAAAGTCCTAGTTTATTTAAAACAGCAATATCCTCTATAAAATTGTTGAATATTTTCCTATCTATTAAAACGTTACCACCATATTTAATAACTATTAATTCATCTTTATATTTTTTAATATATTTAGGAATATTATTGATATCTGGCGCATCTTTAGGCCAAAATTTTTTAAATTTATCTAAATTTTCTTCCTCTAACATTTATTTAGTTTTTACTGTCGTTCGTTTCATGATTACCCACTGTTGTGCTATAGTTAGTATGTTGTTTATAGTCCAATAGACAACCAATCCAGAAGGAAATGGAGCTAAAATAATTGTTAGAAAAAGAGGGAAGAACATAAATATTTTCGCCTGAACAGGATCAGGCGGCGTGGGATTAAGTTTTTGCTGCAAATACATAGTCGCGCCCATTAAAATTGGCCAAGCCCCAATGATTAAAAACGAAGGTGGATCCCAAGGAATTAATCCAAACAAGTTAAATATAGAAGTCGGATCTTGTGCAGATAAATCTTTAATCCAACCAAAAAATGGTTGGTGTCTCATTTCCAAAGAAATAAAAAGCATTTTGTAAATAGCAAAAAAGAAAGGTATTTGAATTAAAATTGGCAAACATCCTGACAAAGGATTTACCTTTTCCCTTTTGTACAGCGACATCATTTCTTGTTGTAACTTTACCTTATCGTCTTTGTGTAATTCTTTTAGTCTCAGTAACTCAGGTTGCAAAATTTTCATTTTAGCCATTGATCTAAAAGAATAGTTTGCTAAAGGAAAAAATAGCAATCTTACTGCAGCTGTGACTAGCAATATTGCTATTCCAAAATTCTTGGTTAGTTCAAACAAATAATTCATAATAAAAAACAAAGGTTTTGTGAAAAAGTAAAACCAACCCCAGTCAATTGTTAAATCAAATTTATTAATATTTTCTGACTCAGCATATCCATCAATAACCTTAACTTCCTTAGCTGCAATAAATATCCTAGTTTCAGAGGAATTTGAGGAAGACGGTTTAATAATCACTGGTTTGTTTTGAATATAATTAGCCTTAAAACCATTTTTGTATAAAAACTCACCTTTAAAAGATTGGTTTTTTTCTGGAACCAATGCTGTCAGCCAATACTTATCTGTTATACCTATCCATCCATCTTCAGCTGTATATTCTTTTTTTCTTTCCTCTATATCTTTATAACTGTCTTCTTTAAGCTCTTCGTCAAAAACTCCAATAAAACCCTCATGCAAAATATAAAAATCTGTAACATCTGGATTCTCGTTTCTAGTTATTTGGGCATAAGGATAAAGTTCTACAGTTTGTTTTGATTTATTTTGAATTTCTTGAGTTACTCTAAATAAAAATTTGTCATCTAATTCAATTTTTTTTCTAAATATTAAGCCTGAATTATTATCCCACTCTAATACAACAGGATTTACATCTGAAAGTCTTTTATTTCCCTTCACAGTCCATACAGTTTTAGTATTTGGAAGCTCAACTTTTGCGAGGTTGCTAGCTGCCCATCCAGTTTCAACGAAATAACCATCTTTTGTATCTAATGGATTTAAGTAGGTAACTTTTTTTTCTTCTAAAATAGTTTCGTTATATTTTTTAAAAGTAATATCATCTATAAGTGCTCCTTTAAGACTTATTGATCCTTTAACATTTTCATTCTCAAATATTACCCTCGCTGAGGTCTTTACAGCCTCTTCTCTTGAGATAACAGAATTTTTAGTATCCACTAAGTTAACACTTGGGGTACTAGAATCTTCATTTTTGGTTTGAACTTGCTCTAATTCTTTTTGCTTTTCTATCTGTGGAGTTTCAAAAATTACTGACCACCCAAATAAGACCGCAAATGATAAAGCTATTGCAAAAATTACGTTTCTTAAATCCATTTAATTTTTTCTAATAGTCTCTTTTTTTGGAACTAAATCTAAACCAGATCTACCGCCTAAGATTTTTATTGGATGACACTTTCCAATTCTTTTAAAACCAAGATATAGACCTTTTAATGTTCCGTGTGTTTTTAAAGATTCAATAAAATATTCAGAACATGTGGGTAAAAATCTACAATTATGTCCGAACAGCGGAGATAAAAAATATCTATAAAACTTTATTATGTTAATTAGTAAAAAATTTATTTTATTCATCATTTTAATTGCCCATGCTTTTAAAACTTTTTCTCATTTTCTCAAATAATTGCAAGCCATCTTCATCATAAACTTTGGATTTTCCAAAAACTATATATGTATAGTCAATGTTAATTGAACTATTTTTTTTTAACAATTTGTAAACAATTGACTTTAATTTTCTTTTTATCCTATTCCTTTTAACTGCATTACCAATTTTTTTTCTCATCACAAAACTTATGTACAAATTTTTTTTAGTATTTTTTTCTTCAATAAAGTTTTTAACTCGGTAAATTGAAAATAAATCATTATTAATTACTCTATTTTTTAATACAGTCTCAAAATGTGAATTTTTTTTTAAACTTTGAAGCTTGGTCATTTCCTGATTATGTTGATAGTCTTTTTCTTCCTTTTGCACGTCTTCTTGCAATAAGCTTTCGGCCTCCTCTTGTGGACATTCTTGATCGGAAACCATGCCTTCTTTTTCTAACTAATTTACTGGGTTGATAAGTTCTTTTCATAAGATTTATTTGATTCTTCCTTAAATTTTTTGATATTTATAGGTAATAAGCTTGTATAAGTACAGTTAAAAGTTATTCAATGAAAATAAGTTCAAAAAACTTAAAATTTACGATTGGGGCTATTTATTTAACGATACTATTTGCTGGATTATATTTTTTATTTTCGACAATTGATATTAGAAATTTAACCAATTATGAATTCATTAGATTAAACAAGGACTTAATATTAAATTATAAAAATAATAATTTTATTTTGTTAACTTTTAGTTTTTTTATTTTTTCAATTATTTGGGTATTGATGCTTGGATTTGGGATGCCGCTTCTTTTATTTGCTGGTTTTGTATTTGGGAAGTGGTGGGGAACTTTTATCATTATAATTTCTACAACAATAGGAGCAACACTATTGTATCTTCTAGCAAGTTTATTTTTCAGAGATATAATTGAGGAAAAATTATCTCCAAAATTTTCTAATTTAAAGGCTTTTTTTAAAAAGGATGAGTTATTATATTTTACAATTTTTAGATTTGTTGGAGGAGGCGGCACTCCTTATGGAATACAGAATGTTCTTCCAGTTCTTTTTGATATGAGAGTAAAAAATTATATACTAGGGACTTTTTTTGGTAGTCTTCCAGCGATGTTTGTAACCGTTTCATTGGGAAGCGGCATAGAGAATGTTATTGATAAGAATGTAAATCTGAGTGCCTTCAAAGTAATTTCTTCACCGGAAATTTATTTACCCATAATTGGTTTTTTTGTAATTTTAGTAGTCTCGTTTGTTATAAAAAAATTTTTTTTTAAACCTAATGATGAAAAAAAGTGATCTTTATATTTTTGCTATATTAATAATTGTTTGTGTTTTAAAGCTCGTACAAATTGGATATAGCAGAATAAATTTTTCTACTGATATATTATTAAATTCTTTTAAAAAAAATTATGGAGAACATATTGCTTTAAAAAAAGATATTATCGAAGCAAAAAAATTACTTATAGAAAATGAAATTACAAATTTTAACTTATCAGAAGAATTAATGTCTAATGGCTATTTTAAGCAGAGAATAGTCGAGTTTTCTTATCCGATAAGGTTAAACGAAACTTCAAAAGCAGTGATATCATTAAGGAACAAGAGTAATACATGTAAATTAAAATCTAAATTAAACGATCTAAAACTTTATGAATGTTAAAAGCACACATCATCAAGACTCAAAATTATTAATTATTTGTCTCCTAATAAGTTCCGCCATATTTTTAAATTATTTTTTTTGGGCGATAAATGCATTAAGTTTTTTAAAGTATGTAAATTTTTCTATACTAATTTTTTTAATTTCATACTTTTTAGTTAGCAGAGAGTTTAAAAAATATAATTTTATTAAGTTATTTTTTTTAAGTTTGTTAATCCTATGTCTTGGCTCAGCTTTAACAGATTGGGATGCTAGATCGGTTTGGTTATTTCACGCAAAAAGAATTTATATAGATAACGATTTATATGGTGGTTTTGATAACTATATGCCAGAATTAATGAACGCCTACCCTTTAATCGCCCCATCTTTATCCGCAACACTTGCAAAGCTTATTGGACATTGGAATGAAATATTTCCAAAAAGTACCAATATTCTACTTGTATTACCTGCGGTATTAATACAGTGCTTTTTTTTAAAGGACTCTAAATTTAAATTAATGTGGTTAATGTTTATCCTATTATTTTCGGGAAGAATTTTAATAAATGGTAGAACGGATGGCTTGGTTGCAATTTACTTTGTAAGTTGTTGTCTTGTTATTTTCAAATTATTCATTGGAAAAAATTTAAATTTTTTATCTATTAAAAATAAAAAAATAAATCGTTCTATTATTTTAGTTTTAGGTATTTTATTTGGGATTATTTTAACTTTATTAAAAAATGAGGGATTTGTAATAATGTTTATAATATTTATTTCTACAATTTTTTTTAAATTATTAACTAAAAGAAATTTCAGTTTTGAAGATTTATTTTTTTGGATATTTATTTTTTTACCAATAATTATTTGGAAATTCATGGCTACTACTGGTGGAGTTTACCCTAGAATAATAGGCTTTGGTATTGAAGCAGTATATAGCGAAAGTTTAACCCAAAGAATAATTATAAGACTTACTGACCTAGACAATTATAAGTTAATACTTGACTATCTAATTTTAAATGAGAAATTTATAATTTCTTTAATAATTTTTGGTTTTGCATTTTTAAAAAATTTTAAAAAAAATGAAATGATTTTTAAATTTGTTATTTTTAACTCTATAATATATTACTTCCTTTTATATTTTATCTATCTTTCAACACCACATGATATTTCATGGCATTTAAATAGCTCAGCTCATAGAGTTTTAATTAGTATTGTTTTATTGTTAACTTATTTTTCAATCTTATCTTTTCAGGGAAAAAAAAATTAATACTGTGAAAAAAAAAATACTTATATTTACCGCAACTTACAATGAGCTCAAAAATTTGAAATTGTATTTTGATGAAATATATAAAATAAATATTGATTTTGATTTGTTAGTTATTGATGATAATTCCCCAGATTTGACTTGGAAGAAATTAAAAGAGTTCCAAAAAAAATATAAAAATTTAAAAGTTATAATAAGAGAAAAAAAATTGGGGTTAGATACAGCTCACAAAAAAGCTTTCTTTTATGCCAAAGAAAAAAAATATGATTACCTCATAACTATGGACATCGACTCACACGAACCAAAATCTATTATAGAAATAATAAAAGAATTAGATAATGGTTATGATTTTGTAATTGGTTCCAGATATATGGAAAATGGCAAATGTGATTATGTTGGATACAGGAATTTTATCAGTAGATTTGGAAACAAACTTATCAAAAAAGTCTTAAATATTAATTTAGATGAATTTACAACTTCATACAGAGGTTTCAATTTACAAGGATTAAAAAATTTCGACTTGAATGTAATGAAATTCAAAGGTTATAGTTTTTTAATGGAGGCTGTATTCAGAATTCATATAATGGGATACCAAATGAAACAAATTCCAATTCACTTTAGAGAAAGAAAGTTTCATAAATCTAAAATGGCTAGAATTGAACTATTTAGAGCACTAATAAATTTATTTATACTTTTTGTAGAAAAGAATTTAAATTTTAAAAAAAATGAAATCAAAAAATAAAATTCGTGGAACTATAAAAATAAATAAAAGTATTTGGCTGATTTGGTTTTTACTAGTTATATTATGGAATTATGGTTACCCCGAGGCTTCTGCATTTTGGGACGTAATTGTAGCAGTTTTGCTTTCGCTTCTCCAAATTCTTTTGTTGAAGTTTTTGAATAAATAAACTTTTAAATTTTATTTTTGCCCACAGCCTGAATCGAACAGGCGACCTTTTCCTTACCATGGAAATGCTCTACCATCTGAGCTATATGGGCTTACTGCTAGATATAATATAGAACGATCTCCTCAATTGGAACCCATAAACAAAAAGTGTATTATTAAATGAGATGAAAAATAAATTTTTGGTAAGTTGCTCAATTTTAATCGGATTGTTGTTAGGTTACTTAATTTTTTATACATTTTATTATATAAATTTTGATCATTTAAATAAAATAAGCTTTTCATCTAAACAAAGACTAAATGTTATAAAAAAATATTATAATATTTTAAATCATGTAAGACCCGAGTATGTTAAATCGACCGAACTCGTTTTTTCTGAAATAAATTCATTTAATAATAATAAAAAGATTTTAATGCAGGGAGACTCCTGGTTTGAGCAAATTAATTATCCACTTAATGATGATGCAAAGAACCACCATGATATTCACAATTTCACTTTATCTGACGGAGATCATAAATCTTTAAATTATATTAAAAAATGGTCTCAGTCTAAAAATATTGGAGTTATTAATGCTGGAACAAGCTCATATTCTCCATCTTTAATGACAGTGCAACTTGATGTTTTAGAGAAAGACTTTAATATTTATCCCAATATTATAGTGGCGTATATAGATCAGACTGATATCAACGATGAAAATTGCAGATACAGACATAACAAAGTCTATAAAGACAACAAACTCTTGAGTGTAGGCGGGACTACAACATTAGATAGAATTGCTTTTAATTATCACCGTATTATTGAAATATCAGATATAAAATATAGCTCCAAAAAAAAATATTTAAAAGTATTTGATTTTGCTAATAGTGAAATAATTTTTAGATTAAACAAATTTTTTTTAAGAAACTTTTATAAAATTTCCAACATATTTAGGAATGAAAAAATAGAAAAGTGCTCAGTTTATAAAAAATTTACTAATAAAAATCTAAATGAAATTTCTTACTTTAAATCCAGCTTAAAAGAATATCTAAACAAAGCTATAAACAAAAAAACTTTAGATAAAATCTACTTAGTTTCTTTCCCTCATTTAAGAAATATGAAAGAAATTTATGAAGGTACACAACAAAATATAATTGATGTATCAGACTTGATCCATGAAGTTTTAAATTCTGATAAAGAAATTTATTCAAAGAAAGTTGAACATATAAATTTTTCAAAATTAGTTAAGGAAAAAAGAGATTTATTTGCTTATGATGATTTTTTATTTGATAAAATACATTTAAAGAAAGATGCGCATAAGCTATTTATAGGCGAAATAATAAATAGGATTGATAAAAGCTGATGTACATTAAAAATTTTTTACTTCAGTAAGAACCTTAAAACTAAGAGATTTTAGCTAACTAACAGATATAATTTATGCAGATTTACATTAAACTTGCATTAATTTGTACTTAGAAGTAAAAATATCTAAATGTCGGAGCAGTTATGGGTATTCACTACGATTATAAATCGACCAGAGGCGAAAAAGCGATGAAAAAAGAAGCTAAAAGAAAGGCTCGTCTAGAGGAAAGAAGAGCCAAGAGGATGTCGCGTTCAAATAATCAAGAAGCTGAAAAAAAGATGCACGATATTCAAAAGCCTATAACTTTGGATGATTTAACAAATCCAGATAAAAATTAATTTTTATGAAAGTTACTCAAAGAAAAGAGGTACCTCTTTCAAGGAAAGATTTAGCTTTAAAAAATAATTTAAAAAAAAGAAGAAAATTTAAAGAAAAATATAAAATTTCTAAGGAAAAAAAATGACCGTTCTTTCAGATAGATGGATAAAAAATATGTGCAAAAAAAACAAAATGATATCTCCATTTATCTCAAAACAAATAAGAAAAGGTAAAATTTCATTTGGTCTATCTTCTTACGGATATGATGCAAGAGTTTCGGATGATTTCAAAATATTTACAAATGTCAATTCAACAATTGTGGATCCAAAAAAATTTAAAAAAGAGGGTTTTGTCTCAAAAAAATCAAAAGTATGTATCATACCTCCCAATTCTTTTGCTCTTGCAAGAACTGTTGAATATTTCAAAATTCCAGAAAATGTAATGGTAATTTGTTTAGGCAAATCAACATATGCTCGTTGCGGAATAATTGTAAACGTAACACCTCTAGAACCAGGATGGGAAGGATATGTAACACTTGAATTTTCTAATACTACCCCGCTACCAGCAAAAATTTATGCTAATGAAGGTGCAGCACAATTTGTTTTTATTAAAGGAAATGAAAAACCCGAAGTCTCTTATTCAAAAAGAAAAGGGAAGTATATGAAACAAAGAGGCGTAACACTCCCTAAAGTTTGATTGATGCAAAAATTAGTAGTCAAAGGTAAAAAAAAATTATCTGGAGCAATAAGGATATCTGGTTCAAAAAATGCTACCTTGCCAATTCTAGCAGCTTCTATACTCAACAAAAAAAAAATAGAGATCAACAAGGTTCCCATTGTAAAAGACGTAATTACAATGGTTGAACTGTTAAAACACATTGGATCAAATATAAAGTTTGATTTAAGTAAAAATAAAATTTTGATACACAATCAAAATAGAAAATTGAAAACAACCGCTCCATATAAATTGTTAAAGACGATGAGAGCCGGTTTAATAGTCCTCGGTCCATTGTTGTCGAAGTTTAAAAAAGCAAAAGTATCATTACCAGGTGGATGTGCCATAGGTTCACGACCCGTAGATATACATCTTTTTGTGTTAAAAAAATTGGGTGCAAAAATAAAAATTAAAAACGGATATATTTTAGCCGAAACAAAAAAAGGTTTAATTGGAAAAAGAATTAGATTACCGTCAATATCAGTTGGGGCAACCGAAAATGCTTTAATAGCAGCAAGCTATGCGAAGGGTACAACTTATTTGAGTAACTGTGCGTGCGAGCCAGAAATAAAAGATTTAACAATTTTCCTGAAAAAAATGGGAATTAAAATTCAATGGATTGGAGAAAGAAAAGTAAAAATATCCGGAAGTCATAATTTAAAATCTGTATCTCATACAGTTATGTTTGATAGAATTGAAGCAGGAACCTTTGTAATAGCCGGGGCATTGACAGGAAAAAAATTAAAAATTTCTGGGATAGATACAAAAATTTTAAAAAAAGAAATTTCAGTTTTAAAAAAGATGAATGTAAAATTACGAGTAAATAAAAATGATATAACTATTTTAAATTCTAAAAATATAAAACCTGTCTCAATTAGCACACAGCCATATCCGGGTTTCCCTACCGATCTTCAGGCCCAAATAATGGTATTAATGACCAGAGCAAATGGAATTTCAAAAATAAAAGAAAATATATTTGAAAAAAGATTTATGCATGTTCCTGAGCTTAATCGAATGGGAGCGAAAATAAAAATCTCTCGTGATACATCTTTAGTTTATGGCCCACAACAATTGAACGGTGCAGAAGTTATGGCTACAGATCTTAGAGCATCAGTGAGTTTAGTTTTAGCTGGATTAGCAGCTGAAGATGAGACAATAATTAACAGAGTTTATCATTTAGATAGAGGATATGAAAAATTAGAAAATAAATTAAGAAAATGTAAAGCTAATATTTTTAGATCTAACTAAAAATAAATGACCATTAAATTTTTAAAATTAAATGCTACTACTATTGAAGATTTAAAAGTGCTATCAGCACATTTGCAAGACTCAATTACTCAACCAGGAAATATTCTACATCTAAATAAAAATAGAATACTTCTTATTCAATTTAATAGATTTATGTGGGAAGACGTTGAAAAAGGAGTTTTTAGGAAAAATAAAAGAATTTTATCAATTTTAAAGTTTGAAAATGTATTATCAGTTAATGCAAAAAATCTTAATCAAAAAAAAAAGGATCATTTCTTGGACTTTTTAGCAATTGAAAGTAAAATATTGTCTGATAAAAGTTACGAAATAGTTTTACATTTTGCTGGAGACAAACTTATTAAGGTAAATTCGGAAGTAATAGATTGCTTTCTAGATGACCAGGGAGAACCATGGGAAACAAAAAACAAACCAAGGCACAATATATTTGATGAATAAAATTTTAAATGCAAACAGTAAAGGATTTGATAATCAATTATCTTATTATCTCGGCTTAAGGAAAAAAAATTCAAACATGGAGGCATCTTCGGTTAGGAAAATTTTGAATGATATCAAAAAAGGGAATGACTCCTCTATAATAAAATATGAAAAAAAATTTAATAGACTGAAAAATTTAAGAAAAAAAGATCTTTGTTTTTCATCTTCTGAAATTCAAAAGAATATTAATTTATTAAATGAAAGAACAAAAAAAGATATCAATTTAGCTTATAATAGAATTCTTAATTTTCATAAAAATCAGAAAATAAGGACTTTTTCTACAACTGATAAATTTAAAAATAGATTTTCATATAGAACTGTGCCGATAGAAAAAATAGGAGTTTATGTCCCCGGGGGTAAAGCAAGCTATCCAAGCTCAGTCTTGATGAATTGTATTCCAGCAATTGTTGCCGGAGTACCTGAAATTTTCATGACTGTACCTAGTTTAAATAAAAAAATAAATCCAGGTATTTTATATGCTGCAAAAAAATGTGGAGTTAAAAAAATTTATAAACTTGGTGGAGCCCAAGCTATAGCAGCATTTGCATATGGAACTGAAACAGTTCAAAAAGTTGATAAAGTTGTAGGACCAGGCAATCAATATGTTTCATTAGCAAAAAAAGAGGTATTTGGAGAAGTTGGTATTGATATGTTCGCAGGTCCATCCGAAGTCACTGTTATTGCAGATAAATATTCTAATCCAAAATGGATAGCAGCTGATCTAATAGCTCAAGCAGAACATGATGAACTTTCTCAATCTATTCTTGTTACTAATAACAAAGAATTAATTTATAAAGTTAATAAATGTTTAAGTTTTCAGATAGCCCTTTTGCCAAAATACAAGATTATAAAAAGTAGTTTAAAAAATTTTGGATTAGCTATTTTTGCAAAAAATATGAGAGATGTTGCAAACGTTGTAAACAAAATTGCACCTGAACACTTGGAAATTTGTACAAAAAAACCTGAAAATTATTTAAAACTAATTAATAATGCGGGATCAATTTTTTTAGGATCTTTTTCACCAGAAGCCATGGGGGATTATCTTGCAGGACCAAATCATGTTCTTCCTACTTCTGGAACAGCTAGGTTTTCATCTGGTTTGTCTGTTCTTGACTTTTTAAAAAGACAATCAGTAATTAAAATTTCTAAATCAGGTATTGAAAGACTTGGCCCATCGGTTATAAATTTAGCAAATTATGAAAATTTACATGGTCACGCGAGTTCTGTAAGAATGAGAATTAAAGGTAAAAATTGAATAAGCAGGAAAAAATTGAATTTAAGGGTAAAGTTACAGAGCTACTTCCCAACGCTATGTTTAGAGTTAAACTAGAAAATAATCATGAAGTTCTAGCTCATACTGCTGGAAAATTAAGGAAGAATAGAATAAGAGTCTTAGCTGGCGATCAAGTCTTAGTCGAAATGACACCTTATGATTTGACTAAAGGCAGAATTACTTTTAGATTTTAAAAATATGGCCTTGTAGCTCAGTAGTAGAGCAGTACCCTGAAAAGGTATGTGTCGTTTGTGCGATTCAAACCAAGGCCACCACACTAAAACTAAATACCTTTTTTAATAGCCGAATAAATTTCAGTTTTTCCAGTCTGACCAATTATTCTTGCAACTTCCTTTTTACCTTTAAAAACTACTATAGTAGTTCTCACACTAATATTTAGTGCTTCAGCAATGTCTTTATGTTTTCCTTGTTGATAGGTCAAAAACACTACGCCTTTAAATTCGTCTTTTGCACCAATAAGCACCTTGTCTTGTTTTCTGCAAGACCAGCACCAAGGTTCATAAGAATTAACTACTACTGTTTTGCCGGTATTTTTTGCTTTTTCTAAGCTTGATAGAGAAAAATTCGTGTATTTATCAGCTGCATTTGCTGGAAACTGAATTAATAAAACTAATATTACCAATATTTTTTTCATAATTTAAAGTAACCAAGTTTTATGGCATAGTCCAAGCCAAAAATAACGCAGGTACCTTATTGACCAAAATTAAATCAGATATTGAAATAGCAAGAGCATCTAAAATGAAACCAATAGGGGATGTTCTTGGAAAATTTAATATACCTGACGATCCCTTTTCTTTTAGTCCAATGGGTCGACATATTGCAAAATTAAATTTTGAATACATCGATAAATTAAAAGAAAAAAAAAGTAATCTTATTTTAGTAACTGCCATAACACCAACGCCAGCAGGAGAAGGAAAAACAACTACTTCGATCGGTTTAAATGATGGTTTAAATAAAATTGGAAAAAAATCAATTGTTTGTCTCAGGGAGCCAAGTTTAGGACCTTCTTTTGGAATGAAAGGCGGAGCTGCTGGAGGGGGATACGCACAAGTTGTTCCAATGGAACAAATAAATTTACATTTCACTGGAGATTTTCACGCAATAACCTCAGCACACAATTTATTATCAGCTTTAATTGATAACCATATTTATTGGGGAAACAAACTAAAAATAGATTCAGAAAATATAGTTTGGAAACGTGTAGTAGATTTAAACGATCGTGGTCTTAGAAAAATAAAGATAAATCTCGAAAAATTAAAAGCAAATATTCCAAGAGACGACAGTTTTGATATTACTGTTGCCTCAGAAGTAATGGCAATATTTTGTTTATCAAACAGCATCAAAGATTTAGAAGAAAAAATTGGAAATATTACAGTTGCTTATACCAAAGATAAAAAACCTGTTTATGCAAAAGATTTAAAAGCCAATGGTCCTATGACAGTATTATTAAAAGAGGCAATCAGACCTAATGCAGTTCAAACATTAGAAAATAATCTTGCAATTATTCATGGCGGTCCATTTGCAAATATTGCCCATGGATGCAACTCAATTATTGCTACCAAAACTGCTTTAAAACTATCTGAATATGTAATTACCGAAGCAGGTTTTGGGGCTGACCTTGGTGCTGAAAAATTTTTAAATATAAAATGTCGAAAAGCAGAACTAAAACCAAGTTGCGTAGTTCTTGTTGCCACAATAAGAGCTTTAAAAATGCATGGAGGTGTCGAGAAAGACGATATTAAGAAAGAAAATCTTGATGCACTCAAAAAAGGTATACCTAATTTAGAAAGACACATAAAAAATATTAAAAAGTTTGGTTTAGAAGTAATAGTTGCAATCAACCATTTTATTACCGACACAGACAAGGAAGTTAAAATTATCCAAGAACAATGTTCTAAACTTGGAGTTAAAGTAAGTCTTTGTACACATTGGTCAGATGGTGGAAGCGGGACTAAGGATTTAGCAAATAATGTGATAGAAACATGTAAGAATAACGACACATCTAAATTTAAACATTTATATTCTGATCAAACATCAATTTTAGAAAAAGTAGAAAAAATTGCTAAAGAAATTTACAGTGCAAAAGGGATTGAGGTAGACGAAAAAATCAAAGAACAAGTTAAAAAAATAGAGCAGGCAGGGTTTGGAAGACTTCCAGTTTGTATAGCAAAAACACAATATAGCTTCTCCACTGACCCTAAATTAAAGGGAGCTCCTTCTGGTCATACATTGTCTGTAAGAGAAGTAAGATTATCTAGTGGAGCTGAATTCATAGTAGTTATTTGTGGTTCTATAATGACCATGCCAGGTCTTCCAAGAGTTCCAGCTGCAGATAATATTAAATTAAATAAAAAAGGTGAAATAGAAGGTTTATTTTAAAATTTATTTCTTTTTGTACTTAGCTGCTTCTTCCGACCCACCAGTTGCGCTTCCTTTACTGTAAGAGTGAGCACCCATACCTGCAAGTTGGCCATCTTTAATGATTAAGTAAGGGTCTCTTATTGGTTTTTTATCGAAGAAACATTCTAAAATCTCTCTGACACCTGCGGCATATCTAGCTTGTGCTGATAATGAGGTTCCCGAAGTGTGAGGTGTCATACCGTGGTTTGGCATTGATCTCCAAATGTGATCATTTGGCGCTGGTTGAGGAAACCACACATCCCCCGCATATCCACTTAATTGACCAGATTTAAGAGCTTTAGCTATTGCTTCTCTATTACAAATCTTTCCCCTAGCTGTATTAACAATGTAAGCACCTTTTTTCATTTTGCTTATTAGTTTGTCGTCAAATAAATTTTCTGTTTCAGGGTGAAGAGGGCAATTGATTGTTACTACATCACAAACTTTAACCAATGATTCTACTGACTCGTGGAAAGTTAAATTAAGCTCTTTTTCAACTGAATCAGGTAATTTGTGTCTATCAAAATAGTGTAGATGAACATCGAAGGGCTTCATTTTTCTTAATGCGTCTAATCCAATACGTCCTGCAGCTACTGTTCCAACATGCATACCTTCCACATCGTATGATCTGTGAACTGCATCAGCAATATTCCAACCACCTTGATTAACGATATTATGTTGGTTGTGATAATCTCTAACTAAAGACAAAATCATCATAACAATGTGTTCTGCAACAGATCTTGAATTACAGTAAGTAACTTCAACCACATCAATTTTATTATCCATTGCCGCTTGTAAATCTACGTGATCTGAACCAATACCAGCAGTAATTGCCATTTTTAATTTTTTTGCAGACTTAATCCTCTCTTTTGTTAAATAATAGGGCCAAAAAGGTTGAGATATAACAACATCCGCATCTACCAATTCCTTGTCTGCTTTACAACCTTTTGCATCTTTATCAGAAGTTACAACTAATTCATGTCCATTAGACTCTAAAAACTTTCTTAAACCCAACTCTCCTGAAACACACCCCAATAATTGACCTGGCTTAAAATCTATTCCCTTAGGGGTTGGCAAAGCCATACCATCCGGGTATTTATCTAGCTTTGGTAAACTTGCTACAGGGTAGCTCTTGGGCATGCCCCCTTTAGGATCATCATATAAAACGCAAAGTACTTTCATTTTCTCCCGTACTTATTTGACTATTATAGCGGCACAAAGTCAAACTCTTCTTGTATTGATTTTTCTGGACACGCCGAGGGGTCCCCTGGTATATCCCGGGAAATATGCATTTTTCTTTAGAGATAACAATGAAGACAGACCTTGCGGTTTTGCCAAAGGTCAAAGATGTTTACATAACCATGTTGCCTGGCAATGATTTTAGGGAAGTAGCGAACAAGGCTAAAGAGCTAGTCCAATCCGGGTTTAATCCTGTCCCTCACTTTCCTGCGAGATCAATTAAAAATTCCGGAGATTTAAAAGACTACGTTACCATGTGTAAAGATTTCGGCGTAAAACAAGCTCTTGTAATTGGTGGTAGTGCTGAACCCATCGGGGACTATCACTGCTCCTTACAGATATTAGAGACAGGATTATTTGAAGGTTTTAAGATAGGAATTGCTGGACATCCTGAGGGGTCTCCTGATATATCGGATTCTGATTTGGAGAAAGCCATGAAAGACAAAAAACCCTTTGCAGACTACATTGTAACGCAATGGCTTTTAAATCCTGAACCGATTAAAGAATTTATTTCAAAACAGAGTTTACCAGTCCATGTTGGAATTACCGGTCCTTTAAAAAT
>CACMMU010000005.1 GCA_902614835.1 uncultured Pelagibacteraceae bacterium | reverse complement strand
TTATTTTTAGTTCTTTCATACAGTTCTACATAGGGAAATTCTGGGTTGAGATTTAATTCATCTGCAACTTTTTTAGAAACAACAAGATTAAAAAAATTAGGATACCTGGCTTTTTTAGTAATTTTTAACTGGAGCGATTTATTGTTTTCCGGGTTAGTTAGTACAACGATCTTATTTCTACCTAATTTCCTGTGAGCCAGTTCTAGGTTATTATTGTCTAATTTTTTAGAGATAACTTTATTATCATAATCGGAGTCCTGATATATTAATGCAAAACCTTTTGAGCTATATGGTATAAATTGATTTGATTTCAATGATCCACTATATGAAGACGCACATGAATTTAAAAAAAGTATAAGAATAATAAATCTATATTTCATCTTTAAATTTCTCTTTTAAAGTACAAACAGCAAGTGCAAATCTCAAAGATCTATTCCATTTTAGTATCAGTTCATAGTTTGAAAAAACAATGAACGCTGGGTCTAAGTTTTCTGCACCTGGTATTATATCCTTATCTGGTATTATTATAGCTGATAAAATATTTTCATCTTCAATTATTCCATCAATTGAATCTAAATATTTTTTGAAAAATTTTACCTTCTTTTTGTTATGAATTTTTCTAGCCGAACTATTTAAATATTTTTTTGGTATTTCTTTTTTAAGTTTAACCCTAAAAAAACAAGGTTCATTTTTTTTCCATCCAATTTTTTTTATATAATTTGCAGCTGATGCAAAAGAGTCGTCAATTTTTTTTAATTCAATATCAGTATTTTTATTATAATCAATTGCATAACTTTTTATAGTTGAGGGCATAAATTGAAAATTACCAAAAGCACCTGCCCATGAACCAAATAGTATACTTTTGTCGATGATACCTTCGTCAATTAGTTTAAGTAAAACTAACAACTCATTTGTAAAAAAAACGCTTCTTCTTTTATCAAAACTGAGTGTTGCTAAGGATGATACAATATCCATTTTTCCTAAATATTTTCCAAAGTTAGTTTCGATACCCATTAATGCTAACAAAAGTTCCTTCTCAACTAAAAAAACTTTCTCGATTTTGTTAATTAAATTTTTTTCTCTCTTGTATAACCTGATACCTTTGTTAACCTTGTCTTGGTTTGCTCTTTTATTTATATATGTAAATGTATCTTCATAAAATTCAGGTTGATACCTATCATATTCGATAACCTTGGGTAAATATTTAGCATCATCCATTACTAGATTCACGGTCTTTTTAGAGATACCTTTTTTTATAGCAGTTTTTTTAAAATCTTTTAACCATGCTTTAAAGTTTTCATTTGCATAAAGATTCTGAGTGAAATTTAGAAAGATAAATAAGAGAAATATTGTTATCTTTTTCATTTTAAGCTTATATTCCAATATTTTTTTACATTCTATAAAATTATTGTGTTGCTGAATTTTTTAAATCTTTGATATATAACCATTATCTTAGACTAATATATAGGAGAGGTGGCTGAGCGGTTGAAAGCACTAGTCTTGAAAACTAGCAATGGGTTTACTCATTCGTGGGTTCGAATCCCACCCTCTCCGCCATTATAATTTAAAATTTTTTAATAATTTACTTACTTTGGTTTTCTCAATTTCATTATTATCTGTTGTACTAGAATACCATTTGAAAATTGTATCGTCATCTTTTTCTAATATTTTATAAAGATCTAATAATTCTTCCTCACCAAAAGTATCAACATATTTTTTTACAAAATTTCCTAATACTAAATCCATTTCTTTTATACCTCTGTATTCAGAGCGATATTTTATTTTTTTTTTAAGAGAATTTATTTTATTCATATTTTATAAGATTATATAATATAATTTTTATGAATAATAATAATAATGCATTTCTTTATAAAGATATTTCTTCCTTAAAAGGAGTTGGATCAAAATTAAGGTTTTACTTAAAAAAAAAGAATATAGAAAAAATTAAAGATTTATTATTCGACTTTCCGTATGAAGTTACTGACAGATCAAAAATAACAGACCTTGACAAATTAGAAATCGGTAAACTAGCTAATGTTCGAGTAAAAGTATATAAATATAATTTTCCAAGAGTAAGAAACCTACCAAACAAAGTTATATGTACTGACGAAAAAAATAAAATTAATATTATTTTTTTTAATAGCAATGAATTTTATGTAAGAAAACTATTACCCATTAATAAGGATGTATTAATAAGTGGCAAAGTATCATTTTATAAGAATAATTATCAAATTACAAATCCAACATACGTAAAACTTTTTGAAAATAGAGATGAAATATTAAAAGTTTTTCCAAAATATTCCTTAACAGATGGTTTGGGAGAAAAAAGGTATAGAAAAATTATCAATGCAACATTAAAGAATATTAAAGGAAATGATGATTGGTATTCAGATGAATTTTTAAAAAAAAATAGTTTTAATAAAATAAGGGAAACTTTTGAAAATCTTCATAGCCCTCAAAGAAGACTGGATATTCACTCAAATGATCAAAGAAGAATAGCTTATGATGAAATATTTTCAAATCTTCTTATGTTATTTAAAGCTAGAAAAATAATCAAAGTTAAGAGAAATAATATTAAAAAAATATCGAATAAATTAATTGACAAAATAATATTAAATTTTCCATATAAATTGACTAATGGCCAAAAAAGAATACTAAAAGAATTAGAAAATGATATTGCCTCAAAATTTAGGATGTTTAGAATAATACAGGGAGATGTTGGGTCAGGTAAGACAATAATTGCCTTTTTATTAGCTGCAAAAATATTTCATTCAAAGTATCAAGTTGCTTATATGGCTCCTACTGAAATTTTAGCGAACCAACAATATGAAAATGCTTTAAAGACTTTTTCAAATACAGGTATTACTATAGAAAAACTATCAAGTAAAACAGACAACAAAAAAAGAATTATAAAAGATTTAAGTGATGGAAAGATAAATTTAATTATAGGAACACATTCATTATTTCAAAAAAAAATAAAATTCAAAAAATTAGGACTTGTTATAATTGACGAACAACATAAATTTGGAGTTAAACAAAGACTGTTATTAGCAAAAAAAGGCGGGAATGACTGCGATGTTTTATTAATGTCTGCCACTCCTATACCAAGGACCATGATGATGTCTTCATATGGAGATATGGATGTATCAAAACTTACAGAAAAACCTCAGGATAGAAAAAAAATAATCACATTAATTAAGCCTGAAAAAAAAATAAATGAAATTATTCCCCTATTAAAAAAGCAGATTCAATTAAATAACCAAATATATTGGGTGTGCCCTTTAATTGAGGAGTCTAAAAAGTTAAAATTTTCATCTGCAACTGAAAAATTTAAATATATAAAAAAGATTTTTCCCAATCAAGTTGGATTAATACATGGAAATTTAAATGAAAAAGAAAAAAAAATAGTAATTGATAATTTTATTAATAAAAAAATTAAAATTCTTGTTAGTACTACAGTGATAGAAGTGGGTATCGATATACCCAATGCAAATACAATAATAATTGAAGATGCTAATAAGTTTGGATTATCACAGTTACACCAACTTAGAGGAAGAGTTGGTCGAGGAAAAAATGAGTCTATGTGTATACTTTTATACAAACAAAATCTTAGTGAAAATGCAAAGAAAAGATTAAGAATTTTAAAATCAACAAATGACGGTTTTGTTATAGCTGAAGAAGACTTAAAACTTAGAGGACATGGAGATCTCTTAGGTTATCAGCAAAGTGGTCTTAAAAGTTTTAAATATGCTGATCCAATACATCATAAAGATTTATTCTCTTTAGCAGAGGATGAAATTAAAAAATGCAAACCTGATAATATATTAGAATTTAAAAACTTATTAAAATTATATGACAAAGTTGAAATAGTAACTGATGTTGTTTAAATTAAGGATTTATACTGCCTGCAGAAACTACAAACTTTGAAGCTTCTTCGAATGTTAAATCTAAAAAAATTATATCTTTTTTAGGAAACATTAGTAAAAAACCACTTGTAGGATTTGGTGTGGTCGGAACAAAAACATTCATTGTTTCCTGACCTATAGCTTCTTTAATTTTTCCAGAATTTTCTTTTGTTGCAAAACCAATTGCCCAAACACCTTGACGTGGATACTGGACTAACACTACACTCTTTTGACTTTTTTTATCTTGGGAAAAATTTTCAATTAATTGTTCTGCGGAAGAATATATAGTTCGTAGAATTGGAATTCTGTTTAATATGGCTTCAATTATTAAGACAAACCTTTTTCCTATAAAGGTTAATGACAACCACCCAATTATTGTAATTAAAATGAGTGAAATTAATATTTCAAGACCTGGAATATTGTAAGGAATGTAATAATTTGGATTTAGCTCCTTAGGTAAAATTTTGGATGAGATTTTTATTAGGAATAGAGTTAAATATAAAGTTATCCCTATTGGAATCAAAACAAATATCCCCGTGAAAAAATAATTCCGAAGTCTTGAAAAAACAGATATTTTAGTCTTTTTCTTTACCATTTTGGTCATATATAAAACTTACTAAAATCTGTTTTAAATTTAATGTATAATAATTTCAATGAAAAAAACTTATAACATAAGTAGAAGGAAATTTCTTGAATTATTTACTGGCAGTTGTTGTGGTTTCTTAGCATCATGTTCTACTGTTCCCATAACTGAGAGAAAACAACTGGCAATATATCCTGAGTCTTTTATAAACAAACAAGCTGCGGGTGCATACAACAATTTCAAAGGTAAAGCTAAATTAATCAAAGATGGAAAAGATTTAAAAAATATAATTGAAATAGGTGGTAAAATTGAAAAATCAGTTACTAGTTTTTTTCTTAAAAAAGATAACATAGATCCTACTAAAAATTTTGATTGGGAATATGTTTTAGTTGATAATAAAAAAGTTAAAAATGCCTGGTGCATGCCAGGAGGCAAAATAGCAGTTTATACTGGAATTTTAGATGTTGCCGAAAATGATGATGGTCTTGCAACTATTATGGGTCATGAAATTGCTCATGCTGTTGCGAAACATTCTGTTGAAAGAATGAGTCAAGCTATGGCGGTTAATGTTGGTACACAGGTTGCGGATATATTTTTAGGTGGCGCAATTAATAGAACTAGAAATACAGTGGGGAGAGCAACCGGCATGGATATTTTTCAGTTAGGTATAATGAATCCTTTTGGAAGAAAACAAGAGACAGAAGCAGATTATCTAGGACTTATTTTCTCATCGCTATCAGGTTTTAATATAAAAGAATCTGTTAATCTCTGGAAAAGAATGTCTGAAGCAAACAAAGGTAAAGAACCACCCCAATTTTTAAGTACACATCCATCAAGTAAAAATCGTATTGAAAATCTAAATGAATGGATTAATCAAATTATAATTGAATATCCGCCAATAAAAATTTAATTCTTTGGTGAGCCCTGTTGGATTCGAACCAACGACACCTTCCTTAAAAGGGAAGTGCTCTACCAGCTGAGCTAAGGGCCCGTTAAAGAAATTCTTTATATACAAGAATTTAAAAATTTCAATTAATAACTAGTTATACATATTTATGTATTTTTTGTAAAAAGCGCTAAATGTCCCCTCTTTTATTTCGGTTCTAATTTGTTTCATAAATTCTTGGTAAAAATTAACATTATGTAAGGATATAATCATAGATGCTAGAATTTCATTGGTATTTACAAGATGGTTTAGATAGCTTTTAGAGTATTTGTTCAAACCTCTTAGGTTATTATTTGGATTTAAGGGCTCATGATCATTTTTAAATTTTGAATTTTTCAAATTTATCTTTCCATTCCATGTAAATGCAAGACCTGTTCTTCCAGAACGTGTTGGTAAAACACAATCGAACATATCAATACCATAACTTACAGCTCCAAGAATATCTGAAGGTGTGCCAACGCCCATTAAATATCTTGGTTTTTCATTAGGCATATGCTTTACAATTTTACTTAAAATATCAAACATATCATTTTGGTTTTCCCCAACAGCAAGGCCTCCCATTGCATAACCGTCAAAGTTTAGTGTTTTTAAATTCTCAAGACTTTCTAGTCTGAGATCAGGAAATAATCCACCTTGGATAATACCAAATAGAAATTTATTCTTTTCATCATTAAATTCATCTTTTGATCTTCGTGCCCATAAATTTGAAATCTTTATCGCCTCTGAGATATTTTTTTTATTTTTAGTTAATTTGGGACAGACATCTAAAACCATTAAAATATCTGAATTTATTGATTTTTGGATTTGAATACTTTTTTCAGGACTTAAAATAAATTTTTTTCCATCAATATGTGAAGAAAAAATAGCCCCCTTATTTTCATCAATCGTATTGAATTTAGATAAAGACATAACTTGATAACCGCCAGAGTCGGTTAAAATTGGTTTATCCCAATTCATAAATTTTTGTAAACCACCAAATTTATTTAATACCTCAAGGCCTGGTCTTAAAAAAAGATGGTATGTATTACCTAAAATTATCTGTGTACCTGTTTCCAAGATATCATCTACAAAAATACTTTTGACCGTGCCTTGAGTACCAACAGGCATAAAAGCTGGTGTATCTATAAATCCATGTGTTGTTTGAATTTTACCAAGCCTGGCTTCATTATTTTTTTTAATTAATTCAAAAAATATTTTTTTTGAATCCATTGTTTTTTTTATTTTATTTTAAGACTTATAATTTTATCAGGATCTTCTACGGAACCGCTTGAATCTTTCCCTTTTTTAATTTTGTCAATGTGCTCCATTCCTTTAGTAACTTGGCCAAAAACTGTATATTGCCTATCAAGATGAGGGGATTCATCAAAGCAAATAAAAAATTGGCTGTTTGCACTATTTGGGTCAGCTGATCGAGCCATAGATAGCGTTCCTCTAACATGTGGCAAGCTACTAAACTCTGCTTTTAAATCTGGAAAATCTGAACCACCAGTACCTACTAGAGAGGGATTAAAGTTTTCCGAATTTCCAAACTTGACATCGCCAGTTTGTGCCATAAAACCGTCGATAACTCTGTGAAAAACTACCCCATCATATTTTTTGTTTTCAGCAAGTGTTTTTATTCTTTCTACGTGCTTAGGTGCAACATCTGAAAATAATTTAATTTCAACATCCCCATATTTTGTTTTTAGTATCATTTGACTTTCCTCACTGTTAACTGTTGACGTAAATAAAAATATAAAAATTAAAAAAAAAAAATTCTTCATTGAATTTTTAAATTTATAGCCTTAATTACAGACTTTGTAACAAATTTTTTTAAACTACCTTTTAATTTTCCAATTTCTTTTATAAATTTTGATGAAATAATCTCATTCTCAATATCAGACATCAAAAAGATTGTCTCAATATTTTTATCTAATTTTTTATTCATACCAGCCAATTGAAATTCATATTCGAAATCCGATACCGCTCTTAAACCTCTTACAATTATTGAAGCCTTATATTTTTTACATAAATTTACTGTAAGGCTATCAAAAGAAACAATTTTAATTTTTTTTTTACTTAATTTTAAATCTTTAAAAAGAGATTCTTCAAGAATTTTAATTCTATCTTCTAAAGAAAAAAAATAATCTTTTTCTGAAGAATCTGTTGTGGCAACAATTAGTTTGTCTACAATTTTTAATGATTTTTTAATTATGTCTATATGTCCAAGCGTAATAGGATCGAAAGTTCCTGGGTATATTGCTATCTTTGACATTAGGCAATATTATCCTCTATCTTAATAGCAGATACAACTTTTTCTTCTCCAGACAGCTTTATAATTCTTACGCCCTGAGTATTTCTTCCGGCCGTCCTTATTTCTTTAACGGCACAACGTATTACTCTTCCCTTGTCTGTTGAAAGAATCACATCTTCATCATTAGAAACTACAAGTGTTGAAGTGACATTGCCGTTTCTTTTTGAATTAACTATTCCTATTATCCCCTTGCCGCCTCTATTGGTAACTCTAAAATCTCCTATTAATGTTCTTTTTCCATAACCATTTTCCGTAATTGATAAAATATATTTATCATTTGGAATTTTTTTACCATTTTTTTTATTTTGAGAATTTTCACTTTTAATATTGTCTATAATTGATAATGATATTACTTTGTCGTTTTCAGCTAGATTTATACCTCTTATACCTTTTGAAGATCGACCTTTAAACAACCGAAGTTTTTTTGACATAAATCTTATACATTTACCGTATTTAGTTCCAAGTATAATGTCTTGATCCTCTCTACATTTTTCAACACCAACAATCATATCATTTTCATCAAGTTTCATTGCTATTTTTCCACTTGAACTGATATTCGTAAAATCTTCTAGCGAATTTTTTCTAACTTTTCCATTTTCTGTTACAAAAACGACATAAAGTTTTTTCCACTCCTCCTCGTTCTCAGGTAAAAGCATTGTAGATGTTATTGATTGTGCACTTTTTAAAGGCAATAAGTTGAATAAGGATTTCCCTTTTGATGATAATGATCCTTTTGGTATTTTCCAGGCTTTTAATTTATAAGCAATACCTTTTGATGAAAAAAATAAAACTTGGCTATGGGAATTACCTGATAAAATTCTTATTACAAAATCCTCATCCCTTGTGGTAATTCCTGTTTTCCCCTTACCTCCCCTTTTTTGAGATTTAACTGAAGATAAAGACCCCCTTTTAATATAACCTTTGTTAGTAATATTTATAACCACAGCTTCTTTCTGAATAGTTTCTTCTATGCTGTAATTTAATACAGCGTCTATAATTTTGGTTCTTCTTTTAACAGAAAATTTAGATTTTATTTCCTCGAGTTCTTTTACAATTAAGCTATACAAATCTTTTTTTGATTTAAGGATTTTATTATAATAAATAATTAATTCTGATAATTTTTTTATTTCTTCCTCTATTTCACTAATCCCAAAAGCAGTTAATTTCTGAAGTTTTAATTCTAATATTGATTCAACTTGTGTTTTGCTAAGTTGATATTTAGAAACATTTTGTTTTTTTTCAATCAATGAAACAAGCTTTGAGCTTTTTTTAATTGACCATTTTTTTCCTAATAAACTTTTTTTAGCAGTATCGGTATCTTTAGAGTTTTTTATTATTTTTATAATAGAGTCAATATTTTCTACGGCTGTTGAAATTCCTATTAAAATATGGGCCCTTTCTTCTGTTTTTTTTAAGTCAAATTTAATTCTTCTAACAACAGTTTTTTCTCTAAATGAAACAAATTCAGAAATAAACTCTTTAAGATTTAAAATTTTTGGTTTGCCGTTTACTATGGCCAAAGTATTAAAACCAAAGGATGATTCTATGGATGTTAGCTTATACAACTGACGTCTAACTGTTTCGGGTTCTACCCCTCTTCTTAAATCAATAACAACTCGTATACCGTCTTTATTAGACTCGTCTCTAATATCGCTGACACCTTCAATTTTTTTATCTCTTGATAGTTGGGCTATTCTCTCATTTAAAACTGATTTGTTTACCTGATAAGGAACTGATTTAATAATAAGTCTTGATTTACCATTTTTTAGGTTTTCTTCATCTATTTCACCTCGTATTTTAAATGATCCTCTCCCTTTGTTATAACCTTGTTTGATTATATCTTTACCTATAATAACTCCTCCGGTTGGAAAATCTGGGCCGGGTATATCCTTCATTAGTTGTGACACTGTAATGTTATTATTTTTTATATAACTTATCGTTCCGTTAACTATCTCACCAAGATTATGTGGGGGTATACTGGTAGCCATCCCTACTGCGATACCGCCAGCACCATTTACTAAAAGATTTGGATATTGTGATGGTAAAACAGTTGGTTCATTTTCAGTTTCGTCGTAATTCCTTCTGTAATCTATTGTGTCTTTCTCAAGACCATCTGTTAAAAATTCACTTACTTTTGATAGTTTTGTTTCCGTATATCTCATTGCTGCAGGAGGATCTCCGTCAATAGAACCGAAATTACCTTGGCCCTGTATTAATGGTAAGCTCATGGAGAAGTCTTGAACTAATCTTACAAGCGCATCATAAACAGCTTGGTCCCCATGGGGATGATATTTACCTATTACATCACCGACGATTCTTGCGGATTTTCGAAAAGGTTTACTCCAATCGTAACCGCCTTTGTACATCGCGTATATAATTCTTCTATGAACTGGTTTAAGACCATCTCTTACATCGGGTAGAGCACGACTAACTATTACACTCATCGCATAAGAAAGATACGATGAGCTCATCTCTTCTCTTACAAAAATATGTTTAAATGATCCGTTATTCTTATTTTCTAGTTTTTCCATTTAGGGTCTAAAAAGGTATTTCGTCATCAAGATCAGAACTGTCTTGTGATATTTGATCATTAGGCAAAGAACTTTTGCTTTCGTTATTATTGGGAGTGGTAGTTTTTCCTTTGCCGTCTAACATGGTTAAAGAAGAATTGTATCCCTGTAAAACTATTTCTGTAGAATATTTATCCTGACCTAATTTTTCATCTCTCCACTTTCTTGTTGAGAGTTGACCTTCAACATACACGTTTGCACCCTTTTTTAAATATTGCTGAACAACATTAACTAATCCTTCATTAAAAATGACAACTCTATGCCATTCTGTTTTCTCTTTTCTTTCACCACTAGATTTATCCTTCCAGCTTTGACTTGTAGCAATACTCAACCTTGCGACGTTTTTCCCGTTAACCATTTGTTTAATTTCAGGATCTGCTCCTAGTCTGCCTATTAATAATACTTTATTTAAACTTCCAGCCATAATATTTTAGGTTTATTATATGATTAAATTTTATACAGATAAATATAACATATTTAACCTATAATTATAAGACCAATCTATTTGGGGAGCAAAAAAGATGTTGAAAAAAATATTGATTAAAGGGGCCAAAGAACACAATTTAAAAAATATTTCATTAGAAGTTCCTAAAGAAAAGCTTGTAGTTATTACAGGGTTATCTGGTTCTGGAAAATCATCTCTTGCATTCGATACAATATACGCCGAGGGTCAAAGACGTTATGTAGAAAGTCTTTCAGCTTATGCTAGACAATTTCTGGATAAGATGAAGAAACCAAATGTCGATTTAATAGAAGGTTTGAGTCCAGCAATATCTATTGAGCAAAAAAATGCTCCAAAAAATCCTAGATCAACTGTAGCAACAGTAACCGAAATTTATGATTATATGAGAGTTTTGTTTGCAAGAGTGGGGATACCCTACTCACCATTTACAGGAAAACCAATAGTTTCTCAGTCTGTGAGTGATATGGTAGATAAAGTAAAGGCACTTCCGAAAAGCTCTACTATTTTTCTTTTGGCTCCAATTGTTCGTGGAAGAAAGGGTGAATACAAGAAAGATATAATTAATTACAAAAAAAGAGGATTTTTAAAAATAAAAGTTGATGGTAATTATTATGATATTGACGATTTCCCAAACTTAAACAAAAAAGTTAAACACGATATATCAATAATTGTAGATAGAATTGTATTAAATTCAAAATTAGGTAATAGGCTTGCTGACAGTATTGAAACAGCTCTAAACTTATCAAATGGTCTTTTGGTCGTTGAGTATGAGAATGAGACTTTGCCTAAAAAGTTTAGAAAAAAAGAGAGTATAACTTTTTCATCAAAATTTTCATGTCCAGAAAGTGGTTTTACTATTGAAGAAATTGAACCTAGACTTTTTTCATTTAATAGCCCATTCGGAGCTTGTGAAGAGTGTGAAGGGATAGGTCATAATTTAAATGTTGATGCCAATTTAGTAGTACCTGATAAAAATAAAAGTATATCAGAAGGTGCTGTTGAACCGTGGTCCAAATCTACATCAATGTATTATGCTCAAACTCTAGCATCAATATCGAAACATTATAAATTTGATCTGGAAACAAAATGGAAAAAACTTCCAAAAAAGATACAGGATATAATTCTTTATGGCTCTGATGATGAAGAAATAAAATTTAATTACGATGATGGATATGAAAAATATGACACAAAAAAAACTTTTGAAGGTGTAATAAATAATTTAGAGAGAAGATACTTGGAAACTGACAGCGATTGGAAAAGAGAAGAGATAGCTCAATATCAAAGTGAAACCAATTGTGATAAATGTAAAGGTTTGCGTTTAAAAGATGAGGCATTGTGCGTAAAAATAAATAAACTTAACATCAGTGAAGTTACAAAGTTTTCAATAGAAGATTCACAAAAATGGTTTTCAAATTTAGAAAATATTTTAACATTAAGAGAGAAAAAAATAGCACAACATATTTTAAAAGAAATTAACGAGAGACTTAATTTTTTACTTAATGTAGGTTTAAATTATCTTACACTTTCTAGGGAGTCTGGCACACTCTCCGGGGGAGAATCCCAAAGGATAAGGTTGGCATCACAAATTGGATCTGGTTTGACCGGTGTTTTATATGTATTGGATGAACCCTCAATTGGATTACATCAAAGAGATAATAAAAAATTAATTGCTGCGTTAAAAAGATTAAGAGATCTTGGAAATACTGTAATAGTAGTAGAACACGATGTAGAAACAATGGAAAATGCTGATCATATTATTGATCTTGGTCCTGAGGCAGGATTGAATGGTGGGAATGTAACAGCGCAAGGAAATTTAAAAAATATTATTGAATCAAAGGAAAGCATCACTGGAAATTATCTTTCTGGTAAAAAATTTATTGAAATACCAAGAAAAAGAAAAACGGCTAAAAATGGAAGATTTCTAGAAATATTAGGAGCCAGTGGGAATAATTTAAAAAATGTTAATTTGAAAGTACCAATCGGAACATTCACATGTATAACAGGTGTTTCAGGTAGCGGTAAATCTACTTTAGTACTACAGACCCTTTTTAATGCACTAAACTTATTGTTAAATAATAATAAATCAAGAAAATTACCGAAAGAATTTAAAAATTATAAAGGAACTGAACTTATTGATAAAGTCATAGATATAGATCAATCACCAATTGGTAGAACGCCTAGATCTAATCCGGCAACATACACTGGAGCGTTTGGCCCGATAAGAGATTGGTTTGCAAATTTACCTGAGTCTAAAACAAGAGGTTATAAACCTGGAAGATATTCATTTAATGTTAGAGGAGGAAGATGTGAAACCTGTGAAGGTGATGGAGTAATAACTTATGAAATGCATTTTTTACCTGATGTGTATATTCCTTGTGACGCTTGTAAAGGAACTAGATACAACAGGGAAACATTAGAAATAAGATTTAAAAATAAAAATATTGCAGATATTTTAAACATGACGGTAGAAGAAGGATGTGAATTTTTTAAAAATATTCCTTCAATTTATTCTAAGCTTATAACACTTAAGCATGTGGGCTTGGGATATATAAAGATTGGTCAACAAGCAACAACATTGTCTGGTGGTGAAGCCCAAAGGATTAAACTGGCTAAAGAGCTTTCCAAAAGATCGACCGGGAGAACTTTGTATATTTTGGACGAACCTACAACTGGTTTGCATTCTCACGATATAAAAAAACTTTTGGAAATACTTAAAGCGTTTGTTAATACAGGTAATACCGTGATAGTAATTGAACATAATCTAGATGTAATCAAAACTGCTGATTGGATAGTTGATATGGGCCCCGAAGGTGGTGCTGAAGGCGGTAAAATTATAGCTGAAGGTTCTCCCGAACAAGTTGCACAAATTGAGAATAGTTATACGGGGAAATTTCTTAAGAATTTAATCAATAACAAAATGAAAAAAACAGCATAAGTTGATAATTTATGTTATGATAAATCATGGTTAATATTTTACAGTCTTTATCAAAAACAGTTCACCTGTCTCTAGCGCTTGCTATTTTACTTTTTTTAGGACTTTATTTTGGTGGCGGTGATTGGGCATTTGATCGACTTTTTTGGAGTTGGTTATTTAGATATTTCCATGTACTTGCTGGTATAATGTGGATTGGTTTACTTTGGTATTTAAACTTTGTTCAAATTCCAAGCATGCCAAAATTGTCTGATGAACAAAAACCCGCAATAATAAAAGTTATAGCTCCAGCAGTTTTGTTTTGGTTCAGATGGGCGGCTTTAGCAACAATTATTACTGGTTTAATAGTTGCCTACCTTAATGGTTATGTACATGACGCAATGATTTTGGGAATTGGAAGCGGTGGCAAAAATACTGCAATTGGAATTGGAATGTGGCTAGGTATAATCATGGCATTTAATGTTTGGTTTATTATTTGGCCTAATCAGAAAAAAGTCTTAGGCATTGTTGATTGTGCTCCTGAAGATAAACCAAAACATCTTAAAACAGCAACATTAACTTCTAGAGTTAACACGCTACTATCTCTACCAATGTTACTATCAATGGTCGTAGCACAAAACCTTTACTAAAAATTTTCTGTTTCCTTCTCGATTGTTTTAAAACTAACATTTAAATATTTTAATATAGGACTTGCTACAAATATTGATGAATAAGTACCAATTAAAACACCAATTATCATTGCTAAAGAAAAGCCTCTTAGAATTTCACCGCCTAAAATGAAAATTGAAAATAAGGCAAGTAGAGTGGTTAAAGATGTTATTATTGTTCTTGATAAAGTTTCATTAATTGAAATATTTGATATCTCACTAATTTTTAAATTTGAAAATTTACGAAGATTCTCTCTAATACGATCATAAATAACAACAGTATCATTCATGGAATAACCGACAATTGTCAAAACAGCTGCCACTATTGATAGATTAATTTCTAATGATAATAAAGAGAAGATGCCTATTGTAATCAAAACATCATGAAAAATTGCAATTATTGAACCAATACTAAATTGCCACTCGAATCTTATCCAAATATAAAAAAGCATAGCCCCTAATGCAAGACTAATTGCTAGTAAACCGGAATTTAAAAGTTCTTGGCTAACTTTAGGACCAACATTTTCTACTCTCCTAAAATTTATTCCTGATCCAAGTTTTTTTACTACATTATCTTTTATTACGCCGATACCATCCTTTTTTTCAAAAGTTTTCTTTTCAAATTTAATTAGATAGTCACCCTTTTTACCAAATTGTTTAACATTTACGTCACCTAAATCCATGTTTGAAAAAGCTGAACGAACATCTGATATTTGTATGTTTTTTGAATCTATTCTTAATTCTATTAAAGTTCCTCCTTTAAAATCAATACCAAAATTTAAACCTTTTATAATAAGGAGGGTAAAACTAGCTAATACTAAAAATAAGGAAATTAGATTTGCAACTTTAAATTTTAAGTAAAAATTATAATTTGTCTTCATATTGATATTTTTTTCTCTCGATTGTTGAAAACAATTATTGATATTAAGTGTCTTGAAATAAAATATGAGGCAAACAATGTTGTTAATAAGCCTATAGAAAGTGTAACTGCAAAACCTTTTATTGGACCGGTACCAAATATAAATAATATAATTGATGCAATAAGTGTGGTTATATTTGCATCTAATATGGTAACAATTGATTTTTTAAAACCCATATCAAAAGCTTGTATATTGTTTCTTTCTTCTTTTAATTCTTCCTTAATTCTCTCAAAAATAAGAACATTTGCATCAACAGCCATTCCCACTGTTAAAATTATTCCTGCGATTCCAGGTAAAGTTAAAGTAGCCTCCATTATAGTAAGCAAGCCAATTAACATTAATAGATTAGATATAAGAGAGATGTTAGCAACAAAGCCAAAAAATCTATATTTGATAAGCATAAATAAAATCACAAGAGAAAAACCTACGATTAAAGATATTATTCCAGATTTAATAGAATCTTTTCCAAGATCTGGACCAACTGTTCTCTCCTCTGCTACAATTAAAGGAGTTGGTAACGCGCCTGATCTAAGTAATAGTGCTAGATCAGTTGCTGTTTGAAAACTAAAGTTTCCTGAAATTGTTCCATTCCCACTTGTTATTGAGTCTTGAATTACTGGAGCACTTATCGCTTCACCGTCTAGAACGATAGCTAATCTTTTACCTATATTTTTTGTTGTTATTTGGCCAAATCTTTGTGCTCCCAATCTATCTAATGAAAAAGCTACAATTGGTTGATTATTTAAATTATCAAATCTTGGCTGGGCATCAATAAGATTTTCACCACTTAATATAATTCTTTTACTTACAGAAATTTCTTCTTGGGTAATTGGAAGAATAAGTTTTTCATTACCAAATTCACTTTGATCTTTTGTTACCAATCTAAAACTAAGTTCTGCCGTTTTGCCGAGTAGCTCTTTAATTCTCTCAGGATCTTTGACACCGGGAAGCTCAACTAATATACGATTACTTCCCCTTTTTAATATTGAAGGTTCTTTAGTTCCAATTTCATCGATCCTTCTTCTTACAATTTCTATTGACTGATTAACTGCTGCAGATCTTATATTTATTATTCCATGTTTTGATAAAGAGACACTTACCTTTGTTTTAGAAATTGAATTTTGTAATTCAAAGGCATTGTATTGATTTAAAAAGGTATTGATTTCATTTCCTTCTTTTTGATTAAATATTTCTTCAAACTTCTTTATTTCATTTTGGGAAATATCAAATTTTATGATTTTTTCTGAAACACTAAAATTATCAAAATTTATTGACTCTTCTCTTAATTTTTTTTTTAGAGGAACAACTTTTGATTGAAGAGTCTTTTTTTCTAATGAAGAACTATCGACCTCTAGTAATAAATAAGAGCCCCCTTGTAAATCTAAACCAAGATTAACTTTCTTTTTTAAATACTGAACATCAATATTGATAAAATTTAATAGAGCGAAAAAACTAATAATGAAAAAAATAAAATAAATCGATAAAATTTTTGTCTTAGAAAAGTTTAGCACGAAGAACTATTTTTTTGTCTCTTTTTTTAAATGACCCTGGATTGTATTTCGAATTATTTGAACTTTGACACCTTCGGATATTACAAGCTCTATCCTGTCATCTTCAAAAACTCTATCAACTTTACCAATTATACCGCCTGATGTAATTACTTCATCGCCTCTTTTTAAATTTTTAACCATATCTTTATGTTCTTTGACCCTTTTTTGCTGTGGTCTAATTAAGAAGAAATAAAAAATTACAAATATTAATATTAACGGAATAAATTGTGCAAAATTTGAACCACTCATAATGTAGAAATAAATATATTAATAATTTTATTTTAACAACAAGTTTTTAATGAATTTTGTCTAAATTATTCATGTATGGTCTTAGAGATGTGGGAATGGTTATTGAACCATCAGAATTTTGGTAATTTTCCATTATGGCTATTAATGTTCTGCCAACAGCCAGACCTGAACCATTTAAAGTGCCTAAAAAATCAGACTTATTTTTATCATCTTTAAATTTACTTTTCATTCGTCTTGATTGAAACTGACCACATGATGAACAACTCGATATCTCACGATATTTTTTTTCAGATGGTATCCAGACCTCAATATCAATTGTTTTTTCAGCACTGAATCCCATGTCTCCGGTAGATAAGATAACGCATCTGTATGGTAATTTTAATTTTTTTAATATTTCCTCTGCACAAGATGTCATTCTATCTAGTTCCTCAGAACATTTTTTTGGTTCAACTATGCTGACTAATTCAACTTTGTAAAACTGATGTTGTCTCAACATTCCCTTAGTGTCTTTACCATAACTGCCTGCTTCTTTTCTAAAGCATGCTGTTGAAGCAACAAATCTGAAAGGAAGGTCTTTTATATTGACTGAAGATTCCTTAACCATATTTGTTAAAATAACTTCAGCTGTTGGAATTAAAAATTTTTTCTCTTTATCCAATTTAATTTGAAACTGATCATTTTCAAATTTTGGGAGTTGTCCTGTTCCAAACATTGTATTTTCATTTACAATCAGAGGAGGTGAAATTTCTTTATAACCAAATTCTTGTGTATGAATATCGAGCATGAAATTAGAGAGTGCTCTTTCTAGTTGTGCAAGTGCGCCTTTTAAAAAAACAAATCTAGAACCTGATGTTTTTGAGGCTAAATCAAAATCCATTAAATTTAATTTTGCACCTATTTCATAATGAGATTTAGCTTGAAATTTAAACTCAGGAATAGCTCCGGTGGTTTTTAAAACTTTATTTGAAGTATCATCAACACCTTTAGGTACATCATCAAGAGGTATATTGGGTATTAAATGCAGTATATTGTTAATCTTATCTGAAATTAATTTTTGAGAACTTTCTAAGTTTTTAATTTCTTCAGAGATTTTTTTTGATCTTTCAAATTGCGCTTTGTCTTTTTGTTTTGAAATTATTTTTTTTTCTTGTTCTAATTTTTCTTTTTTTTGTATTGTTTCTCTATTTTGTATATCAAGTTTTAAAAGTTCATCAAAATTAATTTTAACGTTTCTATTCGAAATTTTTTTTTTAAATATATCAGGATTGTCTCTAATATTTTTTAAATTATGCATTGTCTTTATCTCTATTTTTTTCAGTAACTTTTACAGATAATATAGATAATTCATATAGTATCAACAAAGGTATTGCTAAACCAATTTGGGTTATTGGATCAGGCGGTGTCAATATTGCTGCTGCAGCAAATATAATAACAATAAAATATTTTCTTCTAATTTTGAGATATTCAGAGTCTATTACTCCGACTCTGGCTAATAAATTTAATAAAACTGGTAATTGAAAACTTAATCCAAATGCAAAGATTAATCTCATTATTAAAGATAAATATTCATTAACCTTTGCCTCCAACTGAATTGGTAAAGTTGTAGCTGTAGCTGTTGTTTCAAAGGATAAAAAAAATTTTATAGCAAGAGGCATAACTAAATAATAAATTAGCATTCCACCTAAAATAAATAAAATAGGAGTCGCAATTAAATATGGTAATAATGCTTTTTTTTCATTTTGATACAAACCGGGAGCAATAAACTTCCATATTTGCGTTAATAAAATTGGACTGCCTAAAAAAAATGCTGTGAAAAAAGCTACCTTTAGATAAGTAATAAAAGTTTCATGGAGAGCTGTAAATATTAGTCTTCTTTGTATACCATCATTTTTAACAGCTTGAGCATAGGGTTCTAACAAAAAATTATAAATATTTTCTGCAAAAATATAACCAAAAATAAAAATGATCGATACAAATATAAGTGAACGAATTAACCTCGATCGTAACTCAGTTAAATGGCTTACAAAAGATGTATCTTTAACTTCTTCACTCATTGTTTTTATCTTTTATTTTTTTTACAACATTTTTATCAACGCTATCTTCTTCATTTAGTGTTGTATCTAGATTGGTAATTTTATTTTGAATTTCACTAAAATATCTTTTAGTTGAACCGATCCAATTTCCAATTTTTTTTAATACAATTGGAAAGTCTTTTGGCCCGATAACTAAAATCGCTACCACTACAATTATCAGTATTTCAAACCATCCAATTTGTGGCATGATTAATTACTTATTTTGAGAATTTGAATCTTCGTCTTTATTCTCTGGCGAGTCTATCTTGCTTCCTTCGTCGGAAGACATTCCCTTTTTAAAACTTTTGATACCTTTTGCAACATCTCCCATAAGACTAGAAATTTTACCTCTTCCAAAGAGTAAAACTACTAGAACAACAACTATTGCTATTTGCCAAAAACTTATACCCATAGGAGAATGTATATACAATATTTGCCATTAAATAAATATGTTTATTCGTCTGATTTCGGCGATTGTTTAATGGCATCTTCAATATCCGAATATATATTATCTTTTTTTTCTTTTTCTTGTTCTTTAAAAAATTTACCTGTTCCAAAAATAGATGAATCTATTGATGCGGTATCTATTAAACCTGCAGAGCTTAATTCGTCGATAGTGGGAAGATCTGATAGTTTTTGTATATTGAAATGATTTAAAAAATTTTCTGTTGTTGAGTATTGAATGGGTTTTCCAGGGACATTTTTTCTCCCTGCAGGTTTTATCCAATCAAGTTCCAATAAAACTTCTAAGGTATTACTTGCAAACGCTACTCCTCTAATATCTTCAATCTCAGATCTAGTTACAGGTTGGTGGTAAACAATTATTGCAAGAGTCTCGATCGTAGCTTTGGATAGTTTTTTTTGTTTAGATTTTTGTAATGACATAAGTTTAGATAAATCTGAAGCAGTTCTAAATATCCACTTATTGGAAATACATATTAAATTTATACCTCTTGATGAATATTCCTGTTGCAATTTTAATAATATTTTTTTTACATCTTTTGATGTCCCTACTCTTTCCTCAATTGTTTCTATGTCTAAAGGCTCTTCTGCAGCAAAAATTATTGCCTCGACTTCTCTCTCTAACTTAGATTTTTTATTTGGGAAGTTAATAATATTAGTAGTATTTTTATTTTTTTGCATAAAACTTCTATTTTTCTTTTAATTTTAAAGGTGTATGTTTGGCGCTTCTTATTAAAATATCGTCAAATAAATTCTTTTGCATTAAATCAATTACACCATCCTTTGTTAACTCCAAACTTGCTGAAAAAATTGCAGCGAAACCAGTTTTTTTAAATTTATTAGAAGACTTAAATGAATTTGGAATCAATTCTTGAATTTTTTTCCATTCTAAAATTGAACGCATATTTTCCTTAATCTGCTTAATACCTTCCTGTGTTGTCATCACAGGTAATTTAGGGATATTAATTTTCTGAAAAGATGACTGTGTTTTTAATTCCGAATAAGTTTTTAGTAATTCATAAAGGGAAACTTTGTAAACTGGGTTTAAAATAGATCTAATTCCACCTTTGGTCCCGCGATAAAATAAGTCTCTCCCTACTCTTTCTTTTTTAAGTAGCTGATCAGAAAGTAATCTTATTATTTCCAATTTTTTTAATTGGGATTTAAGTTTTTCTGCTATTTCGTTTGCTTTAAATGTATCTTCCTCATCTTCTGGTAAAAGTAGTTTTGATTTTAAATAGGTTAACCATGTAGCCATAAGTAAATATTCAAAAGCTAAATCTAAATTCTTATTTTTAAATTTTTTAATGTATTCTAAAAATTGATCGGCTAATTTGGTTACAGAAATTTTTGTTAAATCAACTTTTTGATTTTTTGCTAAATCTAAAAGTACTTCTAGAGGGCCGCTGTAATTAGGTATTTCAATAGATATTGAATTAATATTGTTTGATTCCATTTTTAAATTTTATCTTAAAAAATTATAAAATTCCGAAGTTTTTTTCTTAGTGAAGGCATCAATTTCATCAATTTGTCTCAATAATTTAGTTGATTCCTTAAAATTACCTCTACAATACAATATCAGATTGCACCCTGCATTAATGGCTTTTTGAGCTCTTTCATTCAAATTACCTTTTAACGAATTCATCGATATATCGTCTGAAATTATAATTCCTTTATATCCTAACCTTTCTCTAATTATTTCCCTTATTAGAATTTTTGAATGGGTGGCAGGATTTAATTTATCAATTTTATTATAAATAATATGTGCTGTCATAGCAAATCTAGATTGAATGTTATTGAACGCTTTAAAATCTTTCTTAGATAAACTTTTTAATGAGGAATTAACAACAGATAACTTTTTATGTGTATCTACTTTTGACTCTCCGTGACCGGGTATATGCTTGGAAACGCAGGCAATTTTAAGCTTATTTAATGTCTTGAAGCAAATATCCCTAAGTGAATTTATTGTTTTTAAATCTTTTGAATAACTTCTATTTCCAATAACGTTGTGAGTATGATTTTTTAATATATCTAAAACTGGTATTGTGTTTATATTAATTCCACTTTCAATTAAAATCTTACAAGTGAAATCTAAATATTCAGTGTACAATTTAATAGCTAATTTTTTGTCTTTTTCAAATAATTTACCAAAATATTTTTGTGTAAAGTGTTGTGTTTTAATTATATTTGAAAATCTTGAAACTTTTCCACCTTCTTCATCTACCATAATAGGATAAAATCTATCATTCATAATATCTTTTATATGCGAGGTAAGATCTCTAATTTGGGTTAAACTCTTAATATTTCTTTTAAATAAAATCACGCCCCATGGTTTATAATTTTTTAAGAGCCTTTTTTCATCTAAAGAAAGTTTATAAGATGACAGGCTGATAATTATTGATTTTCTAAACATTGATTATTTTAATAATTCCCAAATCTTTCTTTTTTTTATTCTATCATTTGTAACATTTTCAGAATTATAAATTATAACATTATTAGTATCATTTTTGAGAATTTTTAAATCTTTTGATTTATCACTCAAAATTATATTAATTTTTTTAGATATATCACTATTTTTTAAAATATTATCTTTTGAAAAATAAGTTGAAAGTATCAAATATAAAAATAAGCTTATTAAAATAAAATAGAGAATCTTAATAGAATTATTAAACATTACATTTGTTTTGGTAAAGAGACGCCTAAAATTGACATTCCTCTTTCCAAAATATTAGTGATTAATTGAAAAATACTAAATGATAAATTTTTATTAATTTTGCCATTAATAATGAATTTGAATTCATCAGTTTTATTACCCTCTGACCAATAAGAATGAAAAATTGTAGATAAATCATATAAATAAAAAGTCAATCTATGAGGTTCTAATTCATTGGATGCTCTTTCTATTATCTTTGGCCATTCAATAATTTTTCTTAACAATTTCCTTTCAAATTGGTTTGGATTAAAATCCTTTTCATTAATTTTTACATTTTTTTTAATATCTACTTTTGCAGTTCTAAAAAGAGAATTGATTCTTGCGTAACAATATTGGACATAAAAAACTGGATTATCTTTATTTTTCTCTAAAACTTTTTTGAAATCAAATTCAATTTCAACGTCATTACTTCTATTTAACATCATAAATCTTATTGAATCTCTATTAACCTCGTTCAACAATTCGCTTATTGATATGAAGTCTCCAAGTCTTTTTGACATTTTAAAGGGTTCGCCATTTTTAAAAAGTTTAACGAGTTGACAAACTTTACAAAAAAGTTCTGTTTTATTATCAGATATAGCCTTAACTGCAGCCGTTATTCTTTTGATGTAACCAGTATGGTCTGCTCCAAGTATATTAATTAAATAATCATATTTTCTTTCAACTTTATTTGAATGATAAGCCAAATCATTTGCAAAATATGTCCAAGATTTATCATCTTTTTGTAATGATCTATCCGAATCATCTCCGTATAAAGTAGACTTAAAAATTAACTTTTTAGTTTTTTTCCATTCATAATTATCTTCCCCCTTAGGCGGCGTTAGATATCCTTCTATTACAATTTTTTTTTGTTTTAATTTCTTTAATGATTTATTTATTAAATTTTTATTAACAATATCAGACTCATAAAAGAATTTGTCATGTTTAACTCCTAAACTATTTAAATCTGATTTGATTAATTTCATTGATTGATTTATAGACTCTCTAGTTAGTTTATTTTTAATTTTCGAATAATTATTTAAACTTAAGTTAGAGTTTTTTTTTAGAATTTCTTTTGCTATGTCAATAATATAATTGCCTGGGTACAATTTTTTATCAAATGGAAATTTTTCATTAAATTTAATTTCTCTAAGTCTATAAAATACAGACTCAGAAAAAATATTTATCTGATTTCCATAATCATTGACGTAAAATTCTTTTGTAACTTTATTGCCTGTAAATAATAATAAATTTGAAATAACATCACCGAAAACAGCACCACGACAATGACCTACGTGTAATGGTCCTGTTGGATTTGCTGATACAAATTCGATATTATATTTCTTATTTTTATTATACGAACCATATTTTTTTTTATTTTTTAAAATAAAATTAATATTTTTTATCCAGGATTTGTTTGATAGTTTAATGTTTATAAAACCTGGGCCTGCTATTTCTACTTCTGAGAAATCAGTAATTTTTTTTAATAAAATATTTTTAATTTTTTCTGCTATTTCTCTTGGGTTTGTATTATTTTTTTTTCCTAAAACTAATGCAATATTAGATGAAAAATCAAAGTTAAAGTTTTCAGGAGGTTTTTCAAGAATAATATTTTTGAAATCTTCTTTGGTTAATGCTTTTATAATATTTTTATTTTTTAAAACTTCTTTTTGTATTTCTTTTAAATAATATTTAAAAAGGTTCATTTTATTGAATTGTATAGGTTGATGGCATATCTATCGGTCATCCCTGCTATAAAATCACATACCATTCTTTCTTTTGAAAAATTATAAAAAAACTTATTTTTAATATATTTTTTTGGATTATTAATAACTTTTTTAAACAAAGTATTTAAAATCTTCATACCATATCGAGCTTTATTGAATACAAGTTTATGTTTATACATATTTGTTTTTAAAAAGTATTTTATTTCAGTGTCGAATTCTTGCATTTTTTGAGAAAATTCAACCAATCTAATATTTGATTTATATATATCCTTAATTTTTTTTGGTTTTTCTGCAATTAAATTATTTTTTGTGTTTCTAATAACATCTTTGACCATAGTGTTTATAATATCTCTAATAACCTCGTTCAGTATTAGTTCCTTTTCCTTAGATTTATATTTTTTTTTGTGTTTATAAATAATTTCGGAAATTATTGGGATGTCTGACAAATCGTCAAGTTTAAACAATCCTGCTCTAATACCGTCCTGTAAGTCATGGCTATTATAAGCAATGTCATCAGAAATTGAGGAAAATTGAGACTCTAATGAGGGGCTATTTAAAAAGTTAATTTTATTTTTAAAAATATTTTTACCTAAAATATTGTCATATTTAATTTTATCATTCACTGGTCCATTGTGTTTTACCAGGCCGTCAAGTGTTTCAAGCGTAAGATTCAAACCTTTAAATTTATAATATTTATTTTCAAGTGTAGTAACTATTCTTAAAGTTTGAATATTATGATCAAAACCATAAAAATTTTGCATACATTCATCTAAAATTTCCTCACCAGCATGTCCAAACGGCGGGTGTCCTAAATCGTGTGCTAAGCTCAAAGTTTCACACAAATCTTCGTTTAAATTAAAAATTTTTGCAAAAGTTCTTGCTATTTGAGAAACTTCAAGAGAGTGGGTAATTCTAGTTCTATAATAATCTATATCTGTATTTACAAAAACCTGTGTTTTATGTTTTAATCTTCTAAATGCTGTAGAGTGGATTACTCTGTCTCTGTCTCTTTGATAAGGTGGTCTCAATTCACTAGTTTTTTCATTATAAATTCTTCCTTTTGATTTTATAGGAATTGCTATTTTAGAATATTCGTAATTATTCATAAGATATGTTAAGAATATATAATACATAATTTTAAGAATATGACTAATAAAATTGAATTTACAGAGACTGCTAGAAAAGAGATTGAGAGAATTATTTCTGAAAAAAGTAAAAAAACTTATTTTAGAATATCTGTAAAAGGTGGAGGATGTTCAGGTTTTAAGTACAATTTCTCTTTTGACGATAAAATTAAACCTGAAGATAAAATTTTTGAAAAAACTATAATTGATAATAGTTCTTTAAAAATTATTAGTGGTTCAATTGTTGACTTTAAAAAAGAATTAATAGGAAATTCATTTGTTATTAATAATCCCAAAGCTAGTTCTTCCTGTGGTTGCGGGTTATCTTTTTCTGTTTAATGAAAATTATAACATGGAATGTTAACTCTGTTAGAGCAAGATTAAATAATATTTTAGATTATATTAAACAATCACAACCCGATATTATGTTACTTCAGGAAACTAAGACTGAAGACAAAAATTTCCCTATCGATGATTTTAAAAATATCGGTTATGAGTCACATGTTTTTGGACAAAAGTCTTATAACGGTGTTGCTTTTTTGAGCAAAACTAAAATTAGTGAAATAAATAAAAATATTTTTAAAGATGAAAAAAATCAGGCAAGAATAATTAGTTGTAATATAAAAAATAAGAGTCAGATTATTGATTTGATTAATGTTTATGTTCCAAATGGAAATCCAATCGATACTGAAAAATATGATTATAAAAAAAAATGGATAAAATTATTTATAAAAGAAATAAAAAAGATAAGAAAAAAAAAATAAGAATATTATTATTGGTGGTGACTTTAATATTATTCCTGAAAAAATGGATGTGTATGACTTTAAAAGATTTGAAAATGATGCTTTGTTCAAAATTGAAATTAGGAAAAAATTTCAGGATATTTTAAATATAGGATTTGTTGATATTTATAGACACATTCATTCAAGAAAAGAAGAGTATACTTTTTGGGATTATTTCGCAGGTTCATGGCAAAGTAATCGCGGAATGAGAATTGATCATTTTTTAGTTTCTAAAGAGCTAGTAAATAAAGTTAAGGATATTAAAATAAATAAAAACCCAAGATCAAAAATTAAACCATCCGATCATACACCGCTTGAAATTGAAATTAATTGACCCTTCCATATATATCCTTGTATCTAATAATGTCAGATTCTTTTAAAATTGATCCGATCTGAACTTCCATAATTTTTACTGGTTTTTTAAAATGGTTTTCTATTCTATGAATGGAGCCTTTAGAAATGAAAACTGACTCGTTCGGTAGTTTATAAAATTTATTTTTATTAATTGTAATTTTTGGTTTACCTGATGCAACAGTCCAGTGTTCTGATCTATGTCTATGTTTTTGTAGACTTATAGAAGACTTTGAGTTAACAACTAGCTCTTTAATTAAAAATCCTTTACCATAAAAAAGATTAGTATATTTTCCCCATGGACGATAAAAAACATTCTTCCTTCTAAAGTATTTATTTTTATTTTTTTTGAAAATATTAGTAATTTCTCTCCAATTACCTAAGTCAGTCCATGGTAAGTCGAGTTTAATAGCGTTTATATTTTGGGCTTTTTCTAAAATAGCATAATCAAAAGATATATTTTTAATCTTAGAAAAGGTCTTTATGTTTAATCTATAAACATTATTTGATATTTTTGACATTAATAAAGATTCTAGACAAAGTTTTAATGTCAAAGGATCATGTTTAATAAAATTATCTATAATAGAAACTTTTTTCGCCATAAGCATACCGGAATTCCAAAGACCTTTTTTTTTTAAAATAATTTTTGCTCTTGCAATACTTGGTTTTTCAATAAATTCAGTAACTAAATTAATATTTTTTGCTTTTTTTTTAGTTAGTAAATATCCATATTGATCAGATGGAGAGGTTGGTTTAATTCCAAATAAAAAAATATTGTTATTATTAAGATTTTTAGTATTTTTTTTAATCTGTTGAAGAAATTTTTTCGTGTTCTCAATTAATTGATCTGAAGGAAATACTATTATTGGCTGTTGAAAGTTGGTTTCTTTTAGAAGAACCGAGGATAAAATCGCTGCTGATGTATTTTTTTTTAATGGTTCTAGTATTATAGTATATTTTTTTATTCTATATTTTAATAAAAATTTCTTAGTTATTTTAAGATACTTTATATTTGTACTTATAATTGGTGTATCAAACAAAGGGCTTTTTATTCTTTCTAAAGTCTTTTTAAAAAGCGTCCAGCCACCTAAATCAATAAATTGTTTAGGTGTATTTTGTTTTGACTCAGGCCATAGACGTGTTCCTGCCCCACCACATAGAATAATTGGTTTAATTTTCATTTAGATATCTGCGTAGCACCTAACTTCTTCTTTTGCACCTGGATGAGTTGAAGCTCCCAGATATGCAGGTCCCACAGTTTGAGCGTATTTCCATAATGTACCATTACCAAAATTTAATTTTTTTGGTTTCCATTTCTTTCTTCTTTTTGCTAGTTCTTTTTTTGATAGTTTTACGTTAATAGTTCCTTTTTTAGCATCTATATTTATTACATCACCATTTTTTAGCAAAGCTATAGGACCACCAACAGATGCTTCGGGTCCAACATGTCCAATACAGAATCCTCTTGTTGCTCCAGAAAATCTTCCATCTGTGATTAAAGCAACTTTTTCGCCTTTTCCCTGTCCATATATTGCGCCTGTGGTTTGCAACATCTCTCTCATACCAGGTCCACCCTTGGGTCCTTCGTATCTTATAACTATAATATCACCATCTTTATATTTTCTTTTTAATACAGCTTTATACGCGGACTCTTCCGTGTCAAAACATCTTGCTCGTCCAGTAAACTGAAGTTTTTTTAATCCTGCAACTTTTACAATTGCGCCTTGTGGGGCAAGATTTCCTTTTAATCCCACTACACCACCATCATTCGATAAAGGTCTGTTGTGTTTTCTCATTACTTTTTGTTTTTCATTAAATTTAACTTTTTTCAAATTTTCTTTCATAGTTTTACCAGTAACAGTTAAACAGTTTCCATGAAGATAACCACCATCTAATAAAGTTTTTAATAGCATTGGAACACCACCTGCTTTCCACATATCTTTGGCAACATATTTGCCGCCGGGTTTTAAATCTGCAAGATAAGGTGTTTTTTTAAAAATTTTAGCGACGTCCATTAAATCAAATTTAATTCCTATTTCATTTGCAAGAGCTGGTAAGTGTAAAGCTGCATTGGTAGATCCACCTGTAGCTGCTACTATTGTTGCTGCATTTTCTAAAGATTTTCTAGTAACAATATCTCTAGGTCTGATATTTTTCTTTAATAAATTCATTACTGCTTTACCACTTTGTAAAGCATATTTGTCTCTTTGTTCATAAGGTGCTGGTGTGCCTGCAGAATAAGGAAGCGCCAATCCAATTGCTTCAGAAACACATGCCATGGTATTTGCGGTAAATTGTCCGCCACAAGCTCCTGCACTTGGACAAGCTTTTAATTCTAATTTACGTAAAGCATGTTCTGTCATCTTTCCAGAGGAATATTTACCTACTCCTTCGAAAACATCTACTACAGTTACATCCTTTCCATTAAATCTGCCTGGAAGAATTGATCCGCCATAAATAAAAACACTAGGTACATTTAATCTAACCATTGCCATCATCAAACCGGGTAAAGACTTATCGCAACCCGCTACACCTACTAAAGCGTCATAACAATGTCCTCTGACTGTTAATTCTGTTGAATCAGCAATGACATCTCTAGAAACTAGAGAAGACTTCATTCCCTCGTGCCCCATTGCTATCCCATCTGTTACTGTAATAGTACAAAACTCTCTCGGCGTTCCTCCATTAGACTTAACTCCTTTTTTTACTGATTGGGCTTGTCTCATAAGAGCAATATTGCATGGGGCAGCCTCATTCCATGTCGAAACAACTCCAACAAACGGTTTGGCGACATCTTTTTCAGTTAAATTCATTGCATAATAAAAGGATCTTTGAGGAGCTCTATCGGGACCTAACGAGGTATGTCTACTTGGTAATTTTTTTTTGTTAAAAGTTTTCATTTTAAGCTCTTAATAGTTAAATTAATTTTATCAATATTATTTTTCAAATCATTATAGGTATTTTTATCCTGTTCGACAATATGCTTTGGTGCCTTTTCTATAAAGCTTTTATTATCTAGTTTTCTATGAATAGCATGCAATTCTTTTGAGATTTTGTCTTGTTTCTTTATCAAATTGTTTTTAATAAGATTCAGATCAACGTTTTTATCAAAATATATTTTTAATATTTCACCAGAAATAACAAGGTCGGCTGACTTACTTGATAAATTTTTCATATAAATATTATTAATTCTTCCAAGTTTTTTTAGCAAAATCTCATTCTTAACAAAAAGTTTTTTATTATCTTTCTTAATATTTTCAATAGAAATATCGATAAAAGAACCGGGGCTAACATTTAATTCGTTTTTAAAGGATCTTATTTTAGATATAACGTCTATTACCTGATTTACATTTGTAATCTCTTTATCCTTTTGAACTTTATTGTCTTTAATCCAATTAGAATACATCAAATACTTTTCTTTTTGTTTTTTTAACCTGTTTTTTAACCATAATTCTTCAGTAATAAAGGGAATAAAGGGGTGCAAAAGTATCAAAGCTTCCTTAAAGATAAAGCCCGCAGTACTTTTAACCTCTTTAATTTTTTTTTTATTTTTTGAAAATAATATTGTCTTTGAAAGTTCCAAATACCAATCACAGTAACTATTCCAAACAAATTTATAAATAATCCTTGATGCTTCATCAAATCTATAGGTATTTATGTGTTGTTCGGCTAAATTCTTGGTTTTAATTAACTCTGTATATATCCATTTGTTTATATTTAATGAAAGTTTCTTTGGGTTAATTTGACTTTTGAAATCACACTTATTAACTTTTAAAAAATTATTGGCATTCCATATTTTAGTAAGAAAATTTCTGTAACCTTTAACTCTTTGTTCCGATAATTTAACATCTCTTCCAGGTGAGGCCATAGATAACAAGGTGAATCTTAATGCATCAGCACTGTATCTTTCTATTAACTCTAAAGGGTCAATAACATTTCCTTTAGATTTAGACATTTTTTGTCCTTTCTCATCTCTTACTAGGGCATGAACGTAAACTTTTTTGAAGGGTTCTTTTTTTAAAAATTCCATACCTAGCATCATCATTCTTGCTACCCAAAAAAATATTATATCAAAGCCTGTAACCAACACAGATGTAGGATAGAATTTCTTAATGAAATAATTTGAAGAGGGCCATCCAAGAGTAGCGAATGGCCAAAGACCTGATGAAAACCAAGTATCTAAAACATCTGGATCTCTAATTAACTTAACTTTCTTTTTGTAAAATTTTCTTGCATCAAATTCTGCTTTTTTTATATTTTCAGCAACGAAGATTTTTTTGTCTGGGCCATACCAAGCAGGAATTTGATGTCCCCACCATAATTGTCTAGAAATACACCAGGGTTCAATATTATTCATCCATTGGAAATAAGTCTTAGACCAATTTTCTGGAAAAAAATTTGTTTTTTTATTTTTAACAATTTTTTTAGCATTTATAGAAAGTTTTTTTGCATCAACAAACCATTGTTCAGTTAAATATGGTTCTATAATAGAGTTTGATCTATCTCCATAAGGAACTTTATTTTTTATGCTCTCTTCTTTTGTCAGAAGTTCTAATTTTGACAATTCTTCTAAGATTATTTTTCTAGCTTCAAATCTGTCTAATCCTATGTAATTTGATGGTACATTTTTATTTAACTTACCTTCTTTTGTAAAAATATTTATCATTTCCAGGTTATGTCTTTTTCCAACTTCGAAATCATTAAAATCGTGTGCTGGAGTAATTTTAACTGCTCCCGTACCTTGCTCTGGATCGGCATAATCATCTTGAATAATTTTAATTTTTCTTCCCACAATTGGTAAAATAGCAAATTTACCCGATAGTTTTTTATATCTTTCATCTTTAGGGTTTACAGCAATAGCTGTGTCTCCCAACAAAGTTTCAGGTCTTGTGGTGGCTATAATTATAAAATTAGAAGAGTTTTCAATTTGATATTTTATATAATAAAGTTTTGAGTTAACTTCTCTCTGGTCAACCTCAAGGTCAGATATTGCTGTTTTTAGTACCGTGTCCCAATTTACGAGTTTTTTTGATTTATAAATTAATTTTTTTTTGTATAAATCTACAAATACTTTTAATACAGATTTAGATAAATTTTCATCCATGGTAAATGCATTTCTTGACCAGTCGCATGAACAGCCAAGTTTTTTGAGTTGTTTTATTATTTTACCACCATATTCATTTTTCCACTGCCAAACCTTTTTTACAAATTCTTCTCTACCAATTTTATTTTTGTCAATATTTTTTGATTTAAGACTTTTTTCAACTAAAGCCTGGGTAGCTATACCAGCATGATCAGTTCCAGGTTGCCATAAAGTCTCAAAATCATTCATTCGATGGAATCTTATTAAAACATCTTGAAGTGAATTGTTTAAAGCATGCCCCATATGAAGACTGCCTGTAACATTAGGTGGGGGAATTACTATTGAAAAAGTTTTTTTCCTTTTTCTAGGTTTAAAAAGTTTATTTTTTTCCCAATAAGCATATATCCTGTCTTCAACTTTTGTGTGATTATATCTATCAAGACTCATACTTATAAATATTAATATTATTTACAAACTTCTAGCTTTATTTTTCTATATAAAGGTATATTAATCTGCATTATTATAACTTTATGGCCACGTGGCGGAATGGTTACGCAGAGGATTGCAAATCCTTTTATCCCAGTTCGATTCTGGGCGTGGCCTCCAAAATTTATCTTGTTATAAATTTAAGATATTGTAAGAATATTGATTTATTCCTCGGTAGCTCAGTTGGTAGAGCAGTTGACTGTTAATCAATTGGTCGCAGGTTCGAGTCCTGCCCGAGGAGCCAAATTAACCAGTCTCTTTTAAATCTGATGTATTTCTGAGTATTTGTACGACTTTAGCTTTTTGAGTTTGTGATAATTTTGTGAATATTTTTACTAGAAAAGAATAATTTAAATCTTGTGTTTCGTCTTGAGGTATTGGTTCACCGCTTTTATTTTCGGGATAATCCTCATAAAAATAATTTACAGGTACTTTAAGAAACGAAGCTAACTGCATTAATCTACTAGAACTAACTCCATTGGTTCCCTTTTCATATTTTTGGATCTGTTGAAAAGTAACATTTATTGCATTTGCAACTTTAGTTTGGGTGAGACCTAAAGATAATCTTCTCATTCTTAACTTTTTTCCCAAATGAGTATTAAAATTTTTTTCCATTAATTTCCCTCTGAATTAATGATTGAACCTTAAAAAAAATATTTTAGCAATAGTAAATATGAATAATAGATATTTTATTTTGGGTCAAATAAACCCTTATTTTATATAATAAATGAGACAGGTATATTGACATTTTACAAATTTTAATGAATTTTTTAAGTGAAAAAATTAATATTTTATCTCAGCCAACTGATACTCCCATTTTCCTAATTTTTCATATGAAGCTTTAAGCCAAATTAAACTATCTGAATCGTACCAAATTTTAATATTTATTTTTTTTTCATTCATAGGTTTGTTGTCATTTGAAAAAATATGAAATTTTAGTGTATTGTAATCTTTTTTATCAATATTTATTTTTTTTTTTCCTAAAAAATTAACTTTTTGATCAATAATTCTGCCAGATATAGAGCTAATTTGCTTCTTTTTTTTTACAATTTCATGATTCCACCAACTACTTGTTAAAGTGGTGCTATCAGTTTCTCCCTTAAAAGAAGATCCATCAATATTAAGAGTGTTTTTATTTAATTTTACTTTAACGTATTTTATTTTATCATTTTGCTTAGTATTTGAATTAAACTCAATAAGCTGGTTTTCTTTATATACTTCATTACTATTTGTAAAATATTCAATTAAATCAATTCCTAATTTAGATACTTTAAAATAACCTTCTCCTTTTACAAATAATAATTCATTTTTGCTCTTAAAATGAAATGTGTGATAACCAATCAGCTCATCATTTAAGAATAAATTATATTTTAAATATTTTATTTTGGCATAATGTTGAGCATGTGAAAAAGCGTTAGATACCGAAATTATAATTAAAATATTAATTAAGATAAATAATTTTTTCATTAAAAAAATGTAAAAATATAAATTTTAGAGAATTTGACTTAAAAATAACTTTGTTCTCTCATTTTTTGGGTTGTCGAAGAATTCTTTAGTTTTAGCTTTTTCAACAATCATTCCTTCATCCATAAAAACTACTTCATCGGCAACTTCTTTTGCAAAACCCATCTCGTGGGTTACAACAATCATCGTCATACCTTGTTTCGCTAAATTAACCATAGCATCTAGTACCTCTTTAATCATCTCAGGATCAAGTGCAGATGTTGGTTCATCAAATAACATTATTTTTGGTTCCATGCATAAAGCTCTGGCAAGAGCTGCTCTTTGCTGTTGACCTCCTGATAATTGCCCTGGGAATTTTGCAGCTTGATCTGCGATTTGAACTTGGTCTAGTTGTCTCATTGCAAATTCCTCAGCTTTTTTCTTTGGTGTTTTTTTTACCCATATTGGAGCTAAAGTACAATTGTCTAAAATTGACAAATGTGGAAATAGATTAAATTGCTGAAAAACCATTCCAACCTCGGCTCTAATTTTTTCAATGTCTTTAGTTTTTTCAGAAAGTTCATTTCCGTCTACTACAATTGTTCCTTTTTGATGTTCTTCAAGTCTATTAATACACCTGATTAAAGTTGATTTACCCGATCCTGAAGGACCACAAACTACAATTTTTTGCTTTTCGGCAACTTCTAAGTTTATATCTTTTAAAACCTGAAAGTCTCCAAACCACTTGTTGACTTCTTTCATTTCTATAATTGCCGACATAAAATTCCTTATCTATCTGTTTTATATTTTAACTCTAAATATTGACTATATTTACTCATAGCATAACAAATTGCCCAGAATAATATAGAGGCAAAAATATAGCCTTCCATAGCATATCCAAGCCATTTAGGATTTGTTTTTGCCATTTGAAGCATTCCTACAACTTCGGATAAACCAACTACAAATATTAATGGTGTATCTTTTACTAAAGCTAAAAATGTATTTGCAATTCCAGGTATAACTAATTTTAAAGCTTGGGGTAAAATTACAAAAATTTGCATTTTCCAATATCCCATTCCTAAAGACTTAGCAGCATCGTATTGCCCTTTTGGAAGAGCTTGTAAGCCACCACGAATAACTTCGGCAACGTATGCAGCTTCAAAAAGAACTATTGCTGCAACAACACGAACCAATTTATCCACAAATGTATCTGCAGGTAAAAACATTGGGAACATAACCGAAGACATAAAAAGAACTGTTATCAATGGAACGCCTCTCCAAAACTCTATATAGCCAATAGAGATATACCTGATCATCGGTAATTCCGATCTTCTGCCTAATGCAAATATCATACCAAGAGGAAAACAAAAAATTAAACCAAAAAAAGAAACAATAAATGTTAAAGATAGGCCGCCCCAAGCATTAGTTTCTACCCATTCCAAACCAAAAGATCCTCCAGATATTAAAAAATATATTATTAAAAAAGCTATAATTGGATATGCAATAGCATAGTAAAAAGTAAGGTAATTTTTAAATTTTCCCTTCGCAAAAAAACCAACAAAAGCAAATGAAATTAGAATAATAAAAGCTACATTTATTCTCCAATGAAATTCATTGGGATACATTCCGTACATAAATCGTCTAAACCACACTTTAATATAAGTCCAACAAGCACCTTCTGATCCTGCACAAGCTTCTTTTGTATTACCAGAGATATTTGCATCTAATATCATCCAATTTAGAGATGGTGGAATCGCCAATAATGCTAAAAAAATTATTGAAAGTGTTAATGCGGCATTGAACGTATTATTGTTTACACTTCTATTAATGAGATCAACAGATTTTAACCCTGAATACTCAAGTCTTATCATTTGTAAACCAGCTAGTCCTAATATTAATGGAAACAAGAAATTGATAATACCTGGTAAAAAAGTCACAAAATTAAGGTTAAAAAAACTTCTTAAAAAAACATCAAAAATTCCCAAAAATACCAATGTAGATCCTATATATAAAAAGATTTTAAAATTCTCTCTATTTGGCTTTAAAATATTAATATTGTTCATTTTATTTCTCTTTTATTGCTATCTTTTTGTTGTACCAATTCATTAGTACAGATATTGATAGGCTAAGTGTTAAATAAGTTAACATCGTAATTGAAACTATTTCTATGGCTCTACCAGTTTGCATTAGAGCGGTTCCAGCAAAAACCAACACTAAATCAGGATAAGCTATTGCGGCAGCTAGAGATGAATTTTTTGTTAAATTTAAATATTGGTTTGTAGTTGGGGGAATTATAATTCTTAATGCTTGTGGCATAACTACTAATTTTAAAATTTGATTTGGTGTTAAACCTACTGATGCAGCGGCTTCTTTTTGACCTTTGCTTATACCTTGAATTCCCGCTCGTACACATTCCGCAACAAACGTAGCTGTATATAATGACAAAGCTAAAACTAGTGCAATTAATTCTGGAGGAACGCTCACTCCTCCTTCGTAAATAAATGAGGTTTTAGATAGTTGTTTTAAAACAGGCAATTCAACCTCTAATTGAACAATGCCTGTGATTATTGTTAGAACAGGTAAAATTATCAGTAATCCTAAAGAAATTAAAAAAACTGGCAATTGTTTGCCTTGTTCCTCTTGTATTTTTTTTGCGTACAATCTTATAAAAACAATGGAGATAATTGCTGCTAAAATAGAATAAATTAAAACGTTAAAATTTTCCCAAATGAAACCTGGCATATAATATCCTTTAACGGTCAAATACGTTACTCCAAATAAAGGTTCTGTATTTTCTGGAAGAGGTAGCGCTCTTAAAGCTGCGTAGTACCAAAAAAATATTTGCAAGAGTAGCGGAACATTTCTAAAAAACTCAACATACCATGCGGCTGTTGTCCGTATTAAATAATTTGGCGAAAGTCTGGCTATACCAACTACGATACCGATAATAGTGCAGAAAATTATACCTAAAACTGAAACTAATATAGTATTTAATAGTCCTACGAGATAAGCGCGTGCGTAAGAATGTGATCCATCGTATTCTATTAATGAAAATTGCACATCAAATGATGACTCTTGTCCTAGAAAACCATATCCAAAATCAATACCTCTATTCGACATATTCATTTGGGCATTAATGGTAAAAAAACCAAATATTAATACTATAAGTAATAGGGTTATTATTTGAGGTAAGACTCTTTTTAAATTATTGCTCATCTATTTTCATTAATAAAAAAAAGGGCCGGAAAAATCCAGCCCTTTCTTTTTAATAATAGTTTTTACCAATTATCGTGCAGGTGGAACATAAAGAATACCACCTTTAGTCCAAAGTTGATTTGGACCTCTCTTAGGTAAAATACCTGTGTCAGCTATGTGTTTTTTGTAGCTTTCACCATAATTACCTACTTGTTGGATAATTCTTAAGCTCCAGTCGTTATCTAAACCAAATGCTGCACCAAGTTCTCCTTCAGCACCTACAAGTCTTTTAATTGCAGGGTTTTCTGAAGTTTTCATGCTTTCAGCGTTTGATGAAGTTATACCGTACTCTTCTGCTTCGATCATGGTATTTAAAGACCATCTAACAATATCTTCCCATACTGAGTCCCCTTGTCTTACAACAGGACCTAATGGTTCTTTTGATATTGTTTCTGGTAGAACTTTATGCTCATCAGGATTTTTCATTTTTGTCCTTTGAGCAGCTAATCCAGATTTATCAGTAGTGTAAGTATCACATCTACCAGCGTCATAAGCTGCTACGACCTCATCGGCTTTTTCGAAAGCAACAGGCTCATATTTAATTCCTTTTGAATTAAAGAAATCTCTCATATTAAGCTCTGTAGTCGTACCAATGTTTGTACAAGCAGATATCCCGCTTTTAAAATCACTCGTAGAATTGATTCCAGAGTTTTTTCTAACCATGAAACCTTGTCCATCATAGAAATTAACACCAACAAAAGTTAAACCAATGTCAGCATCTCTTGATAAAGTCCAAGTAGTATTTCTTGATAGAACATCTATTTCGCCAGATGTTAGTGCCGTAAATCTTTCTTTAGCGCTTAAAGGAAAGTATTTTACTTTTTCAGAGTCACCTAGAACTGCAGCAGCAACTGCTCTGCAAACATCTACGTCAATTCCTGTCCAGTTTCCTGATGCATCAGCATTAGAAAATCCTGGTAGACCTTGTGAAACTCCACACTTAACGAAACCAGCTTTTTTAGTATTGTCTAATGTTTTAGATTTTTTTCCGCTACCGCCGCCTTGTTGACATGCTGCCAACAAAATTGCTGCTGAAAAAAATAAAACAAAGTTTCTTACTATTTTTAGCATTTGTTCCCCTTATTTTATTGTTAACAATAAAATTACAAATTAATGTAATCTTATGAGTAGTATCGATTATTCCAAATTCATGATCAAGTGCTTTGACAGTGACTATAAATCACTCAAGAGCATTATGGGTTTATGAACCACTTTATATATTTAAATTTAAAGTTTAATTACTATATTTTGATTACTACACTTATGGATAGAATGGCGCGCCCTGAAGGATTCGAACCTACGACCCTCGGTTTAGAAAACCGATGCTCTATCCAGCTGAGCTAAGGGCGCATTAAAATAGTTATATATATTTACTTAAAAACATACCAGATGGTCAATAAAAATAGGAGTTTTAATTCCAAATTTTTCATTTTTCTCGTGCTGGTGAATATGATGAGAGTGTACAAAAACAGGTATTTGCTCATCATGAATTGTTTTTAAGGTATAAATGAAATTTGTCCCTCTAAACTTTCTATCAATAACTTCTAATTTTAATTTACTTTGATCATCATGTATCAAATCTTCAGGTTGTAAAAGCAGTTTCACTTTAGAACCCACAGGGAAATTGTTCACTAGTTTACCCCTTATTTCACCTAAAACAGAATGTTTTAAACTATGTACAGCACAATCGGTTTCAATAACTTCAACTTCAACGAAAACTCCTCTATTTAAAAATTTGGCCACTTCGAGAGAGTTGGGTTCGTGATGGACACTGTAAGGTACGTCAAATTGTTTTAATTCCTGATTTAAAATAACTCCACATTTGTCTGCTAGAGAAAAGGCTTCGAAGGAGTCATGTGTGACTAAAATAGTGGTAAGACTTATCTTTTTTAATAAATTTTTAACTGAATATTGAATTTCATCTTTTAAACTTTGATCTATATTGGAAAAAGGTTCATCAAGTAATAATAAATCTGGTTTCGACATTATCGATCTAGCTAAAGAGACTCTTTGAGCTTCTCCTGCGCTAATTTGATGTGGGTATTTCTCGAGTATAGCTTCTATGTGTAATAATTTAATAATATGACTTGCTTTTATTTCAAATCCATTACCGTTAGATCTTTTTTTACCAAAATTGATATTGTCAATAACTTTGTAGTTTGGAAAAAGAGAGTTATCTTGAAATGAAAGAGCTATATTTCTTTTTTCTGGTTCTAAATGAAAGTTTTCAGAAGAAATTATTTTATTTTTTAAATAAATTTCACCTGAATTAATTTTTTGTAAACCAGCAATTGTTCTTAATATAGTAGTTTTTCCAACGCCAGATGGGCCTAACAATGTGACTATATCGCCCTGCTTTTCAATTTTTAGATTTACGTTATTAACTTTATTTTTTTCACTTGCTAAAAAATGACCATTTCTAATTTCAAAAAAATTTTTTGACATTAGTTAATTATATTAATTTTTAGGCGAAAGTATATATTTTGAAGAGAATAATATTAAAATTGTTGCCCAGCTTATCAAAAATAAAGAAGGCAATGCTGCGGCTTCTAATAAATCTTGCGAAGCATAAACATAGGCCTGCGTAGCAAATGTCTCAAAATTAAAAGGTCTAAGAATCATGGTTATTGGTAGCTCTTTTATAATTTCCAGTGAAATTAATACTATTATCAAAATGATGTTATTTTTTAAATATGGTACATGTATTTTTGAAAAAGTTTTAACTTTAGAATATCCAAGTAAGTAAGCGCTTTCGTCTATTGAATTATTAATTTTTTCATAAGATGATTTTATCCCATTAAAAGATAGTGAAAAGAATCTAACAAAGTAAGCGAGTATTAAACCAGATATTGAACCAATAAATAAATGTTTTGTACTTCCTACATTAAAATTATTTGTTATTAAATCGCTAAGATTTGAAAAAAAAGTTATAAATGCTACAGCTAATATTACACCCGGTATCGCATATCCAGATATAGAAAAATTGGTTAAATAATTTAAAATTTTGCTTTTTGATATTCTGCTTCCAAAGTTTATTAATAATGATATGGCAACTAGGCATAAACTGGCAAGACCAACTAAATATAATGTGTTTAAATTAATTTTTAAAATATCTATATCCTGAAAATATTTTGGAAATTTAAATGTCCAAAAAATCATTTGAGAAACGGGAAATATGAAACTTACAAAAAAAATTAAAAAACAAAACGTAAAAGGTATTAAAGATTTTTTACCAGTTAATTTAATTTTGTTTATTGGTTTAAAGCCTCTGGTCGGTTGATGGTATTTTGCTTCTCTTCTTGAATATATTTCAAGTGAAAATAATAATAAAATAAATATAAGGAGGATAAATGAAATTTGATTTGCTGTGTTGAGATCATCAAATGATAACCAAGAATTATATATACCGGTAGTTAAAGTATTTACGCTAAAAAACGAGACGGTTCCAAAATCAGATAGACATTCCATGGCAACTAAAGCTAATCCAGCAATAATAGCGGGTCGTGCTGATGGTAAAATAATTTTATAAAAAGTTTCTTTTTCTGATAAACCTAAATTTTGCCCAACTTCAATATAGTTGTTAGATTGATATAAAAAAGACGATCTAGTTAATACAAAAACATAAGGAAATAGAGAAAAACTTATTGCAATAATTGATCCAACTAAACTATCAAATTTTGGTATTAATGGATTGTAATTATATTCACCGAATAAATTTGTTAATATTGTGTAAGCAGTACCGTAATTTTCAAAAAAAGCTATTATAGAAAATGCAAAAATGTACCCAGGAATCGCAAAAGCTAAAATTAACGCCCAGCTAAAAAAATTTGAAAAAGGGAAATCATAAAAAGATACAAAATAAGCCGATGTAACTCCTATAAAAAAAGTTATTATTAAAACAGAAATTAAAATTATTAGTGAATTATTTATGTATTCAAAAAGAAATGTATTTTTTAATACATTGAAATAATTGCTTGTCTCAGAAAAAAAACTAAAAAAAACTGTTAGTATGGGTAGCGCAACTATCAACGCTATTACTAATGAAATAAAAAACCAAAAATTATATCGTGTCATTATAATGTGATTGTGGAGCACAATGGCTACACAATCTTAATTATATAACTATTTCCAACCTGCCGCTGTCATTACTTCTAATGCATCAGCTTGTCTTTTACCGTAGTTAACAACTTTAGTTTTTAGATCTTGTTTAAAATCTAAACCCATATTTACTACAAGTGGGTGTGGGGAAACACCAGCTATCATAGGATACTCAAATGTATTATTTACTATGTGATTCTGTGCTTCTTCGCTTAGTAAAAATTCTACTAATTTAATTGCATTAGCTTTGTTAGGTGCTCCTTTAACTAAACCTGCACCACTAATGTTCATGTGAGTTCCTCTGCCATCTTGATTTGGAAAGAAAGGTTTTACTTTTTTAGCAGCCGCTTGTTGTTCAGCTCCTTTTTTCCCTGATAACATAAGAGCTAAATAATATGTATTAGCAACAGCAATATCTGCTTCTCCTGCCGCTACTGCTAAGATTTGAGCTCTATCATTACCCTTTGGAGCTCTAGCCATATTTTTAACCATACCTTTTGACCACTCTGCAACTTTACCTTTTCCGTTATTTTTAATTAATGAAGCAACAAGTGATTGATTATAAATATTGTTTGATGCTCTTATCACAAGTCTTCCTTGCCATTTAGGATCAGCTAAACTTTCATAAGTTAAACCTGCTAATTCTGCACCACTTACTCTTTCAGGGGCAAAATAAACTATTCTCGCTCTTTTAGCTATTCCCACCCATTTAGATGTTCTAAAATTACTTGGAACCGCAGATTTAATTGCAGAGCTAGTAAGACCACCTTGCAAGTTGTCTTTGAATGCTCCTAATCTTCCGGCGTCTGCTGTTATATATAAATCAGCTGTGCCAGCTTCTGCGATAATTCTTTTTTCAAGAGCACCAGATTTTCCAGAAACTACATTAACTTTTATACCGGTCTTTGATGTAAATTTTTGGTACAATTGTACATCTGAATCGTAGTGTCTTGCGCTAAAGATATTTACTTCATTTGCAAAAACAGAGTTAGCTATTAGCAATGTGGATAACAATCCTACAAAAGCTAAACCAAATACTTTTAACATTTTTCTCATTTTATCTTCCCTTTTTTATTGTTTATAATTTGAGAACTATTATCATATAATTGATAATGATTATCAATGGCAAAAACGTCGCATACCTTACTATTTTAGTAGGAATAGAGAATAATATTTTTGATTATCTAACCAAACTTGCTCAGTGGACCAACCAGTATTTGAAGCCAATCTTTTAAAAGATTGTATAGTAAATTTATTCGAAATTTCGACTAAGATTCTCTCACTCTTTTTTAAAAAAAATCTTTTATTGCCAATTTTAAAGCTTTGATTGATTTTGCTTACTAAAAAACCGTGAATGCATTTTTTTTTAGTATTATAATAACCATGATAGTAAAAATCATTAATATTTAAATTAGTTTTTTGTGTTCTATTTATTATATTGATTAAATTTAAACTAAATTTAGCTGTATATCCTTTTTTATCATTATAAGCTTTATCAAGGGTAGTTTTGTTTTTAATAAGATCAACACCAATAAATAAATAGTTGTTTTTACTTATACTTTTTCTTAACTTTTTTAAAAATTTAATTTCCTCCTTATTGTAAAAATTACCAATAGATGAACCTAGAAAAAAATAAACTTTTGTTGTTTCTTTAAGATTGGGTATTTTAAATTGCTTAGAATAATCAATTTTTTTGGGCTTTATTTTAATTTTTGGGTATTGTTTTTTAAGTTTTTTTACTGACTTTCTTACATAATCTAACGATATATCGAGTGGGACATAATATTTTACATCCTTGTTAATTAATAACTTTATCTTATCAATAGCTCCACTTCCCAATTCTATATACGATAGCTTACCCTTAAATAGTTTGGGTATTTCTTTAGAAATATTTTTAAGTATCTCTTTTTCTTTCCTAGTTGGATAATATTCTTTTTGCTGGGTAATTTTCTCAAAATATTTGCTGCCCTGTAAATTATAATGATATTTAGATGGAATTGTCTTTTCCTTTTTTGATAAACCAGAAATTAGATCTTTTTGTAAGGACATTGGTTATTTAAGGAGTTTTAATACCAAAAAAATTTGTAAATGTACAATTGACAAATAATAAAATCGTATTAAATATTTCATATGTTATTACAAAATCTGCTTTTATTTTTTATTCTTGTAACACTTCTAACTTATACTTTTATACCCTGGGAATATAAAAAGGGTAAATTTAGCAAACCTTCGCTTAAAATCATTTTATATTGGTGGTTAATGTTTGCTGCATTATCGGCTATTATAATTTTTATTATTGGTTCAATAATATTTACCTAGTTTTAATATTGTCTTGAGGGACAATTTTTTGTGTAATTCTGTCTAAAACAATTGCAAGTATTACTATTCCTGTTCCACCAATAACTGCTCCTCCAATGTCTAATCTTCCAAGTGCCACGTAAACTGTAAGTCCTAGGCCACCAGCACCAATTAAAGCGGCTATAACTACCATTGATAAGGCTAACATTAGTGTTTGGTTAACGCCTGCCATAATAGTTTTCATGGCTAAAGGTATTTCAATTCTATGTAATATTTTAAATCTTGTTAATCCTAAACTCGCGCCCGCTTCTTTAAAACCTTTACCCACTTGTCTTATTCCAAGGTTGGTAAGACGAACGATCGGTGGAAGTGCAAATATAATAGTTGCAACAACACCTGGTGTTAAACCTACACCAAAAAGCATTACTACAGGTATCAAATAAACAAAACTTGGTATGGTTTGCATAATATCTAATATGGGTCTTAGAATAGTTTCAAATAAATTACTTCTAGATGCAGCAATACCTACGGGAATACCAATAATCATACAAAAAATTACAGCAGTAAATATCATTGCTAAAGTGGTCATGGTTTCTTTCCAAAGATCCACAAGATCAATTGAGATCAGAGCAAGTGCTGAAAAAATTGCAAATTTTATACCATTAGTTTTCCATGCAATAAAAGCAAAAATTAAAATTACAATTGGAAAAGGTATCCAATTAAAAAAAGTGTCTAAACCATTTAGTGTGGCATCAATTGGAGCTGCGAGCTTCTTAAAGAGCGGCCGTTGTGTAAACAGCCACTCTTTAATATTTCTTTCAATCCATTCTGCTATCGGAATGTAAATTTCGTAGTCAGATGGTGCAAGTTTTAAGTTCACTGAACTTATAATTGCAGCTTATTTTAACCAACTATCGAAAGTACTTTGGTTTGCTTTAATCCAAGCAGCAGCATGCTTTTTAATTGCTCTTTCACTTTTCTCGCCCGCATTCATTTTCATGTTTTGAGCAGCAATATCAGCTAAAGGAATTGATGCTTTCTTAAGCATTTTCGCAATATCTTTATTTGCTTTAAGGAAATCAGCATTAGCAGCTGGTCGGATGTCATCAGCACCAAAACCCATATTTATTTTAGATTTTGTTGCATTAGGAACGCTAACTTTTTTAGTAGCGCTGTAAGGAACTTCTATCCAAACAACGTCCTGTCCAAGTTTTAAAGCACCAACAGTCCAATTCGGAGTCCATGTATAAAATAATACAGGTTTTCCGTTTTTGTATTTAGCTACTACATCAGCCATAGAAGCAGAGTAGTCAGCTTTTACTGGATTAATAAAGTCGCCTAAACCAAGTTCAGCAAAATGTTTTGTAATTTGCTTTTCACAACCCCAACCTGGAGGGCAAGCAACCATGTCTGCTTTACCATCGCCATTAGAGTCCCATGCTTTAGCGTTAGCTTTAATGTCCATTACGCTTTTGATTCCATACTTATCAGCTGATTTTTTATCAACTAGATAACCTTGTAATCCGCCTTTTTTCATCACATAGCCAACTTTCTTAACTTTACCTTTGGCTTCTTTGATGTAACCGTCGTGAGTTCCAAACCAACCGTTAACCCATAGGTCTAGATCTCCCGCAGCTGCAGCTACGTAAAATACTGAAGGTTTGATAGCTTTAGGTTCAGTTACTGTGTGTCCCATTTTTTCCAAAGCTTGTTTGTATATTTCAGCTTGGAAATAACCAGTATCCCAGTTCGCTTTTGCCATTTTAACTTCAGCGGCATTAACAGCGCTAGTGATAGTGATCGAAGTAAACAGAGCAACTATTAACTTAAATAGTCTCATTTTTCCCCCTATTTGTTTAATTATTAATTAATAATTGAGAAAAGCTAGCATGTATGAAATGTTAATGTAACCGCTATGCAACTAAAAAGTGAATAAAATAAGCCTTATAAATAGGGCTTTTTTTGAAATTTTATTGTTTTAACTTACAATTTTTACATAAACCAAAAAATTCTAAATTATATTTCTTATATTTCATCCCAGAATTATCTTGGAAATTACTTAAATATTTAGAAAGTTTAGTATTTTTTATTTCTTTGACGTGTTCGCAATTATTACAAATAGAAAAAGCTGTTGCTTTTGAAATTTCACATTCAGAATTATTACAGGCTATAAAAGCATTTTTGCTTTCAATCTTATGTATTTTTCCTATTTCAATAAGCTTATCTAAAGCTCTGTAAACCTGCAGGGGTGCTTTGATTCCTCTTTTTTGAACGTTGTAAAGTATTGAATAAGCTTTTAGTGGTCCTTTTGCCTTCTCAATTATACTAAGAACGATTTGTTGGTTTTTTGAGAGTTGTTCTTGTTTTTGAGTCATAATTTATTTTAACACTTTCATATTATTTTTTCAAATCTGAAACTTTTTTAAATTTTATTAATGATATAATAAATAATAATAACGTAGCAGTTATTATTGATGGTCCTGAAGCTGAGTTAATTTTCAATGATGTGAACAAACCGACTAAAACAGATATCAATCCAAATATTACTGAAAAAATAACCATCTGTTTAGGATTATTAGATACATTCCTTGCAGTTGCAGCAGGAATTATAAGCATACCAGTTATCAAAAGCAGTCCTACAATTTTAATTGAAATGGCAATAAGAGCTGCGGTTAGAATTGTAAAAATTGCATTGAATTTATCAGGCTTCATACCTTCAGCCTCTGATAATTCATAATTTACCGTTGATGCAAATAATGGCTTCCAGATTAATTTTAGAATAATAAGTATTAAACCTCCACCTAGCCAAATAACAAATAAATCATTTTGATTTACAGCTAAAATATCTCCAAATAGTAAAGCCATTACATCAAATCTAATTGAAGTTAAAAAACCTATAACTACAAGTCCAACAGCTAATGAAGCGTGAGCTAATAGACCTAATAACGCATCATTTGGTAATTTTGTTTTCTTTTGTAATTGTAATAATAAGATTGCTAAGACTGCAGAGATTATAAAAACTGAAAAAGCGATATTAATTTCAAAAAATAATGCCATGGTAACACCTAATAATGCTGAATGAGCCAGTGTACCCGCAAAAAAAGACAATCTCCTCCAAACTACAAAGCATCCGAGTGGTCCGGTTACAAGTGAAATACCTATGCCCGCTATCAGTGCTCTAATAAAAAAATCATCAAGCATATTTATTTTTTTTGATCAATTGAGCCATCCGCTGAGTGTGAATGGTCATGATCGTGTTCATATAAAGATAATATATTTGAAGCTCTGTCCCCAAATAATTCTTTATATTTTTCATCTTTGACAACTGTGTGAGGTTTTCCTGAGCAACAAACATGTCCATTTAAACATATAACAAAATCTGTTGCTGACATTACAACGTGAAGATCATGTGAAATCAAAAGAATTCCACAATTTAATTTTTCTGATATTTTTTTAATTAATTCGTACAAGGCAATTTCACCTTTAAAATCTACACCTTGTACAGGTTCATCTAGTACTAAAAGTTCAGGTTTTTTTGCAATAGCTCTTGCTATTAAAACTCTTTGAAATTCACCTCCAGATAAATTACTTAGACTTTTATTTTTTAAATGTTCAACCCCTGTTAAATTTAAAGCAACATTAATTTGATCATTTTTTAAATCTTCTGTTAAAGACATAAAATCAATTACCCTTATGGGAAGTGTCCAATCAACAGAAATTTTTTGTGGTACATAACCTATTCTTTCGGTAAATCTTCTTACTCTACCTTCTATTTTTTTATAAACACCAAGGGCAATTTTCGCTGTAGTCGACTTGCCTGATCCATTGGGGCCAATTAAAGTTACTATTTCACCTTGTTTTATTTCTAATGAAACTTCTTTTATCAATGCTTTATTATTTAAATAAAAGCTCGCATTTTCTACTTTTAAGAGAATTTTTTTATTTTTATTTTCCATAATAAACCCTTGATTAATAAAATGTAATATTATAACAAACGTTATATTATAACAAATTAAGGAGCAACATGAAACGAACCCTATTTATTACATTGTTTTTATCTATATTTTCTTTTAACAGCACAGTATCTGCAGACGTTAAAGTAGTTACATCAATTAAACCAATACATTCATTGGCTGCATACGTTATGGATGGTGTTGTAAAGCCTAATGTAATAGTAGATGGTTATAACTCTCCACACGGTTTTAGCTTAAAACCTTCGCATGCAAAAATGATCGAAAATGCTGATCTAATTATTTGGGTTGGTGAGGATTTAGAAGCGTTTCTAGAAAAACCATTAGATTCAATTGCAAAAAAAGCAACAAAAGTTGAATTAATGGATTTAAAAGGAATTAAAAAATTAAAATTTAGAGAAAAGAATATATTCGAAGGTCACGATGATCACGGTCACAAAGAAGATAAGCACGATGATCACGGACATAAAAAAGATAAACACGATGATCATGGACATAAAAAAGATAAGCACGATGATCATGGACATAAAAAAGATAAGCATGATGATCATGGACACGAAGGACATGCTCATGGGGAACACGATCCGCACATTTGGTTAGACCCAATGAATGCCAAAGTGATTATTAAAGAAATTACAAATCAATTGGTTAAGCTTGATTCAGCAAACAGCGAAAAATATAAGGCAAATTCTAAAGAAGCTATTGCAGATATAGATGCTTTAACAAAATCTATTAAAAAAGACTTAAATAAAAATTCAAGAGTTGTAGTTTTCCATGATGCCTATCAATATTTTGAAAATAGATTTGGAATTAAAGTTCTTGGTGCATTAACTGTAAATACAGATGTATTACCCGGTGCTGAACAATTAGCTGAGATTAGAGAAGTTATTGAACATGAAAAAGTTAATTGTATTTTTTCAGAACCACAGTTTAATCCATCAATTATAAAAACAATTGCAAAAGATACTAATATTAAAACTGGTGTGTTAGATCCTCTAGGAGCAACCATAGACAAGGGTAAAGGCATGTATTCAGAATTACTGAAAAATATGTCTTCATCTTTTAAAGGCTGCTAATTTTTGATCCTATTTTTATTTGAGTCAAAGAAATAAACATTTTCTTTAGAGAATGATATTTGGGAATGATTTTTATCGATATTGCTTGAAGTTTTTATTCTAAACTCTTCTCCATCCACAGATGAGTATATAATCTTATCAAATCCAAGATTTTCTATAAGATCAATCTTAATTTTGGCTTTTATATCTTGAGAATTATCAGCTTTAATATGTTCAGGTCTAATTCCAAGATAAATATCATCATTAAATTTATAACCATTAAACTGGATATCGCTATTGAAAATATTAATTGTATTTTCATTTTTAATTTTACCTTTATCAATTTTTAAAATATTCATTCTTGGGGACCCTATAAATTCTGCTACAAAAATATTATTTGGATTATTGTATATTTCATCAGGTGATCCATATTGCTCCATTACACCTTGATTTAAAATAACAATCTTATCAGCTAGTGTCATGGCCTCTACTTGATCGTGTGTCACATAAATCATATTCGTACTAAGTTTTTTATGAAGTTTTGAAATTTCTACACGCATTTCTGATCTTAAAGCAGCATCAAGATTTGAAAGCGGTTCATCAAACAAAAACAATTTAGGGTTTCTCGTTATTGCACGACCTATTGCCACTCTTTGTCGTTGTCCACCAGAAAGTTGTCTTGGTTTTCTCTCAAGAAGATCTTCGATTTGAAGAGTTTTAGCAGCATCTTTTACCTTTTTATCTATTTCGTTTTTATCAAGTTTTTCATTTTTCAATCCGAATGACATATTTTCATAAACATTCATGTGTGGGTATAAGGCGTATGATTGAAAAACCATTGCAATTCCTCTTTTTGATGGAATTAAATTATTAATTATTTTTTTATCTAAATGTATTTCACCTTCATCAACAGACTCTAAACCAGAAATCATTCTTAGGAGTGTGGACTTTCCACATCCTGATGGACCTACTAAAACAATAAATTCGCCGTGATTTATTTTGATATTAAATTTGTCAATTACCTTGTTTTCACCAAATGATTTTTCAATATTTTTTAATTCTATAGTAGCCATAAATTTACAACCAGAAGTTTAATATTTTTTAAACTTATAATTAAATGCCTAAATATAGTTAATGCAAAAAATGTATAGCCGCCATATTTTTTTTTTGGGGGGTTTATTATCTCGATATATTTGGTAGGTTTTTGACGTTAAAAAATTAATAAATGATGGGGGATAAATGAGAAAAATATTAATATACTTATTTGCTTTCGCTTTTCTAACTAACTCTAGTTATGCTGGAATTACATTCTGGACTACAGAAGTACAACCAGCAAGAATGGAAAAGCAAAAAGCAATGGCTAAAGCTTTTGAGGCTAAGACTGGTATAAGTGTTGAGGTTATACCTGTTGAAGAGAAAGATCTTGGAACAAGAGCAACAGCTGCAGCAGCTGCGGGTGACTTACCAGATGTGATTTATCATACGCTTCAGTATGTATTACCTTGGGCAGAAGCTGGAATTTTAGATGTAGACGCTAATAACGATGTTGTAAAAACATTGGGAAAGAAAACTTTCGCACCAGGTGCTCTTAATATGGCAAAATCAGGTGGCAAAATAGCTGCCGTTCCTGTCGATGGTTGGACACAAATGGTAGTTTACAGAAAAGATCTTTTCGAAAAAGCTGGTTTAGCACCACCTACAAGTTATGCAAATATTGTTAAGGCAGTAGAGACACTATCAAATCAATATATGTATGGGTTTGTAGCTGCAACAAAGACTGACGAAAACTTTATGAGTCAAGTGCTAGAACACGTACTTTTAGCAAACGGAGTTAACTTGGTTAAAAAAGGCGGAACAAAAAAACAGGGGAAAGCTTTAAAAAATTCATTAGAATTTTATAAGACTATCGCTAAAGCTAGCCCAAGGGGTGAATTGTTTTGGAAACAATCAAGAGAACTTTACTTTGCAGGACAGACTCCAATGATTATCTGGTCACCATTTATAATGGATGAATTGGCAGGTTTAAGAGACTCTGCTCCACCAACAATAAATAGTGATCCAACATCACCAGAACTTGCATCAAAAACAGGATTCATTACTAACTTTAGTGGTCCTAATAATAAAAAAGGTGCAGCATGGGCAGATGTTAGATATTTTGGAATCACAGCTGATGCCGATACAGATGAAGCTAAAAAATTCATTGAATACTCGATGGATGAAGGTTACACGGCTACACTATCAATTGCACCGGAAGGTAAATTTCCTGTAAGAAGAGGAAATTCAAGTGATCCGGCTGCTTTTACAAAAGCATGGAGCAAACTTCCTGTGGGTGTAGATAGAAAGAAACCTTTAACAGAACTTTATTCTGCTGATGTTATTAATAACATTGTTGCAGGTTTAGATACTGCTAACAGATGGGGTGTTAAAGAAGGTGAGCTTTCAAGAGCATCAAAAATCATCAATGCACAATTCTTAAACAGAATCACAAGAGAATATATTGATGGTATAATTTCAGTTGATCAGGCAGTTGATAAAATCAACGCTGAATTAGCAAAATATTAGTAAAATTATTTTTAAAAAGCGGGTAATATAACATTATCCGCTTTTTATATGACCGATACTTTATCTAAAATAGAAAAAAGAACAGCATACACTCTCTTATTGCCGGCGGTGTTTTTAGTATTTGCTATAGTTTTGTTTCCAATTTTTGCAAATATTTGGATAAGTTTTAAAGAAGTTCAATTAAAAGATATTAGAATTCCTGAACCAAGAGCAAAAAAAATTGTAAAAACAATATCTGAAGATAATACAAAATTAAAAATTGTTTATAGGCTCAGAAACAGTTCTTTAATTGAAAATATTGATAATATTAAATTTTTGGACAAACTTCCTACAAATATTGAACCTATAGATCTGGACTCAAGATGTACGTTTCGATCAAAAAAAATTCAATGTGATTTTGGTAATTGGGAGGCAAAATATAGAGAGAATTTTGAGATTGTGGTTCAAAATGTTAATAAAGTTAAGATTGATAAAAATTCTATTAAATCTCAAAAACCAAAACTATCTGGCGATGCTGACAATATTTTACTAACAACAAAATTTACATTAAAAAATTTCAAACAAGTTTTTAATGAAAATGAATTTTTAGATTTACTACTTACTACCTTTTATTTTACTTTTTTTGGAACAGTTGGAGCTATTGTTTTTGGTATGTTTGCGGCTCAGTTAGTTAATCAAAAATTTTATGGCAGGACTTTTATGAGAAGTATTCTCCTTTTTCCATATGTTGGACCTGTAGTTGCATTAGCTTACACGTGGACTTTATTACTTGATCCAAATAGCGGTACATTAAACGCTTTGTTGGTTAATTTTGGTGTCCTGGATAAACCTATAAATTTATTGGGACAGAAATACATTGAATTAAATCTCATGGGGTTTGATATTAAATTAAGGTTGGCACTAACAACGGTAATAATGTTTGAGATTTGGAGATATTTTCCCCTAGCCTTCTTATTTATTTTAGCAAGATTACAAGCTGTACCAAAAGATTTATATGAAGCTGCTGAAGTCGACGGTGCTGGACCATTGCGAAAGTTTGTAAATATTACACTTCCACAGATAACAGCAATTTTATCTATTTTATTCATGATTAGATTTATTTGGAACTTTAATAAATTCGAAGATATTTTTCTTTTAACTGGTGGGGCATCTGGAACAAGAACTTTACCAATAAATGTTTACCAACAAGGCTTTGCTGTTTCAAACATCGGAATGGGGTCTGCAGTTTCAATAGTTATAGTTGTGTTGTTAATAATTTTTATGATTGTTTACTTTAAATTAATTGGGAAGCGTGCAAATGAAATATAAACCATTATTAATTTATTTATTTATATCTTCTGTATTTCTGACTCTAATAAGTTCGATCTGGAAAATAATGGCCACTCTTCAAGGTTTAAAATTAACAGTAATTAATTTTAATGTGAATTTTATTTTAGCTTTATTATTAAGTTTATCTTTTATTTTAATAGGGAAAAAAATAAATCATCAAATCAAAATTCTAACACTTTCATTATTTTTTACCTTTTCCTACATTCTAATAAATGAAAGCGGTCCGATTTGGTATGATATCGGGATTTTTTTAATAACTTTGTTTTTTACAAATAGACTTAAAAATTATGACACAAATTTATTAAAAGAAGATTTTATTTCTGAAAAAATTGTTTTTGATTTTCTTTCTCTATTTGCAATAGTGTTTTTTGCTTTTGTAATATTATTTCCATTTTATCTAATGTTTGTAACTAGTTTTAAAACTCAAGCAGCATTGTTATTTAATCCATTAGATTTAAGCATTAATTTTACAAACAATCTTGCTGAGGTATTTAAATCTTATTTTATTATTTTTAAAACTTATGACTTTGGAAGATATATTTATACAAGTTCTATTGTCTCAATAGGAACTGTAATTATTACTTTAATCTTTGCAATACCGGCTGCTTATGCGGTAGCTAGATTAAACTTTTTTGGTAAAACTTTTTTATCTACCTCAATATTAGTAATATATATGTTCCCTGCCATTGTTTTGGTAATTCCTCTTTACACTGTCTTTAGTCAATTAGGATTAAGAAATTCAATCGAAGGTCTACTGATCGTCTATACAGCAACAACTTTGCCAGTCGCTATATACATGCTTCAAGGATATTTCAAAAGTATTCCGAAAGAAATAGAGGATGCTGGTCTTATGGATGGACAAAATTGGTTTGGAATAATAATTAAAATAATAATTCCTTTAAGTTTACCAGCAATTGCCTCTGTTGCGTTGTATGTTTTTATGATTGCTTGGAATGAATTTTTATTTTCTTTAATGTTTTTAGATAACCCTAAATCATTTACTTTATCCAGAGCTATTAATCACTTGACAGGTGATGCTGAGACACCAAGACAATATTTAATGGCCGGCTCAGTTGTGGTGACACTTCCAATTCTATTAATTTTTGTTTACTTTGAAAAATATCTAGTAAGTGGATTAACCGCTGGAAGTGTTAAAGGTTAATGAAAGAGACAATCGAAATTGCAAAACAGGTTTTAAAAAATAATAGAAAATCTGGTTATACACTTCCCACAAACAATAAATTATATCCTGCTCAGTGGAATTGGGACTCCGCTTTCATTGCGCTTGGTTACTCATATTTTAATATGGATTACGCAATAAAAGAATTGGAAACTCTTTTATCAGGTCAATGGGAGGATGGAATGGTC
>CACMMU010000004.1 GCA_902614835.1 uncultured Pelagibacteraceae bacterium | reverse complement strand
GATAATGTTCAATTATACTATTTAATTTTAATGCTAACATGTATGATAATTCTAATAATTTTTAATAAATACAATATTAGAAATTTTATCCCATACCTTTTTGTTGGTGTTCTCTTATGGGAATTTACTCATCAATCAGGAATTCATGCAACTATAGCTGGGGTGTTGCTTGCTCTAACAATTCCACATAAAGATGATAAAAAATCTCACAGAAATTCTCTTCTTGTAAAACTAGAGCATAAGATTTCACCCTATGTATTATTTGGAATAATGCCGATTTTTGCATTTGCAAACGCCGGGGTGTCTCTCGAAGGGATTACATTTGGTACATTATTGAATCCTGTACCGTTAGGTATACTTTGTGGTTTGTTTATTGGAAAGCAATTAGGTGTATTTTTATTTTCTTATGTATCTATTAAATTAAAGATTGCTGATATGCCGAACAATTCTAATTGGGGCACATTTTATGGAGTGGGTATTTTAACAGGTATTGGTTTTACCATGAGTCTTTTCGTTGGTAATTTAGCATTTGTAGAGTCAGATCAGTATATAAGTGGTGTTAAAATTGGTGTTTTACTTGGATCATTATTATCAACAATATTTGGATATTTTTTAATTTTATTATGCGCAAAAAAATAATAGATCAAAAAATTCTAAATTTAGCATCAGATACTTCAAATTTTGGGTTAATGAATAAAAGCAAATTTTTTGCTACACATAAAAACAGAAAATGTGGAGATAAAATTAAAATTGAATTAGAAATAAAAAATAATAAAGTTAAAAAAATGTATTACGAAACAGAGAGCTGCATTTTTTGTCAAGCTTCTGCAAGTTTATTATCAAAAAATATTCAAAATACTTTTGTCAAAAATATTGATAAGATAATTACTTCTCAAAGATTTAAATTTCTTTTGGGTAAAAAATACCTATCAAGGAAGGATTGTGTAATGCTACCTTATCAAGCTGTAAAGAAAGCTTTGTGAATTATAAATTTAAAACCATACCGTCATAAGCAGGGATAATATTTTTTGGAAGTGAACTTTTGAGTAATGTATAATCGAGATCTGAATGTAGATTGGTCAAAATAGTTTTCTTTGCGTCAACTTTTCTACTTATTTTGACTGCTTGTTCTAAATTAAAGTGTGATGGATGGGGATTAAATTTTAAACAATCTATAATTAAATATTTTAAACCTCTTAGTTTGCTGAAATCCTTAAAAAATATACCATTGGTATCACTTATATACGCAAGCTTATCTATTACATATGCAGTAGACTTTATTTTTCCATGATTAACATAAAATGATCTAATATTTAATTTATCTGTTTTTTTAATAAGTGAAAAATTCTTTTTAATAAGATTGCCTTTTAAAATGGGTATGTATCCTTGTCCTCCAAAAAAACAGTAGTCATGCTTTTCTTTTAAAGTTTTTAAAGTTTTTTTATTCGCAAAGATTTTAATTTGTTTCTTATTTTTCCAAAAAAAGGGCCTTAATTCAAATATGCCGCTTGTCTGGTCAGCATGTTCATGTGTATATAAAACATAATCAATATTTTTAATATTATTATCCAGAAGTTGTTTTTTAATATCAGGGGACGTGTCTATTAAAATTGAAAGGTTACCCTTTTTAACAAAAGCTGAACAACGTGTTCGTATATTAAATTTATTTTTTTTATTACAGTTTCCCCAATTACCTGTGATCCAGGGTACCCCTACAGAACTTCCGCATCCTAAAATAGTAAATTTCATTAAGTTATTGTAACGTTAAACAGTTTAGAAAAGTTATTAGATGTCATTCGAGCCATATTTTCTTCGGACTCTTTCTTAATCTTTGAAATATGCTTTAATGTATAAATTATTTGACTGGGTTCGTTAACCTTTCCTCTATTTGGTTCAGGGGATAAATAGGGAGAGTCGGTCTCTAACAAAATTTTACTTTTAGGAATATACATGAAGACTTCGTTTAATTCTTTAGACTTTTTAAAAGTAACAATGCCGCTGGCTGAAAAGTAACAATCAAGATTCATAAGCTTTTTAGCGAATTCTTTGCTTCCGGTAAAACAATGCATCAATATTTTAAAATGCTTTTTTTTAATTTCTTTGTTTAAGATATCAAAAGTTTCATTTTCTGCAGATCTCGAATGAACTATTAAAGTAGAAGATGTTTCTTGAGCAGCTTTAATATGTTTTAAAAAACTATCTTGTTGTGATTTTTTATCTGAATGGTTGTAATAAAAATCTAACCCAGTTTCACCAATCCCTATAAGTTTTTTATCTAAGGAAAGATTCTGAATTATTTTTTCCACTTTAAGACTTTCGTATAATTTTGCCTCATGAGGATGTATCCCATAAGTTCCGTACACAATTTTATATTTTCTTATGATATTTAGAATCTTCTTAAAACTTTCATTTTGAGTGCATATTGTTAATAAAAGTTTGACACCAGAGTTGGATGCTCTGTCTAAAATTTTATCTAAATTTTGATTAAGTGGTTCATAATCTAAATGACAATGAGAATCAATAATCATACTATGTGCTTTCCCAATAAAAATTTGATTTTTTATCCTGTACTTCAAAAGTTTTGTTTATTATGTATTTTGCTACTTCGGTTGAATTAAAATATTTTAAATATTTTTCTTTACCCTTTTTAGCTATCTTTTTTCTAAGTTTTTCATCTTTACTTATTTTTATAATCTTTTCTGACAAATCATTAATATTTTTATAAAAAACCATTTCATTGTCTGTAAAAAAATCTCTATATTGAGTTCTTTCATCTATTAATGTAACAAGACCATTTCCAATAATTTGAGTTATTCTGTCACTACTATAATATTTTATAGGTTCACCTCTACTTAAATTAAGCCCCATCTTAGAATTAGAAATGGCTTTAAAATAATTATCAGCCCAAACTGGTTGTATATTGTTTACTCCATAAATATCAAATTTAACATTAGGTGTAATATTCATTAATTTAGAAACAAAATTTATACGTTCATCGAATTTTCCTCTTTTTAAAACTCCTCGATGTACTCCATGACTTAATGCATAAAAAACATCCATATTGCATGGTTTTTTAAAATTATTTAAAGTTTCAAATGAACTATCTGATGGATTCGGGATAAAGTGAAATTTATCTTTTTCAGGAATAAAATTTAAAGCTTTTGGTGAAGTCGTTAAGAAATTTTTATCGACGTAATCAACTTTGTTTAAAATTCTTTGTCTATTTTTTAAAAAATCTGGTCCTCTTTTGCTTAATGGATCTAAAAACCATTGAGCTATTTTTAGATTAGGATAGTTTTTTTTTAAATCTCTTAATGTTTGAGGAAAAATAGAATCAGCATGGCCAAGAACAATCAAATCTGGTTTAAAATTATAACATGTGTTTATAAGCTTTGAATTAAGCTTGTTGCTTCCAGAAAGATCTTTATAATTTTTATAATATTTTTGTATATCTCTATCACTAAATTCTAAAATGCTGTGGCCAAGTCTTATTAGCCCATTGTTTATTCTCCGACCAGTATTAAAATACAATCTTCCGTCATGTCTTTCATTAAAATTTGTTACATGAATAATTCTTAATTTTTCAGGTTTTTGTGCAAAATTAATTTTTTTTCTAAATAGAATTTGTCCTCGATAAAGATCAATTTGCTTACTACTATTTTTATGTGTTAAATAAAAATTCTTGTAAGCAAGTTTTTGATAATTTGAACGTAATTTTTTATTTTTTATTAATAGTTCAATCTTTTTTTTAAGTTCTTTTTGATTGAGGTTTTTTAGAATAATTGCATTAGTAACTGTTTCTGGAAGGCCACCTCTATTACTAATTATAACAGCACAAGCATTTGCAGAGCCCTCTAAACTTGTTCTTCCAAAAGGTTCGTTCCATCTTGAACACGCAACGGCAATACTTGTTTGCTTAAATACATTTAATACTTTTTTATGTTCTAAAAAACCAAGATTTTTTAATCTTTCATGATAAAAATTGATTTTATCTCTTTGTTCATCTCCTATCACAATAGCTTGCCAATCTTTATATTTGTTAAGAATTTTAATAATAGCAGAACCAAAAATATCATATCCTTTTGAACGATTAAGTTTTCCGACAAAAGTGATCCATTTTTTTTTATTTTTAAAGTTTATTTTATTTTTAGAAGCAGACTGAAAAATAACTATTAGTTTTTCACTACTTACAGATCCAGATGGTATTTTTTCTAGAAATCTTTTTTTTGACCAATCACTATTAAAAACAATCTTATCACAAATCTCAACAAGATATTTTCTTTCACTTAAAGTTTTTGAACCTGTCATTGTAAGGGGGTCATTATGAAAATATAATACAAATTTTGAATTAACACCTTCATTTATCAGGTATTTAAGATAGTGTGGTCTATTATGAATTTCAATAATATGTGAAGGATTTAATTTTTCAATTTTTATAAATTCATCCATATAATTTTCACTTTGACTTCCGATAAATAATTTTTTTAGAATTATATTTTTGTAATTTCGAGAGAATTTCTTTTTATATTTTGTATTACCATATACTTTAATATTTTTTTTATACCTGCTTAATTTTAAAGTATCATTTACAAAAAGAGATACCGCTCCTGGATACTTTGGTGAGAAATTTTCTTTATAAGGCAGTAGTATTGATATTTTCATGAAAATTTTCTGATTATACTAATTCTAAGTTTTCTATTTTTTTTAATATGATATTCTCTCGACATAGCTTTTTTTTTTGATCTATATTTCTCTTTGTATATCAGTTTCCATTTTCTTCCACGCGTAAACTTTGCTGCTTTGCCCTCATTATGGAGTTTTAACCTATTTTTTAAATTTTTGGTATAACCAACATATGTAACCTTTTTTCCTTTTAGTGATTTTAAAACGTAGATATAAAAAAAATTCACACTCTTGCAATTAAATGGCTATTTTAAGATTTGTTTATTAATAAGCCTTACCGTCATTTGACTTAATATTTTTAAATTTGTTGATTGCTTCTTTAGCGCCACCAGACATAAATCTTTGGTCAGATCCAACTGTAACAAATTGAAAACCCTTTTTGATCATTTTTTGTGCATATTCAGCTTTCATATTGTGAATACCTGCGATAATTTTATTTTTCTTCGCATGATCTAGTATTTTCATAATAGTATCATAAACTTTATCACCTTCGGGTTTATCAAAACTTGGTTCTTCTCCTATAGCTAAACTTAAATCAGCAGGACCTATATAAATTCCATTGAGACCAGGTGTAGACATTATTGAATCTAAATTTTCTATTGCTTCCTTAGTTTCGATCATTGCAAACTTTAGGATTTCATCATTCGCATATTTACCATAATCAGAACCTCCGTATAAAAGTCCTCTTATTGGTCCATAGCTTCTGTAACCTTTCGGTGGATAAAGACATGCTTTAACAAAATTTTCAGCTTGTGTTTTGTTACTAACCATTGGGCAAATAACTCCGTAAGAACCGGCATCAAGAATCTTCATAATTTGGCCTGGCTCATTCCAATTTACTCTTGCTAATGGTACTACCTCCGTTGTGGAAATACTTTGAAGCATTTGTAGGGCATTAGGATAATCTATAACACCATGTTGCATATCAATAGTTAATGAATCCCATCCTTGATGAGCCATAACCTCAGCGGAAAAAGAATTTGGTATTTGGAGCCAACCATTAATAACGGCTTTGCCTCCAGCAAAGATTTTTTTAAGCTTGTTTTTTCTCATTAACCAGAAAGACCGAGGTGAGTATATTTAATATTTAGGTAATCTTTTATGCCAACAGATCCGCCTTCTCTTCCGTATCCAGTTTGTTTGATACCTCCAAAAGGTGTTTCGGCAGTAGCAACTACTGGTGTGTTAACTGCTACGACTCCAGTTTCCAATTGTTCAGATGCTTTAAATGCTTTTTCCATAGAGTTTGTACAAACATATCCCGCTAAACCACAATCATGCTTATTTGCTCTTTTAATAACCTCATCAAAATTTTTAAAAGTTGTAATTGCAGTTATGGGTCCAAAAGGTTCTTCTGTCATTACCGTAAAATTATCTTTAACATTATCAATTATTGTTGGTTCGTAAAAATAACCTTTGTTAAAACCAGCAGGCCTTTTCCCTCCATAAAGAACTTTGCCGCCTTCTTTTTTAGTTTTTTCAACTAATTTTTCAATTGCCTCTAATCGTTTTTTTGTAGTTATTGGTCCAAGATTAATACCTTCTTTTGTTCCGTCTCCCAATTTAAGTTTTTTAGTTTTTTCTATAAAAGTTTTAGCAAATTCATTTTTTTTACTTTCGTGTATATAAAATCTGCTTGGAGATATACAAACTTGACCATTATTTCTATATTTAGAAGTAATTGCCATATCAGTTACTTTATCTATATTTGAGTCTTCGAAAACAATAAATGGTGCGTGGCCACTTAATTCCATTGTAACTCTTTGAACTTTATCTGCTGCTTTTTTGAGTATTAACTTACCTACTCTTGTAGAACCAGTAATCGAAACTTTTTTAATTACATTTGATGTAATTAATTCATTTGAAACTTCTTCGGGATCGCCAGATAAAAGATTAACAACGCCAGGAGGTATGCCTGCATCATTTATTATATTCATTAATTCCATTACTGCTCCTGGAGTAATTACATCTGGTTTAACTATGACTGAGCACCCTGCGGCAAGTGCTGTTGAAATTTTTCTAGCAGCAAGAATAATCGGAAAATTCCATGGTATTAGTGCAGCAACAACTCCTATAGGTTGGTAAATAACTTGTACACGTGTATCTTCAAACCTACTCTCAACTGTTTGCCCAAATATTCTCTTTGTCTCTTCAGCATTCCATTCAAATATATCGGCGGCGCCACCTACTTCACCCTCTCCTTCCACCAAGGGTTTTCCAACTTCTAAGGCAAGCCATTTTGCTAAATCTTTTTTTCTTTCTCTCATTAGATCTGCGATTTTTCTGATCTTATAAGATCTTTGCCATGCTGGAGTTTTTTTCCAAATTTGAAATCCCTTTTCAGCTGACTTTAAAGCTTTTAATACATCGTTTTTTGTAGCTTTAGAAGCTTTGCCTATAACCTCCTCGGTAGCTGGATTTATTACTTCGTAGGTTTCGTTTTTCTCAGATGGGTGCCATTTACCGTCTATGAATTGACCAAATTTTGAATACATTATTTAAATTTATATTGCTTATAAGTACAATATTTCCTAGGTTTCACTTTAAATAATTTATGAAAAAAATTCAACTAACTTGTGCACACGCTATAGTTAAATATCTAATATCTCAAAAAATATTAGTTGATGGCAAAAAATTACCACTTTTTGCAGGTGCATTTGGAATTTTTGGACATGGAAATGTCGCTTGTCTTGGCCAGGCATTAGAAGAAAATAAAAATGAACTGCCTACTTGGAGGGGTCATCATGAGCAAAATATGGCTCTAACTGGAATAGCTTATTCAAGAGCAAAGAGAAGAAAACAAATTTTTATCGCAACAAGCTCGGTAGGTCCAGGGTCGACTAACATGTTAACAGCAGCAGCTGTTGCAATGAGTAATAGATTACCCATGTTGTTTTTACCTGGTGACACATATGCAAATAGAATGCCTGATCCTGTTTTGCAACAAGTTGAACATTTCAACAATCCAAATATTACTCAAAATGATGCTTTTAAATATGTTACTAGATATTTTGATAGAATAACTAGACCAGAACAAATACTTCAAACACTGCCTCACGCTATACAAACAATGATAGATCCTGCTGATTGCGGACCAGCATGTATTTCTTTATCACAAGATGTACAAGGTGAAACATTTGATTATCCAGAAGAATTTTTTAAGGAAAAGATTCATACAATCCGAAGACCGAGGCCTGATGATTACCAAATTAAACAAGCGGCAGATTTAATTAAAAAATCTAAAAACCCAATAATAATTTCAGGTGGTGGTATTTTTTACTCAGATGCAATGAAAGAACTAAGCCAATTTGCTAAAAAGCATAATATACCAACAGCACAAACCGTAATGGGTTACTCGACTATGAAAAAAGATGATCCATATTTTTTAGGTGCTATTGGAGGTTTTGGCGGTAAAGCTCCCAATGATTTTATGAAAAAAACAGATTTAGCAATAGCTGTTGGGACTAAATTAGCAGATTTTACAACTGGGTCTTGGACGAACTTTGAAAACCCAAATTTTAAATTGGTATCGATTAATGTGTCTAGATTTGATGCAAACAAACATTTAGCTCAATCTATAATTGGTGATGCAAAAGTTAGTTTGCAAGATTTAACCTTAAATTTAGGAGGTTGGAGAGCTCCTGACGATTGGCAAAAGAAATCAAGAAGTGCTGTTCAAACATGGAATAACTATTTAGATAAAGAAAGCGGTCCAACAAATCAAAAATTACCTTCGTACGCACATGTGGCTGGAGCAATATATAGAAAATCTGACGCATCAGATATAGCGGTAACGGCTGCAGGGGGTTTGGTTGGAGAAGTTTTGCAGGTTTGGAGACCGAGAGAATTAAATACTCATGAAACAGAATGGGGGTTTAGTTGCATGAGTTATGAAATTTCTGGAGCACTAGGTATTAAAATGGCAAATCCAAAAAAAGAAGTTATTACTTTTGTTGGGGATGGATCTTATTTACTTTATAATTCTGATATTTACAGTTCAATTTTAACAAACCATAAATTAATTATTATTGTTTGTGACAATGGTGGTCATGCAGTAATTAATAGATTGCAGCTTTATAAAGGTGGAAAAGAATTTAATTGTTTGTTCGAAAGTTCAAAAGTAGAGAATATTAAAAAGATAGATTTTGCTAAACATGCACAGAGTCTAGGAGCAACAGGAGAGAATGTAAATTCAATAAGTGAACTTGAACAAGCATTTGTTAGAGCTAAAAAATCAAAATCAACGTATGTAATATCTATCAAAACAGATGGTTATCAGTGGTTAGAAGGATCGGCCTTTTGGGAAAGCCCAACATTAACAAAACCATCAACTAAAGAAAATGAAAAAGCTTTAAAAGAACATCTTCAAGGAAAGTCTAAACAAAGACAGGGCGTTTAATATAAATGTCTAAAGTATTTAAAGTTGGTCTCATTGGGTGCGGACACATCGCTGAAACTTATTTTAAAGCACATAAATATTTTAATAATTTCAAAATTATAAAATGTGCGGATATCAATCATTTAGCAGCAAAAAAATGTGCTTCATTTTATAAAATAGAAGCACTTAGTGTAAAAAATTTACTTAGAGACAAGGAAATAGAAATAATTTTAAATCTTACTGTGCCTAAAGCACACTATGAGGTTTCTAAAAAAGCTCTTTTACATAATAAACACGTCTATACAGAAAAACCTATGGCGATAAATATAAAAGACGGAAAAAAGCTATTGCAAATCGCAAAAAGGAAAAAACTATATATAGGTAATGCTCCGGATACTTTTCTAGGTGGTGGCAATCAAAAATCAAAAGAATTATTAGAAAGTAACTTTATAGGGAAGATTAATTTGGGAAATATAATATTTGCTTATCCAGGTGTTCAATCTTATCATCCAAATCCTGAACCTTGGTTTGCAAAGAAGGAAGGTGGGCCTGTCATTGATATGGGGCCTTATTATTTAACAGCATTAGTAAATTTACTTGGCCCAGCGAAACAAGTTTGGGGAAGCTTAATGTGGAATAAAAAAAACAGAATAATAGGTATAGGAGCAAGAAAAGGCAAATCAATTAGAGTACTTTGTCCAACAACTTATTTGGGGACAATATTTTTCAAAAATAAAACAATAATAAGATTCACTCTGTCATTTGATGTTATAGCTCATCATAGGAATCATATAGAATTATATGGGGACAAGGGATCAATTTTAGTACCAGATCCAAATATGTTTGGAGGATCTGTTTATACATGCAAAAAACTTGGTGGAACTTGGAAAGAGCACAAAACAAATCGGATGCCCCTAGGTAAAATAAATATACGTGAAAAAAGTCTTAGGGCAAATGAAGCACCTATAAATGCAAATTATAGAGGAGTTGGTTTAGCTGAAATGGCATATTGTATAAAAAAGAAAAAGAAACATAGATGCAATGGTGAATTATCTTTTCATGTATTAGACATAATTCAATCAATAATGAGAGCTGCAAAAAAAAAGGAGAGAATTAATATTAAATCTACTTGTAAAATTCCAAAAAAATTTACTCTATCAGAAATAAAAAAGATACTTAAATAAGATTCTGTCTACCAAGTAAAGCTGCTCCTCTTACTCCACTTGCATCTCCGTAAATTGGTTTTAAAAAAACAGTTTTAAGATTTTTTTCATTAAGATATTTAGATGTTATTAATTTGATTTCATCTAAAAAATCAATTTCATTTGAAACACCTCCACCAAAAACTATAGCATCTGGATCAATTGTAGAAACGATTATAATTAAACTTCTTGCTAAATGATCCTTATAATTATTTATAAACTTAACAGCATTATTTTTTTTGTTTCTATAATCAGAAAATATTTCTTTTGCATTTAATTTTTTTTGAAATAATAACTCATAATTTTTTTCAATAGATTTTCCTGATAAGTAACCCTCAATTCTTTGAGTAAAATCAAATGATTCTGAGTGCTGAATATTTGACTTGATTTCTTTTATTGGCATTTGATTTAAGCTCCATTCCCCACCTAATCCATTAGCTCCAGAAACAATTTTTTTGTTTATAACCAAACCTCCCCCGCATCCTGAACCTAATATAATTCCAAAAACGCTATTATAATGCCTTGCTGCACCGTCAGTAGCTTCGGATAAACTAAAGCAATTTGCGTCATTTTCTGAAAAAATATCATTTTTTATTTTTCTTTTTAATTCTTTTATTAAGTTTTTATTATTTAACCATTGAGAGTTGTGTGCATTTTTTATAACTCCTGTCGCACTATCTAGGTTACCAGGATGACAAATACCAATTACAAATTTAGAATTATATTTTTTTTCCAAATTTTTAGTAATCTTAACAATTAGACTAACAGTGTCTTGAAAATTTTTTGGTGTCTCTTCCCTATTTCTTTCTAATTCTTTGTTTTTATTGTCTAGTAAAACATATTCAATTTTTGTTGCACCTAAGTCTATACCTATCTGCATTAATTTTTTGATTTTCTATCAATTTCTTTTAATTCAAGTTCTAGCTTATCTAATTCTTCACCACCAGCCATCATGCTTAAAAGTTTTTCTCTAGACAAATCTTTCTTTTCAAATGTTCCCATACTTTTACCTCTGTTTAAAATTGTAAAACTATTACCCACAGGATATGCATGATGTACGTTGTGGGTAATCAAAATTACACCTAATCCTGAAGCAGCGGCCTTTACGATATATTTTAAAACAACAGAAGCTTGATGAACCCCTAAAGCTGATGTTGGTTCATCAAGAATCAACACTTTGGCTCCAAAATATATAGCTCTAGAAATTGCTAGACATTGTCTTTCACCGCCAGACATAGTTCCCACAGCTTGTGACGGATCTCTTACATCAATTCCAATTTGACCCATTTTTTCTGACGCAATGCTATTAGCTTTTTGTACATCAAAAGTTTTAAAAGGACCAAAACCTTTCATTGGTTCTCTTCCCATGAAAAAATTTCTAGTCACACTCATCAAGGATACTAAAGCAAGATCTTGGTAGACAGTTGCTATGCCCAGGTCTAAAGCATCTCTTGGGGAATCAAACACAGTTTTTTTTCCCTCAACGATTATTTCACCATGAGTGGGTTTGTGTACTCCAGATAACGTTTTTATAAGGGTAGATTTTCCAGCACCGTTATCTCCAAGTAAGCACATTATTTGACCTTTTTTTATGTGCATGGTTACATCTTTTAAAGCTATTACTGATCCGAAAAATTTACTTATATTATTAAATTCTATTAAATTTTCTGACATTATTTATTCTCTGTAACTCTTCTTCTAATAAAATTGTTAAAAATAACTGCAATTAACATCATTCCACCTAAAAAAACTTTAAACCAATCTGTATCCACATCTGTATAATAAATTCCCATAGAAACCGTTCCAAAAATTAAAGCCCCAAAAGCAGCACCAATTGCTGAGCCGTAACCTCCTGTGAGCAAACAGCCACCTACAACAGCTGCTACGATCGCTTCTAATTCTTTAAGAAAACCTCTCATTGTATCAGCTGATCCTGCATCCAAAACCTGAACGCAAGCATAAATTGTTGCTGCTACTGCCGTACCTATAAATAAACTTATTTTAACTCTACCTACTGGGACACCAACATTTCTGGCACCTAATTTATCTCCTCCGGATGCAAATATCCAATTTCCATACCTTGTTTTCATTAATAACCATGTTGCAAAAATAGTCATTCCTATCCACCACAAAACAGATGCGGGAATACCAGTTGCCAATGGTGATCCGTCCTGTCTTAAAGCTATTAACCCAAGTGAGCCTAACCAAGAAAATAAACCTTTGAAAGCATCTGCAGAGAATATCCAGGCTATAGGATCATTTTCTATTAAAACTCTCAATCCTGGAACTTGAGTTCTTCCGGTAATTAATCGAGTTAATGCTAATGTTGCACCTCTTAAAATAAATAGCATAGCTAATGTAACAATGAATGATGGGAGACCTGTTCTAACAACCAGTATGCCGTTTGCATATCCAACAAGTACAGCCATAGAAAAAGCAAATAAAATACTGCTCCATAAAGGCCACCCCCAATATATTGCTGGTATTGCTATACATATCCCAGCGAAACCAATCATTGAACCGACTGACAAATCGAATTCACCGCCTATCATTAAAAGTGCAGCAGCAACTGCTATTATTCCAAGGTTAGCTGAGACTTCTAAAAAATTTATTGTCCCGTAAGCGCTAAACATTCCTGTGTCACCTGCAACTATTCCAAAAAAAATAAATACAAGAATTGAACCGCCTAGAGCACCAAGCTCAGGTCTATTAAGCAAAACCTTTAAGTTTGAAACTTTACGAACTCTTTCATCTTTGTTTTTGTTTTGAATACTCTTAGACTTAACAGACATAATTAATATTTTGTTTAAAAAAAAGGCCTGGATTTAGAACCAGGCCTTTTTAAAGATTTTTATCTATAACCTTGTGCTGCCCATTTAATTACTTTGCTAGCATTTTGTGGAGTAACGAAACCAGGTCCCGTCATTACAACACCAGCTGGCATTGTTCCCCATCTCATATACTGCGCGAAAATAGCTATAGGCAAATATCCTTGAAGATATTGTTGTTGGTCTATTAAAAACTCAACCTCACCAGCAGCTGCAGCTTTAAGCATTCCTGGTGACATATCAAATGTACCAAGTTTAATGCTGCCTGTTTTACCAGCAGATTTAATTGCTTTAAGAGCCGCTTCACCAGAAAGTCCCGCACCTAGGGTAAGTATAGTATCAACTCCACCTAGTTTAGCAGCAACAGCTTTTTGAATTTCTGTTGGGTCATTTGATGTACCAAGTATCTCTACTGAACCACCAAAACCTTTTTTAAAACCAGCGCATCTTCTATCAAGAGCTACGTTACCTACTTCGTGGTTAACGCAAAGTGCTTTTTTTCCACCAGCTGCTTTCATTTTTTGACCTCCACCAACACCAGCTTCAAATTCAGTTTGACCAACGTGTGCACTTATTCCTAATTTTGCAAAGTCGTCAGAACCAGAATTCATAGATACTACTGGAATTCCAGCAGCAATTGCAGCTTTAACAGATTTTCCTAGAGCTGCAGCATCCGGTAAAGTGATTACAATACCTTTTGGTTTTTGTGAAACAGCATTGTCAATTAATTTTGCCATTTCAACCATGTCGAATGTGCCAGGAGCAGTATACTTACATTTTATTTTCATATCTTTGCAAGCAGAGTCAACTCCGTTTTTAGCAACAGACCAAAAAGGATCGTTAGCTTGTCCATGTGAAACAACGATTACATCAATTGCAAAAGAAGCAACTGACATCGCCATCCAAGTAAACAAAGCTACTAAAGTTAAATATATTTTTCTCATATTTTCCCTCTTTATTGTTGTTGTATTAATTAATTAATATTTTTTATTTAAACAAAAAAGTGATTGAAAGAAAAGGCAGAGTATTTTTATTTCAACCCTGGGTTTAAAAAAAATTATTTAATTTTAACAGTTTTTTTACTTCTTAAAGATTTATATGCGGCATTAGCTAAAAAGAGTGCTTTTTCTCCATCATCAAAAGATGCTCTTGATTTTTTATTTTTTTTAACGAGATAAAATAGATCATTTAACTGCAACTTATAAGCAGATTTGTATCTGTCTATAAAAAAATTATATTTTCTCTTGTTCTCAGATATTAACATACCTTTATTACCAAAAATTTCTACCCTTTGATCATAACCAAATGAACAATGTCTTGAGTTGTTAATTATCGAGATTACCCCGGCCTTAGATTTTAAAATACATGTGGCTAATTCATAATCGTTAATTTTACTAAATTTTTTATTTGATACGTTTGAGGCAGTAGCAAATATTTCTTTTATTTTATCTTTTCCTAAATAATAACGGACTAAATCAAAATCATGTATTGTCATATCTCTAAATATTCCGCCTGAATTTTTTAAGTAATTAAATGAAGGAGGCGCTGGATCTCTACTTGTAATGATTATTTTTTCTAATTTTCCAATTTTTCCTTTTAGTAATGACTTTTTTAATGAAAAATGACCAGGATCATAGCGCCTGTTAAAACCAATTTGTATTTTTGGTCGTAAATTTTTTATTTTTTTTTTACAACTAACTACTTTATTAATATTAAGATCTAGAGGTTTCTCGCAAAAAACAACCTTTTTATATTTAACAGATTTTTCTATAAATGGAACATGTGTTGCTGTAGAGGATGCTATAAAAATTACATGTATTTTCTTGTCTTTAAAGGCAAAAGATGGGTTATTAATATTTTTTGCATTAAATTTTTTTGAAGCATTAACAGATGCCCTTTTATTTATATCATAAACATATTTTAACTTAAATCTTGGATGTCTGTAAATGTTTTTAGCATGCATCATGCCAATTCTGCCCAGACCAAACAAAGCAACATTTATTTTCATAATCTGTTTTTTTATTCTTTAAATAATGAAATAAATGTTTATCCTAACAAATAAAAAAAAATATGTCAGTAAAATTAGGAGTTGCGCCAATAGCTTGGAGTAATGATGATATGCCAGAACTAGGTGGCGATACATCACTTGAAACATGTTTGTCAGAAGCAAGACAAGCTGGATTTACAGGAATTGAATCTGGGGGAAAATTCCCAAAAACATCAAGTGAGTTAATCCCTATTTTAAATAAATATAATATAAATTTATGCTCTGGTTGGTATGGAGCAAATTTATTGAAGCGATCCGTTAAAGAAGAGATGAAAAATATAAGAGGTCAACTTGATTTGTTTAAAGATTGCAAGGCTCCCTGTATAGTTTTTGCAGAGATAACAGATTCCATACAAGGAAATGAAAAAAAACCTTTATCAAAAAGACCTCAGCTTAAAAATGACGATTGGATTACTTTTTGTAAAAAAATCAACGAAATGGGAAAAAGACTTGAAGATGAAGAAATGCCTTTAGCATATCATCATCATATGGGCACAGTAATACAATCTCAAGAAGATACGATTAGACTTATGCAAGAAACTAATGACTCTGTTAAACTTACAATTGATACGGGCCACATGTTATTTGCTGGTGGTGATTATTTAAAAATAATAAAAGACTTTAAAGAAAAAATTGTTCATGTTCATTGCAAGGATATGAGAAAAAATGTTCTTGAAAAATCCTTATCAGAGGACCTGAGCTTCAGACATGCGTTCTTAGAAGGTGCATTTACCGTTCCAGGAGATGGTTGTATTGACTACAAACCCTTTTTAAGTCAACTTCAAAAAAATAATTATAATAGCTGGTTGGTTGTCGAAGCTGAGCAAGATCCCAAAAAAGCAAATCCATTTGAATACGCAAAAAAAGGTTACAATTACCTGAGCAGAACAGCAAAAGAAGCAGGTTTTGAAATTAAATAGACTTATCTGTAAACAGAAGTCAGTTCATTATTGCCAGCAGCAACACAAGGAGACTTAACACATGTGCCTATAACCCACTCGGATCCAGCCTCTGAACTAAAATTTTTTGAACTTAAAAATATTATTCCGATTTCAGTAGACTGACCTGCTTTTCCCTCTGCTTGAATCCTTGGATCTTGTGCCTGTTTAATAATTTCTTTTTTTAATGAATATGGATTAATAATTTTTATATTTTGATTTATATAATTTATTACTCTTTCAGAAAACCACTCTCCCTTACAAGGGTCTCCCCATTTTGTTTTAAGATTCTCGTCCCCCTGATCACATCTATTAATTTCAGAATTTATAAAATCTACAACCTTATTGTGGTTTAATTTAACGGTTTCAGCTTTTTCTTGAACAGCTGATCTGGTAGTAGCTGTCCAAAGAAGCATGGATACTACATAAACGGCTGAAAAAATTACTAATGCCTCAAGTAAACCAAAATTTTTAAATCTATTAAAAAGAAGTTTCATAATTTCACAATCATAGACTTTTCAATTTTATTTTCAAAAAAATTAATTATATTTTGCACAGTTTCTATACCCATCCTAATTTTACATTCTTTGGTAAAACTAGATGAATGAGGACTTAATAATACTCGATCATTCTTTAATAAAGGGTTACTTTGATCAGGTGGTTCTTTTTCAAAAACATCTAGACCTGCACCAAAAATAATTTTATCTTTAAGAGCTTTATCTAGATCAATTTCGTTTATAACACCACCTCTTGCGGTATTAACAATAATTGTGTTTTTTTTCATTTTTTTTAAAATATTTATATCAATTAAATTTTTTGTTTCTTTGTTTAAAGGCATGTGAATTGATACAAAATCTATAGTTTTTACAGCAACATTCAAATCTTCAACTTTCTTTCCTCCATAAGACTCTATGATTTCTTTATTAACATAAGGATCATAGACAAATACCTTCATTTCAAATCCAAGGCATCTTTTTATTAAATTTTTTCCAATTCGTCCGAAACCTGCTATTAAAATCTCTTTTTTAAATAATTCATATGTTTCAATTTTAGAAACATTTTTTTTAAAGTCACCAGATCTAACAGCTTTATCATAGTAAGTAACACCTTTAGATAAAGAAAGCATCATGTACATAGCATGCTCTGCTACGGCAACGGCATTTGCAGTAGCTGTTATTAATAAATTTATATTATTTTGTTTAAGAAAATTTAAATCAACATTATCATAACCAACACCGTGTCTTGATATAACTTTAAGTTTTTTACAATGCTTTAAGATTTCAGAATCAAGTTTAGCAACACGTAAAGTTAAAGCATCATATTTGGGTAACTCTTTAATAAGATTATTTTTAGAAACATTTTCAATTATCTCATATTCAAAATTGTTATGTTTCTCTAAAATTTTTAATCCAGCTTCATCAATTTTTTCTACTATTGCAATTTTAAACATTTATTTAAAAGATATAACTTTATGACTTTGTTCTCCAAGATTATCCATTCCTAGTTTAACAATATCTCCTTCTTTTAAAAATTGTGCTGGCTTCATATTCTCTCCAACACCAGGTGGTGTTCCAGTACAACATATATCACCAGGTTCAAGAGTCATGCAATGGCTCATGTACGAAACAAGTTTTTTAACATTAAATATCATATGTTCTGTGCTTCCTTTTTGCATCCTTTTACCATTTACATCAAGGTACATATTTAATTTTTGATAATCTGGAAGTTCGTCCTTTGTTAAAATAAATGGTCCAATAGGCCCGAATGTGTCAAAACCTTTGCCTTTATCCCAAGTTAAACCTTTGTTTTTTTGAAATTCTCTTTCACTCACATCATTTACCAAAAAAAATCCTAAAACATATTCTAATGCTTCGGACTCACTTACATACGAAGCTTTCTTTCCAATTACAAAACCCAATTCTACTTCCCAATCTGTTTTACTTGAGGTTTTGGGAATAATAATATCGTCATTAGGACCACTTATACAATTAACGAACTTTGAAAAAATAATTGGTTCTTTTGGTATGGGTAAATTTTGTTCTTTTGCATGATCAATATAATTTAATCCAATACCAATAAATTTAGATGGTTTTGTAACACACGAACCAAGTCTTTCATTCTGATTTATTAAAGGAAGTTTGGAGCTATCTATTTTTTTTATTTTTTGTAAAGTTTCAAAATTTAGTGAAGAGGGATTAAAGTCTTCTACTATTGAAGATAAGTCTCTGTATTGGTTGTCTTTATCAATTAATGCAGGTTTTTCTTTATTCTTTTTTCCCACTCTACAAATTTTCATTTAAATCCCTCAAATTAAATTTAGTGGCGGTCCCACGGGGAATCGAACCCCGATTAGATGATTGAAAACCATCTGTCCTAACCGTTAGACGATGGGACCGAATTATTGATTGTCTTATTAACAGAAATATCATCGATAATAAACTCTACATTTTTTTGCCCTTTCCATTCATTAAGACTTAATTTTCCGACAATGCTAATTTTTTTTGGATTTTTTGACATTAGGTGTCCCTCTAAATCGCTTTTAACTGCGTTAAATGTCACCCCTTTTATAACAGACCCATCTGGAGCAGAAAATAAAGTCTTGATATGTTTTTCACCTACTATTGTTGATTTAATCAACTTTAAATTGTCTATAACAAATTTTGGTTCGGGATTACCAGATCCAAAAGGAGAAAGTGAATTTATTTCGTCAAAAAAGCTTTGATTTAAAGCAGATGGGGAAATTTTAGAGTCAAAGAATAATATATTTTTTTTATTTATATTTTTTTCGACTTTTAGAAATTTTTTATTAATATAGTTTTTAAATTCTTCGATTTTATTTTCCTCAATTAGAAAACCGGCGGCCATTTTATGACCCCCACCTTTTTTTAATATTTTATTTTGAACAGCAGATATAATTACGGTACCGATATCAAAACCAAGAACAGATCTAGCAGATGCTTTTCCGACACCATTTTCAAATGAAATGATAATAGTTGGTTTATTGTATTTTTCTTTTAATCTAGCAGCAATGATTCCAATTATTCCTCCATGCCAATTATGTCCCGATAAAAGGATGATTGGATCATTAGGATTTAAATTAATATTTCTTTCAATATCCTCGATCATATTTTTTTCTAATTTTTTTCTTTCAGTGTTAAAATTCTCAAGTTCTGAAGCAATTTTGAAAATTTCTTTGGAGTCTTTACTTAACAATAAATTTGCTCCATGTGAACATTTCCCAACTCTTCCACCAGCATTTATTCGTGGTCCCAGTATATATCCAAGATGATATGTTGTAAGATTAGTTTCTACACCACAAATATTTTTTAGAGTCTTTATGGCAAGATTAGATTTTTTTTTCATAATTTCTAGTCCTTGATGTACAATTGCTCTATTTAAACCAACCAATGGGACTACATCACAAACAGTTCCTAATGATACGAGGTCTAGATAATTTATTAGATTAGGTTCGTTTTTTTTATTTTTTTTAAACCAATTTATTTTTCTTAATTGATTATTTAAACCAACTAAAAACATAAAACATACGCCAGCTGCACAAAGATAATTTAATTTTGACTTATCATCGTATCTATTTGGATTAACAACTGAAAATGCATTTGGCAATTTTAATTCTGATTGGTGATGATCTAAAACTAATATATCTGTATTCTTATTTTGAAAATGTTCAATTGTTTCAAAAGATAATGTTCCGCAATCAACTGTGAATATTAAATTTGATCCGTTTAATATTAGTTTATCAAAACCTTTTTTACTTGGGCCATAACCTTCAGTTTTTCTATCGGGAATATAAATCTCTACCTTTTGACCAATTTCTTTAAAATAGTTTCCAAGAATTGCTGTTGATGTTGCGCCATCAACATCATAATCACCAAATATTCCGATTTTTTGTTTTTCATTTATTGCTTTGACAGATCTGGCAACTGCTTTGTCCATATCTTTTAATATAAATGGATTTGGAATTAAATTTTTGATTTTTGGATTTAGAAATACCTTTACATCTTCAAGTTTTATATTTCTTATGGCTAATAATTTAGATAAAATTTCACTTAAATTAAAATTATCTTTTAAAAAATTTAGTTTTTCTTCACTATAATTTTTTGATATCCAATCCTTCCCCGAAACGGAATTATCAATCATTTTTTTATCTTATTAGTAACTTTTTTTGAGAGATTTTGACTTTTGTGAAGAACAAATGAAGATGCCTCGAAATAATCACCTTTATCAATGATTCCATTGACCATTTCACCGTTTGTGACTCCTGTAGCGCAAAAAATTGTGTCGCCCTTTATCATATCTTCTATATTATATTTTTTTTTTAAATCAGTAATTCCCAATTTCTTTGCCCTGTTAATTTCTTCATTGTCACTTAATACAAGTCTAGTTTGCATTTGGCCTCCTATACAATTAAGTGCTGATGCAGCTAATACTCCTTCTGGGCCACCGCCAATACCTAAATATATATCTACTGAAGAATTAGGGTCTACAACAGAAATAACACCTGTTACATCTCCATCAGAAATAAATTTAATTTTTACTTTTAATTCCTCTAAGGATTTGATTATTTTATTATGCCTAGGTCTCTTCAAGACACATGCTGTAATTTTTTCTGGAATAGTATTTTTGGCTTCTGCAAGCAAATTTATGTTTTTTTTAACTGAATTATCTAAATCAACTAAATTTTTTGGTAAGTCTTTACCAATAGCAATTTTTTCCATATAGGTGTCAGGTGCTGATAGCAAACCACCCTTTTTTGTGACTGCTAAAACTGATATTGCATTGGGTAAATTTTTTGCAGTAAAATTAGTACCTTCAAGTGGGTCAACTGCGATGTCCAAATCTTCTCCCTTGCCTTTACCAACTTTTTCTCCAATAAATAGCATTGGTGCTTCATCCATTTCTCCCTCACCTATTACTACTCTGCCATTAATATCCATCTTGTTTAAAGCAGACCGCATTTCATCGACTGCAGCTTGATCAGCTGCAATTTTATCATTTTTTCCTATAAATTTTGATGCGCCATATGCAGCCCTTTCACAGACACTAATAAACTTGTCAAGCACGTCTGGACTAATCATTTTTATATATTTTCAATTCTGAAGAATTTGGGTTTGTTTATCAAAAAGTTTTTTCTTCCAAGTTCAACTATTGATTTAACTAAATTTAGATTTTTTGATTTGTGCGAAATAATTATTATTGATGCAAATTTTTTACTCTTAAATGGATTCTGAATTAACCTTTTAACAGAAATTTTATGTTTAGATAAAATTTTTGTTATAGAAGATAAAACTCCAGTTTTGTCAATAACATCAAGCCTTATATATGATGAAAAATATTCGTTAGATATATCATTTGATTTAATTTTTTTTCGACTTTTGTGAGGTATAGAAAATGGAAATTTAATATTCCCTCTTAGTATTGAACAAATATCTGAAACTAGAGCTGAAGTAGTTGGACCTGGCCCAGCTCCTTCACCTTGCAAAGTAAATTTACCAATTGGATCTCCTTCAATTATAACAGCATTTAAAACACCGTTTATATTACTAATGTAAGAATCTTTTTTTATCATACATGGATGAACTCGTTGTATAAGTCTATTTTTTTTTAATTCGGCTATAGCTAAATGCTTTATTTTATATCCTAAAACTTTTGCATTATGAATATCAACATGATCAATAGCCTGAATCCCTTCAACTGTTATATTAGATTTATTTGTAAAACATTGGAAAGCTAAAGATGACAAAATTTGTATTTTTGATTTTACATCATCACCATTTAAATCTGTTTTTGGATTTTTTTCAGCATAGCCCAATTTTTTTGCACTATCTAAAACGTCTTTAAAATTCTGATTAAATCCAGACATTTTCGAGAGAATGTAATTAGAAGTACCATTTAAAATTCCATAAATTTTATTTATTTTATTTGTAACTAAGCCTTCTTTAATTGCCCTTATAATTGGAATACCGCCAGCTACAGCTGCTTCAAACTCTAAATTAACACTTTTCTTTTCGGCTAATACAGATAATTCATTTCCATATTTTGATATTAGTGCTTTATTAGCAGTAACTACATGTTTTTTATTTTTTAAAGAATTAAACACAAGTTTTTTAGCGGCACCATCAGAACCTCCAATTAATTCTATAACTATATCAATATCTCTTTTTTTAGAAGCATCTAGATAGTTTTTTAGCCATTTATTTTTAGGTATTACAAGCTCTCTTTTTTTAAATCTATTTTTTGCCGAGACATATTTAATATTAAAATTTATATTATTTTTTTTACTTATATTTTTTTTATTATTTTTTAAATGCCGGTATAAATTTATTCCAATATTACCAAGGCCAACTATCGCTATATTATATGTCTTTTTTTTAATCATTGTTAAAGCTTATATCAGGAAATGATTTCTTTTTACCTAAATCAATAATTTTTTTTGATATTAAATCAATATCGCATTTATCCAAGTTTTTGCACAAATGTATGATTTTGGTCTGTTTTGATCTTTTATAGGAAAAAGCCTTTTTTGAAATTTCCTTCTTTGTATTTTGATTTAATTGCACGACTTTATTACTGTCTTCGTTTGTTGTTTTTACTTTCAGTTTTAACTTAATTGGCTTTTGTTGTCTTTTTTTTAGGAAGTCTAAATTATTTTCATTGTTTTTTTTAATATCCTTTTTTTCTAATATATTGGCTTGAACTAAATCCTGATTTTTTATTTCACTTTTTTTAGATTCCATAACATAAACCTCTATAGAAATATTATTGGCAAAATAATCGTCGATTTCTTTTTGGTTTTTACATTGATGATCTCCACATATGTAAACCTTCTTGCCACCGGAACACCCAATGAGAACTATGAATATTAGGATAAGAAGCTTGTTCATTTTAACCCCAAGTTTTCTCTAAAACCAAAAATTAAATTCATATTTTGTACGGCTTGGCCACCCGCACCTTTTATTAAATTATCGATTGCTGAAAGAATAAGTATTTTGTTTTTTAATCTAATCTTACATACAGAGATTTCACAAAAATTACTATTTATAACATTAGAAGTTCCAATATTTTTATTAAAAGCAGAAACTTTGACAAAATGATTTTTACTGTGGAACTTTACTAATTCATTATAAATTTTTTTAGGAGTAATTTTTTTTTTCATTTCAACGTATATTCCGGATAATAAACCCCTAAAAGTAGGTATCAGATGAGGTGTAAATGTATATTTAACTTTAGATCCGCTCGCAATAAATAGTTCCTGATCAATTTCACTTATATGTCTGTGGTTTAAAACTCCATATGATTGTATAGATGAATATAGATTTTTGTGTTTAAATTTTAGTTTTAAATTTTTACCTGCTCCTGAATAACCTGACTTAGAATCAATAATAATATTATTATTTTTAATTAGTTTTTGTTTTAAAAGAGGTATGAGTGGTATTTGTATAGATGTTGGGTAGCACCCTGGACAGGCTATAATTTTTCTTTTTTTAATTTTTTCCTTAACAAATTCAGATAATGAATAAATTGAGTCTTTTAAAAGATTTTTGGCTTTATGCTCAAAACCATAAAACTTTTTAAAAATATTTTTATCATTAATTCTGAAATCCGCAGATAAATCAATAAATTTAAGATTAGAATATTGGATTAATTTTTTTATTAATTTTTGTGACTCACCAGTAGGTAAAGATGTAAACACAATGTTTATCGAGCTCCAATTAACATCATTAATGTTAGAGATTTTAGGCAACTTTTTTCTAATCCTTTTATCGAAGTATTGAATTCTTTTGCCAATATTCTTTTGAGCACATAAATATTTAATTTTTACTTTTGGATGCTTTGATAATATGTTTACTAAGTCTAAGCCCACATATCCTGTAGCTCCTATAATAGCTGCATTAATTTTTTTTAATGATGACATAATTTCCTTATATCACTTTTAAATTTAATGAAAATAAATGTTTTATCTTTTAGAAAATTGGAAACTTCTACGAGCTTTTCTGTGGCCATACTTTTTCCGCTCAACTTTTCTGGGATCTCTCGTAGTTAATTTGCTTTTTTTGAGTATTTTTTTTAAGGAAGAGTCTATATCAACAAGTGCTCTGGAAATACCATGTATAATTGCACCTGCTTGTCCTGTGAGACCTCCGCCTCTGACATTACATTTAACATCATAATTGTTTGTGCCATTTACTTCATCAAGCGGTCTGGTAACAATCAGCTGATGTGCTGGTCTTTTAAAATATTTAATCATTTCTTTACCATTTACATAAATTTTACCAGAACCCTTTTTAACCCATACTCTTGCTATAGATCTTTTTCTTCTCCCTGTAGCAGATCTACTGTCTTTAAAGTTGATATTTAATTTTTTATTGGATTTCGTTATTTCTGAATTGTTTTGTTCCATATAATTTAAATTTTATTTTTTTTATTTAGTTTAGAAAAATTAATTTCAACAGGATTTTGAGAAGAGTGAGGATGTTTTTCCCCATAATACATTTTAAGTTTACTTAATTGTTTTTTTGCTAGCGGGCCTCCTGGTAACATTCTTTTTACAGCAAACTTTAAAACATCATGTGATCTGTTTCTTTTTTTTAGTTCATAAGGTGTAATTTCTTTAATACCCCCGGGGTATCCAGTATGTTTATAATATTTTTTATTTTCAAATTTTTTACCGCTTAATTTTATTTTTTCTACATTTGTCACAATTACAAAATCACCGTTATCTTGATTGGGATTGAAGGTAGATTTATTCTTACCTCTTAAAACTTTAGATATGTAAGCGGCCAATCTTCCGACAACAAGGTTTTCGGCATTAACAATATACCAATCATTTTTAATATCTTTTTTTTTAATAAAAGGTGTCATAAGAACCTGGCGATAATTACTAGTTATTAATATTTATGTCAATAAAAACTATGTTTTAAATGAATTATAATAAAAATAAATTGATGAAATTAATAAAAGGATTGTTGAAACTTGGTGTAAAGATGCAATCCAAATCATTGCTCCGCTCAATAAAGTTAATATACCTAAGAATACTTGTATAAAAATCATCGAAAGTAGAAAATAGGTAGATTTGTACATGTATTTTTCTTTTTTATAAAATATTAAAAAAGACATTGTGAGAACATAAAGAAAAATTATATATGCTAAATTTCTATGAATAAATTGTACAAATGATGGTTCATTAAATATTTGTGAAATTGATAAAGTGTTAAGAGTAATATCGTCTGGAAAAAAATAATTATTCATTAAAGGCCAAGTTTGATAAACTTTTCCAGCGTCTAAACCGGATGTAAATGCACCAAACGTAATTTGTAGAAAAATAAATAAAATAAAAATTTTCGGTAAAATGTTACGTTTTTTAAAATCAAAAAATATTTTATTGACTTTTGAATTAATATTTAAATAGTACCAAAATATTGCTGAAAATAAAATTAAAGCTAAATTTAAGTGTACAGCTAACCTAAAATGACTGACTGTTGTATTTTCTACCAAACCACTTTTAACCATATACCAACCAACAGTTCCTTGAAGTAAAATTAAAAAGAATAATATTAAAAAGTTTATGTTATATTCCTTATTAAATATTTTTTTATAATAAATATAAATAAATGGTATTAAAAATATTAACCCTAAAATTCTTCCTAAGATTCTATGAATATATTCCCAATAATAAATAATCTTAAACTCTCCAATAGTCATAGATGTATTTAACAAATAATATTGAGGAATTTCTTTATATAAGGCAAACATCGAATCCCATTCTTCTTTGTTTAAAGGTGGCAAAATACCTTTAACAACATCCCATGTTGTTATTGATAAACCTGAGTCTGTTAATCTTGTTAATCCACCAACTACAACTATTAAAGCGATAAGAGATAATAAGGATAATAGCCAGTATTTGATAAATTTTTGGTATTCTTTTCTTAATAAAATTTCCATTTGTTTGTTATATAATAATTAAATATTATTTTAATAACATTTATGTCGCTATCAAATAAAATAAAAATACTTAAAACTAGAAAAAAATTGGATCTTTTAGACGATGTACTTTTAAATATAATTAAAAAAAGAACCAATCTTGTAAAGAGAATTCTAGAAAATAAAACCTCAAAAAATCAAATTATTGATAAAAAAAGAATAAAGGTAATACTAAAAAATATTAAAAGAAAATCTTTAAAAAAGAAAATTGATCCAAAATTAACGAATATGATATGGAATGGAATGATAAAAGGTTATATTGATTTTGAGTATAGGAAATTTAAAAAAAAATAAACTATTTGCTGTGGGGTGGTAATTTCTTCTCAATAAATATCTCGTGTTTTTTTGTATCCGGATTGTATTTTTTCATTTTTAATTTTATCTTGGCTTTTTCACCTTTTGTAGGTTTCTTTACATAATAAAAAAAGGGACTATCCGGTTTTTTCTCGGGAACTAATCTGACTTTAACTGAACTCTTTTTTGCCATTATTTAATTTTTTTTATTTTTTCTAAAAGTTTTTTTATTTTATTTACTTTATCTTTAATTTCTTGTTTAAAATTTTCATCTTTTATATCTGACAATACAGAAGGGTCAAGTTTAATTGATCCGGTATTGAGAGCTTTTTTTGCCCCATTAATAGTCATTCCTTGTTTTTTTAATAAATTATAAATTAATTTTAATAGATAAATATCATTGCTAGAATAATATCTTCTGTTTCCAAATAAAATTTTCGGTTTTAACTGTTTAAAGCTTTTTTCCCAAAACCTTAGTGTGTGAGTATTAGGTTTGTTGTTTTTTTGATTTATTAAACCTATTTCAATAGCAGCTTCGCTAATAGTCCTATAAGCCGATTTGCTCTTTTTTTTCATTAATTTTCCTTTTTATTATTAAAGATGGATAAAATGTTACAACTTTTCTATCTTTAATTATAAATTCCTTTTTAGTTTTAGGATTTCTGCCAATTCTTGATTTTTTATATAAAACTTTAAATTTTCCAAAATTAGAGATTTTAACTTCACCATCTCTTAATAAACCTTGTACAATAATATCAAAAAAATTCTCTAAAATTTTTTTGGAGAAAGAGCTTGGAATGCCTATTGAGTATCTAATTTTTTTTTCAAGATCTTTTTTTGTTAAATTATCCCTTTTCATTCAAATTTTTAACATTTTCTAAGTTTTTTTTAATTTTTTGATTCAGATTCCCTTTGGCAATTTTGTAACATAGCTCTACAGAATAAGAAAAACCAAGTGAGTCTGTAGCGCCATGGCTTTTTACAACAGGTCCTTTTAAACCTAAAAATATTGCTCCATTATATTTTCTTGGATCAAGCTTATCTCTAAATTTTTTGAGTGAAAAATATGAAAATAAAATAGATAGTTTAGAAAATAAATTTTCTGTTAAATATTTTTTTAAATTTTTTGTTAAAAAATTGGCTACTCCTTCAGCTGTTTTTAATGCAACATTTCCTGTAAAGCCGTCAGTAACTATGACATTAGAGATATTTGATGTAATTTGATTTCCTTCTACGTATCCCACAAATTTGAAGTCTCCCATATTTTCTAAAGTTTTAAGTTTTGAATATGCATTTTTCAAAACCTCGGTACCCTTCAATTCTTCAGAACCAATATTTAGCAAAGAAACTTTGACTTCTTCATTTGGAAATAATGAACGATAAAGTGCGGATCCCATTTCTGAGAAATCTATTAAATTTTTTTCGCTACATTCAACATTGGCGCCAAGATCTAAAACTAAATTCATGCCCTTATCACTTGGCCACAAACCAGCAAGAGCAGGTCTATCAATTCCCTCTAACATTTTTAAAATCATTTTTGACATAACAAAAAGTACTCCAGTGTTACCTGCAGATAGTGTCACATCTGTATTTTTTGATATTTGAGATTGTATGCTTTCCCACATGCTTGATCCTTTACCCTTTTTCAAAGCTGCCATAGGCGATAAATCATTAGACACAACTACTTTCGTGTCTACTAGTTTATAATTAGACTTTAAATATTTAAGTTTTTTAATTTTATCTATTACAAGATCTGAATTACCAAAAAGATAAAAAAAATAATCTTTTTTATCTTTATTTCTTTTAATAAATAAATCTACACCTTCTAAAGTTTTATCAGGTGAATTATCACCACCCATTAAATCTATTGATATAGTAAATTTTTTATCTGATATGTTCATTTGTAATTTTAGTTTAAATAAAATTACTTATCTAAGATTTTTTTTCCGTTATAAAAACCGGTTTTTAAATCTATATGATGAGATAATCTATATTCACCAGTTTTTTTATCTTCAACTACATTTGAAGATACAATCTTGTGGTGTGATCTTCTTTTGTTTCTTCTTGAAACTGATGTTTTTCTTTTTGGTACAGCCATATTTATTTATATAAAAAGTTAAAAGAACCGTTTAACATGTTTTTAACATCTAAATCAAAACAAAAAACCTTAAATTTATCAAAATAACTGGTTAATTTGCCAATATTTATTCGTTCATCTTTTGATTTATTAAAAAAATAATTTTTTATCAATTTTTCCATATCTTTGGATAAATTGGTGTCTAAATTATCTAATTTGACAAGTATGTCATAAAACACTCTAGTTAATTTTTTCATTTTCGTGTTAACAAATACATCACCATGACCAATTTCTCTTAAATTGTACTCAATATTTTGAAATATATTATCAAATATATCCTGTGTTTTCTCTTCTTTGTTCTTACAAATTTGCAATATTAAAGCAAAATGAAAAAATATTAATGTTATTCTTGTTTCAATTTTATCTTCAAGACACAGATCCTGATAAAAAAATTTATTACGTGATAATTTAACTAAATTGTTATAAAGTTTATTATTATGTTTTTTATAAGATGCAAACATTATTTTTTATTTTTTTTAATCATATTTTTATCGTTATTCTTAACAAATTGTCAAAAAAATAAGGTTATAAAAAGTCACGGTATTTTTTACCTAGAAAATAGAGACAAACTGCTAAAAGTTAAAGAAACCAACATTAATGATGTAATTAGAATTTTGGGACAACCTCATACAAAATCAATTAAAGATGAGAATACTTGGTTATATATCGAACGCACAAAAACTAGAGGTAAAATGACTAAATTGGGTAGAAATATACTTTTAAACAACAATGTTCTTGTAATTAGATTCAACAGTTATGGAATACTTGAGGAAAAAATTCTTTACAACAAAAGTGATATGAATAGTTATGAATTTGCAAAAAAAGTAACTCCAAACGATGTTGCCAGAGGAAGTTTTATTGACTCTTTTTTATCAAGTATACGTGAAAAAATGAATGCTAATAGGAAATAATTTTAGTGAGCAATTACAGCTAATAATAAAAGCGCTACAATATTTGTTATTTTTATCATAGGATTTACTGCGGGTCCTGCTGTATCTTTGTAGGGGTCACCAACTGTATCACCAGTAACTGCAGCTTTATGGGACTCAGATCCTTTTCCACCATAATTTCCATCCTCAATAAATTTTTTTGCATTATCCCATGCACCACCACCAGCGGTCATTGAAATTGCAACAAATAATCCGGTTACTATAACTCCTAGTAACATTGCTCCAACAGATGATAGTGCAGCTTCCATACCACCAATTGAAAAAATTATTAAATACAAAACTATTGGAGATAAAACTGGTAATAATGATGGTATAATCATTTCTTTAATTGCAGCTTTTGTTAATAAGTCAACCAACCTTCCATAATCAGGTTTTCTTTTTCCTTTCATAATTCCAGGTATTTTTTTAAATTGTCTTCTAACTTCTATAACTACAGCGCCCCCAGCTCTTCCGACTGCCTGCATGCCCATTGAGCCAAATAAATAAGGAAGCATACCACCTACCAATAAACCTATTACAACAAATGGGTTAGACAAATCGAAACTTACATTGATACCTTCTAATGAAGAACCAGAAACAGTTGAAAAAAATTTAATATCTTCTGTGTAAGCAGCAAACAGAACTAAAGCACCTAATCCCGCCGAACCAATTGCATATCCTTTAGTAACAGCTTTTGTTGTATTACCAACAGCATCGAGAGCGTCAGTAGTTTTTCTAACATTTTTTGGTAGTTTTGACATTTCTGCTATTCCACCAGCGTTATCTGTAACAGGACCATAAGCATCTAATGCGACAACCATTCCTGTTAAAGCTAGCATCGCTGTTACAGCAATGGCAATTCCAAACAATCCAGCCAATTCATTTGTAGTAATGATTCCAGCAACGATAATCAAAGCAGGAAGTGCTGTAGCTTCCATTGAAACTGCTAAACCTTGAATAACATTTGTACCATGTCCAGTAGTTGAGGACTTTGCAACACTTCTAACTGGTCTATAATTTGTTCCAGTATAATATTCTGTTACCCAAATAATTAAACCAGTTACTACTAAACCAATAATTCCACAATAATATAAATCAAAACCTGTAAAATTTTTATCTCCAATATTAAAGGTATTAGTTAAACCAATAACATTTAATGTAATTGGATAGAGTAATATTAGAGAAATTATGGCTGTTACAATAAATCCTTTATAAAGAGCTCCCATAATATTTTTACTCTTTCCAAGTTTAACAAAGAAAGTTCCTATAATTGATGCAATGATACATCCACCTCCAATAGCCAATGGATAAATCATCATACTAGAGTTGGTAGGAAAAAATATTGAGGCAAGAACCATGGTCGCAACTATTGTTACCGCATATGTTTCGAATAAATCTGCTGCCATACCAGCGCAATCACCAACATTGTCGCCAACGTTGTCGGCTATAACGGCTGGGTTTCTTGGGTCATCCTCTGGAATACCCGCTTCAACTTTACCAACTAAATCTGCTCCAACATCAGCACCTTTGGTAAAAATTCCGCCGCCGAGTCTAGCAAAAATAGATATTAATGAAGCGCCAAAACCTAAAGCTATCAATGCGTTTATTAATTCTCTGCTATCAACATTAAAAGATAACAAAGCCCAATAATAAATTGAAATTGCTAATAGAGCTAAACCAGCAACTAAAAGACCAGTTATAGCACCAGATTTAAAAGCCATTGTTAAACCTTTTTGAAGACTAGTTCTAGATGCTTCAGCAGTTCTAACGTTAGCCTCAACTGATATAAGCATTCCTACATAACCTGCAACACCGGAAAGTAAGGCGCCTATAAAATAACCGAGACCAACTAATAAACTAAAAAAATAACTAATTATTATTAAAACTATTACTCCAACAATCGCAATGGTCTTATATTGTCTGTTAAGATATGCCTTTGCACCTATTTGAATGGCCTCAGCAATTTCCTGCATTTTTTTATTTCCAGGATTTGATGAGATTATTTGTTTGCTTAAAAAATAACTATAAACAACAGCTAATATTGCAACTATTATTATGTAAGACAAATATTCCAATGATGCTCCTAAATTATGATAAATTAGAAAACAGGAAATTGCCAAAAAACAAGATAAAAGGCAAGAAGTTATTCAACATTTTTTCTCACATTTTTTGAAACTTTATCCAAAATAGCATTTAGATAGCCTTTATGGGCATTTTCTAAAAAGAAATCAGATATTTTTACATATTCGCTAACAATCACATTCACTGGAGTTTTGTGACTAAACATTAGTTCAAAAGTGGCCGATAGAATCATTAATTTTAATATTAGGTCTGTTCTAGCAGGATTGAATTCGTCTTTTAAAATGACTTTTAAATTGTCTAAAAGGTGCTCTTCTCTTTCAATAGTGCCTAAGACAGTATCTTTAATAAATTTCTTATATCTGTGTTTTGGATATATTAATTCTGACTCTTTATTTAAAAAATGTGAATATAATTTTTGAACAACAATTATTCTTGGGTTATTGTTTAAATTTTCTGAAGACATTACTTTATTTTTAAAACTTCTATAACTGCTCTTGCAGCTTCTTTACCTCGATCAAATCTTTTTAGAGCTTGTTTCTTATTAAATAAAGTTATTATGGAGTTACCAATTGGTTTTTTGTAATTAATAGACAAATTCATAATTGCATTAGTTATTGCTGAGGAAATTAAATCAAAATTTGCGGTTTCTCCTTTGATAATACAGCCTATTGCAATAAATCCATCATATTTATTAATAATTTTTGATATTACAGTCGGAACTTCAAAAGATCCCGGGACTTCTATTATACTTATTTTTTTGTATCCTGAATTTTTTAATTCTGATTTAGCTCTATTACACAATTTGTTTGTAATATTTTTATTGTAAGTTGACATTACTATACAGATTTTTTTACTCATTTAATAATCTCCTGTTTAATAATTCTAATACCATAACCTTTTAGAGCAATAATACGTTTTTTAGATCTAGACACTAGTATCATGTTTTTAATTCTTAGTTCTTTAATAATTTGTGCACCTACACCATAATATCTTAAAATTCTTGTATTATCTGGTGATGCAGGATTAGGATTGGCTCCTTTAACAAGGATAAGTGCAAAATTATTAAATTTATTAAGGTGTTTTAAAGAATTTTTAAAAATATCTTTACTGAAATTAAAGAAACTATTTAATACATTTGTTGATATAACTCTTACTCTTGAAGACTTTATTGATGTAAATTTTCCTTTTGTGATTGCGTAATGCTCGGATCCATCTAATTTGTTCTTAAATGTTTTTAGGTCATAATTTCCAAAGTTTTTGATTTTTATTTTTTTATTTGAAATACATTTGATTAATTTTTCATTTTTTTAAACGATAGGAAATTAGATCCTCAATTTTTGCAATTTTTAATCTATGTTTTTTTGCAAAAGGGATTAAATCTTTATATCGAGCCATAGTTCCATCTTCGTTCATCACTTCACAAATTACAGCGCTAGGATTTAATTTTGCTAATTTTGAAATATCAACTGATGCTTCTGTATGACCAGCTCTTTCTAATACACCACCATTTTTAGCAACTAAGGGAAAAACATGTCCTGGTGACACAATATCTTTTTTGGTAGAGGATGGTTTAATCGCTACTTTAATTGTTTTAGATCTATCATATGCAGAAATTCCAGTTGATATACCTTTTTTAGACTCAATAGAGACAGTGAATGCAGTTTGCGTTCTTGATTTGTTAATTAACGACATTAAACGTAAATTCAATTTTTTAACTTTTTTTGAAGTTAAAGCTAAACAAATAAGACCTCTTCCATGTTTGGCCATGAAGTTAATTTTTTTTGGATCAATTTTGGAGGCTGGGACAACTAAATCACCCTCGTTTTCTCTATCTTTATTATCAACCAAAATAAACATTTTACCTTTTTTAGCATCTCTTATTATTTGTTTAATAGTTGATGAGTTTTTTTTCATTTAATTATAAATATTATTTAAATATTTTCCGATCATATCAAATTCAATATTAACTATGTCGCCTTTTTTTAAGTTAATAAGATTTGTAAGTTTTAATGTATGTGGAATAATTGTAATTTCAAAACTTTTATTTTTAACATCTGATATAGTTAAGGATACACCATTGATACAAATAGAACCTTTTTCAACTATAAATTTTTTATACTTTTTGTCTAATGAAAATTTTACGTACCAAGACCGGTCAATAATTTTTATTCTTTGAACTCTTGATGTGGTATCAACGTGTCCTTGAACATAATGTCCAGAAATTTTTTTACCATAAAATAATGGTTTTTCAATATTTATAAATTTTCCTATTTTTGTATTTTTAAAATTTGAACGTTTTAAAGTTTCTTTTGACAAATAAAATAAAAAAGATTTTTTTAAGATTTTAACTAAAGTTAAGCAAACGCCATCACAGCTAACAGACTCACCAACATCTGTTTTTTTAAAACTTATATTTGAACTTATTTCAATTACCAAGCTACCTTTTACATACCGAGAGCTTTTCTTAATGTTTTTAATTATTCCTTGATTATAAACGATACCATTGAACATTATTTTAATTTTTCTCTGTAAAGTTTGTCGCCAAAAAGATTAACTTTTATTAGGTTTTTTAAATTTATTTTTTTAATATATCTAGAAGAGGAATAGTTTAATCCATATTTTCCTAGTTTAGAATTGGATTTAAAAATATAGATAAATTTTAAAAATTTATTAATAAGTAGAAAATTAATTAATGTAAGTCCAGATTCGATTAAAATTCTCGAATATCCTTTCTTTTTAAGAATAAAGAAAAGGGCGTTCATGTCCTTTTTTTCATTAAGTGAATTAAACATGTAAACTTTAATACCTTTTCTTTTTAAAAATGAGATTTTTTTTCTATTATTAAAACATGTAAATAATAATATTTTTCTATTTTTTATTTTTTTATATAATTTTAAATTTTTTTTAAGCTTAAGTTTTCTATCTAAAATAATTAAATCTGGAGTTTTTTTTTCTAAGCCTTTAATCCTGCAGTCTAACATTGAATTATCATCATTAATTGATTTTGATGTTGATATAATACAGTCATACATTGATCTTAATAAATGAGATCGCTTTTGTGACTCTATTCCAGTAATCCATTTTTTTTTTAAATTCTTAGTGAGATAATCTTTAGATAATGCTATTTTGGCATCAATCAAAGGTAACTTTGAACTGTGTTGAAGGATATAGCTTTCATAAAAATCTTTTCCTCTTTTATTTAATAAAGAATTTTTGACAATAATCTTTTTTTTTTGTAAAATTTTTTTAGATCTTTTTTTTGATCTAAAATCAAGGTCATTAGTTGAATAAATAACTTTTTTTATTTTTTTTTTTATAATAAGATTTGTGCAAGGTGGTGTAACACCATAGTGAGAACATGGTTCGAGTGTTACATAAAGATTTGCATTTTTAGCATTTTTTAATTTTTTTAAAGCATTATATTCGGCATGGGGTCTTCCGTTAATTGATGTACACCCTGATGAAATTACTGCACCGTTTTTTTCAACTATACATCCTACAGATGGATTTTTTTTAGTTGATCCAAGATTAATTTGAGCCTGTTCAAATGCTAAAGATAAAAAATGTGACTCCAATGAATTAAACTTATTTTTTAGATTTACCATCTAATTCCTCAATATATTCTCCAAATTCACCTATTTCTTTAAAGTTGGTATATACTGAAGCAAATCTGATATAGGCAATTTTGTCTAATTCTTTTAAAGCTTCCATCACTTTTTTTCCGATAATATTGGATTGAATTTCAGACTGACCTATTTCTTCTAATTCTCTTGTGATTTTTGAAACTAGTTTTTCTATAGTGTCAGGATCGATTGGTCTTTTTTTTAATGCCATCAAAATAGATTTTGCTAATTTTTCTCTATCAAATTGGGTTCTTCTACCATTTTTTTTAATTACAGTTAATTCTCTAAATTGGACTCTTTCAAAAGTTGTAAACCTTTGTCCTCCATTGCAATTACAAAATCTTCTTCTTCTTATAGCGGTTCCATCCTCTGTAGGTCTTGAGTCAACAACAGATGTATCTTTTTCTCTACAAAAAGGGCAAAGCATAAATTAATTTTTAAATAGATGATTATATATAGGAAATTTAGAACAAAGTTCAATTACTTCTTTCCTGACTTCTGACTCAGTTTTACTGTTATCATTAGGACTTTGGGATAAGCCTTCAATTACTTTTGTTATTAAATCACCAACTTTTTTAAATTCATTAAGACCAAATCCTCTTGTTGTAGCTGCCTGAGATCCAAGTCTTATTCCAGAAGTAATAGTCATTTTTTCAGTATCAAAAGGAATACCGTTTTTATTACAAGTTAAATTTGCCTTTCCTAAACTAATTTCAGCTGCCTTGCCTGTGACTTTGAATGGTCTGAGGTCAACAAGCATTAAATGTGTATCAGTTCCGCCTGAGAAGATTTTAAAACCATTATTTTTAAGTGTTTCTGACAAAATTTTAGCATTCGCAAGAACAGATTTAATGTATTCTCTAAAACTGGGTTGTAATGCCTCGTGAAATGCTGCAGCCTTAGCTGCTATCACGTGCATCAAGGGTCCGCCTTGATATCCCGGAAATACCGCTGAATTAAATTTTTTAATAAGATCCTCTCTATTTGTTAAAATAATTCCACCCCTTCCACCTCTTAAAACTTTGTGGGTTGTAGATGTAACAACATCAGCGTACTCGATTGGGTTTGGATAGCCCCTTCCGGCAACCAAACCAGAAAAGTGAGCCATATCTACCATTAGATAAGCATTAATACTGTCGGCAATTTCTTTAAATTTTTTAAAATCAATTATTCTGGAATATGCGCTACCTCCAGCAATTAATATTTTTGGTTTGTGCTCTGAAGCTAATTTTTTGACTTGATCATAATCTATAAGACCTGTTTCTTTATCAACTTCGTAATGAAAAGCTTTAAGCCACTTTCCAGATAATGAAACTTTTGCACCATGAGTTAAATGACCACCTGAGTTTAGACTCATACCAAGTATTGTGTCTCCAGGATTTAACAAAGCTAAATATACTGCGCCGTTTGCTTGTGCACCTGAGTGAGGTTGTACATTTGCGTATTTACAATTAAATAATTTTTTTACTCTTTCTAAGGCTAATTCTTCAGTCTTATCAACAAACTCACAGCCACCGTAATATCTTTTTCCAGGATATCCCTCTGCATATTTGTTTGTTAAAATTGATCCCTGTGCATCTAAAACTGCTTTCGAAACAATATTTTCTGATGCAATTAGTTCTATATGCTGTTGCTGCCTTTGAAGCTCAAGTTTAATTGAATTGTATAAATCTGGATCTCTTGATGACAAATCTTTATCAAAATAATCCTGATAACTTCCGTTTATATCGCTCTTAATTTTAGACATAATAAATAAATTTTTTATACTTTTTTAATTCTTCTAAGGTGTCTACCACCTTCGAATTTAGTGCTAAGAAAAATATTAACTAATTTTAAAGCAACTGATTTTTTTGTTAATCTAGATCCAAGCGCAATTATATTAGCATTATTATGCTTCCTAGACAAACTGGTTGAGGCCTTATTATAGCAAACAGCAGCTCTTATTTTTTTGAATTTATTAGCTGACATGGCCATTCCGGTCCCTGATCCACAAACAAGTATCCCGATATTACTTTTTTTCGATGCTACGTTTCTAGCCACTCTCTTTGCAAAGTCAGGGTAATCGACTGAGCTATCTGTTTTTGGGCCTAAATCTAATACTGAGATTTTCTTATTTATAAGATTTTGTTTTATTTTTTCTTTTAATTTAAAACCAGCATGATCTGATGATATCGATATTTTTTTAAATAAAAACTTCAAATCAATTAAATCTATTTTCTAATAAACAAGCTACAATATGGATTCTATTTTGTTCACCACCATTAAAAAAATTATGATATCTAGTATTATTTGTTATCCAGACCTTTCCATCAGCAGGCATGTGTTTTGCAACATCCTCTATAACCATCTTGCACCCAGGATTGGTTATAATTGGAATATGAAGTCTTGGCTCTGGATCTTTATGCCAACTTAGTGTTGATCTAGGTTCTTTTAAAAGTAATCTTACTCTTCCAAGTTTAAATTTTGATCTTAAAACATTATAGACTTCTTCAAAATAAGTATTTTTAAATTCACTTACTAATTCGGTATATTGAGACTCATCGATTGGTTTATCTCTCATTACTTCTTTTCCAGTTTCATCTGGTTTTGTCCAATACACTCCTCTTACATTGTGTCCAGATACTGAGCTATCATCCCCAGGTATTTTGTTCATAGGTATAGCGTGAAAATTTGTAATCCCTAAAGTTTGATACTTAGATTCTTTTAAAACTTTTTTAAGACCATCTCTTAATTTTGAAATATCAAAGGTCACATTAGGTACTTGATAGAAATCTTTAAAGATGTTTGAATTAGACATATAGATAATTAATACACTTTTAATAAATTAAATAATATTATATTTGTCGCATTATACATAGTTTATGAGATTATAAAATGAAGATATTAGGTAGTTATCCCAGTGTTAGATTGAGAAGGAATCGCAAATACAATTGGAGCAGAAGATTGGTTAGTGAAAACAACTTGTCAGTTAGTGATTTAATTCTTCCAATTTTTGTAACGGAAGGGAAAAAAAAGATCGAAGCTATTAAAACCATGCCGGGTGTATTTCGATATTCTATAGATAGATTGAGTGGTATTCTTAACCAGGCTAGTAAATTAAAAATTCCTTTAGTTGCAATTTTTCCACATACACCAAATAGTAAAAAAGATTCTTCTGGGAATGAAGCTTTAAATGAAAATAATCTTGTTTGTAAAGCAATTAAGAAAATTAAAAATAATTTTAAAGATATTGGGGTAATGGCTGATGTTGCTTTAGATCCCTACACAGATCATGGTCATGATGGAATTTTAAAAAATAAGGAAATACTTAATGATGAAACTATAGAAATTTTAACTAAACAAGCTCTACTGCAAGCTAGAATGGGATGTGATGTTATAGCACCTTCCGATATGATGGATGGTAGAGTCGGGGTTATTAGAAAATCTTTAGATAAAAATAATTTCAAAAATGTTCAGATTTTATCTTATGCAGCTAAATATTCGTCTAATTTTTATGGACCTTTTAGGGATGCTATTGGATCTAAAAAAAAATTAAGAGGTAATAAAAAAAGTTATCAAATGGATTATAAAAATTCAAACGAGGCACTAAGGGAAATAGGATTAGATATAAAAGAAGGTGCTGATTTTGTCATGGTTAAACCTGGACTTCCTTACTTAGACATCATTAAATCTGTAAAAGAAAATTTTAAGATTCCAGTGTTTGCATATCAAGTCTCAGGGGAGTACTCGATGATAATTAACTCGATAAAAAAAGGAATTATCCATCAAGATTCTGTATTTGAAAGTCTAATGTGTTTAAAAAGAGCAGGTGCATCAGCAATTGTAACTTATTTTGCTTTATCGATTGCTCAAAAATTAAAAAATTAACTATATAATTTTTTCTTCTAAGAGTTTTCTTGAATACGGAAATCTTAAATTATTAGGTTGAAAGAATTGATTATCCATTAGATTTCTTGAAAAGTTTAACCCATTGCAAATATCAAGCATAGTTGTGTTGCTATAATCTTTAGAGATTATAAAAGATGGTATTTTATAATTTATATTATCAACTTTAATATCTATAGCTTTTTTATTATCAAGATCTTTATTTTTTATATTGTTAAATTGAAAACCAAAACCTAAATATTTAATTAAATCAATTTCCCAATTCAAATAATTTAAAGGCCAATTTTTTTCATCAAATTTTTTTAAAAAATTATCTAGAGAGTTATAGATATTTTTTTGGATTTCATTTTCAGGTAATAAAATTTTAACGATTGAGGAAATAGAATTGAGACAAATTGTTTTTTTCTGGTTATTAAAATATTTAGGCGATATCGGTTCTATAAGCTCTGTTTTAAAATAACCTATTTTATTATTTGTTTTTGAATTAAAAATAACATGAATTTTATTAATAAGTTGTAGATGATTTTTTATTTTTCTAGATGTGCCTCCATAAACTATTCCGCTTACTTTACCAAAATTTTTTGTGAATACCTCTAATATTAAAGCATTTTCTCTGAATCTCGTTTTATTTACTATATAACCTTCATCTTCCCAATTCATATTAATTAATATTTAAATCTTTTAATAATTGGACTGCAGCATTTTGTTCTGCGATTTTTTTTGACTTTCCATATCCACTATATTTCTTTGAATCTGGTATATTTACAAGTGCTTTAAAAACAGGATTGTGGTTAGGTCCTACTTTTTTTGTAATTATATAGCTTGGTAATTTTTTAAATTTCTTTAGTGAATGTTCCTGTAATTTGGTTTTCGGATCAATAATTGTAACATTTGATTTTTCTAAAAAGTGGTTCCAGATTTTTAGAACACATTTTTCTGTAACACTAAATCCTTGATCTAAATAAATTGCTCCAATTAAAGCTTCGCATGCATCACTAAGAATTTTTTCATCAGATGACTTTAAGTTTTTATATGAATTTCCAGTTTTTATAGATGCTTTTAAATTAAGCCTAATAGCAACTTGAGCACAAGTTTTTTTGTTAACCAATGATGCAAATCTTTTATCAATTATACCTTCTTTTTCATTTGGATATAATGACAATAATTTTTTTGAAATTACTAAGGCAATAACTCTGTCTCCTAAAAATTCCAATTTTTCATTGTTATTATTTTTATCAAAACTTTTATGTATCATGCTTATCCTTAATAAATTTTTATTTTTAAAATTTATTTTTAATGTTTTTTCGATTTGTCTAACGTTTTGTTTCATTTAAGTTTTTTAAAAAATCTTTCTCCTCTAATTGAATTTTTCCAATTCCAAAATTTAAATAAACTTCCTTTCAAAGTATCATTTGAAAAAAATACAATTTGTGCTTTACCAACCAGGTTGTCTTCATGAACATATCCAACGCTTGTTAAAAATCTACTATCTCTTGAACAATCTCTATTATCACCTAATAAAAAATAATGATTATTTGGCACCTTATATATATCAGTATTAATCATGCTCCCCACTTTATTGTAGACAATATTATATTCTTTTTTTTCATTTAATTTTTCTTTGAAAAAAAACACTTCAGTTTCATTTTTTCCACACCTAATTTTTTGATTATTATTATATTCTGTTTTTTCTATTTTATTTTTATTTAAATAAAGATCGCCATCTATAAATTGAATCTCATCACCAGGAAAAGCAACTAAACGTTTAATGTAATCGGTTCGATTATCTGAGGGTGTTTTAAATACAACTAGGTCACCATAATTTGGTCTGGTATTAAAAATTCTTCCTTTAAATATTTTTGGGCTAAAAGGAAAAGAGTGTTTGCTATATCCATATGTATATTTTGAAACAAAAATTCTATCACCAACTAAAAGATTTGGTTCCATCGAGGATGATGGAATATAGAATGGTTGAAAAAGAAAAGATCTAATTATTATAGCAATAATTAATGCAATTAATAATGTTTTAAAATTTTCAATAACTTTCTTCATAAATATTTATTTATATAAAAATACAATAACAGATGCTACAGCCCAAGGTTTGTCATCGGATAAAGACAAATGTATTTTAAATCTTTTATTTTTAAAAATTTTTTTTAAATTTATTAAAGATTTTCCGGTGATTAAAAAATTAGGTAAGCCCGAGGTATTATTTCTTATTTCAACATCTTTAAAATTAAGCTTATTTTTTAATCCTATTGCCTTAAAAAGTGCCTCTTTGGCAGCGAATCTTTTGGCATAACATTCGACTTTGTTTGCTCTCTTGTCACAAACTTGGATTTCAAAATTAGTAAAAACTTTAGTCTTAAAAGCATTCTTGTTTTTTTTAATTGATGTCTTGATTCTATTAATATTAACAATATCTGTTCCTATCCCATAGATATTCATTTTTTAAATATTTTTTTAAATTGTTTAATAGAATCTTTTATACCAATAAAAATTGATTCTCCAATTATAAAATGTCCAATATTAAATTCGGATATTCCCTTTATTTTTGATAAAAGTTTAGCGGAGTCAAAAGTAATTCCATGACCTGCGTGTACTTCAAGTCCAATCATATTTGCAAAAGAAACTGCTTGTTTAATTCTTGCGAATTCTTTGCTTGTATTTTTTTTTTGTTCAAATAATTTGCAAATTTTCCCAGTATGTATTTCTATACAATCGGCGTCAATATATTTTGCGATTCTAATATCTTCAGTGTCAGGTTCGATAAAAAGGCTGGTTCTAATTTTTCTTGATTTAAGTTTTTTAATAATATTTTTAATTACTTTAATATTTTTTTTAAGATTTAAACCGCCCTCAGTAGTGATTTCTTTTCTTTTTTCAGGAACTATACAAACAAAATTTGGTTTATTTTTGAGAGAAATTTTTAACATTTCTTCTGTAGGTGCAATTTCTAAATTAAGTGGGATTTTAATTTTTTTTTTAATAATTTCTAAATCTTTATCTCTAATATGTCGTCTGTCTTCTCTTAAGTGTATTGTGACAGAGTTTCCTCCATATTTTTGTACAAGGAGTGCTGCTCTTAGAGGGCTTGGGTAATTTTCACCTCTTGCATTTCTTACTGTTGCCACGTGGTCGATATTGACACCTAATCTAGGTATGGACATTATAAATCTCTGCTTCCGGGCTTTTTCGGTTTAATTTTTTTTAGGTGTTCAGGAAGATCATCTTTATTGTAAGTAGGAATATTAATTTCAACTTGAGAAATAATTTTATTTTTAATTTTGCTTTGACCATTTGATCTGTCTATTATACAAGCGTAGCCAATTATTTCTGCTCCTGCTTTTCTAACTAAATTTGAGCACTCAAGACTTGATTTACCCGTAGTAATTACATCTTCAATAATCAAAATTTTATTTTGTTTATTAATCTCAAAACCTCTTCTAAGTTGAAAATTTCCATTAATTCTCTCGGCAAAAATTGTTTCTAGATTGAGAATTCTACCGATTTCATATCCAATAACAACACCTCCCATTGCAGGGGATAAAATTAAATCAATTTTTTTAAAATTTTGTTTTATTTTTTCTGCTAGTGAAATACAAATATTTTTGGCTTTTTTTGGCTTACTTAAAAGCTGAGCACACTGAACATACTTATCACTATGAAGACCAGATGATAATATAAAATGTCCCTCTAAAAGAGCGTTAGTTTCTTTTAAAATTTTTAATGACTCTTTGTATGAAAGCATACTTTTTCTTTTTATGTCGAATTACTTCAAATTTAAGTTCTTCTTGTTTCAATTGACTTATCAAGTTTGTAAGGTTTTTTAAATCTTTTATTTGTATATCAAATAAAAACTTTAAATATTCTTTCCCTCTTTTTTTAAGCTCAACATTTATTATATTTGCCTTGTTTAATCCTATAATAGTACTAACTTTGCCTAAAATACCAGGTTTGTGCGGTAAATCTATTGATAGCGTAGATGTATACTCTTTTGTTTCTTCCTCGTTATTCATTAATTTTCCCTGCCAGTGTTTTCTTATAGACGCTCTAGCTTTTCCAGTTTTGCTTGAGGATAACCAGTGTAGAGATGGAGAAATCTTTTTAGATGTTATTATTTTAATCATATCGCCATTGCTCAGTTTAGACTGTAGAGCAGAAGGTTTACCGTTAATTTCACAGCTAATTGCTGTATCACCAACTTTTGTATGTACGGCGTAGGCAAAATCAATTGGTGATGCATCTTTTGGTAATTTGATTACCGCTCCTTTTGGTGTAAAACAGAAAACATTGTCCTGAAACATTTGTAATTTAGTGAACTCAAAATAATGTTCTGGACTCCCACCCTTCTCCATTATTTCAACTAAATCTCTTAACCAATCATATTCTTTCCAAGACAATTCAGAAAATTTTTCTGAAGATTTATATTTCCAATGTGAGGCTATTCCTCTTTCTGCAAATTCATGCATTGGGCTAGTTCGTATTTGTATTTCTATTCTTTTTTTCATTGGGCCAATTAAAGAAGTGTGAATAGATTTATATTGATTGATTTTTGGTGTAGATATGTAATCTTTAAATTTTCCTGGTATGGCAGAGTATTTACTGTGAAAAATTCCTAATGTTTTATAGCAATCATCAATATTTTGAACAATAACTCTAAAACCTACTATGTCTGTAAGTTGTTCAAGAGATATTCTCTTTGATTGCATCTTTCTCCATATGGAAAATGGAGTCTTTTCTCTGCCAGTTATTTCTGCCTCAATCTTATTTGATTTTAAAAGATTACGAAGTTCATCGGAAATTTTTATAAAAGTATCTTCTTTTTTACTTTTAATTAAAGTTAGTCTATCTAATATTAATGTTCTTGCTTCTCGATTTAAAATTGAAAAAGATAAATCTTCAAGTTCATCCCTTATTCTATTCATTCCCATTCTGTCAGCTAAAGGAGCGTAAATTTCCATTGTTTCTTTTGCTTTTCTTATTCTTTTATTTTCATCTTTTGCAGAGTTAATGGTTCTCATATTGTGTAATCTGTCAGCTAATTTTACTAATAAAACCCTAATATCTTTTGATGTTGCCAGTATAAGCTTTCTTAAATTTTCTGCCTTGGAGTTATCAATTGCTTTCTCTTCTATTGCTGATATTTTAGTAACACCCTCTACTAAATCTGCTACTTCTTTTCCAAATTCTTTTTTAACAGAGTTATAAGTTACTTTTGTGTCCTCAATTGTATCGTGTAATAATCCAGTTGTTATAGTTGCGCTATCAAGTTTAAGCTCAGTTAATATATCAGCAACAGCAACAGGATGAATTATATAGGGCTCTCCCATATCTCTTCTTTGATTTTTGTGAGCTTTGAGTGCAAAATTATAAGCCTTTGTCAAAGAAACGGGGTCTAAGAACCTATTGTAAGACCTAACTTTTTTTATTAACTCTTCATTATTTAACATGCCTACTTATATCACTTATAGACAATTTTGTAATCTCATTATTAGCTTCTTTAAGGTTATTGATGAAGATATTGATATTTTTTTTATTTTTTGGGTGTGACCAGTTTGGACAAATTTCCTTGAGAGGATGAAGGACAAAGTTTCTATTTATTAATCTTTCATGAGGTAAGATTAATTCAAAATTATTCATTTTGAAGTTTTTTACTATGCCATTAAAATCTATAATATCTAAATCACATGTTCTGGGGTCATTTTTTATCATTCTTTTTCGTCCAAGTTTTTCCTCTATTGAGATCAGGGATAACATTAAATCAATAGGAGATAATATTGAACTTACAGAAATAACTACATTTATAAATTTTGGGTCATTCTTATTTGGTTGCGAAAGTGTTTCATAAAAACTTGATTTTTGAATTAATTTAACTCCTATTTCTTCTAAAAAAGATATTGATAAATCTATATTTTTAAACCTATCACCAAAACTTGAGGGTAGGTTTGATCCGATTCCAATAAAAATCATAATTATTTTTTTCTGCTTAGAATTCTGGCCTGGTCTCTTTGCCAGTCTCTTTTTTTTTTAGTTTCTCTTTTGTCAAATAATTTTTTACCTTTCGATATAGCAATTTCAACTTTTGCCTTTCCTTTTTTGAAGTATATTTTAGTAGGAATAACTGTTAATCCATCTCTATTAATTCTTCCAATAACATTATTAACTTCTTTTTTTTTTAGCAAAAGTTTTCTCATATCTCTAGGGTTGTGATTGTTGTAACTTGATTGTTTATATAATGGTATATGAGAATTAACTAAATATATTTCACCACCGCTATCTGTGGCATATGAATCTGTAATATTTGCTTTGCCTTCCCTTAATGATTTTACTTCAGAACCTTTTAAAACTATTCCCGCTTCTATTAATTCTTCAAAAAAGTAATTGAATCTAGCTTTTCTGTTGTTACATACAATTTTTATGCCAGTATTTTTTTTTGCTTTCATTAAAGCAGATTTGCAAACTTTAAAGCTTTTTGTACTTCCTTTTTTGTATTTTCAGTTATTTTAACAAGCGGTAATCTAACATCTTCTGAGGATAAGTTTAGTAGACTAGCTGCGTATTTAACTGGACTTGGATTGCTTTCTATAAATAAAGCTTTGTGTAACGGCATTAATTTTTTATTAATTTCTTTTGCTTTAGATAATAGATTGTTATTGTTTTTTGCTAAAGATGCCTCTTGAAAATCTGAACAAAGTTTTGCTGCTACATTTGCTGTAACTGAAATACAGCCAGTACCACCTCTCATATTAAAATCCAATGCTGTAGCATCTTCTCCAGATAATTGAATAAACTCAGGACCCATTTTCTTCATTTGTTTGTTAACTCTATCTAAATCTGCTGTTGCGTCTTTAACACCAACAATATTTTTTAATTCAAAAAGTCTTGCCATAGTGTCTACCGACATATCTATGACTGATCTTGGTGGAATATTATAAATTATTATCGGTATCCCAACATTGTCATTTATTAATTTATAATGTTGATACAATCCCTCTTGTGTTGGTTTGTTATAATATGGTGTAACTACAAGAATGGCATCTGCTCCTGCTTTCTCTGCATATCTGGATAAGTTAACAGCTTCATCTGTCGAATTTGAACCTGTTCCTGCTATTACAGGAATTTTTCCTTTACATTCTTTAACAGCTATTTCAATAACCCTTTTATGTTCATCATTGCTGAGTGTTGGGGATTCACCTGTGGTTCCAGCGGGTACGACTCCTTTTGTACCGTTTGTAATGTGGTGATGTATAAGTGATACATACTTATCCTCATCCATCATATTGTTCTTGAATGGTGTAATTAATGCAACGATTGAACCTTTGAACATAGTTATTTATAAAGTTTATAATAGTATTTATTCTATACATTAAATTTTATGCTTAAACATTTAATTAGTCTAGTTTTTTTATTACTTGTTCTCTTTTGTAAGCCTGTTTTAACAGAGAACAAGCCTAGAATATTACCTGAGCCTAAACCCAAAAGAATCTTAAATTTCATTAGTGAAAAAAAAGATCGTATTTTACCCTCTAAAAAACCCTATTCAACAAATAAGAAAATAATTAAAAAAGATAATATATTACCACAAAATAAACCGGTAAAAACTAAAACAAAAAAAATTGTTATAAAAAAAGATGGAGAAACTTTAAATAATGTTCGTGTTAAAGAAAAAACTAAAGAGAAAAAAATTGATTTAGTTGATAAAAAAATAGAAAAAAGTTTAAATGAAACTTTTTTGTTACCTGAAAAAAAACCTATTACATATAAAAAAGTTGTTCAAAAAGAAGCTGTTAAATCTGAGATATTATCTAAAAGAGATTATGCTATAGCAAAAGAAGTTTTTTTATTAATAAAACAAAAAAAATGGAAATCTGCAATTAAATCAACAAATAGAATAAAGGATAAAGAATTCAAAAATTTAGTTAATTGGCTTTATCTTAAAGAAAAAAGAAATGCTGCATCTTTTGGTGAATATACAAAATTTATAGAAGAAAATAAAGACTACCCACGAATTAATAGATTAAAGTATCTTGCCGAACATAAAATTAATTTATCAAGTACTTCAGCAAGTACAATTATTGGTTGGTTCGATACAGAAACACCTTTGAGTGGTTTTGGAGAAATAAAACTTGGTGAAGCATATTTGCTCAAAGGCAGAATTGATGAAGGGTCTGAGTTAATTAAAAAAGGATGGATAACAGCCTCTTTAAGTTCAAAAGATTTAAGATATTTAAATAAAAAATATAGAAAAATACTTAATTCTTCCGATCATATTAAACGAGCAGAATATTTGGCCTGGGATTATAAATATTGGGATTTAAAAAGGATTTTAAGATACTTGCCCAAAGATCATCGGGCTTTATATAACGCAAGACAAATTTTAATGAGTAGTTCATATGGTGTTGATAAAGCAATTTCTGATGTTCCTGAAAAATTTAAATCTGATATTGGACTGAGGTATGACAGATTAAAATGGAGAAGACGAAGAGGTAGAGTGGAGTCATCTTTAGAAATTATAAATAATGCACCTAATGATAACAATGCGTTAGTTAGAGCTGATTTGTGGTGGAAAGAAAGACAAATTATCTCAAGATCTTTAATATATAAAAAAAAATATCAACTGGCTTACGATGTTTCAAAAAACCATTCATTAAATAAAGACAACGAAAATGAAGGGCCAGCTTATGCAGAAGCTGAATGGATGTCTGGTTGGATAGCACTGTCTTTTTTAAACAATCCAAAAGTAGCTATTGAACATTTTAATAATTTTTACAAAAATGTAGGTTATCCAATCAGCTTAGCAAGAGGTGCTTATTGGTTAGGAGTTGCATATGAAAAAATTGGAAATGATAATTTATCAAGAAAATATTTTAAAGAGGGTTCAAAATATTTAACCACTTTTTATGGTCAGCTTTCATACGAAAAGGTTAATCCCTTTGAAGAATTTCAGCTTAATGATGATTCTAAGTATTCAGAAGAATACAAAAAAAAATTTAATAAAAACCCTTTGGTCAGGCATGTTTTACTTTTAAAAGAGTTAAATAAATCAAGCTTAAGTAAAGATATAATAAAACATTTGGCTACTTTAGATGTAGAAAATGGAAGCGAAGTTCTTGCTGCAGAACTTGCTACAAAAGTTGGTAGATACGATTATGCAATACAAATATCAAAAAAAGCCTCATATGAAAAACGATTTATTAATAAATTCAACTATCCAATTATAGCTACCCCTGAGATAATTAATGGTAAATCGATGCCTTCTCAGGAAATAATATTAGCAATAACAAGACAAGAAAGTGAATTCGATCCTAAAGCAAATAGTTACGCCGGTGCAAAAGGCATGATGCAATTAATGACATATACCGCAAAACTTGTTTCCCAACAAATGAAAGTGCCTTATAGTAAAAGCAAACTAACTGCTGATCCAGAATATAACATAAGACTAGGAACCTATTATTTTAATTCCCTTTTAAATGAATATCGAGAGATATATCCATTTGCCATAGCGGCTTATAATGCTGGACCAAAAAGAGTAAGGTACTGGAGAAAAATCAATGGTGACCCAAGCAAAAATAAAATTGATTACGTTAACTGGATAGAATTAATTAAATTTAAAGAGACAAGAAACTACGTACAAAGAGTTTTAGAGAACGCTAATGTATACAAATATATGTTGTCGGGAAAACCAGTAAAATTAGAAAAATATTTAAAACAGTAATGGCGGTGAGGGTGGGATTCGAACCCACGGTAGATTGTTACACCTACGGAAATTTAGCAAACTTCTGGTTTAAACCGCTCACCCACCTCACCGATACAGGGTTTGTATAACATTTTTTAAAATATAAAGAAAACTTTTTTATCCTCATTAAAAGTTTTAATCATTACGCCTCTTGCAATTGCAAGCATTATAAAACCAAAAGTCCAGTTCATTAATAACAATCCATAAAAAATATCATTAAAATAACCATCCATTATATTTAATATAAACCAAACTATTGTTATGGGAAAAATAATCATTCTAAAAAGATTAGAGTAAAATATTAAAAAAGTTTTCTTTAGAGCGGTAAAAAGGGCATGTGATATAAAAAAAACTGGATAAATAGGGCCCATAAACGCAGCAATTTTTAAGTACGTTGATCCAAATTTAATAACCTCAAAATCATTAGAAAAAATACTGATTATTGACTCTGATAAAAGATAAATTATTATTCCAGCAAGACACATGATTATCATGCCTATAAATACTGCTTTAAAATAAACTTCTTTAATTCTATCGAATCTTTTTGCTCCAAAGTTTTGTCCAGCTATAGAAATAACCGCTGTATTTAAGCCTATAACAGGTAAAGAAAAAAGATGTTCAAATCTTACAGCTGCACCGTAACCAGCTATGGCTCTGTCCCCAAAAATACTTAAAAAGGATAACAATATGTAACTACCAGCTGCAACTAAAAAAAGTGCCATGGTAATTGGCATACACTGATTAAAAACATTAATTAAAAAATTTTTCCTTATTAAAAAATTTGAGATTTTAAAAATTATTTTTAGCTCAGTTTGGTTTACCTTAAAATATAAGTAAATACATGCAATAAGTTGTATAAATATGGTAGATATTGCTAATCCTGCTACTCCAAATGCTGGTATAAAAAATAAACCAAAAATAAAAATAGGATTTAATATTATATTAAAAATTACCCCTACAATTAGAACATTTCTGTAAGTTTTTGTATCACCTTGAGCGTACAAAACTGAGTTGAATGATGTTAAAAGTAAAAAAATAATTGTACCTAAAAATATAATATCTGTATATTCTTTCGATAGAGCTATACTCTCCTGAGTACTTCCCATAAATTTTAAAATATCATAGGAAAAAAATGTACCTATTAGCATTATAAATATTGAAAGAAAAAAAGCATAAATTATAGAGTGGTATGAATAAATAGATCCAGCAACTTTATTATTTGATCCTAATGAATTAGCTATTAATGAATTACAGCCAGCAACTATTCCTATGCCAGCAGAAATAATAATAAAATATAGTGGGAAAGCTTTTGCTAAAGCTGCCAAAGCTTCAGGTGATATTTTGCCAGCATAGAAAGTATCAATTAGATTAAATAATGTTTGAAATAAACTACCTGTCATAGACGGAATAGCTATTTGAGTTAGTAATTTTAATATAGGCGACGAGGTAAGATTTAATTTTTGTATCAATTTAACCTCAATAAAATTCTTTTACAAAAATATGTTTTTTCCCCATTTTTTTTGCAGTTAGAATTTGATTTTGTCTCATAGAAAATCTTTTTTTTTGTGAATGTGTTAAATATTCGTGACATTTTGGGCAAGAGATTCCTTCAACATAATTCTTAGATTTTTTTTCAATTGTCGATACTGGTTTTCTACATCCGCTGCACATTGAGTAAGTTCCAACCTTTAATTTATGTTTAAGGGATACTCTATTGTCAAAAACGTAGCACTCACCTTTCCATATGCTATCTTTTTTCTTAATCTTTTTTAGATAATTTATTATTCCACCCTTTAATTGAAAAACATTTTTAAAACCTTTTCTTTTTAAGTAAACAGATGCCTTTTCACATCGTATTCCCCCAGTACAGAACATTGCAATTGTATTTTTTTTATTGAATTTTTTTAAATATTTAGGGAAATCTCTAAAATTATCCACTTTAGGGTTTTCGGCACCCTTAAAAGTTCCAACTTCAAATTCAAAAGTCTTTCTTGCATCTATAATTTTGATGTCTTTGTTTTTTAATAAAGAATTCCATTTTTCAGGTTCAATGGAATTATTTAGTTTTTGGAACTGTTTAACATAGATGCCCATTGGAACTACCTCCTTTTTTATTTTTGTTTTTCCTCTATGAAAAGGTTGAAAGTTACTGGTAGAATTATTTTCGGAGTCAAATGTTTTAATTTTACAAACTTTCTTTAAACTATTCTTGACCTTTTCAATATTATTTTTTTTTCCCGAAATAGTTCCATTAATTCCCTCTTTTGAGAAAATTATTGTTCCTCTTACCCGATTGTTTATTAAGATCTCTTGAAAAGACTTCTTAATTTTTTTTAAACCTGTCAGTCTTTTAAATTTATAAAAACCAAAAACATGAAACATTAAACTTTCCTACAAATTGTAATTCCGTCACCTAATGGTAAAATAGTTTTTTCTATTCTATCATCTTTTTTAATAAAAGAATTAAATTCTCTTATTAAATTAGTTAATTGGTCATTTTTGTATGGATTGGCAACATCACCTTTCCATAAAACATTATCTATAAGAATAAATCCATTAGTTTTAACAAGGTCTATAGATAAATTGTAATAATTTTTATAGTTCTCCTTATCTGCATCAATAAAAATCATATCAAAAGTTTTTTTTTTATCATGAAGTTTTTTAAGAGTGACAGTAGCTGGGCCTAAAATAATTTTAATTTTTTTATCCAAATCTGCTTTTTTAAAAAAATTTGCAGCTGTATCTGATGTTTCCTTATTAATATCTAAGCAGGTTATATTTCCATCTTTTGGCATTGCAAGGCCCATAGATAGAGCGCTATATCCTGTGAATGTTCCAACTTCTAAAATATTTTTTATATTATTTACCTTAATAAAAAATTGAAAAAAATAAGCTTGAGTTATTGAAATCTGCATTTTTTTAATATCTCCTAACTTTTCGTTAAAATTAATTATTTCTTTTTGAACAGGATGCAAATCAGAACTGTGATCAGAAATATATTTTTCTAATTTCTCATCAATTTTAAGGCTTTTAATCATTATTTTAGTTTTTCTTTTAAAATATCATTCACTAATTTTGGATTACCTTTACCAGATGTAGCTTTCATTGTTTCTCCAACAAAGAATCCAAATAGCTTTGCTTTTCCTGATTTGTACTCTGAAACTTTATCTGAATTATTTTCTAAAACTTTAATAATGATTTTTTCTAGTTCTTTAGGATCACTTTGTTGTTTTAGTCCTTTTTTTTTTATAATTTGTTTAGGTTCATCTCCAGTCTCAACCATTATTTCAAAAACCTTCTTTGCTATTTTTCCTGAAATTTCACCTGAACTAATAGTGTTAATTAATGATGCAAGATTCTTTGGGGACACTGGAGAATTGGATATATTTAAATTTTTTTTATTTAAAACTGCAAACAATTCAACAATTATCCAGTTTTTAGCAAGTTTTATATCTGAGTTTTTTATTACTTCTTCAAAATATTTTGAAATATCAACTTCTGATACTAAAACATTTGCCTCGTAAGGTGTAAGTTTAAATTTTTTAATAAACCTGTCTTTCTTTTCGTCGGGCAATTCAGGTAATTTCTTTTTAAGACTATCGATAAAACTTTGTTTAATTTCAAGTGGTAGTAAGTCCGGATCAGGGAAATATCTGTAGTCATGAGCCTCTTCTTTTGATCTCATTGATCTGGTTTCATTCTTTTTTGTATCAAAAAGTCTAGTTTCTTGTTCTATCAATTTACCAGACTCAAGAAGATCAATTTGACGTTTTGCTTCAGAATCAATTGCCATTTCCATAAATTTAATTGAGTTTACATTTTTTATTTCACATCTTGTTCCAAATTTTTTTTCTCCTTTTTTTCTTACAGAAACATTTACATCAGCTCTTAAAGAACCTTCTTGCATGTTCCCATCGCATGTACCAAGATAGCGCATTATTGTTCTAAGCTTTTTAACATAGGAATTTACTTCGTTGGGCGATCTTAAATCAGGTTTGCTAACTATTTCCATTAAAGCTACACCTGATCTGTTTAAATCTACGAAAGTGTTATCTGGGCTTAAATCGTGAATACTTTTTCCTGCATCTTGCTCCAAATGTAATCTCTCGATGCCAATTTTTTTACTCCCATAAGGCATATCAAGAGTAACCTCCCCTTCTCCAACAATTGGATTTTTGTATTGAGATATTTGATATCCAGCAGGCAAATCGGCATAAAAATAATTTTTTCTGTCGAACACTGACAGCAAATTAATTTTCGCATTCAAACCTAAACCGGTTTTAACTGCTTGTTCAATACAAAATTGATTTATAACAGGAAGCATTCCAGGGAATGCCGAGTCAACTAAACTGACTTGTGAATTTGGTTCTGATCCAAACTTTGTGGATGATCCAGAAAATAACTTTGAATTTGAAATAACTTGAGCATGAACCTCTAATCCTATAACCACCTCCCAGCTATTTTTCTCGGTTTTTATATAATAATCAAATTTATCCTTTTCCATAAATTATTCCCACCACCTATCTAAAGATTGTCTAAATGAAATATTTTTTTCCATTGCTAAAGCTATATTTAAAATTTTTTGTTCATCTAATGTGTTAGATATTAATTGAAGCCCTAATGGATATCCTTTTTTATCATGACCAGCTGGTATTGAAATTGCCGGTATTCCAGCCAAATTGACTGGAACTGTAAATATATCGTTTAAGTACATAGATATCGGATCATTGGTTTTTTCTGCAATTTTAAAGGCAGAGCTTGGGGTTGATGGGGTTAAAATGGCATCAACATTTTTAAAACATTGATCAAAATCATTTTTAATTAATTTTCTGACTTTTTGAGCTTTAAGATAGTAAGCATCGTAATATCCTGATGACAAAACATAAGTTCCGATAAGAACTCTTCTTTTTACTTCATCGCCGAAACCTTCTCCTCGGGTATTTTCATACATTTCTATGAGATTTTTACCATTTTTAGATCTATATCCATACTTCACTCCAT
>CACMMU010000003.1 GCA_902614835.1 uncultured Pelagibacteraceae bacterium | reverse complement strand
AGGAGTCTTCTTTGATCCATCTTTGTCTACAAAGGTTGCGCCTAGTCTTCCTGGTAAATTTAAATCAACTTGGAGTGTTCCGCATTGCCAATCTCGACCAATAGCATCCCTTAAAACAAACTCTATTTTTGGACCGTAGAAAGCCCCTTCGCCTTTATTAATTTCGTAATCTAATTTTGTTTTTTTTATAGCTTCTAATAAAGCTTTTTCAGACTTGTCCCAAATTTTATCATCACCAACTCTTTTTTCGGGTCTATCAGAGTATTTGAGGAATACTTTTTTGAAACCTAAATCATTATAAATATTTAAAATTAAATTTGTAACAGTAATGCACTCCTCTGTGATTTGTTGTTCAGTGCAAAATATATGTGCATCATCCTGTGTAAAAGCACGAACTCTAAGTAGCCCATGTAGTGCTCCTGATGGTTCATATCTATGTACTTTTCCAAATTCAGATAATTTTAACGGTAGGTCACGATAGCTTTTTAATCCCTGATTAAATACTTGAATGCACCCTGGACAATTCATCGGTTTCACTGCAAAAATTTTTTCATCGGGTGTTTCTGATGTGAACATTAAATCCCCGAACTTATCCCAGTGACCAGATTTTTCCCAAAGACTTTTGTCTAGTAATTCAGGTGTATTAATTTCTCTCTAACCTGCATTTCTTTGTTTAAGCCTCATATATTCTATTAGTCTCTGAAATAGATTCCACCCTTTTTGATGCCAAAAAACTGATCCAGGACTTTCTTCACGAAAATGGAATAAATCCATTTCTTTGCCTAACTTTCTATGATCTCTTTTTTCGGCTTCGTCCAGTCTGTGCAAATAATCATCTAAATCTTTTTTTGAGCTCCAACAGGTTCCATAAATCCTTTGTAACATTTCATTTTTTGAGTCACCTCTCCAGTATGCACCAGAAACTTTTGTGAGTTTAAAAGCTTTGCCAATTTTTCCAGATGAAGCTAAATGCGGCCCTCTACACAAATCATGCCAAGTATCTCCATGATGATAAACAGAAAGTTCCTCATTTTCGGGTATGCTCTCAATGATTTCTGCTTTATATTTTTCTCCAATCTTTTTAAAATGCGTAATTGCTTTATTTCTTTCCCACACTTCTCTCTTTGTTTTTACATCTCGATCAATTATTTCGGACATTTTTTTTTCGATTTTTTTTAAGTCATCACTTGTGAATGGTTCCTTTCTTGCAAAATCATAATAAAAGCCATTTTCAATTACCGGACCAATTGTTACTTGTGTTCCAGGAAATAATTCTTGAACTGCCATTGCCATTATATGAGCAGCATCGTGTCTTATTACCTCTAGGCCCTCTTTGTCTTTATTAGTTATAATTTTTACTTTGGAGTCTCTTTTAATTTCAAAACTAAGATCTTTTAATTCTCCATTTACCTCCATAATCAAAGCAGATTTCTCCAAAGATTTACTAATTTTTTTAGTCAATTCAAAACCGTTAAGTGATTTATTGAATGAAATTTTTTTACCGTCTAAAAGTTGAATCTGGGGCATTTAAACTTTTAACAATTTTTTGTATTCTGTGAAAGTGCTTTGACACATTTTTTCTACATCAAATTTATGTAATACGTTTTTCCTACCTTCATTTCCAATTGATTGCAACTTGTCTTTGTCCATTTCAAGTACGTTGTTTAAATATTCTGCAAGTGACTCGGAATTACGATTTTTAAATAAAAAACCTGTTTTACCATCAACAATTGTCTCCCTAGATCCACCAAAATTGCTAGCTATTATAGGTTTCTGCATAGATTGTGCTTCTACTGCAACTCTACCAAAAGCCTCTGGTTCAATCGATGAAGAAACAATAACGTCAGAAATATAATAAACAACTGGCAGTTCTCTGAAGTGGGAAAGAAAAACAACATTTTTTTTAAGTTGATACTTTTCTACCATAGAGACCAATTTTTTAAAATAAACCTTTCTACCTTGATGACTGCCTAGAACAATAGCCTGAAAATTATCTTTAGCATATTTTGTTTTTAATAAATTCAAAGATTCTAAAAACATTTCTTGCCCTTTCCATTTGGTAAGTCTGCCAGGTAAAAGTATCTTAAAAGTTTCAGTTTTTAGATTTAAATCAATATTTAGTTTATTAATTTTTTCATTAGTCACAGTTGAGTTGCTAAAATATTCCGTATTAATTCCTCTAAAAATAACAAGAACTCTTTTATCCTTTTTGAGAAGTTTGCTGTAATTCTTATTTATGTGATCAAAGATAAAATTAGATCCTGCTATAACAAGATCGGATCTTACCATAACTGAGTTATAAAATTTTTTAACACTGTTGCTAAAGTTGTAAGTTCCATGGAAAGTAGTCACAAACTTTCTTCCAGTTAAAAAACAAGAAAAAAAACAAGACCATGCTGGTGCTCTGCTCCGAGCATGGACTATATTGATCTTTAGAAAAAGTATAATTAAAGATATTAAAATAGTATTTATAAAAATTAAAATTGGATTTTTTGATTGAACAGGTAATCTAATTACCTTTACTTTGTTTCTTTTTATAAATTTCAGAAGAGGACCGCCACTTGTTACAATATATGACTTACAATCCTTTTCGGATAGGAAATGTGCAAGATCATAGCAGCCTGTTTCAGCACCTCCATAACCTAATTTTGGTATAACCTGTAAAACTTTTATTTTAGATGACATATGGTAAATATATATAATATCAGATTAGTTTGATAAACTTTACATGAAAAAATTTAAATATCTTAAAATCTCAAGGACTAAAAAACTTAGATATATAGACAATTATTACAAAAAAAAACTGTACATAGTTTTTCTTCCTGGATTCATGTCTGATATCGAAGGAAAAAAGCCTACCGCATTTAAAAATTATGCGGTTAGAAAAAAAATGGGTTTTTTAGCTTTTGAATATTCTGGCCATGGTAAATCATCAGGAACATTTACCAAAGGAAATATAAGTGAATGGTCCAATGACGCTAAAAAATTAATAAAAAAGATTGTAAAAAAAAATGATTTTATTTTAATTGGATCGAGCATGGGGGCATGGATCTCTTTAAATCAGTTTAGATACTTTAAAAAACAAATTAAAGGTTTAATTGGTATTGGATCTGCTCCAGAATTTCTAGAAAGATTAATGTGGAAAAAATTTCCAAAAAAAATAAAGAAAGAAATTAAAGAAAAAGGCATTAGTATAATTAAACATGGGGACTCGAAATTTAGACAAAAACAATATGAATATCCTGTAACTTATCAATTAATAAAAGATGGAAGAAAAAATAAAGTTTTATCAAAAAAAATAAATCTTAAAATAAATGTGACTATGTTTCATGGTCAAAAAGATGAGGTGGTTCCAGTTTCGTTTTCAAGAAAAGTTTTATTTTTATTTACAAAAGCAAAAAAAAGAATGATCGTTATAAAAAATGGTGATCACAGCTTATCACAAAAAAAAAATTTAAAAAAAATTTTTAGAGAACTAGATAGCTTTAGAAACTCTAGTTTTTAAACTTACTGGATTTTCTAGCTTGTCTAGCATTTCTATTGGACAAACTTGTTTAAAATTTTTAATTTCATTTGAAAAATTTTCTAAAATACTTTTTGATATTTCTGAATCTGTTTCGGAAGTGTATTCCTCTAACAGTTTCTTTAATTTTCCTTTCCAAAAATCAGTTTCTGGTTTTTGCCAAATAATAGAAGTGGAATTTACATAATTTTCAAAAGTATTTTCCGGGTCGTAAATAAAAGCCATTCCTCCTGTCATACCGGCGCCGAAGTTATCTCCAACTTTGCCTAATATCACAATTTCTCCACCTGTCATATATTCGCAACCGTTTGCATCACATCCTTCCACTACCGATATCCCTCCGGAGTTTCTGACAGCGAATCTTTCTCCGGCTTTACCTGCAGCAAATAATTTTCCGGATGTAGCTCCATATAATACTGTGTTTCCAACTATAGTGTTTTCATTTGTTTTAAACTTATTATCTTTAGACGGTCTTACAACTATTGTACCTCCTGATAATCCCTTTGCCACGTAATCATTAGCATCTCCAAATAGTTTTATTTTTATACTTTTTGATAAAAATGCCCCTAGAGATTGCCCTGCTGAACCAATCAAATTAAGATTTAAAATATTAGTTGGTGAATTTTCTCCAAACTTTTTAAATATATAATGAGATAATTTTGTTCCGACTGTCCTGTCAGTATTTTTAACATTATATTTAAGAGAAACTTTTTCATTTTCTTTTAATTTTTTTTGAATTTCATTCCAAGCTTTTTCATCTACGTTGTTATCAGGGACCTCATTTATAAGATCACTTTTTGAAAAACGATTATTTTGACCAGGATCTGCCTGGACTAAAAGAGGATTAAGATCTAGATCATCAAGATTTGGTGACCCCCTGCTAACTTGATGCAGCAGATCTGTCCTTCCAATTACTTCTTGTAAAGATTTGAATCCAAGAGAAGCCAGGATTTCTCTTACTTCCTTTGCAACAAAAGTAAAGAAGTTTACTACTTTTTCTGGTGTACCTGAAAATTTTTCTCTTAGTTTTTCATCTTGAGTACAAACTCCTACTGGACAAGTATTAGAATGACATTGCCTCACCATTATACATCCCATCGCAATTAAGGATGAGGTACCCATACCAAATTCTTCTGCTCCCATCATTGCTGCAATAACAACATCTCTTCCGGTTTTGATACCGCCATCAGTTCTTAGTGTTACTTTGTGTCTAAGTTGGTTTAATGTTAAAATTTGGTTGGCTTCTGTCAAACCCATCTCCCATGGAATACCAGCATATTTTACACTTGTTTGAGGGCTCGCGCCTGTCCCTCCAGAGTGTCCTGAAATTAATATTACATCTGCTTTAGCTTTCGCAACACCTGCTGCGATTGTTCCTATACCAGTTGATGCTACAAGCTTAACGCCAATTCTAGCTTTTGGATTTATTTGTTTTAAATCATAAATTAATTGAGCCAGGTCCTCGATGGAGTAAATATCATGGTGTGGTGGAGGCGATATTAAAGTCACTCCAGGTGTTGAGTGTCTTAGTTTTGCAATTTCTTTCGTGACTTTAAATCCGGGTAACTGACCTCCCTCTCCAGGTTTTGCTCCTTGTGCAATTTTTATTTCAATTTCACTACAATTATTTAAATATTTTACAGTTACGCCAAATCTAGCTGAGGCTACCTGTTTTACTCTAGAATTGGATGTATCCCCATTTTTTAAAATTTTAAATCTTTTTTCATCTTCACCTCCTTCGCCACTACATGAAGAGCCTTTAATTCTGTTCATGCCTATTGCCAATGTTTCGTGTGCCTCAGCAGACAAGGCCCCGTGTGACATGCTCCCGCTACCAAATCTAGGAGTGATGTTTTCTATTGGCTCAACATTTTTTAAGTCTATAGGTTCATTTATTTTTCTAAACTCAAGAAGATCTCTTAAGTTAGTTGGATTTAAATTATTTATTCCTTTTGTATATTTTTTAAACATTTCATATGAGTTTTTACCTACAGAAGATTGCAATAAATGTATTAGGTTGCCTTGAAATTGATGTTCTTCTCCAGATTTTCTGTACTTATAAAGGCCACCGATTGGTAACATCACAACGTTTTTTTGATAGGTTTTTGAGTGAATTTCTCTGATCTTTTTTTCAATTCCTGAGACACCGATGCCTGATATTCTTGAAATCATTCCTGGAAAATAATCGGCTACTAATCCTCTGCTTAAACCTACTGCCTCAAAATTGCACCCGCCTCGGTACGAACTTAAAACCGAGATTCCCATTTTTGACATTATTTTAAGTAATCCAGCGTTAATGGACTTCTTAAATCTTTCGACGCATGAAGCAAAATCCAGCTCTCCAAATAATTTTTTTTCATATCTCTGAAAAATACTGTCTATTGCCAAATAGGGGTTAACAGTGGTTGCTCCCACACCTATAAGAACAGCAAAAGAATGTGTGTCCATAGCTTCTGCTGTCTGTGCGTTTAATGAAGCATAACCTCTTAAACTTAATTTTACTAAATACGAATGAATGGCACCTACAGCTAGAATCATTGGAACAATTGCTCTTTCCTCAGAAATATTTTGATCTGAAAGAATAAGGTGGTTTGCACCTCCACGAACAGCAATTTCTGCTTCCTCTCTAATTTCCTCTATTCTATTTCGTAAAGTATTTTTTGTATCAAATGTACAATCTATAACTTTTATTTTTTTGGAAAACATCGTTTTGAATTTTTTGAGTTGTGAGTTTGTTAATACTGGACTATCTAAAACATAAATATTTTCTTTTGTTAAGTTCTCAAAATCTAAAATATTTCCAAGATTTCCAAATCTTGTCTTAAGACTCATTACTTTATTTTCTCGCAAAGAGTCTATGGGAGGGTTTGTTACCTGGCTAAAGTTTTGTCTAAAGTAATGTGAAATTGGTCTGTAATGATTTGACAAAACAGCAACTGGGGTATCATCTCCCATTGATCCTGTTGCTTCTTTCGCATCTTCCACCATTGGATGTAGTATTAATTCTAAATCTTCAATGCTATATCCAGATAAATATTGCCTTTTTCTTAATTCTTCTTTTGAAAAGTTTACAAATTCTTTTTCAGTAGTAATTTTCTTATCTAGATGAACAATTTGTTTGTTAAATTTTTTATAGTCTTTGGACAAGTAGTCCTTTATTTCTTTATCTTTAAAGATTTTTCCATTCTTTAAATTTACGGCAATGAGCTGGCCAGGCCCAAGTCTTCCTTTTGAAATTATTTTTTTTTCTGGAATTTCAACCATTCCAGTTTCAGATCCAGCACAGAATATGTTATCAGATGTCACTGAATATCTTAAGGGCCTCAAACCATTACGATCGGTTGCAGCTATAGCCCACTTGCTATCTGTTGCACAAATTGCTGCCGGACCATCCCATGGTTCAATTGCGCTATTTAATACATCAAAAAGTTGTTGATGAGCTCTTGGCAAAACTTTATTTCTTTTGGACCAAGCATCGGGCATCATCATTAACTTAATTAAAGGCACGGGCTTCCCTGAATGTATTAGCAATTCAAAAACATTGTCTAAGGCTGCAGAGTCTGAGTTGCCAGGGGTAATTACAGGTTTTAAATCCTCAACATTTTTAAATAATTCACTAGACATATCTTGCTCATGAATTTTCATCCAATTTATATTGCCTTTTAAGGTATTTATTTCCCCATTATGGGCTAAACATCTAAAAGGTTGAGCGAGTTTCCAACTTGGAAATGTATTTGTTGAAAACCTTTGATGAAATACTGCAAATCTTGAGATAAATCTTTTATCATTAAGATCAGGATAAAAATCCGACAATGCTTCAGCTAAAAACATTCCTTTATAAATAATCGACCTAGAACTTAATGAACAAATATAAAAGTCATTTATTTGTTGACTTCTAGTTGTCTTCAATATTTTTTTTCTAGACAAATAAAGTAAACGTTCAAGTTCATTCCTTTCTATAACTTTATTGCTTTTAAAAATGACCTGGGTTATCTCCGGTCTGTTTGAATCTGCAGTTTTTCCTAAAACTGAAGGATTTACTGGAACTTGTCTCCACCCATAAATATAAAAATCATTTTCCAGTAAAACCTGTTCTACTATTGTTTTTGATTTTTCCTGTTCCGCATACTCCGTTTTTGGAAGAAAAATCATACCTACGCATATTGGCTGTTCACCTTTGTGCTCATGTCCTGTATCTTTAATTTTATCCAAAAAGAATTCTTTGGGAATTTCAACACAAATTCCTGCGCCATCCCCAGATTTACCATCGGCATCAACTGCCCCACGATGCCAAACGGCCTTTAATGATTGAATTCCATATTCGACAATATCTCTTCTTTTTTTTCCATCCAGTGAAGCAATTAGACCTACTCCACAAGCATCGTGTTCTAAAGATGGATAGTATGAGTGGTTTTTTTCCAAAAATTTTTTGTTTTTCCTATATAAATTCATGCTGCAACCTCTTTTTTGGACTGGATAGAATTTAGGTGTTTTTCAATTTGTGCTGCTGCATCTCTACCATCTCTTATTGCCCAAACAACAAGTGAGGCTCCTCTAACTATATCTCCTGCTGCAAAAACTCCTTTTAAGTTTGTCTCCATAGTATGAAGATCAATTTTAATTGTTCCCCATTTAGAAACGACAAGATTTTCTGAATTAAATAGTTTTGGAAGATCTTCTGGATCAAAACCTAGAGCTTTAATTACCATGTCAGACTCTAATTTATAATTGGAATTTTCTATGATTATTGGTTTTCTTCTGCCTGTAAAATCAGGATCACCTAATTTCATTTTTTGTACTTCCACAGCTTCAACTTTTGAACTTCCTAGAAATTTATTTGGGCTCGAAAGCCATAAAAATTCGACACCCTCTTCTATTGCGTTACTTACTTCTCTTGCTGATCCGGGCATATTTTCTTTATCTCTTCTGTATAAGCATTTAACAGAGGCTGCTTTCTGCCTTATTGCAGTTCGAACGCAGTCCATTGCTGTATCACCGCCACCTACTACAACTACTTTTTTATTTTCAGAATTAAGTGTTCCATCGTCAAATAATTTAACTTTGTCACCGAGACCTTTACGATTTGAAGCGGTAAGAAAATCCATTGCAGGAAAAATATTTTTTAAATTGTTCCCTTCAACATCGACGTTTCTTGCCTTATAAACACCTGTGGCAATTAAAATAGCATCATGCTTTTCTCTGAGATCTTGTAGTGATGCGTCTTTCCCAACTTCAAAATTTTGAATAAATTTAATGCCCGAGTCTTTTAAAAGTTTTGTTCTTCTTTCTACTACAAATTTTTCAAGCTTAAAATTCGGTATTCCGTAAATTAATAAGCCACCTGGTCTATCATATCGATCATAGATAGTTATCTGATATCCTGATTTTCTAAGTTCCTCCGCACAAGCTAATCCTGCTGGGCCAGCTCCAATAATACCAACAGATTGGTTTTTTTGTTTTTTTACTTTAATGGGTTTTACCCATCCCTTTTCCCACGCTGTATCAGTAATATACTTTTCAACAGAACCTATTGTTACCGTTCCATGACCTGATTGCTCGATAACACAGTTGCCTTCGCAAAGCCTATCTTGAGGGCATATACGTCCGCAAACTTCTGGCATATTATTTGTGCTTTGTGATAATTCATACGCATCTTGTAATCGACCTTCGGCCGTTAATTTTAGCCAATCTGGAATATTATTATGAAGTGGACAATGAACCTGACAGAATGGAACACCGCATTGAGAGCATCTGCTAGATTGTTCTTTTGCTTTGTTATTTATGAATTCACCATATATTTCATTGAAATCTTTACTTCTTTTTTCAATAGATCTTTTAGGTGGTGTTTGCTGACCTATTCCAACAAATTTAAGCATTTTTTCTGACATTTTGACTACTAGTTAGAACAAAATTTCATTAATTTGAAGTATATTTAGGTCAGTACTACATACCTTAATTGGAAAAAAGTCTAATTTTACTTACTTTTTTGAATGCATAGCAGCTATGCTAATTTGGCACATCCTCATTATTTGAACTAAATTGAGTTGAATAGTTCAACCTATGGAAAATATTTTTGAAGTTTTGATTATATCAATAGTTCAGGGAATAACTGAATTTCTTCCGGTAAGCTCATCTGCCCATCTTAACTTACTTTCAAATTTATTTGGTTTTCGAGAGGAAGAGTTGTTAATAAATATCAGTGCCCACGTGGGCTCTTTATTTGCAGTAATTTTTTTTTTCAAAAAAGAAATTATAAGTTTTGGAAAAAATCAAAAATTATTTTTAAGAATAATTCTGGCATCATTACCTTTGTTTTTATTTGGCTATCTAATTATAAATTACAACTTGGTTCCTGGTCTAAGGACTTACAAAATCATAGGCTGGACAACTTTAATTTTTGGTATCATTCTTTATTTAGCTGACAAGTTTAAAGCTAATAAAAACATTGAAAAAAATTTTACTACAAAAAATGCTGTTATTATTGGTTTTTTTCAGATTCTTGCACTTATACCTGGTGTAAGTAGATCTGGAATAATAATGACGGGAGCAAGGGTATTAAATTTTAAGAGAGAGGAAGCTGCGAAAATTTCATTTCTGATGTCGATACCAGCTTTAGCAGGAACTGGTGTTTTTGGTCTATATGCTCTAATAATTCAAGATAGTCCAATACTTAATATCAACTCAATAATAACGGTTATTTCATCATTTGTATTTTCTTACTTATCCATCAAATATTTTTTAATTTATCTAAAAAATTTTAATTTTAATCTAATTGTTGGTTACAGGACAGTTCTAGGTTTGGCTATATTGTGCTTTGCCTACCTATAATATAAATGCCAAAATTAATATTAAAAATAAAACCAATAAGAAAAATACTATTACTGCATTTTGTAGTGATAAATTTTTCAAAAAATTCATTTTTTTACTCCTTACTGGAGGTCCCAGAAGGATTTGAACCCTCAACCTTCTCGTCCGTAGCGAGACGCTCTAATCCAATTGAGCTATGGGACCGTAATGTGAAAATATCAAAGAAAATAGGCTTTATAAAGCGATTTTATCTTTGTTGCCATTTATTAAATAAAAATATAATTAAAAGGGAGTATGTCTAAAGAAAAAACAGTAGTAATTACCTCAGCTGTTAGAACAGCTATTGGTTCATTAGGAGGAACCTTAAAAAATGTTCCGGCCTATAAACTGGGGTCAACAGTTATTTCAAATGCAATTAAAAAATCAAATTTAAAAGCATCAGATATAAATGAAGTTATTATGGGTCAAGTCCTTACAGGCGGTGCGGGACAAAATCCAGCTCGTCAGTCAGCAATGGATTCTGGCATACCAAAAGAAACGCCGTCTTATGTGGTTAATCAAGTTTGTGGTTCTGGTTTGAGATCTATTGCCTCTGGCTTCCAATCTATAATGTCAAATGACTCTACGATAGTCGTTGCGGGTGGACAAGAAAGTATGTCTCAAGCACCTCATGTTGTTCATCTTAGAAATGGTAAAAAACTGGGGGATACAGAATTAGTTGACTCGATGATCAAAGATGGATTGTGGGATGCTTTTAATGGTTACCACATGGGAAATACTGCAGAGAATGTTGCGCAAAAATTTCAAATTACTAGAAAAGACCAGGATAAGTTTTCTTTTGAGTCTCAAATTAAAGCTTTAAAAGCACAAAAGGAAAATAGGTTTAATGATGAGATTATTCCTTTTGAAATAAAATCAAAAAAGGGCAGTTCTATTTTTAAAAAAGATGAACATCCTAGAGAAGGAATATCTTTAAATGTATTAGAAAAACTTAAAACAGTTTTTCAAAAGGATGGAACGGTTACAGCTGGAAATGCTTCAGGTATTAATGATGGTGCGGCTGCAGTAGTTTTGATGTCTAAAAGTGAAGCTGAAAAAAGAGGAATTAAACCACTTGCAGAAATTAAATCGTGGGCATCTTGCGGTGTTGATCCTTCGGTTATGGGAACTGGTCCAATACCATCCTCGAACAAAGCTTTAGACATTGCAGGTTGGAAAGCTAAAGATTTAGATTTGATTGAAGCTAACGAGGCTTTTGCTGCTCAAAGTTGTGCTGTAATTAAGGAGTTAGGTTTGCCAATGGAAAAAGTAAATGTAAATGGTGGGGCAATAGCCTTGGGTCATCCGATTGGCGCATCTGGTACGAGAGTTTTTGTCACACTAGTCCATGAAATGGCTAAAAGAAATTCTAAAAAAGGTTTAGCCACATTGTGTATTGGCGGAGGAATGGGTATAGCAATGTGTATAGAGAGAAAATGAAACTAAATAAACAATTTTTTAAACCAAGAAAAAACTTAAAGAACAGAGTTGTAAAAAAAGTGCCCTTTACTGTAAGAGGTTACCAATACTACTATGGAGCTATAATCTTAGTAGTTTTGTTAATTGGTTTTAGCCAGGTATTTTCTTAATAATATTTTTTGTATTAGCACCTTAGAATCAAGATCAACCCTTTTTCTTTTAAAAATAAGTCTTAAAAATTGCATAAAATACATTGCAAAATTCAAGTGTCAAAAAAGCGGATAAAATGTGTCAAAAATTGTGTATAATAAATTATGGCAAAGAATATTTCTGTTCCTGACATAGGTGACTTCAAAGATGTAGAAATAATAGAAGTTCTTGTAAAACCTGGAGATAAAATTAAAAAAAATGATCCAATTGTTACACTTGAGAGTGACAAATCAAGTGTTGAGGTACCGTCGCCATTTGAAGGGGAAATTTCTGAATTAAAGGTAAAAATTGGAGATAGAGTATCTGAAGGAAGTATTTTAGCTACTTTAGATGGTGAGGAAGAAAAAGAAAATAAATCTGAACCAAAAGAAATTATAAAAAAAGAGATAAAAAAAGAGGAGAGACCATCAAATGGTTTAAAAAATGGAAAACAAAAAATATTTGCCCAACCAATTTCAAAAGACGATATAGATCCTGCAGAAACACAAGAATGGCTAGACTCACTTAGAGCTGTTGTTAGAACAGATGGCTCATCCAGAGCAGGTTATTTGCTAAAAAAAGTAATTGATGAAGCCTACACTCAAGGATTAATTTTACCTGATACCAGAACTACACCTTATATTAATACGATACCGTCAGCAGCGGATGTCAGATCACCTGGTGATCAAAACATAGAAAGAAAAATTAGAGCCTACATAAGATGGAATGCAGCTGCCATGGTCGTCAAAGCTAATAAAAAAAATCCGGAGTTAGGTGGACATATAGGTACTTTTGCATCTGCAGCAACGTTGTATGACGTTGGTATGAACCACTTTTGGAGAGCAAAAAATAATAAGTTTGGTGGTGATTTAGTTTATTTTCAAGGTCACAGTGCGCCCGGCATGTATGCAAGAGCATTTTTAGAAGGAAGAATCTCAGAAAAACAATTGGATAAATTTAGACAAGAAGTTGAAAAAGGTGGACTGTCCTCTTACCCACATCCTTGGTTAATGCCAAAATTTTGGCAGTTCCCTACTGTATCAATGGGACTTGGTCCAATGATGGCGATTTACCAGGCTCGTTTCACTAAGTATCTAATAAATAGAGGTCTTCTAAAAGATCAAGATAGAAAAATATGGTGTCACTTAGGTGATGGTGAAATGGATGAACCAGAAAGTTTTGGTGCCGTAGGTTTAGCTGCAAGAGAAAAATTAGATAATTTGATTTTTGTAATTAACTGTAATCTTCAAAGATTAGATGGTCCAGTTAGAGGAAATGGAAAAATTATTCAGGAGCTCGAGGGAAGATTTAGAGGTGCTGGATGGAATGTGATAAAAGTGATTTGGGGCTCTTACTGGGATCAGCTTTTATCCAAAGATAAAACCGGTTTACTTATTAAAAGAATGAATGAAGCTGTTGACGGTGAATATCAAGCCTTTAAGGCAAAAGGTGGTGCTTATGTAAGAGAAAAGTTTTTTGGAAAATATCCTGAGTTGAAAGAATTGGTGGCAAATATGACTGATGCAGATATTTGGAAATTAAATAGAGGTGGACACGATCCTCATAAAGTTTACTCAGCTTATCATGCTGCTGTTCAATGCAAAGGTAAGCCAACTGTCATAATAGCTAAAACAATTAAAGGTTACGGGATGGGTAAATCTGGTGAGAGTATAAATACAACACACCAACAAAAGAAATTAGACGAGGAAGATTTATTATTTTACAGAGATAGATTTAATGTGCCACTTACTGATAAGCAGGTTAAAAATATTGAATATTACAAACCAGCAGAAAATTCACCAGAAATAAAGTATTTAAAAAATTGCAGAGTTAAGCTTGGTGGGCATATTCCTGAGAGAACTACTTTTGCAAAACCAGTTAAAACACCACCTCAAGATATCTTTGAAAGTTTTATGAAGTCCACAGGTGATAAAGAAATGTCTACTACAATGGCTCTTGTAAGAATGCTTGCGAATTTACTAAGAGATAAAAACGTTGCGCCAAGACTAGTTCCTATAATTGCGGATGAAGCAAGAACTTTTGGTATGGAAGGTTTTTTTCAAAAAATTGGTATCTATGCACACGAAGGCCAAAAGTATGAACCCGTGGACTCTGAACAATTAAGTTCTTACAGAGAAGATAAGAGTGGTCAAGTTTTACAAGAAGGTATTACTGAGGCTGGAGCAATGTCATCATGGATTGCTGCTGGAACTTCTTATACTAATCATGATTTAGAAATGGTTCCTATTTATTTGTTTTACTCTATGTTTGGTTTTCAAAGGATTGGAGACTTAGCTTGGGCCGCAGCTGACTCCCAGACTAGAGGTTTTTTAATTGGAGCAACATCTGGAAAAACAACTTTAGCAGGGGAAGGATTGCAACACCAGGATGGGCATAGTCTTCTACTAGCATCTGCAATACCTAACTGTGTGAGTTATGACCCTACATTTTCATATGAGATGGCAGTTATTTTTAGAGATGGATTAAAAAGGATGCACGAGAAAAAAGAAAATATTTACTACTACATAACTGCAATGAACGAAAATTATGCTCATCCAGAAAAACCTGCTGGCTCAGATCAGGGAATTTTAAAAGGAATGTATTTATTTAAAAACTATAAGGGAAAAGGTAAAGCTAAAGTTCAAATGCTTGGTTCAGGATCAATTTTAAGAGAAGTTATAAAAGCTGCCGAAACTTTATCAAAAGATTACGGAGTAGATTGTAATGTTTGGAGTGCTACTAGTTTCAATGAATTAAAGAAAGATGGTATGGAAGTTGAAAGAAAAAATTTATTAAATCCAAATGAGAAGCCTAAGAAAAGTTATGTACAAAAATGTTTAGACTCACAAGAGGGCATCATATTTGCAGCATCGGACTATATAAGATCACATACAGACCAAATAAGACCATATCTTAATAAACCATTCTATACATTGGGAACTGATGGTTTTGGAAGAAGTGATACAAGAAAAGAATTGAGAAAATTTTTTGAAGTTGATAAAAAACATATTGTTACATACACTTTAAGCGCATTAGCAAAAGAACAATTGATGGCTTCAAAACATGCAGAAAAAGCAATTAAAAAATACAATATCGATCAAACAAAAGTTTTTCCAACAAAGTTATAGAGTTTAATGGCTGAAAAAAAATTATTAGTTCCAAATATTGGAGATTTTAAAAATGTTGAAGTGATTGAGGTATTAGTTAAGTCAGGACAACAGATCAAAAAAAATGATCCCTTAATAACGTTAGAAAGTGATAAATCAAGTGTAGAAGTTCCTGCAACTGATGAAGGAAAAATCAATAAGATTATTGTTAAAGTTGGTGACAAAGTTTCAGAAGGAAGTGAAATATTATCGTTAGATTCTGTTAGTAAAAAGGAAGAAAGTAAAAAAACAGTTGAGGTAAAAGAAAATATTCCTGAAAAGAAAATAGTAACTGAAACTCCAAAAGAGATAGCTCCTGTAGTAAAAAAATTGAGTAAAGATGGCGTATCATCTGCAAGTCCAAAGGTTAGAAAATTTGCAAGAGAATTAGGTGCTGACATCGTTCAGATACCTGGGTCTCAAAGAGCTGGCAGAGTAACAGAGGATGATGTTAAAAAATTTGTAAGATCACAAGTATCTGTAAATGAGGGAAAGATTGAAAAAAAAGTCTATAAGGATGAATATCCTCATGAAGCATTTGGTGAAGTAGAAAAAAAAGATCTTCCAAGAGTAAAGAAATTATCTGGACCTCAACTTGTAAGATCCTGGACTGAAATACCTCATGTAACCCAGCATGATGAAATAGATATAACCGAAATGGAACAGTTTAGAACAAATTTAATTGATAATTATACTGGAGAGAGAATAAGAATCAGTCCTTTAGCATTTATAACTAGAGCAGTCATCAAAGCTCTTAAAAAATATCCAAATTTTAATTCATCTATCGATACCAAAAATAATAAGTTAATTTACAAAAAGTATTTCCATATAGGGTTTGCTGTCGACACTCCGCATGGTCTCATGGTTCCAAAAATAAGAAATGCAGATAATTTGGGTCTAAAAGAAATTTTTGAGGAACTAAAAAGAGTTAGTAAGCTTTGTAAAGAATTAAAAATTGAAAAAAAAGAATTTTTTGGAGGTTCAATAACTATCTCAAGTTTAGGGGGGATAGGAGGAAACTTTTTTACACCTATTATTAATCCTCCTGAAGTTGCAATACTCGGTGTGGGAAAAACATTTGAAAAAATTAGAAAAGTTGATGGTCAGTTCATTGCAAGAAAAATGCTCCCAGTATCATTGTCTTATGATCATAGGGTAATAGATGGAGCAGAGGGAGCTAGATTTTGTGTTCATTTAGCCGAAAGCTTAGGAAAAGATTTTGCTTTCAAATTGGCAGTTTAAATGAGCAAGAGAGTATTCTCATTAATTTGTGCTGTTTCATGCTCCTTGCTCTGGGGTACAGCTTTTGTAGCTCAAGATATGGGAATGGATTATATAGGTCCTTATACTTTTTCAGCTGTAAGACTAGTTTTGGGATTTATAACTTTGCTCCCATTTTTTTTTATTTTTGAATTTAAAAAAGTTAAAGATACAAAATTAAATTTTAAAGTAATAATTGGTTACTTTTTTCTACTCGGCTTTTTTTTAGCTGGTGGAAATATACTTCAGCAAATTTCACTAATATACACCGATGTCGCTAATTCTGCAGTATTTACAGTTTTATATGTAGTTATAGTTCCTATCATTGCATACTTCATGTTCTCAAAGAAAATTCATAAAACCGTTTGGCCATCTGTTTTAATGTGTTTAATCGGTGGTTTGCTTTTAAGTGAATTAAATAATTTAAGGGTAAGATATGGCGATACACTTGTTGTTATTGGAGCATTTTTCTGGGCATTTCATATAGTTTTTATTTCAAAGTTTCTTAAAATCTTTAACTTTCCAATCACTATAGCATCTTTCCAATGCTTAACTGCAGCATTAATCTCTTTAATACCCGCTTTCTCTTTCGAATATATCTCATTCAGAATGTTATCATTGGAGGCTGCCGAGCTACTTTATGCAGGAGTGTTATCAAGTGGGATAGCATTTATGCTCCAAATTTTTGGTCAGCAAAATTTATCACCGGCACCTGTTGCAATTATTTTTTCTTTAGAAGGTGTTTTCGGCTCCATTGCTGCATGGATAATGTTAGATCAGTTTCTTAATGAGTTTAAAATCTTAGGAATAATTATAATTTTATCTGCCGTTATTTTTTCACAAATAGCACCAATGTATGATAAAAGGAAATATGGACGAAACTAATTCAGGTTATTCAAAACACGTTGGTGGACTCAAAATAAAAAAAATTGATGAAAAAAATTTTGAGTATCACGCAGAAGTTAAAGAAATGCATCTAAATACAGCTGGGATGGCGCATGGTGGTTTTTTAACTTTCATTGCTGATACTGGAATGGGTAATGGAGCCCATAGAGCAGCTGATGGAAAACAGTGTGTTACAATTTCACTTGAAATGAAATTTATTTCTGCTGCTAAATTAGGGGATAAACTAATTGCAAAAGTTAAAGTCCAAAAAAAAACGAGGACGTTAGTATTTTTAACATGTGAAATAGTTAATTCTGAAAGTATAGTTGCTGTTACCTCTGGGGTATGGAAAATTTTAAAAGCCTAAACTGGTTTTCTTCTATAATTCAAATAACCAAAAATAAATAATACTGCTAGAGAAAATGGATAAATAATTGCTTTATTAGGTCTGTCTAAATTTTCAATTTTAAACTGACTGATTACATCACCTGTTTCCACTCCCATTTTTTTTGCTATTCCATTCCATTTCAAATTATCTATTGTTATTCTTCCCTCAATATCAGACAGGATTATACCTGCATCTTCTAAAGAGTATTGGTTTTCAAAATTCTTTTTTTCAATTACAAAAAGCCTGTATCGATCACCATATTCTGTTCGTCTAGTAACTTTAATGTGTACATCTCTGCTTGGATCAAGTTTAAGTGAACTTATTTCTTTGGCATTAATTTGTTTGTTTTCAAATTTAGGTGAGAATTTGTCTAAAATATATCCTGGTCTAAATAGAGACATTGCTATTACAATAAAGATAACAACTTCATACCATCTAAGTTTATTAATAAACCAGCCCTGGGTTGCTGCGGTAAATACTAAAATTGCTATTAGCGATGTTGTGACTACTAAAAGTCCATGCCACAAACTTTCGATACCTATTAAAAGTAATTCATTATTAAAAATAAAAACAATCGGGAGTATTCCAGTTCTTAAACTATACCAAAAAGCTTGTATTCCAGTTCTAATTGGATCTGCTTTAGATATTGCAGCTGCAGCGTAAGACGCTAGCCCCACTGGCGGCGTAACATCTGCCATTAAACCATAATAAAAAACATATAAGTGAATTGCTATTAAAGGGAATATGTAACCAGACGCATTTCCAACCTCCACGACAACTTGGGCCATTAAAGCAGCAACTACAAGGTAATTAGCAGTGGTGGGTAATCCCATCCCCAAAATTATACAAAGCAAAGCAGTAAGAAGTAATAAAGTAATTATATTTCCTCCAGAAATTGCCTCTACTATTACGATTAAATTATTACTTAAGCCAGTTGATGCAACAGCGCCAACTATTATTCCTGCTGTAGCAATAGCTATAGCTACACTTATCATGTTAATTGCGCCTTTTTCTAATCCTCCAACAACTTTATTAAAACCAAGCTTCAATGCACTAATCAATGTTAAATCATTTTTTTTTGCATCTAATAACTCTCTTACAAAAATGATAACCATCAATGATAATATTGAGTAAAACACTGCGGATGCTGCGGTCCATCTTTCTACTAAAAGTAAATATACAAGGATAAATATTGGAATAAGAAAATGTATTCCCCCTATAAAAGTTTTTCCTAATGGGGGTATTTCGCTTTCCGGAAGACCCTTGATGTTAAGTTTTACCGACTCCAAATGTGAAATATAAAACAATGCAATATATGAGATGACTGCCGGTAAGAATGCATGCGTAATAACTGTAAAATAAGAAATTCCTAAAAGCTCAGCCATAACAAAAGCTGCAGCTCCCATTATCGGGGGCATAATTTGTCCATTTACAGATGCGGCTACCTCGACTGCTCCTGCTTTGACTGCGGGCAATCCTGTTTTTTTCATAATTGGGATTGTGAATGTTCCAGTGGTTACAGTGTTAGCTACCGATGATCCAGAAATTAAACCTGTTAGACCTGATGCTAAAATTGCAGCTTTTGCAGGACCACCTCTCATTTTTCCTACAAGGGAAAACGCCAAGTTCAAAAAATATTTCCCGCCTCCTGCCACATCTAAGATTGCGCCAAATAAAACAAACAAAAAAATAAAACTTACTGAAACGCTTATAGGTATTCCAAATATAGCTTCTCCCCCAAACCAATGATATCCGACTAGTCTTGTAATCGATAATCCCTGGTGAGAAATTAAATCTGGCATCGATTGTCCAAATATTGAAAATAATAAGAAAATTAATGCGATAATTACTAGCGGTATACCTATGGCTCTTCTAGTGGCCTCTAATAAAAGAATAATTCCCAATGAACCTAGAATGACCTCGTATGGAATATTAAAACCAAATAAATTTACTTTAGCCATTATACCTTGACGGTAAACGAGGCCTTCGTAATCAAAAAATATGTATAAAGTTGCTGCTATGCTAATTACGACTAGTAAGAAGTCAATTCCTGATATTGGCCTATCTCTATTTTTTTTAAATGTTGGATAGGCCAAAAAACATAATGCTAATCCAAAAGCAAGGTGTACAGATCTTGCGGGAACATCAATTATTTTTCCAAAGTCTAATATAAAAGGTAAAGGCGATGCATACCAAAGCTGGAATAAAGACCAGGAGATAGCTATTATAGCTACAAGTTTTAAATTCCAATTCTTAAGTTTTCTTTTTGAGCCACCTTCTTCATCAAACTTTTCAAAAAAATTTGGCTTTTTTGGATCTGGGACTGAACTCATTTTTAGACAATAAAAAAAAAGGCCCAGTTAATCAACTGGGCCTTTTTAATAAGTGGCTTACATTAAGCCTTTTTCTTTATAATATTTAACCGCTCCTGGGTGTAATGGTGCAGATAAACCATCTACGATCATTTTCGCAGGATCTAGATTTGCAAATGCAGGGTGTTGTTTTTTAAAATCATCTAAATTTTCAAAAACAGCTTTGACTACTGCATATACCAGGTCCTCTGACACAGCTTCGCTTGTTACTACCGAAGCCATAACACCAAAAGTAGTTACATCCTTCTTAGAAGTTTTGTAAGTACCTTTTGGAATTGTTGCAAATGCATAAAAAGGATTGTCAGCAACTAGTTTTTTAACAGCATCAGTATTTAAATTAATAATGCTTGCTCCACATCCATCTGTTGATTGTGCAACACCTGCGTTTGGAACACCTACTGTGTATCCAAAAGCATCGATCTTCTTATCGCAAAGTGCTCCTGATTGTTCTGAAGAAGTTAATTCAGATGTAGAACCAAAATATCCTGTATCTACTCCATGAGCTTCCATTAGAACTTCAAAAGTACCTCTTTGACCAGAACCAGGGTTTCCTATATTAACTTTTTTACCCTTTAAACTGTTCCAATCTTTTATTTTTGAACCTTTTCTTGTTATAATTTGAAATGGTTCTGGGTGAGCTGAAAAAACTGCTCTTAGACCATTAAAAGGTTTTACTTTATCGGGTCTAGTTCCATTGTATGCATGATACTGCCAGTCAGACTGAGCAACACCAAACTGAAGTTCTCCTTGCATGATTTGACCTATATTATAAGTCGAACCACCTGTTGAAGGAGCTGAACAACGTAAAGCTTTTGCTGTTCCTTTTTTTCTTCCGTGATCTGCAGATTGTATTTTTGCTACCATTTTACATATAGCATTTCCAACTTGGAAATAAACTCCAGTTGGTCCACCTGTTCCTATTGAAAAGAACTCAGCAGACTTTGCTATAGAGGTAGGTAAACTGATTGCAAATAAAAACAATGCTCCAGTGATTGTTGAGATTATTTTTTTCATAACCTTCCCTCCTTTAATTATATAATTAACGTCTAAAATTTTATCAATTCAGCTTATGGATTGTAAGTCTAAATAGCTTAATTTGGACGTCTAACTTATACTTGAATCAGAGGCTTTTGCACCAATCTACTAATTTTTTTGTACCTTCAACAATATTTGGTGCAAAGTTTTTGATTGCTTCTTCATCTGGTTTTTTACCACTTTTAGTATTTTGTAAAAATTTTTCTCCATCAAAATCTGTAAAACTCAATCTAGCTAACATTTTATTGGTTTTAAAACCAAAATCTGATCCAGGTAATAATGCAACTCCGGATTTGTCTAATATATCTTCACACATTTCACTAGATGTTTTGAATTTTGAATTCAAAAATTCAGGCATAAGATAAAATCCACCTTCTGGTTTTTGTATTAAAACTTTATTTGATTTTAAATTTTCATAAACATAATTAGCAACAGCATTTAATATATTGGTTGTTTTTTCCAAATATTTCGAGTGATCTCCTTCAAATGCCTCGATAGCTGCATACTGTACTGGAGTGCTTACAGCAGTAAAAGACTCGCTAGATAAAACTTTTAGCATATTTAGAACTGATTTTAATTTAGATGGGATTGCAAAAAATCCCAATCTCCATCCACCTGCTCCGCACCATTTGCTCAATCCACTGCTTATAATTGTTCCTTCGGGATAATATTTAGAAATAGAATTATATTCACCATTGAAACTGAGTTCAGTATAAATCTCATCTGATAGAATTATAATACCGTATTTCTTGGCAACTTTTGCTATTTCATCAAAATTTTTACAATTTGAACCTGCTGGATTATTGGGAGAATTAAGAATTAAGAAAGTATTTTTATTTTTTAAATTTTTGACTTTATCCTCTATTTGCTTTGGAGAAGGAAACCAATTGTTCTCCCTAGTTGTCTCAATCCAGTGAAAATTATTTCTGCCGATAATTGAATGTGGTTCATATGACACCCAACTAGGTGCAGGTAAAATTACATCTCCATCAAAACCAAGATGTAGTAAAAACATCATTTCTTTGGAACCAGGACTTACAATTATATCTTCAGCTGAAAATGAATTATTTGTTCTTTTGCTTATATATTTTGCAATTGAAGTTCTTAAATCTAAAGAGCCTTGTATAGGCATATAATTTTTTTTATGGGCATTTTTTTTTAATGCTTCAACAATTTTTTCAGGAACTGGGAAGGGAGATTGGCCAAAACCAAATCTATAAATTTTTTTTCCTTGAGAAATTAATAATTTTGATTTCTCATTTATTACTAACGTGGCAGATGGTTTTAAAGACTTAATATTTTTTTTTGTATAATCTTTCATATAAGAGGCTATAAAATAAATTTTAATAAATATATGTGGCTAAAATAGAACGTTTGACAAAGTGATTCGGTCATGCTTTAATCTTCTTTTGTTCTCAAGGTTAACCTATATATAGTATTTAAAAAAAAATATAGCACAAATAATGATAACGCCTCAAAGTAAATTAGTTGCAGTTCTTGGGCCTACAAATACAGGAAAAACATTTACTGCTATAGAAAAAATGTTGGAATTTAATTCTGGTATTTTTGGGTTACCTCTTAGGTTATTAGCTCGAGAGGTTTATGACAAATGTGTAAGTAAAGTTGGTCAGGAAAAGGTTGCTTTAATAACAGGAGAAGAAAAAATTATTCCCAGCACAGCACAATATTTCATCTGTACTGTCGAAGCGATGCCAAAAAATAAAGTGGTCGACTTTATAGCGGTCGATGAAATTCAAATGTGCGGGGATAGAGAAAGGGGTCATATTTTTACCGATAGACTTCTTAATTTTAGAGGCGAGGTACTAACAATGTTTCTAGGATCACAAATAATGAAAAATATTATTTCACAGATTATTCCAGAAACAAAGTTCGTAGAACAAGAAAGATTTTCTAAACTCTCTTATAATGGTCACAAAAAGATTTCAAGACTTGATCGTAAAAGTGCCCTAATTGCTTTCTCAGTTGAAGAAGTATACGGAATAGCAGAGTTAGTCAGAAGGCAAAAAGGTGGGGCAGCTGTAATAATGGGATCACTCAGCCCAAAAACAAGAAATTCTCAAGTTGAAATATATCAGTCTGGTGATGTTGACTACTTAGTTGCTACAGATGCAATAGGCATGGGATTAAACATGGATATTGAGCAAATAAGTTTCTCAAGTTTGAAAAAATTTGACGGAAGAAAAACTAGACGACTTAGAACAACAGAGATTTCACAAATAGCTGGGAGAGCTGGTAGATATAAAATTGATGGTTATTTTGGTGTTACCGGTGGCTGTGAAAACCTTCAACCAGACGAAATAGAAAGAATAGAAAAACATAAACTAGACGATATAAAATTTTTATTTTGGAGGAACTCAGATTTAGACTTTAGTGGCACCGAAAATTTGATTCGATCACTTGAAAGAAAACCATCTAGTAAAAATTTTTTAAAAATTTCAGAATCAATAGATGAAAATGTATTTAAATATCTTGTGCGAGATAAAAAACTAAAGTTTTCAAATGATAAAATAGATCTCTTATGGGAATGCTGTCAAATACCTGATTTTCAAAAAAAAACATATACACATATTGATGTTGTTACAAAAGTTTTTAATTTTCTGAATTCTGGAAAAAAAAGGATACCTAATGAATATATGAAAAACCAACTTAAAGGCCTCGATAAATATCGTGGAAATATTGACATGATATCTAATAAAATTTCGAACGTAAGAACGTGGTCTTACGTTGCTAATAAAAAAAATTGGGTAGAAAATTCAGATTACTGGATACAAATGAGTAAAAATATTGAAGATAGTTTATCTGATAAACTACACACAGAGTTAACAAAAAGTTTTATTGATAAAAGGATAAGTGTTTTATCAAGAGGACTAAAACAGGATGTGAAATTAAATACAAATATAAAATCAAATGATGAGGTGTTTATTGATGGTCAATTAATTGGGAAGTTAAAGGGTCTTAAACTAAATTTAGAATTTACAAAAGGAACATTAGATACAGATATAAAATCTTTAAAAAAAGCAGCTAAACAAGGTGTTGAGGAAGAATTAAAAAATAGAGTAAAAAATATAATAGATAACAAAGAAATAACCTTGAACCAAGATTATAAAATTTGTTGGAAAAATAATATCATAGGAAAAATTCGAAAAGGTAAAAACTATTTATCGCCGGAAATTGAGGTAATTGCTGATGAAGCTTTGGACATAGAAACAAAAAAAAACTTATTTATTTTTTTAAATTCATGGTTAGATGGTTATATTTACAATGAACTGAGAGATTTAATAAATCTCACTAAATCGGAAAATAAAAATCAATATATAAGAGCATTGGCATTTAGATTATACGAAAATAACGGAGTTCTAAAAAGAAATGATATTGAAGATGTCATAAATAAAATAAACAAAGAGGACAGAAAGCAATTTAGAAGTTTAGGGATTAAAGTTGGACGATATCATGTATTTTTGCCTAAGATGTTAAAGCCAAAGGCAGTTGAGCTAAGAATACTTCTGTGGAAATTTTTCAATGAAATTATTAAAAATAGTGAAATACCTAGGTCTGGATTAAATTTTTTAATCGATGAAAAAGTAAAGTTTAATTCAAGGTTTTTACTTATTTGTGGTTTTGAAAAATTTAAAAACTTTTATATAAGAGTAGATATACTTGAAAAACTTTTTCTTAAAATTATAGAGAAGACAAAAGATGGTAAATTCAAAATTGACTCTGATATGATGAATCTGTTGGGTTGTACAAAGGAAAAGTTTTATCAATTAATGACTCTTATGAATTATAAAAAAGATAAAAATAATGATGAAATATTTGCATACAAAGGTAATAAAAAGGAAAAGAAATTTAAGAGGTTTGTTAAAAAGAGCAACAATCCATTTAGTAAATTAGAAACATTAAGTTTTAAATAATGTTAAATATTTTTAAAAACAAAGACAAGAATAAAGAAGGCGATGAAGAAAGCAACTTGATAAAAATTGCTGCTCTATTAATTCATGCTGCCAAAGTAGATGAAAATTATTCTGAAAAAGAGAAATTAATAATAATTAATTTCTTAAAATCAGTTGATTTAAAAATCGATTTTAAAAAAATTATGCAAAAAGCAGAGAAGGACGAAGAAAATTCAAATCAAATTTTAGAATATACTCAAGAAATAAAAAAAAATAACCTGGAATTTAAAAAGGATATTATAAAAATTTTGTGGACTATAATTCTTTCGGACAATAGTTCTGATATTTATGAGAGTACTTTGATGAGACGAATTGCTGGTTTACTTTACGTTCCCGATAAAATAATTGGAGAATTGAAATTAGAAGTGTTAAGAGAAAATAAATAAAAATTATGACCTACATAGTCAAAGATGAATGTATAAAATGTAAACTTACAGATTGCGTAGAAGTATGTCCGGTGGACTGTTTTTATGAGGGAGAAAATATGCTTGTCATTAATCCTGATGAGTGTATAGATTGTGGCGTCTGTGAGCCCGAGTGTCCAATTGATGCAATTGTATCAGACGTTGACTACAAAAATGAGGATAAAAATAAATGGCTAGAAATTAATAAAAAATATTCTAAGATCTGGCCAAATATAAATAAAAAAAAGGATCCACTACCTGAGAATGAAGAATTTAAAAAAGTGAAAAATAAATATGAGAAACATTTCTCAGAAAAACCGGGGAGTTAAATATCACAATGGGAAGAAAACGTAAAAAAAATAAAGTTATAAAAATCAAGAAAAAAAAATCTATTAAATTAGAAAAAAAGCAAGCTTTGAACCAAAAAAATGTTTCTGCTGATGAAAAAGTTATAATAAAAAAAATTAAAAAACAGCCATCCGAAAAAAAAGCATATAATGTTAATGATTATGTGGTTTATCCGAAACATGGGGTTGGAAAAATTCTAGCTGTAGAAAAAGCAGTAATTGGAGATATCGATATAAACTTTTATAAAGTATTTATAGATAAAGATAAATTGACTTTGACTATACCAATAAACCAACAATCAAATTTAAGACCAATATCATCAAGCAATCAAATAAATAAATGTGTATCAATTTTAAAAAGTAAACCAAAAATAAAAAGGACAATGTGGAGCAGAAGATCTCAGGAATATGAACAAAAAATAAATTCGGGTAAAATTTACGAACTAGCTGAGGTAGTTAAAGATCTTAATAAAAATTCTAATGCGATAGCAGACCAGTCTTATAGTGAGAGACAACTTTTTGAAAAAGCTTACGACAGACTGCAGAGTGAATTTGAGGCGGTGTTAAAAGTATCCCCAGATGATGCAAAAAAGAAAATGGATAAAGCCTTGGGTAGAAATCAAAATTTAGAAGCTCAATAAAAAAACGCCCCTTCCGTGAGATTTGGAAAGGGCGTTTTAAGAAAACTATTTATCTTCTTCTTCTTCTTCTTTTTTTAGCTTTCTTTTTCTTTCCTTTTTTCTTTTTACGTCTTTTTGCCATCTTTATCTCCCTTTTTGAAAACAAATCTTAGTGATTCGTTTAATAATTTTATATTTAAGTTTTTTTACAAAGATGTCAAATACAAATTAAATAACAAATTTGAAAAAAATTAATTAAAATTATTTTTTAATATAAAATAAATATTTAATTAAAAAAAACGAGCAATACCAACGATTTTAATTAAATTTCTGAAAAAAATTAAATTTTTTCTAACTATAAAGTTTTTCTAAATCTTGTTTATATTTTTCGATAATCTTTTTTCTTTTTAATTTCAACGTTGGTGTCATTAGTCCATTGTCGATTGTAAACTCTTCATCGATTAGCTTAAATTTTTTAACTTTTTCTAAAATTGACAAACTTTTATTCAAATTATCTACAATACTTCTTATAGTTGTATAATCTTTTGCATTTTTATCTACTACAATTAAAGCGACAAGATAATTTTTTTTGTCTCCATAGACTAGACATTGTTTAATTTTTTCATTGTTGCAAAAAAAGTTTTCTATTTTACTTGGAGAAATATTATCTCCGCCATGACTAACAATTATATCTTTTTTTCTATCAGTAATTTTTAAACATCCTGTAGCATCTATTTCTCCAATATCACCAGTATGCAGCCATCCATTTTGAATTATTTCATCTGTTTCTTTTTGTTTATTCCAATATCCCAACATTACATTTTCTCCTTTTACTAAAATTTCACCATCATCTGCTATTTTAACCTGATTTGTCTTAAAGGGAGGTCCTACAGTTTCAACTTTAATATTTCCTGGTAAGTTACAACTGACTACAGGCGAAGTTTCGGTCAATCCATAGCCTTGCAAAGTCGGTAAACCGACTGCATTTAAAAATTCTCCAACATTTTTATCCAATGCACCTCCACCCGAAACAAAAGCCTGCAAATTTCCGCCAAATTGTTTTTGGATTTTTTTTCTTACTAGAATTTGACATAAAAAATTTATTATTTTTTCATTAGTTTTTAAGGGTTCTTTTTTAAGTACCTTTTTTCCTAAGTCTAATGTTTTTTCAATAATCAATTTTTTAAAGCCAGACTGCTTTTTAAAATTAGCATTTATTTTATTAAATAAATTTTGATAAAATCTTGGAACAGCAGTCATGATAGTGGGTTTTGCTAAAGACATATTTGATATGAGTTTTTCTAAACTTTCTGCGTAAAAAACTTTAGCCCCAAGTAAAATTTGAATGAATTGAACAGCATGTTCGTATGAGTGTGAAAGAGGTAGCCACGTTAAAAATATTGGATCTTTTTTTCGGATTAATGGGTTTAATAATTCTAAAGCACCCTCACAATTTGCTAATATACCTCCGTGGCTCAAAATAACTCCTTTAGGGTTACCTGAGGTCCCAGAAGTATAAATAATACAAGCGGGCATATTTCTTTTTAAATTTTTATTGATATTTTTTTGAAAATTTTCCTCATTTAAAATATCTTGTAATAATAAACTTTTTCCTTCAATTTTTTCAAAAGATATTATTTTTTGAGTTTCAAGATTTATATAATTTTTTATTTTTTTAAATTCATTATTATTTGAAACAATAATAAGCGATGGTTTGCAATCATTAAAAATATATTCATAATCATTCGATGAATAAGTTGTAAATATTGGGACTGATATGCCCCCTGCATTCATTACTGATATATCAGACATCAGCCAATAAGGTCTGTTCTCTGATAAAATCAAACATCTGTCACCCTCATTTATTAAAGATTTAATTTTATTTGAAATTTTATAAATTCCCTCTGTTATATCTTCCCATTTATAAGTAGGTTTATTTGGTTTCAGCCATTTTAAAAATGGTCTTTTACCATCAACTTCTGCGGATTTTATAAAATATAATTCAACTAAACTATTTATTTTTGATAATTCCATCTTTTTGGTGGGCGAAGAGAGACTCGAACTCTCAAGATATTGCTACCATTGGATTTTGAATCCAACGCGTCTACCAGTTCCACCATTCGCCCACATCCCTCTTAAATAATGTTTGTACAAACATTATGTTTTGAATTAATTTAAGACGCAACAAAAAAAATGATTAAAAAAATATACGATAAGTGTGTTTCTTGGGCTGGTCATAAATACGCAAAACCACTTTTAGCTTTTGAGTCATTTATTGAGAGTTCTTTTTTTCCTATACCGCCAGATGTAATGATAATTCCAATGGTTGTTGCAAAAAAAAATGAGTTTATTCGTATAGCTATAATTGCGACTATTTTTTCTGTTTTAGGTGCACTTTTTGGTTATTTAATTGGCTATGTTTTTTTTAATGAAATAGGAATAAAGATATTTGAGTTATATGGATACGAAAATCCTAATTTTTTAAAAGATAAATTTTCTACAAAGGGCGGTTTTTTTTCTTGGTTGGGAATACTTGTTACTGCTGGCTTCACACCATTACCATTCAAACTTCTAACTATCTCAAGTGGTTTTATTCATTTTAATATTGTTTTTTTTATAATTATTTGTGTTTTAACAAGAGGTTCTAGATTTTTTCTAGTAGCTTTTTTAACTTACAAGTTTGGTCAAAAATTTGGTCCTTTTCTTGAAAAAGAGGGTGCCAAATGGTCAATTATTATAACATTATTTATTTTAATTATAGCTGGCGGAATTTATTTTGTATTAAAGTAAAAAATGAAAAAAAATACAAATATAACTTTGTTATCAATTTTGTCCCTTTTGATACTATCAGTTTTTTCAGCTTATACGATAGAGTATGGTCTTGGACATAAACCTTGCAAACTTTGTATTTACCAACGTTTTCCGTACTTTATTTCAATTTTTATAATCTTGAATATAATTATTATAAAAAGATATATTAAAATTTCTTTGCTATTGCTTTCTTTAGTATCTTTGGTTGGATCTATTGTTGCTTTTTATCATTTTGGTATTGAGCAAGGTTTTTTTAATGAATCCTTAGTTTGTGAAGTTGGTAGTTTAGATCAAAATTTCTCGACAGAAGATCTTTTAAAACAATTGGGTAATAACGCTGTAAGCTGCAAAACTGTTACTTTTCGGGTTTTTGGTTTGTCACTTGCATCAATAAATACCATTTTTTCCTTAGTATTATTCGTTATATTCTTAAAATTATTTAGAAATTATGAAAACAACAAATAAAAAAACATTGGAAGAAATCATAAGAGTTGACCATGCTGGTGAGAGGGGTGCGATTAAAATCTATGAAGGACAATTACTAGCTTTAAACACTTTTAAAAAAGATGAAAAATTAAAGAAATTAATTGAGGAAATGAAAGAACATGAAAAAGAACACTTTAATTATTTTGATAAAGAAATCCAAAAAAGAAATATAAAACCGACAATATTTTTGCCTCTATGGGACTTGCTTGGAGTTACTCTTGGTTTTGGAACAACTATGCTTGGTCAAAAAGCTGCGATGCTTTGTACAGCCTCAGTTGAAGAAGTCATATGCGATCACTATAAAAATCAATTAGATAAGCTTGGTGATGACGAAAAAGATTTGAAAAAATCTATAAAAAAATTTAGAGAAGATGAGGATGAACATAAAAATATAGCGTATGATGAAGGAGCAACAAAAAGAGGTCTCTATTTTGTATTAGACAAAATAATACAAAATACTTCAAAAGTAGCTATAAAAGTTTCTGAGAAGATTTAATTAAGGTTCTAATTCTATATCCCAATATAGATAATCCATCCAGCTTTCATGTAAAAAATTTGGAGGAAAATTTCTTCCATTTTTGTGAAGATCATCAACTGTTGGAATAAATGGTTTTTTTATTAATTTTAAATCACATTTATTATAAAGCTTACCGCCCTTCCTTACATTACATGTTGAGCAAGCAGTAACAACATTTTCCCAATCTGTAACTCCACCTTTTGATTTGGGAAGAAGATGGTCGAAAGTTAAATCTTTCTTTGCTCCACAATATTGGCAAGCAAACTTGTCTCTTAGGAATACATTAAATCTTGTGAAATTTGGATGTTCTGACGGCTTTATAAAACTTTTTAAAGCAATTACACTTGGTAGACTCATTTCAAATGATGGGCTACGAACTTTTCTTTCATAAGTTGAAACAATACTAACTCTATCTAAAAAAACAGATTTTACAGCATCTTGCCAGCACCAAAGCGATAATGGGTAATAACTTAAAGGCCTGAAGTCTGCATTAAGGACAAGTGCAGGACATTTTTCTAAAGGTATTTTTTCTGTTGAAGCTATGATCATAATAAATGCTAACGCGATAGAAAAAAAATATCAAGTTATAATTTTGTTGCAGTAATCTGGCTATTTAGTCAAATTTTTTTTCAAAAATTCTAAACCTATGCTTAAACCTTCGTTAGGAATTCTGTGCTCACATTGTTGAAATATTTTAGTAGAAATTTGATAATCATTTTGCTCAAAAAAGTGTTTTGATTCTAGTAAAGAGTTAACCGGAACTACCTGGTCAATATCGCCATGCATTAAGTAAATTTTAGGTCGAGAATTAATATTTTTTTTTAAATGCTCAATATTTATAACTTTTCCAGAGTAACCTAATACACATGCAATTTCATTTTTTCTTTTAATGCCGGTTTGTAGAGAAATCATACATCCCTGGCTAAAACCGACAAGTGCTATATCTTTATCCTTAACTTTATTTTTATTTGCGATTTCACTAATAAATAAATTGAGTTTTCTTTCAGCGATTAATGATTTGGATAATATTTCATCCTCGCTTTGATCCATAAGATCAAACCATTGGAAACCTGAGGGATTTACCTTACAAATCTCTGGTGCGTTAGGACATGCAAATAGTGTTTCGGGTAAAAAATTTTTCCAATAATTAGCCAAAACCGAAATATCTTTACCATCGCCGCCATAACCATGACAAAGTATAACTATATTTTTTGGAGCTGAATTTGAACTCGGATTTATTAGGGTTGTATTTAAAGAGTAAGTCACATAAATAGATTTAACATATAAAAAGATGAAAAAGAATAGAACAGTTTGGTCAAATAGAATCACAAAAGGAAATTCGAAAAATTTCCAAAGGATAGGTTCATCCATAAATATTGATAAAAGACTTTATAAAGAAGATATTTTTGCATCAATAGTACATGCAAAAATGCTTATTAAACAAAAAATAATACCAAAAAAAGATGGTTTTAAAATAATAAATGGTCTTAAAAAAATAGAAAGAGAAATAAGCAAAAAAAAATTTAAATTTAAAGAACAGTTTGAGGATATTCATCAAAATATTGAGAAAAGATTATTTCAAATTATTGGGGAGTCTGCTGGCTATTTGCATACCGCGAGGTCAAGAAATGACCAAGTTGTAACCGACTTTAAAATTTGGGTAAAAGACTCATCACAAGATACTATTGATACAATAAATGATCTTATCAAATGTATTTTGAATAAGGCTGAGAAAAATATCAATACGGTTATGCCAGGTTTCACGCATTTAAAAAATGCTCAACCTGTTTCTTTTGCACATTATTTGCTCGCATACGTAGAGATGCTTAATAGGGATAAAAAAAGATTTTTAAATAATATTCTTTTAATTGATGAATGTCCCCTTGGCTCGGCAGCTCTGGCTGGCACATCATTTAATATTGATAGAAAATTTACTGCAAAAAAACTAGGTTTTAAAAAACCAACAAATAATTCAATAGATTCTGTTTCGGATAGAGATTTTGCAATTGACTTCTTATCTGCGGCTGCAACTTGTGCGATGCATTTATCGAGATTAGCAGAAGACTTTATTATTTTTAACTCTGAAGCTTTTAGTTTTCTTGAGTTTAAAGACCAAGTTTTAACAGGCTCTTCTATTATGCCTCAAAAAAAGAATCCGGATCCTGCTGAATTAATAAGAGGAAGAACGGCTATTAATTATGGTAATTTAAATTCTATGTTAACTATAATGAAAGGATTGCCAATATCGTATTATAAAGATCTTCAAGATGATAAAGGATTGGTTTTTGATAGCTACGATACACTTAAAGACAGCTTGATGATGGCCATTGAACTTATTAAAAATTTAAATACCAAAAAAAATAATATGAGAGATATGGCGCAGAAAGGATACACGACTGCCACTGATTTTGCTGATTTTCTCTCGATGAAAAAAAATCTACCTTTCAGAAAAGGCTATAGTATTTCATCAAAATTGGTTAATTATGCGGAAAAAAAGAAAATTAGATTGGATCAACTTTCCAAAGGTGAAATAAATAAATTTGTTAAAGAGGTTAACATAAATATACCTAAAATGTTTGATGTGGTGAACTCTATGAATTCAAAAACATCTTTTGGCGGAACATCTGCAAAAAATGTTAAAAGAATGATTGCAAAATACAAAAAAGAACTGAAATGAAAAAGATATTATTTATTTCATTATTTTGTATATTTTTATTTAGTTGTGGAAAAAAATCTGCACCTATTTATAAATCAAAAAATCACATTGAAAATATTATAATTTCTTAAAAATATGAGCTTAATTTATAAAGGTCAAAATCTATTTATAGACAATACTTCTATTAAAAGTGTTGTAAAAAAAAATATTACTCCATTTTATGTTTATTCTTATAAAAAAATGAGAGCTAACTATCAAACTTTTTCCAGTTATTTTAAAAAAGTAAAACCATTAATTTGTTTTTCTGTAAAGTCTAATTCAAATGTATCTCTTATAAAAGAATTGGGCAGATTAGGTTCGGGGGCAGATGTAGTATCTGAGGGAGAGCTCATGAAAGCACTAAAAGCAAAAATTAAGCCTAGTAAAATTGTTTTTTCTGGTGTTGGAAAAACAGAAACTGAACTTAAAGTTGCTATTCAAAAAAGAGTTCTATTAATTAATATTGAGTCTGAAAGTGAGGCTAGATTAATTGATAAACTATCTAGAAAAATGAAACGAACAACGTCTATTGGAATTAGAATTAATCCAGGAGTAGATGCCAATACACTATCTAAAATTTCAACTGGTAAAATAGATAGTAAATTTGGATTGCCAAAATCAAACTTTTTAAGGTTTTGCAGAAATTTTGGTAAGTATAAAAATCTAAAAATTAAAGCAGTGAGCGTGCATATTGGAAGTCAGATAAGATCGGTTGATCCTTATAGGAAAACTTTAAATGTTTTATCCAAAATAATTAAATCAAGTCAAATTAATTTTGAATATATCGATCTTGGTGGAGGATTTGGTATACCCTATCAAAATAACGAAAAGAAAATTGATATAAAAAATTATTCCAAATTAGTTAATAAATTTAAAAAAGAATTAAATTGTAAAATAATTTTTGAACCGGGGAGGTTTATTGTTGGTAACGCAGGAACTTTAATTTCAAAAATTGTATTTATTAAAAAAAACGGAAATAAAAGTTTTATTATTTTAGATGCTGGAATGAATGATTTCATGAGACCAGCATTATATAATGCTAAACATGATATCGTTCCAGTTTTAAAATTAAAGAAAAAAATAAATGGAAAAGTAGAATTCGTTGGACCAATCTGTGAAAGCACAGATACTTTTGTTAAATACAAAAATTTTTCATTATTGAATGAAAATGATCTTGTTGCTATTACAAATGTTGGGGCTTATGGATCTTCTTTATCGTCTAATTATAATACAAGACCTCTTGCTGCAGAAGTAATTGTGAAAAAAGGTAAAATTAAAATTATAAGAAGAAGACAAAAGATTTCTGAAATAATTTAATTAATGTTATTTTTAAGATCATTTTTTTTTAATATTTTTCTGTATAGTGGAATAGCCACTGCGTGTATTATTTCAATACCATTATTATTTATAAAAGATAGATACATGATCTGTGCAGGCAAAATTCTTTCAGATTATGTTGTGCTTATTTTAAGAATATTTCTAAACGCCAAAATTGAATTTAAGGGTCTTGAAAATCTTAAGAAGAATGAAAAGTATTTTGTTGCATCAGCACACCAGTCTATGTTTGAAACATTTGCTTTACAAACAGTTTTACCAGGACCTATTTTTATATTAAAAAAAGAGTTAATTAGAATCCCATTTTTTGGTTGGTGTTTAAAAAAAATTGGAGCGATTGATATTGTTAGAGATACCGCAACAAAAGAAAATTTAAGTTTTTTTGACAAAATTTTAGATAAAACTAGTAGAACTAACCGACCCTTGCTAATTTTTCCCCAAGGAACAAGAGTTTCCTACAAAGATCGTCCGGCTTTTAAAAAAGGAGTTTCAAGAATATATGATGCTATAAAGTTACCTTGTGTTCCCGTGGCATTGAATACTGGAAAAGTTTGGCCAAAAAATAGTTTCAATAAATATCCAGGCAATATGACAATATCTTTTCTTGATCCTATTAAACCAGGTCTCGAAAAAAATAAATTTTTAGAAAAACTTCAATCAGAAATTTATAAAGAAATTGACCTAATAGATTAGTTATTTTCTTCCAAAGTCTGGTTTATCAGTGTCTTGACCCGCTTTAATTATTGATTTTCTAAATTCTTTAGACTTCTCAAAAATTTTTAATAACTTTTCGCTATTTTTCTCCTCAATAGCTTTTTTAAACTCATTCAAACTTTGACTAAATCTATCAATAGCATCAATAATTAAGCTACTATTATTTATAAATATATCTTTCCACATGATTGGGTCTGATGCTGCTATCCTGGTAAAATCTCTTAGTCCTCCAGCACTATATCTAACAATGTCAGCTTTAGCTTTTTCATCACTAGCCATGACTGTTTTTACAATATTATATGCTATGGCGTGTGGAAGGTGGCTAGTAAGAGATATAATTTTATCATGATCTTCAACTGACATGATTTTGACTTTACTTCCCATTGACTCCCAAAAAAGAGAGGTTTTTTTAATTTCTGAATCTTTCACATTTTTATCAGGAGAAAGTATTGTCCACCTGTCCTGGAATAGTTCGGGAAAGCCCGCATTAGGTCCGCTGTTTTCAGTTCCTGCTACTGGATGACCTGGAATCCAGGTAACGTTTTTTATTTTTAATTTTTTTACAATATTATCAACACCTATTTTTACTGAGGATGTATCCGTTAGTATTGATCCTGGTTTTAAATTATCTTTGATAGAACTTATTATATTTTCAAAACTACTTAGAGGAATTGCAATTAAAATAAAGTCAGAATTTTTTACTGCATCAATTGGGTTTGAAGCTATATGATCTGAAAGGCTTTCTTTTTTTATTATCTCACAGACAGATTTATTGTTGTCGTAACATACCAATTTTTTTACCAACTTATTCTTTTTTAATCTCCTTAAAACCGAAGAGCCAATTAAACCACAACCTATTATTGATACTTGATCAAACATTAAAAATTTTCCTTAAAGCAGAAATAAATTTTTTATTTTCTTTGCTGTTACCTATTGTTACTCTTAATGAATTCTTAATATTATATACATCCATTTGTCTAACCAGTATTCCAGAATTTGCCAATTTGTTAAAGACTTGATTAGCTGAATAATTAACAAAATCAAAATTTAAAAGAAAAAAATTTACATTAGTTTTGTTAGTTGCGATGCCAATTTCGTCTAAAACTTCATATATTTTCTCTGCCCAAAAGTTATTATGATTTATTGCTTTGTTTAACCATTTTGAATCTTGTACAGCCTGTGTAGCAGCAAATAGAGCCGGTCTACTGACATTAAATGGTGGCTTTATTTCATATAATTTTTTAATTATTTCTTTAGATCCATAGCCCCAGCCTATTCTTAATCCTGCTAAACCATAGATTTTGGAAAAAGTTCTTGTTACAAGAACATTTTTTGATTTAGAAAATAATTGAATTCCTGATGAATAATTTGGATCATTGATATACTCGTAATATGCATCATCAATAACTAATAAAATATCACTTCTTAATTTTTTTCTTAGTTTAAGTATTTCAAATTTATCTAGATAAGTGCCTGTTGGATTATTTGGATTAGCCAAAAAAACTATTTTTGTTTTTCTGCTTACTTGATCTAAAATTGATTGCACAGATGGTTTAAAATTCTCCTCTTTAGCGTACCTAACCTTTGCTCCAAACATTCTGCTGTAAATTCTATAAATAATAAAACTATACTCTGGTACAATAACTTCATCACCTTTGCTTAAAAAAAGTTTACATACTAGCTCAAATATTTGATCAGAGCCTGATCCTAGAATTATTCTATCCCTTTTTAGTCTAAATTTTTTAGCAAGAACCTTTCGAAAAAAAGTCCCATCTGAGTCTGGATATCTTACAAAACCTTTGCCGATTGAACTATAGGATTTCACCGCTTTTGGGCTTGGGCCTAATGCAGACTCATTTGCCGATAGTTTAATTGGACTCCTTCTGCTCTTGAAAAGACTCAATCCAGCAACATACTTTTCCGCTATAATTTTTCTAGGTTTTGGCAATTTCATAATATTTTTAATGTCTTATATAAAAAGAGACTCCATTTGTATAATGGAAATAAATTTATTTGAATAAATTGACATGTTTGTGGCGATTTAGTATACATCCGCGTAGCGCTGATTTAACCGAATTGCGAGCGCTAAGTAAATGCAGCTAAACATGGATTTTTTGCCCAGTCTAGCTGGGTTTTTTTTTATATGGATGAAAAATTGAAAAATATTAAAAAATTAAACGTTTCAAAACCTCTTTTGCTAGATTGCAAGCAAACTGTAAAAGATTTTTCTTTAGCATATGAAACTTACGGAAAATTAAATGAATCTAAAGATAATGCCATTTTAGTCTTTCATGCACTAACTGGTGATCAATTTGTTAGCGGGGTTAATCCAATCACAAAAAGAGAGGGTTGGTGGGTAACTGCTGTGGGTCCTGGAAAGGCCATAGACACCAATAAATATTTTGTAATTTGTGCAAACGTTATTGGAGGGTGCATGGGTTCGTGGGGTCCTAAAGAAATAGACAAAAAAACAAATGAGCCCTATGGATTGAATTTTCCAGTAATAACCATAAGAGATATAGTTAAAGCACAAGAAACTCTTCTAGATTATTTGGGAATAAAAAAACTTCTTTGTGCTACAGGAGGCTCTATGGGCGGAATGCAGTTACTTCAGTTTTGCGCAACATTTCCTAATAGAACTTTTTCTGCAGTTCCGATTGCTTGCAGCACAAGCCATAGTGCACAAAATATTGCTCTTAATGAATTAGCCAGACAGGCTATTATGGCGGATCCTGTTTGGGACAAGGGAAGGTATTTAAAAAAAAATGTTCAACCAAAAAATGGTTTGGCTGTTGCTAGAATGGTTGGACATATTAGTTATTTATCAGAAAAAGGAATGCAGGAAAAATTTGGAAGAAAACTTCAGGAAAAAGCTGATTACGAATTCAGTTTTGATGCTGATTTTCAGGTCGAAAGTTATTTAAGACACCAAGGTTTCACATTTGTTGAAAGGTTTGATGCAAACTCAGTTTTGTATATTACTAGGGCAATGGATTATTTTGATCTAGCCAGACAATTTAAAGGAGGACTTGTTGAGGCATTTAAGGATCAGAAAACTAAATTTTTAGTTATTTCTTTTTCTTCAGATTGGCTTTACACAACAAAAGAAAATAAAGATACAGTTATTGCTCTTAACGCTTCAGGAGCTGATGTTTCTTTTGCTGAAATTAAAACCGATAAAGGTCATGACTCTTTTTTAGTAAACGAACCAGAGTTTCTTAAAACCTTAAAAGGATTTATAGACTCAATGTATTTGAAATTTAAAAATGAAAAAAGAATTTAAAGTAATTGCAGATTTGTTACCCAAAAACGTTAGAGTACTAGACGTAGGGTGTGGAGATGGCTCATTAATGAGCCTTCTTATCAAAGAAAAAAATATACAAGCTCGAGGTTTAGAGCTTGTTGAGGAAAACGTAAAAAAATGTATTTACAAAGGTCTTTCTGTTATAGAAGGAAATGCAGAAACAGAGCTTCACCAATTTCCAAATCAATCTTTTGATTTTGTTATATTAAGCCAAACTCTTCAGGCATTTTACAATCCTGAAAAGGTTTTGAAAGATCTTTTAAGAGTTGGAAAGTCAGTAATTATATCTATACCTAATTTTGGATACTGGAAAGTAAGAACAAAATTATTATTTTTTGGTAAAATGCCAGTAACAAAAACCTTACCAAATACATGGTATAACACACCTAATCTTCATATGTGTACAATTAAAGATTTATTTGATTTTTGTTTGGAAAAAAATATCAAGATTAATAAAGTTGTTGGGGTGAATGAGGATAAAACTTCAGAAATCAAAAAAAGTAATCTCGAGATGAAAAACCTTTTTTCTAAACTTGGAATATTTTTATTAAGTTAAATGTTGGATATTACTATTATAAGTTGCCTATCAGATAACTATAGCTATTTGATTAGAGATAAAAAAACGAATTTGATTGGAATTGTTGATCCCTCAGATTTTCAAGAAGTAGATAAAGAAATTAGTAAAACTTATAAAAAATTAGATTTTATTTTAAACACACATCATCATAATGATCATGTAGGTGGAAATATTAATCTTAAAAAAAAGTATAATTCGAAAGTAATTTGTTCTTCGTATGAAGTAGAAAAAATTCCTGGTGGTGATATTAAAAAAAGTGATGGCGAACAATTCAATTTGGGAAAAACAGATTTTAAGGTTATTCATGTGCCTGGGCATACCCTCGGTCATATCGCTTTCTATTCTGAAAAAGCTGGTGTTATTTTTACAGGAGATACTTTGTTCTCTCTTGGATGTGGAAGAATTTTTGAAGGTACTTTTGAACAAATGTTTATGTCTTTAGAAAAAATTAAAAACTTGCCAAAAAATACAATGATTTATTGCGGTCATGAATATACCAAAAATAATGGGAGTTTTTGCATTAGTATTGATAAAGATAACAAAAATCTTCAAGATAGAATTCAAGTCGTAAAAAATAAAATGGAAAAAAAACTTCCAACTCTTCCGGTTAAATTAAGTGATGAATTAGAAACTAATATATTTTTAAGGTGTGACGATGAAAGAATTAAAAATAACCTTAAAATGAGTAATAGCTCAAAATTTGAAGTTTTCAAAAAATTAAGGAATTTAAAAGATAAATTTTAACATCATTCAACTTGACTTGATAAAGTACCAGGTTATATTGCCTTAAATTTTAATAGAGATTATTTTATGTCTTTTGCAATTATTGAAACCGGTGGCAAACAATACAAGGTATCAGCTAGTAATATCCTTAAAGTCGAGAGATTAAATATTACAAAAGGAGAAAAAGTTGAATTTAAAAAAGTATTGCTTGTTAGTGATGACAAAACAACAGAAGTAGGCAACCCTACAGTTAATGGTGCCACAGTAGAAGGTCTTTTGCTTGATAATATTAAGGATAAAAAAATAATAGTATTTAAAAAAAGAAGAAGACAAAATTCAAGAAAAAGATACGGGCATAGACAATTACTTTCAAAAGTACAGATAACTAAAATATTAAAGGGTGGAAAAATAGTATCTGAAATAAAAAAAGATAAAATAAAATTGTCAAATGAATCAAAATCAGTTAAAAAATCTTCTGCAAAAAAAGAAAAAGTTTTAAACAAGCCTGTTGAAAAAAAAACAACAGTTAAAACTAAAGGGAAAAAGTAGAAATTATGGCAACTAAAAAAGCAGGCGGAACAACCAAAAACGGTCGAGATAGCGCTGGACGTAGACTTGGAGTTAAAAGGTACGGTGAGCAATTAGTCGAGCCAGGAAACATAATAGTTCGTCAAAGAGGAACTAAAATCCATCCAGGTAATAATGTAGGCATGGGTAAGGATCATTCAATTTTTTCATTAATTAATGGGAAAGTAAAATTTAAAAAATCTAAATCGAACAGAACCCTAGTATCTGTAGTTCCCAAATAAATTTAAGTAACAGTACAATTACTTTTCAACATGAAATTTTTAGATCAAGCAAAGATTTATATTAAAGCTGGCAATGGGGGGTCGGGTTCGTCCAGTTTTAGAAGAGAAAAATACGTGGAGTTTGGTGGTCCAGATGGTGGGGATGGTGGAAATGGTGGCTCAGTAATTTTAGAGTCTGAAAGAAATCTTAATACATTGATAGACTTTAGATACAAACAGCATTTTAAAGCAGAAAACGGAAAAGCAGGTAGTAAAAAAAATAAAACTGGCGCAGGTGGAAAAGACTTAGTTTTAAAAATCCCTGTAGGCACACAGATATATGAAGAAGATAACAACTCTTTAATTTATGATTTTATAAATAATAAAGAAAAGTTTGTTGTTGCAACCGGTGGACAAGGTGGATTGGGAAATACAAAATTTAAAAGCTCAACAAATAGAGCACCTAGAAGAAAAACAGATGGAAAAAAGGGAGAGGAGTTTTGGATTTGGTTACAATTAAAAGTTATTGCCGATATTGGAATTATTGGACTACCAAACGCAGGTAAGTCAAGTTTCTTGTCAAAGTGTACTCGAGCAAAACCAAAAATTGCTAATTATCCTTTCACAACAATAAATCCTAACTTAGGAGTTTTAGGCTTTAATCATAAAGAAATAATTTTAGCCGATATTCCGGGATTAATTGAAGGGTCACACAAAGGTATAGGCTTAGGAGATAAATTTTTAAGACATATCGAAAGATGTAAAACATTAATTCATTTAATTGATGTGTCAGAAAAAAATCTGAGTGAAAACTATTTGAAAGTAAGGAGTGAATTGTCTAAGTATGATAAAGGTATACTAAAAAAAAAGGAGTTAATAATTTTTAATAAAATAGATTTAATAGAAAAAGATACGCTTAGCGAAAAACTCAAAGATTTTAAGAATAAGATTAAAAAGAACTTTGAAACTGTATCATTAATCACAAATACAAATTTAGAAAAGATTAAAAAAGAAATTTACAAAAAATGTATATAAATAAAGCTAAAACTATTGTTCTTAAAATTGGATCATCAAATCTCGTTGATAGTAGAGGAAAATTAAAGGAGAAATGGTTAAATAGTTTTGTAAAAGATATAAAAAAATTTAAAAAAAAGGGTAAAAATTTTGTTATTGTATCTTCAGGAGCTATAGCATTAGGTCAAAATTCATTGAATGTTAAGAAAAAAAAACTGAAAATAGAGATGAGCCAAGCGTTAGCATCAATTGGTCAGATATATCTTACAAATATTTATAGGAAAATATTTGAGAAAAATAAAATTAACATTGGACAAATATTAATCTCACCTGATGATACCGAGCAAAGAAGAAGAGCAATTAATATTAAAAGAACTTTTGAAAATTTATTTAAATTAGATGCGATACCTATTGTTAATGAAAATGATACAACTGCAACCTCTGAAATAAAGTATGGAGATAATGATCGTTTAGCTGCAAGGGTAGCTCAGATTATTAGTGCGAATGTTTTAATTAATTTTTCTGATGTTGATGGCTTATATGAGTCTTCAAAATATAAAAAAATAATTAAAAATGTGAATGATATTAATGAAAAAATTTTTTCTTTTGTGGATAATAAAAAAACTGCTTATGGATCTGGGGGCATGTCAACGAAATTGGAGGCTGCAAAAATTTGTATGAGTGCAGGTTGTCATATGGCTATAGCCAATGGAAAACACTTCAACCCACTCGAAAGATTGATTAAAAAAAATCAATGCACGTGGTTTATCCCAAAAGTTTCAAGTTTAGATGCAAGAAAAAAATGGATAGCCAGCTCAATAGGATCAAATGGAAAAATATTTATTGATACCGGAGCTCATAAAGCCCTAGAAAATGGTAAAAGTTTACTACCGGCAGGAATTATAAAAGTAGAAGGTAAATTTTCAAAAGGTGATAACGTGCTGATCTTAGATGATGGTGGGAAAGCACTGGCAAGAGGCCTCACCTCATTTTCATCAATCGAAATTGATAAAATCAAAGGACTAAAAACAGATCAAATAGAAAGTATTTTAGGATACTTTAGTAAGTCTGAAATTATTCACAGAGATGATATGGTGAAGTTATGATCAGTAAATATCTTAAGAAGATAGGCGAAAGATCAAAGGTTGCAGCGCTAAACATTGTTAAAGTTGATATAAAAAAAAGGAACAAAGTTCTTGATGTGTTTAGTAAAGAAATTTCAAGAAATAAAAAAAAAATCATTAACGAGAATATTAAAGATATTAAAACTTGTAAAAGAGAGGAGTTAATTGACAGGTTGCTCCTTGATGAAAAAAAAATTAATAATATTCGAGATACCATTGGTCAAATTATCAAGTTTAAGGATCCGTTAGGAAAAATAATTGAAAAATGGAATAGGCCAAACAAACTTACTATAAAAAAGATAACTGTACCAATTGGTGTTATAGGAGTTATTTATGAGAGCAGACCTAATGTTACATGTGATGTTTCATCACTCTGCTTAAAATCTGGTAATGTTGCTATACTTAGAGGCGGGTCTGAGTCATTTAATTCAAATAAAATTTTTGTAGATTTATTTAGAAACTCACTTCAAAAAAACAATATTGATAAAAACTGTATTCAATTTATTGATAACAAAAATAGAAAAATCGTGAATTATCTGCTTTCAAATATGTCAAATTATATAGATGTTATAGTTCCACGGGGTGGAAAAAATTTAGTAAAAAAAGTACAGAAGTTATCAAAAATAAATGTTATTGGACATTTAGAGGGAAATTGTCATGTATATGTGGATAGAGATTCACAATTAAGCATGGCAAAAAAAATTGTTCTAAATTCTAAAATGAGGAGAACATCTATCTGTGGAGCAGCAGAAACACTATTAATAGATAAAAAGTGTATGAACTCACATGCCAAAGAATTAGTAAGAGGTTTGATGTCCTTAGGCTGTGAAGTTATTGCTGACAAAAAAATTAATAGTCTATTTGGAAACAAATTGAAATTTGCAAAAGAAATTGATTGGAAAACAGAATATCTACGACCTAAGATTTCTGTAAAGATAGTTAATGGAGTTGTGGATGCAGTATCTCATATTTTAAAATATGGAACTATGCATACGGATTCGATTGTTACAAACAATAAAAAAACTGCAAATTTTTTTTTAAATCAAGTTAATAGTGCAATTGCAATGCATAATGCATCTACACAATTTGCTGATGGAGGAGAATTTGGTTTTGGTGGTGAAGTTGGTATATCAACTAACAAAATGCCTCCAAGAGGTCCGGTTGGCATTAACCAGCTTACTTCATATAAATACATAGTCGAAGGTAAAGGTAGTGTGAGGTCATAAAAACCGTTTGAAAAAAAAGTTATGGTAAAAAAAATTGGTATTTTAGGAGGTACTTTTGATCCTCCTCATATAGGACATTTAGAAATTTCAAAATTTGGAGCTAGAAAACTTAAACTCAATTCAATTATATGGGCAGTAACAAAAAAAAATCCCTTGAAAAAAAAACCTATGATGTCTTTAAAAAAAAGAATTTTGCTTTCAAGACAAATAGCTAAATCGTTCAAAAAAATTAAAATAAAAAGTTACGATAATCGAATTAAATCTTCTGAAACAATTAATTTAATTAAATTTTTAAAGAATAATACGAAAAATGTTAAATACTATTTTTTCATAGGCTCGGATAATCTTCAAAATTTTCATAAATGGAAAAAATGGAGGGAAATCCCAAAGTTGTGTCAAATCGCCGTCTTTCCAAGAAGAGGTTATGTTCAAAATTCCTTAAATTCAAAAGCTTTTAAGGCTTTTGGAAAGAGTAATTTCCTAATTTTTAAATCAAAAATGGTCAACATTTCTTCTTCTAAATTAAGGAAAAATTATTTAAAATACGTTTATTAATGGAGATTCCAAAGCTTAAAAAAATAATAGAAACAACTTTAAATGAAAATAAAGCAGATAATATTGTTTCGATTAATTTAAAAGGAAAATCTTATATAGCTGATTACATGATAATTGCTTCTGGAACATCATCCAGACACATTCAGTCTCTCTCAGAAATATTACTCTCGACTTTAGAAAAAAAAGGAATGGGAAGATTTAAAATTGAAGGGGGTACAAGTGATGGATGGAAATTAATTGATACACTAGATATTATCATTCATATTTTTCATCCTGAAAAAAGAAAATTTTATGATCTTGAAAAAATGTGGTCTGAACCTCTTTTAAACGAAAGAATTAATATATGACAAAAGTATTACGTATCCTATTGTATTTTATTATTTTTAGCATGCCCATTAATGTTAAATCATCTACAGATGTTTACGAGAAATTAGATCTGTTTGGCGAAGTTTTAGAAAAAATTAAAAAAGAATATGTGGATGATGTTGATCAATCTGAGGCCATAGACTCAGCAATAAACGGAGTATTACAATCCTTAGATCCTTACTCGGCTTATATGAGTCCTGAACTTTTTGAGAATATGCAAACTGATACCCAAGGTAAATTTGGTGGACTTGGTATTGAAATTGGCATGGAGTCAGGTGTTGTTAAGGTAATATCACCTATTGATGATACCCCGGCTGCAAAAGCTGGAATAAAAGCCGGTGACTATATTGTCAAGATTGGAAAAACACAAGTTCAAGGAAAATCTCTTATGGAGGCTGTAAAACTTATGAGAGGTCCAGTTGGTACGCCAATAGAATTAACAATAAGAAGAAAAGGTGAAAAGAAAGCATTGATTAAAAAAGTAGTTAGAGAAATAATAGTTGTAAAATCAGTTGAAGCAAAGCTTTTAAAAAATAAAATTGGCTATTTAAGACTAAAATCTTTTAATAGTAATAGCAGTGATCAATTAATAAAAAAAATTGATATTTTCGAAAATAAAGAAAAAGCTAATGGATATATTCTAGATTTAAGAAATAATCCCGGTGGACTTTTGACGCAAGCTATCAATATTACTGATTTTTTTTTGGATGATGGAGAGATAGTTTCAACAAAAGGAAGAAAAATATTTGAGAATAGACGTTTTTTTGCAAAAAAAGGTGATAAATTAAATGGTAAACCTCTTATTGTAATGATCAATAATGGTTCAGCATCAGCGTCGGAGATAGTTGCGGGTGCCCTTAAAGATCATAAAAGAGCTATTATTTTAGGTGAGAAAACTTATGGTAAAGGTTCAGTTCAATCAATAATTCCGCTCAGTGACGGTGGCGGTATGAGACTAACAGTATCTAAATATTATTTGCCATCAGGTGAATCTATTTCAGAAATTGGAGTAGAACCAGATATTTTTGTTGAAGAAAATGGAAGTGATTTCCAAATAAATACCAAGTCTGACAATCAGTTAGATTATGCTTTGAATCTATTAGCCACCTAAAGGAGAATGTTATGCTGCCAATGAGAATTGGTGTAGGAGCAATAGTAATAAATAAAGATAACAAAATCTTTGTAGGAAAAAGAAAAGATTTTCCTATTAATAATAAATGGCAAATGCCTCAGGGAGGGGTTAACGATGGTGAAAATCTTGTGGTAGCATTAAAAAGAGAACTTGAGGAAGAAACAAGTATTAAGAGTATTAAAATCCTAAAAGAGATAGATGAGTGGACAGAATACGAGCTACCAAATTATCTTTTAGGTAAAATTTGGAAGGGTAAATTTAGAGGGCAAAAACAAAAATGGTTCATATTAAAATTTACAGGCACAGATGATGAAATTAATCTCAAAACATCTCATCCAGAGTTTATAGAGTGGAAATGGGTGAGTCCCGATACTTTGCCAAATATTATTGTAGACTTTAAGAAAAATCTTTATAAAAAATTGCTTTTAAAAATACAGCCTTTTATAAGCTAATTCTTGTCAAACAATCTAATTTGTGAGAAACAATATATCTTTTTTTGTCATCTAAATTTTCCTTATTAAGCTGATCTTTACATTGATCAATCATTTTAGAAACATGTTCCTTGGTAAGTTTGCTCAAATCTGAAATTGTTGAAGATAGTATAGACAAGTTATTTTCAAAAAATTCAACAGTTCCCTCTTCTACAAAATATTTTCTTTCTTTATCTGCTAAAACTTCAATTATACCTGGTCTTAAAAAAGTAATCACAGGTATATGGTCTTTCAAAATAGTCATATCTCCCTCATATCCAGGTATTGTTACTGAATTTACCTTTTCTGCTAACAGTTTGAGTTCTGGTGAGATGATTTCAATATTAAAATTTTCAGCCATTTAAGCTGCTGCTTCCTTGGCCATTTTTTCTGCTTTAGCAACTGCTTCTTCAATTGTTCCTACCATATAAAAAGCTGCTTCTGGTAAGTGATCATAATCACCTTTGCAAATGGCATCAAATGCTTTTATTGTTGAGTCTAGGTTGACAAGTTTTCCAGGTGTACCAGTAAAAACCTCGGCAACAAAAAATGGTTGAGATAAAAATCTCTGTATTTTTCTTGCTCTTGCAACAGTAAGTTTGTCCTCTTCAGAAAGTTCATCCATTCCTAAAATCGCAATTATATCTTGTAATGATTTGTATGTTTGTAATATTTTTTGAACTTGTCTTGCGACTCTATAATGCTCTTCGCCAACAATTCTCGGGTCTAAGATTCTCGAAGTAGAATCAAGTGGATCAACTGCTGGGTAAATTCCTAACTCTGCTATTTGTCTTGAAAGTACTGTTGTAGCATCAAGGTGGGAAAATGAAGTTGCTGGTGCAGGATCTGTCAAATCATCTGCTGGAACATAGATTGCTTGAACAGATGTAATCGAGCCTTTTCCAGTAGTGGTAATTCTTTCTTGGAGATTTCCCATATCGGTTGCCAAAGTGGGTTGATAACCAACTGCAGAAGGTATCCTTCCTAACAAGGCAGAAACTTCTGAACCAGCCTGCGTAAACCTAAAAATATTATCTACAAAAAAAAGCACATCTTGTCCCTCTTTATCTCTGAAATATTCAGCAACTGTTAATCCTGTTAATCCTACCCTAGCTCTAGCACCTGGAGGCTCATTCATTTGTCCATAAACTAAAGCAGCTTTTGAACCTTTGCCGTCAGGTTTGATAACTCCTGACTCGATCATTTCATGATATAAATCATTTCCTTCTCTGGTCCTTTCACCGACACCGGCAAAAACTGAAAAGCCTCCATGAGCTTTTGCAATATTATTAATTAGCTCCATGATAATAACCGTTTTTCCAACTCCTGCTCCCCCGAACAAACCTATTTTTCCACCTTTTGAGTAAGGCGCTAAAAGATCAATAACTTTTATTCCTGTTTCTAAAATTTCTGTCTCTGTAGACTGTTCTGTAAATTTGGGTGCTTCTCTATGTATTGGCCACCTCTCTTTAGTTTTAACTTCTCCTTTTTGATCAATTGGTTGGCCAATTACATTAATAATTCTTCCTAGGGTTTCTGGGCCAACTGGAACACTTATAGGTGATCCTGTATTTTGAACGACATCACCCCTCTTTAAACCTTCGGTGCTATCCATCGCAATGGTTCTAACACTATTCTCTCCTAAGTGTTGAGCAACTTCTAATATTAATTTGTTTCCGCTATTATCTACTTCTAATGCTGTTAAAATTTCAGGCAAATCTCCTTCGAATTGTACATCAACGACCGCTCCTATCACTTGAGTAATTTTTCCACTCTTGTTCATTTATAAACTTTCTGCTCCTGATATAATTTCAATAAGCTCTTTAGTTATAGCAGCTTGTCTGCTTCTGTTATAATTTATAGTTAATTTTTCTACTAGATCTCCAGCATTTCTTGTCGCATTATCCATTGCTGTCATTCGTGAACCTTGTTCACTTGCTGCATTTTCCAAAAACCCTTTATAAATTTGAGTAGATATATTTTTTGGAAGCAAATCTTCTAGAATCTCATCCTCGTCGGGCTCAAATTCATATGATGAATATTCATTTTTTTTATCATCTTTATCTTGCTTCGCGGGTATTACTTGTTGTGTTTGTGGTTCTTGTGTCATAACGTTTTTAAATTTATTGAAGAAAATTACACATTTATCAAATTTTTCATTTTTAAATAAATCTACTATTTCTTTTCCAATTACTTCGGCATCGTCAAATGACAACTTCTTCTTGTCTTTAAAATTGATTTTTTTAATAACATATTTTCCATAGTCTCTTTTTAATTGGTCCAAACCCTTTGTACCTACGGTTATAATTTTTAAATTTTTAGATTCTTTTAAAATCCTATTGAAATAATTCTTTGCCTTTTTTACTATATTTGTATTGAAGCCTCCACAAAGACCTCTGTCCGCTGTCATTACAACACATAAATGGGTTTTGTCTTCTCCAGTGCCAATAAGAAGTTTAGGTGCATTTTGGGGGTCGCTTATAGATTTACTTAAATTTTGAATAATTATCTCCATTTTATCACTATAAGGCCTACCTTTTTCTGCCATCTCTTGTGCTTTTCTTAATTTAGCTGCAGCTACCATTTTCATTGCTTTTGTTATTTTCTGCGTGGATTTTACACTGGAAATTCTTTTTCTTAAATCATCAAGGCTTGGCATTATTTATTCTCAAAATTTGTTTTTTTGTAATTTGTTATAATTTCAGATAAAATTTTATCTGTTTCCTCATCAATTTTTCCACTTTTTTCGATAGACTCTATTACTTCTGGTTTCTCAGATTTAACTAATTCTAATAAACCTTTTTCAAATGGGCGAATTTGATTTATGTCAATACTGTCCAAATAACCTTTTACTCCAGCATATATTGTGACTACTTGCTCCGCTACAGTCATTGGACTGTACTGATCTTGCTTTAGTAATTCAGTAAGTTTTGATCCTCTATTCAAAAGCTTTTGGGTGGATGCATCTAAATCTGAACCAAATTGTGCAAAGGCTGCCATTTCACGATATTGGGCTAATTCAAGTTTGATCGATCCTGCTACTTTTTTCATAGCCTTAGTTTGAGCTGCTGATCCAACTCTCGAAACTGAGAGACCAACATTAACTGCTGGCCTAATTCCTTGATTGAAAAGTTCAGTGCCTAAGAATATTTGGCCATCTGTAATTGATATAACATTTGTTGGTATATAGGCTGAGACGTCTCCGGCCTGTGTTTCAATGATCGGTAAAGCTGTAAGAGATCCACCTCCATTTTCATCATTCAGTTTTGCGGCCCTTTCAAGCAATCGGCTATGCAAGTAAAATACATCTCCAGGATAAGCTTCACGTCCTGGCGGCCTTCTCAATAAAAGTGACATTTGTCTATAGGCAACTGCTTGTTTAGAAAGATCATCGTAAATAATTAATGCATGCATTCCATTATCTCTAAAAAATTCTCCAAAAGTACAGCCTGTATATGGAGCTAAAAATTGTAATGGTGCGGGATCAGATGCTGTAGCTGATACGATAATTGTATAATCCATAGCTCCTGCATCTTGTAAGGTTTTAACTATTTGTGCGACTGTAGATCTTTTTTGTCCAATTGCCACATATATACAATAGAGTTTCTTTTTTTCATCGCCAGACTCATTTATTTTTTTTTGATTGATTATAGTATCGATTGCAACTGCGGTTTTTCCTGTTTGTCTATCACCAATTATTAATTCACGCTGTCCTCTACCAACGGGAATTAAACTATCTATTGCTTTTAAGCCTGTTTGCATTGGCTCACTAACAGATTTTCTTGGTATTATTCCAGGTGCCTTAACTTCAACTCTTTTTCTTTTGGTGCCCTTTTTTAGAGCTTCTTTTCCATCAATTGGATTGCCTAACGCGTCAACTACTCTTCCAAGTAATTCTTTTCCCACAGGAACATCGACGATCGCACCAGTTCTTTTAACTGTATCACCCTCTTTGATTGATTTATCATCTCCAAAAATTACAACGCCAACGTTATCACTTTCTAGATTAAGAGCCATACCCTTTGACCCATCATTAAACTCTACCATTTCTCCAGCTTGAACGTTATCCAAACCATAAACTCTTGCAATACCATCTCCCACTGAAAGTACTTTTCCAATTTCAGAAACCTCCGTTTTGTCTCCAAGATTTTTAATTTGTTCTTTTAAAATTTTAGTTATTTCAGAAGGATTTATATCCATATTAAGCCTCGTTCATTAATTTTTTATATTTTTGTAATTTATTTTTAATAGACGTATCTATCATCAAGCTTCCAATTTGTATAATAAGACCTCCAATGAGAGTCTCATCAACTTTTGATTTTAATTTAATTGGACGTTTAATATTATTGGAAATTTCTTTTTCGATATCATTAGTTACTTTTTCGTCAATTTTTTTTGCTGTTATCAAGCTTCCTGATATTTCACCTTTATTGTGAGAAATTATTTTCAAAAACTCATCTATTATTGTGTTCAAGAAAAACATTCTTTTTTTTAGTATTAATAGAGAAAAAAAGTTTTTCACCATTTTATTTAAGCTCATTGATGTAAGTATTTTATCAAAAACTATTTTTTGATTTTCTAAAGAATAGGTTGGATTTATAACAAATTTTTTCAATTCTTCATTTGTGTCAAAAACTTTTTTAAAACTTATAATATTTGAAGCAAATTCATCTGTTAAATTATTTTCTTTGGATAGCTCATAAAGTGCTAAGGCATATCTCTGTGATATTTCTGATGAAAAAGTTTTGTTTTTGCCCAATTTAATTTCCTGTTAGAATTGACTATGAATTAAAGGATTTCGTATCATAGGAGAATGCCCTGATCAAGTGCGATTGAAACGCAGATTAACTAAAGTTTAATGGATCAACATCAACCGTAAGTTTTATTTTTTTAGAAATATTTATTTTTTTTAGTATTTTGATTAAAATTTTTTGCGCAAATAGTTTTCTGCCAAATCTTAATAATAATCTTGTTCTATATTTATTCTTAATTTTAAATATTGGTGAACTTACTGGCCCCATAACATGAATATTTTTGATCTGGGATAAAACCTTCTTAATTTTTTGGGCCTCTAAAAAACTTTCTTTCTCGTTCTTGGAAGAAATAATTATTGCAATTAGTCTACTGAAGGGTGGAAGATTTTTTTGCTTTCTCAAATATGTTTCTTCCTCAAGAAATTTTTCTTGATCACTGTCAATTATACTTTTTAATGTACGGCCTGATGGATCAAATGTTTGATAAATAATAATGGAGTCTTTATTAAATCTTCCAGCTCTACCACTCAACTGATTATACAGTTGAATATTTTTTTCGGTAGATCTCAAATCAAAACCCAAGCCAGTGAAATCGGCATCAACTACAACGATACAGTTTAGATTTGGAAAATTAAATCCCTTAGAAATTAATTGTGTTCCTACTAAAATATCAATTTTATTTTTCTCTATATCATTAAGTAATTCCTGTGTTTCTTTTCGTTTAGAAAGAAAATCGCTAGATAATATTTTTATTTTTTTTGTAGGAAAGATTTGATTTAATTCTGAAAATATTTTTTCGACTCCAGGACCATACATTTGGAAATTACAATTAGTTTTGGTGCTTTCACATTTTCTTTTAACTTCAGTTTGGTAGCCACAGTGGTGACATATAGCCTTGTTCAGGTACTTATGAAATGTTAAAAAAATTGAACAATTTTTACACTCGAATTTTGAACCACACTCTTTGCAAATCATAAAAGGTGCGTAACCTCTTCGGTTTAAAAAGAATAAAGCTTGCTGATTTTTATCTAAATATTTTTTTACAAAGCTAATAGTTTTAGGGTCGATCCAAACATTTTTGTTTTTTTTGTTTTGATTAAGATTTATAATTTCCGCATGAGGTAGAGAAAAATTTTTATATCTTTTTTCTAATTTAGTAATATTATATTTACCATTTCTAACATTGTTATAAGTTTCTAAAGATGGAATCGAGGTACAGAGTAAGATTGGAATATTTTCTATTGATGCTCTGGATATTGCCATATCCCTTGCATTATATCTTATGCCTTCATCCTGTTTGTATGAAGCGTCGTGCTCTTCATCAACGACTATTAACCCAAGGTTTTTAAAAGGTAAAAAGAGTGAGGATCTTGCACCTAAAACTAGCTTTAGTTTACCGTTAATAATATTTTGCCAAATTATTCTTCTATTTTTTTTAGATACTTTTGAATGCCAAATTGCAGGTTTAAATCCAAAATATTCTTCAAATCTTTTATTGAATTGATTCGTCAAAAAAATTTCTGGCAACAAAACCAGTACCTGTTTATTTTTTTTCATACTCTCTTTAATCTTTTCAAAATAAACTATTGTTTTTCCTGATCCAGTAATACCCTGTAAAAGAGTAACATTAAATTTATTTCCAAAACTATTAATTTCTTTAAGACATTTTTTTTGTTCTACATTTAAATTAAAATTATTTTTAACTTTAATATTAATTTGAGGATATTTTTGTACGCTCTTTTCAATAAAAGACTTGTCTCCTAAAAACATTTTCAAAACCATTCCTTTGGGTGCTAAGTTGTAAAGAGAAAACCAATTTATAAAATCAACTAAATTTTCTTTAAATGAAACTTCGTTTTTTTTTAAAATAGTTCTTATTTTAAATTTTCTATTTGTTTCCTCTGTTTTGTCCCAAATAACACCAGTTTCAATTTCCTTTCCAAATGGTACAGAGACAATAGAGCCTGGTTTTAGTTTATCAAATTTACCCGACAGATAAGTATGAGGATGATCAAAGATTCTCGGTATAAGAACAGGAATTTTCATCAATAATTACTTTTAAATTATTTAAAAATGGATAGGCCTTTTATCAACTGCTAAAGCGGCCTCTTTTATAGCTTCAGTATGAGTAGGGTGTGCATGACACGTTCTAGCCACATCCTCGGCACTCGCTCCAAACTCCATTGCCAATGCCATCTCAGCAATCATGTCACCGCAGTGTGGTCCAATAATATGTACGCCCAAAATTTTGTCGGTACTTGAATCTGCAAGAATTTTAACAAACCCTTCTGCCTCATTATTAACTTTAGCTCTTGAATTAGCTAAAAATGGAAATTTTCCAACTTTATAAGATATTTTTTTCTCTTTTAATTGTTCTTCAGTGCTACCAACTGATGCTACTTCGGGTGAAGTGTAAATTACACCTGGAATAACGTTGTAATTGACGTGTCCTGCCTGTCCAGCTATTGTTTCTGCTACCGCAATACCTTCTTCTTCGGCCTTGTGAGCTAGCATTGGGCCCTTGATTACATCACCAATTGCATAAATATTTTTTATAGAAGTTTGAAGTTTTTCATTAACTTTTATTGATCCTTTTTCATCCTTATTGACACCAATTTTAGATAAATTTAGTCCTTCAGTATACGGCTTCCTACCAACTGACACTAAAACTTTTTCACATTCAATTTTTTCTTTGGTACCTTTTTTATTGTGAATATAATCTACCTGAAGACCTTGTTTCGACTTTTTCACTGAAATAACTTTACAATCTAATTTAAATTTAATTCCTTGTTTGGTTAAAATTTTTTGAAATTCTTTTGATATTTCTTTGTCCATACCTGGTGTTATATGGTCTAAAAATTCAATAACTGTAACTTCTGCCCCCAGCCTGGACCAGACTGAGCCCATCTCTAATCCAATATAACCTCCCCCAATAATAACCAATTTGCTAGGCACCTTTTTCAGAGAAATAGCACCAGTTGAAGAGATAATATCTGTTTCATCAATTTTTACACCTGGCAAAGAAGTTGACGATGAGCCAGTGGCAATAACAATATTTTTTGCGTTATATGAAGTTTTTTTTCCATTTTCATATACAACAACATTATTTTTAGAGAATATAACAGCTTTACCCTTGATATACGTAACTTTGTTTTTTTTAAATAAAAATTCAACTCCTTTTGTCAAAACCTGAACGGATTTATTTTTATTCATCATAATTTTTTCTAGATTAAGTTTTACATTTCCAGTTTCTATTCCCAAATTCGCAAAATTTGTTTTTGCTTTGTGGTAAAGTTCAGATAAATTAAGTAGACTTTTTGAAGGAATACATCCTACATTTAGACAAGTGCCACCTAGGGTCCCTCTTGACTCTACACAGGCTGTTTTCAGACCAAGTTGTGCGCCTCTTATTGCGCACACATAGCCTCCTGGGCCCCCACCAATAACTAAGAGATCAAAGTTTTCTTCCATTTTATAAGTCTAAAAAAAGTCTTTTTGGATCTTCAAGAAAATCTTTTACATTTTTTAAAAACGAAACGGCTTCTTTTCCATCAATAATCCTATGATCATAAGATAAAGCTAAATACATCATTGGTCTAACTATAATATTGCCATCCTTAACTACAGCCCGTTCAATTATATTATGCATCCCGAGTACTCCGGATTGAGGTGGATTTAAAATAGGGGTAGATAACATTGAGCCATAAATTCCTCCGTTAGTAATTGTAAAAGTACCTCCTTGCAAATCTTCAATAGTAATTTTTCCATTACGAGCTTTGTCACCTAACAAAGCTATATTTTTTTCAATATCTGCGAAGGACATCTGATCAGAATTCCTTAAAACTGGAACAACTAAACCTCTATCGGTTCCAACTGCAAAACTAATGTTGTAATAATTTTTATAAACGATTTCATCATTTTGTATTTCTGCATTGACCGCAGGGTAATTTTTTAATGCACTAATACAGGACTTAACGAAAAAAGACATAAACCCAAGTTTAACTCCGTATTTTTTTTGAAACTCAGATTGATGGTTCTTTCTCATTTGCATTATCTCGGACATATCTACTTCATTAAAAGTTGTTAGCATTGCTGCATTATTTTGGGCTTCTTTTAATCTCTTGGCTATTGTCATTCTCAATCTCGTCATTCTGACTCTTTCTTCCTCGCCGTATGCATCTCTTCTTTTATTAGGCAAGGGTTTTGACCCCATAAGATTTATTAAATCTTCTTTTAAAATTGTACCGCGCTTTCCAGATCCTGTTACATCGTTCAGATCAATTCTTTGTTCCTCTGCGATTTTTCTTGCAGAAGGTGAAGCTTGTTTTTTAATTTGATTTTTTTCTACATTAGGTTGGGAAAATTCCTCTTTTAAAATCAAAGGTTCTTCCTTCTCTTGTTTATCTAGTATTAGCGGTTTAACTCCATTACTTGTTGTTTTTTTATTTTTTTTCTCTTGAGGTTTCTCAAATAAAGTTACTTGCTGATCTACATTTATTAAAGGATCTTCTTCTTTTAATGGGGGCGTATATTTTTTATTTTTTTCTATTGGTTTTTCAGTCTGTGATGTTGTTTCAGAATTAACACTTCCTAATAATGTACCTACTTCAACAGTTTGTCCTTCTTTAACATTTATTTTTTCTAAGACGCCACTTAAAGGTGATGGCACTTCTACATTTACTTTATCTGTTTCTAGTTCTACTAAAGGTTCGTCTGAGTCTACACTTTCACCCTCGGTCTTAAGCCATTTGGATACCGTTGCTTCTGTAACTGACTCACCTAATGTTGGAACTACAATTTTTTCTGACATTTATTTTTTTCTATCAAATACCTTTTCTAATATTTCTTTTTGTTCTGCAAGATGTTTGTTCAGATTTCCTGTTGCTGGTGATGCCGCAGCGTTTCTTCCTATATAGTTAACTTTTTCGCCTTTTACTCGAATGATTTCTAGTGTTCTGTCTATGTAATACCTGGCAGTATTCCATCCTCCCATATTCATTGGTTCTTCCTGGCACCAAAAAAACTTAGCATCTTTATATTTTTTTAATTCTTTTCCAAGATGTTTGACTGGGAATGGATATAATTGTTCTATTCTTATTAAAACAGTCTTGTCGTCTTTCACTTTCTCTCTAGCGTCTATCAAATCGTAATATATTTTTCCGGAACACATCACGACTTTTTTAATTTTTTTATCTTTTTTTAATTCAATTAATTTACTGCCATCTAAATATGCACTGTCCTTAAGAATTCTATGAAAACTATTTTGCTTAGTAAAATCCTCTATATATGAAATACATCTTTTGTTTCTAAGCAATGACTTGGGTGTCATAACTACTAATGGCTTTCTAAAATTCCTGTGCATTTGTCTCCTTAAAGCATGGAAGTAATTAGCTGGTGTTGTGCAATTTACAACTTGTAAATTATCTTGTGCACATAACTGTAAAAATCTTTCAAGTCTAGCTGATGAATGCTCAGGTCCTTGACCTTCGTAACCATGTGGAAGTAACATTACTAAACCGCTTGCTCTTGACCACTTTGACTCACCAGATGAAATAAATTGGTCTATAACAACTTGAGCTCCATTTGAAAAATCTCCAAATTGAGCTTCCCATAAAACAAGTGTCTCAGGTTCTGATAAAGAGTAACCGAATTCAAATCCTAGAACTCCAAGTTCAGATAAAAGACTGTCTATAATCTCAAATCTTTTTTGATTTTTTGATATGTGATTTAGAGGAATATATCTGTCGTGATTATCTTGATTTCTTAATACTGAATGTCTTTGACTAAAAGTTCCTCTTCCAGAGTCTTGACCGGAAAGCCTAACAGAAAAACCTTCATTTAAAAGAGTTCCGAATGCAAGAGTTTCTGAGGTAGCCCAATCAATTGGTTGGTTGCTTTCAAACATTTTTCTCTTATTTTCAAAAAGTTTAAGCAAAGTTTTATGAACATTAAAGTTTTTTGGAATTTCAGTAATTTTTTTTCCAATTAATATCAAATCTTTTTTATCTACTCCGGTAACACCTCTTCTATCTTGACCTATTTCAGGTTTAAATCTAGACCAAACACCATCAAACCATTTCATTTTAACTTTATAGTTTTTTGCCTCTGAAAATTCTGTGTTTAGAAAATCTTTAAATTCTTTTTTTCTTTTTTCAATGTCATCAAGAGAAATTAAACCTTCATTGATCAATTTTTTTCCATATGTTTGTAATGTTGTCGGGTGTTGTCTTATCTTTTTGTACATCAATGGTTGAGTGAAAGAGGGTTCGTCGCCTTCGTTATGACCAAATCTCCGATAACAAACCATGTCTATTACCACATCTCTATTAAATTTTTGTCTAAACTCAGTAGCAATTTTTGCACAATGAACGACTGCTTCTGGATCATCTCCGTTTACATGAAAAATTGGTGCTTGGACCATCTTAGCTAAGTCAGAGGGATAAGGGGAGGATCTAGCAAATCTTGGTGCGGTTGTGAAACCAATTTGGTTATTTACAATTATATGAATAGTTCCTCCAGTATTATGTCCTGGTAATCCAGACATTGCAAAGCACTCAGCTACTACTCCTTGTCCTGCAAATGCTGCATCTCCATGAATTAAAACTGGAACAACTTTTTTTCTTTCTTTGTCTTTGTGAAAAAATTGTTTTGCTCTAACTTGGCCTAATACTACAGGATTTACAGCTTCCAAATGTGATGGATTATCTGTCAAACTTATATGAACTAGGTTTTTATCAAACTCTCTATTTGCGGAAGCTCCTAAATGATATTTTACATCACCTTCAAAATCTTTCTTTGAGGTTATACTCTGGCCAAAAAATTCTTTAAAAATTGCTTTGAATGGTTTTTGCATCATATTAGCAAGAACATTTAATCTCCCTCTGTGTGGCATACCAATTTTTACTTCTTTAACTCCTAAGTGACCACCTCGCTTAATAATCTGTTCTAAAGCAGGTATAAGAGATTCTGCTCCATCTAATCCAAATCTTTTAGTACCAACAAATTTAACATGTAGAAATTTTTCAAACCCTTCTGCCTCTACCAGTTTATTTAGTATTGCTTTTTTGCCATTCTCAGTAAATTTTATTTCTTTTTCTTTGCCCTCAATTCTATCTCTAATCCATTGTCTCTCTTCGGGGTCGGACATATGCATAAACTCAAAGCCGATATTCTGACAATATGTTTTTTTTGTAATTGTTAATATTTCTTTTAATGTGGCTGTCTGAATTCCAAGAACTCCATCTAAAAATATTTTTTTATTTTCATCTTTTTCAGAGAAACCATAAGTTTCTGGTTTTAATTCTGAATGTTCTTCAGGCTTTTGAAGTTTAAGAGGATCTAAATTAGAAATCAGATGCCCTCTAATCCTATAAGCCCTCACTAGCATGTTTGCTCTAACTGAGTCCTTTGCTGCATCTAGAATATTTTTGCTGTTAACTGAAATATCTTGATCATTATTTTTTTTGTAAAAATCACTTTGAGGATCTTTCGAAAGAGGTTTAATTTTTTTTTTAGGAGACCAACTAGGGCCATTGGCATTTTTAATTATTTTTTCTCTTTTTTCATTAAGTCCCTCGAAAAATTTTTTCCATTCTATAGGTAAATTGCTGGGGTTATTAAGGTATTCCGCATACAATGTTTCTACAAATTCAGAACTATTGTTTCCTAAAAATGATGTTTTTTCAAAAATATTGTTATCTTTATTAACTGACATTATTTATGACTATATTAACATAAAAATTTAATTTTTAAATTTTTAGTTTTGTGAAAAGAGTTTTTCCAATATCAGCTGGGGACTTTGATATGGTAATTCCAGCAGATTTCATCACTTCTATTTTATCTTCTGCGCCACCTTTGCCACCAGATATTATTGCGCCAGCGTGTCCCATCCTTCTTCCAGCTGGAGCAGTTAGTCCAGCGACAAAACCTACTGTTGGCTTCTTAATTTTAGATCTTTTTAAAAATTCTGCAGCCTCCTCTTCGGCTGAACCTCCAATTTCACCTATCATTACAATTGAATGAGTATCTTCGTCTTTTAAAAATAAATCTAAACAATCAATAAAATTTGTTCCATTGATTGGATCGCCTCCGATGCCAATACAAGTAGATTGTCCTAGACCATTTAACGAAGTTTGAGCTACTGCTTCGTAGGTAAGTGTTCCAGATCTGGATACAATTCCTACAGTACCTTTTTTATGAATGTTACCTGGCATAATACCAATTTTGCATTCATCAGGTGTTATTATTCCAGGACAATTTGGACCGATTAATCTGCTTTTACTTTTTTTTAAAGATTGTTTGACTTTTACCATGTCCATAACTGGAATACCCTCGGTTATACAAACTATTAAATCTAAATTCGCATTTATTGCTTCTATAATTGCTGAGGCAGCAAATTTCGGTGGAACGTATATCATTGTAGCGTTGGCACCAGTTTTATCTTTTGCTTCAACAACTGTATTAAAAACAGGAAGACCTAGATGTTTTTGTCCACCCTTTTTTGGTGTAACTCCGCCCACAAGTTTAGTTCCATATTTTAATGCTTGTTCAGAGTGGAAAGTTCCATGAGTTCCGGTAAATCCTTGACATATAACTTTCGTATTTTTATTCACAAGTACTGACATTTATTTTATAGCATCCACTATTTTTTTTGCTGCATCATTTAAATCACTTGCAGATAAGATTTTTAAACCTGATTTATTTAAAATTTCTTTACCCTGTTCAAAATTTGTTCCAGCAAGCCTTACTACTAAAGGTAGTTTTATGTTAGTTTCCTTTGCAGCATCAACGAGACCTTGTGCGAGTACATCACAACGCATAATCCCTCCAAATATATTTATTAAAATACCTTTTACTTTTTTGTCTGATAATATTAATTTAAAAGCTTCTATTACTTGTTCTTTTGATGCTCCACCACCAACATCCAAGAAATTTGCTGGCTCTTGTCCATATAATTTAATTATATCCATGGTTGCCATAGCCAACCCTGCGCCATTGACCATACAACCAATCGTACCATTTAATTTTATATAAGCTAAACCATGTTTGCTTGCTTCAATTTCTGCGGGCTCTTCTTCGTTAAGATCTCTTAATTTAAGAATTTCTGGTCTTCTAAATAATGCATTGTCATCAAAATTCATCTTTGCATCTAAACATATAAGTTTTTTTTGTTTAGTTATTACTAAAGGGTTAATCTCAATTAAAGAGGCGTCCTTTTTAATTAAAATTTTATAAAGAGAATTTATTAAATTAATTCCATCTTTCTTTTGATTTTTGTCCAATTTAAAAATTTTAATAATATCTTCGATTTCTTCATTTTCTAAATTTTCTTTAAGGTCAATTTTTGTTGTTATAATTTTATTTGGTGTTTTTTTTGCAACTGACTCGATATCCACACCTCCTTCGGTGCTACTAATAAAGGTTATTTTTGAACTTTCTCTGTCAATAAGACACGATAAATAAAATTCTTTATCGATATCGTATGCTTCTTGAATATATACTCTTTTTACTTTTTTTCCTTCTGGTCCTGTTTGATGTGTTACAAGAGTTTTTCCAAAAAAATCTTTGATTTTGTTTTCACAATCTGATTTGTTTACTAACTTTACACCACCAGCTTTACCTCTACCTCCTGCATGAATTTGAGCTTTTAAAACTACTTGTTTAGATTTAAGAATTTTAATTTTTTCGTTTAATTCTTCTGGTTTTAAAATAACTACGCCGTTTGATACTGGGGCTCCAAAATCTCTAAGTATTTCTTTTGCTTGATGTTCGTGAATGTTCATATATTAATTAATATATAGCTTTTTAGTATAAATGTTATGTTAAAAATTAAAAATAAAGTTCAATTTTCAAAAAAAGCAAACAAAATGCAAATCCTTGCCGATGTTAAATCGGCAATAAAAATGTTTGAAGAAAAAAGATCTACAAATCTAAGATTTTTATTAAAAGAAAGATTTGGATGGATGAATAATTTTATTGGTATAAACGATCATGGGGTTGAATTAGGTTCGGGTGCAGGATTTGCAAAACACTTTATAAATTGCAAAAATTTCAAAATATCAGATCTGAGTAACTACGATCATTTAGATTACAAGAATATAGATGCACAAGAAACTGGTTTTCAAAGTGAAAGTTTCAATTTTGTAATAGCTTCAAATATGATTCATCACATACCTTATCCTATGAAATTTTTTAAAGAGATGAATAGAATTTTAAAAAAAAATGGCAAACTAATAATTTTTGAACCTTATTGTTCTGTATTGTTACAACTGGCAACAACAATAATGAAACATGAAGGTTTTGATTTTACAGTAAATGTGTGGGATGAAAAAAAACCTAAAAGTGATGAGGAAGATTTGTGGGCAGGAAATATAGCTGTTTCAAATTTAATATTTGACGACAAAAAAAATTTTAGTAAACACTTAGGTAGTTACTTTAAAATTAAACATGAAAAATTAGTTGAATGTTTGATTTTTTTCAATTCTGGGGGTGTTACTTCAAAAACATTCTGTTTACCAATGAATAATTTTTTTCTAAAATTAATAAATGTCATTGATAAAATTTTAATTAAGCTTTTACCAAATGTATTTGCATCAGGAAGACAGATAGTTTTGGAAAAGATATAGAGTATAACTAGATTTGCATGAATCAAGTAATCAAAAAAAAATTTATTAAAAAAAAAATATTTGATTGTTTTGTATACCTAATATTCCTACTTTTTTTAATTCTAGGCCTTAATATCTATAAAGATTATGGAATAAGTGTTGATGAACCATTTCAAAGAGCATCGGGATACTATTGGTATATATGGATTTTAGAAAATTTTTTCAATGGATCAGAAAATATTAATTCGCTAAAGAATAATTTTGAAAAAATGGAGTGGGCAAAAGCTTTAAAAGAGGGTGCTTTTATTCAATATGGATCAATCTTTGATACCTTTTTAGTTTATATTGAAAATTATTTTCATATTGATGAAGCAAAAAATATTTATCAAACAAAGCATTTAGCAAATTTTTTTATATTTTATTTATCAAGTATTTTTTTTTTATTTTTAATTAGAAATAGATTTCAAAATAACATCATACCATTGATTGGATATTTTTTTTACATAAGCTCACCAAGAATATTTGGAAATTCATTTTATAATTGCAAAGATATAATATTTATGTCTTTGCTCGTCATAGCTATTTATTTTGCAATTAAGTTGCTGAAAAAGATAAAATATAAGAACATCATATTATTTTCATTATTTCTTGGACTAGCAACAAGTATCAGAGTTATGGGGGTTTTTTATTTACTTTTATTTATTACTTTTTTTTTAATCCAAAGTTATAAAAATAAAGTTAATTTACAAAAAAAAATTTTTTCTTTTTTAGTTTTTGGAACATCTTATTTTTTTTTCACATATATTTTTTGGCCTTATTTATGGGAAGATCCAATAAATAATTTTTTTGATGCTTTTACATATTTTAAAAAATACGGATGGCAAGGTTCAGTATTTTATTTTGGAGAATATATTAAAGCTAATAATTTACCTTGGCACTACCCTGTGGTGTGGATTTTTATTTCAATGCCTTTTATTTACATTGCTTTTCTTTTATTTGGAATATTCTATATAACGAAAAAATTTTTTGAAAATTTTATAAGTTCAGATAAACCCAATTTTGAGGAAAATTTTTGGAAAAGTGATGAAGAAAAAATAGATGTTTTTATGCTTTCATCTTTTTTATGTCCCCTTTTTATAGTAATTTTATTAAATTCCTCATTATATAATGGATGGCGGCAACTATACTTTATTTATCCATTCTTAATTTATTTATCTACTAATGGGCTTAGCAAAATTTATTTTAGCATGAAAAAGTTAAAATTTTTATTTGTTTTATTAATATTCTTTTCGATATTTCTTAATGCTCACAACATTTATAAATTACACCCTTTTCAAAATGTATATTTTAATTTTATTGTGGAAAAGAATGCTAACAAATTATTTGTAATAGATTATTGGGGTCTGGCGAATCAAAGATCCTTAGAAAAAATTATAATTGATAGTAATAATAAAAAAATTGATATTGGCACTGCAAGCTTCACACCTTTTGAATATAGTAGATATATGTTTGATAAGGAAAAAGTCAAAAATATTATTTTTTCTGGTAATGCGAATTTAAATCAAGATTATATTTTTACAAATTATGTTTTTGATAGTAATCCTAAATATCAACGAAAATTTAATATACCAAAAAAATATAAGAAAATATTTGAGACTAAAAAGGGAAATATAATAATAAATGAAGTATACAGGAAAACAGACTATTAAAAGACTTTACACCCTTTCAATTCATAGCTGCTTAAAAACTCATTAATTTCCTCTCTTTTAATACATTTTTGATCGTTGACTAAATTAGTCAAAAAAATTTCTTTATAGTGACCCACAAAGTAAATTCTTTCTATTTTATTTTTTTTAATTTTTGAAAAAAAGAAATCTTTATAGTGCTCGTAAAATTCGTTTTTTTGAGAAGGTACGCTTCGAATATCATGCCATTTATTTGGTGAAGAGAATGCATTTTCTGTCAAAGCAGAAAAAAATAAATAATCTGTAATAATAATTTTATTGTTTTTGTCAGACTTAATAATATTTAGGCTTTCTGCTAAGAGATTAACTTCATTGTCTGGATTATCTGGATAAAGATGGGTAATCCATCTAAGACCAGATAAACTTTTTTCAATTCTCTCCCCGTTTATAGATTTATTTATATTAACTTCAGCAAGTTCCATAAATTTTTTATTTTCATTGAATCTTAAATGGTACTTTGTTGTGGTAAATAAAAATAAAAATATTATTCCATAAACTAAATATTTTTTATTAAAATATTTTTGGATGTATGTGTGGGAAAAACCTAAGCACATAGGAATTAGACTGAAAATAAATATCTGATTTTTGGTAAGAATTTGACTATATATAAATATTAATATTGAACCAATAAAGGTTAGAAAAATTAAGATTTCTTTTTTTTTAATAATTTTCTTTTTTTTAAGAATAATATTGTAAAAAAAAATTAATATAGCTGGAATAAGGCATATATATAAAAATTTAAACTGTCCTATCAAAGTATTGAAATCTAAATTCATCTCAATAATTCTAGATTCTCCTATTGTTGATGGATACAAAATATACTGTATTACAAAATTAATTAGGTTTGTTCCGGATGATTTTAAAAAAACTATAAAAACAAGTAGTGGAACGAATGCTCCTAATAAAAAATAAATTGTTTTTTTTAAGTTATTTTTCTTAATATAAATTAAGTTGTATAAAAAAATTAGCGTAAAAAAAATACCAATATAAAAAGCAATAATTTGTTTTGATAAAAATGAAAGAAAAAGAAATAAGGTCACAAAAAAATAATCATTTATTTTATCTCGCTGGATTGCTGACAGCATAAAGTACATAGAAATAACTCCAAAAATAAATGCATGGTGATCTGGAAAGGGTGTTCCTATTTGCGGATAAGCAAGTATTGCTACACCAAAAGAATATAATGTGGAAAAAAAAAGGTTAAGCCCAATTCTTATAAAAAAAAAATATGAAAATAAAACTATTAGGAAATTAAATAAAGATGCATGAACAACATAGCTAATCCATTTCACATCAAGTATATAGAAAAAAATGGATTGTAAATAATCTAACAATGGTCCTGTTATGGTCCAGTAATCTCTGAAAGGATATTCTCCATTTAAAACAAAGTAACCTGAGTCAAAAATTAAGAAACTATCTAATGGAAGAACCCCTCTGTATCCATAATAAAAATTAAAAAAGAAAGAAAATAAAAATAAGAAAATATAAATAGAATATTTATGAAATATTATTTTAATCAAGTTTAGGGTCAATTTTTTTTGCACTTGCTAACAAATCCCGTACTGCTTTAATTGAGACTTCAAAATTTTTCTTTTCTTCGGAATTTAAATCAAGCTCAATTATTTTTTCTACTCCACTCTTGCCAATAATTACGGGAACACCAGCATACAAACCTTTCACTCCATATTCTCCATTTAAATATGCTGCACAAGGTAATTTTTCTTTTTTATCTTTTAAATAGCTCTCTGCCATTTGAATACCTGATGCTGCTGGAGCATAAAAAGCAGATCCTTTTTCTAAAAGTTTTCCGATTTCGCCACCTCCATTTTTTGTTCTTTCAATTATAGATTTTAAATTATCCTCTGATATTTTTTTTTCTTTAACTAAATCTGATAGTGATTTGTTATTCACAATTGTATGATTTTGCATAGGAACCATTGAGTCTCCATGCCCGCCTAAAACTAAACTCTCAATGTCAGTTATAGGAACTTTCATTTCTTTTGATAAAAAATATTTAAATCTACTTGTGTCTAGAATGCCAGCCATTCCGACAACTTTCTTTGTAGGCAATCCTGAATATTTTTGCAAAGCCATTACAATTACATCTAAAGGGTTTGTAATACAGATTACAAAGGCATTGGGGGAGTTCTGTTTTATTCCGTCAGCTACTTGTCTAATAATTTTAAGATTCGTACCTAGCAAATCATCTCTGGTCATTCCTGGTTTTCTAGGTATTCCAGCAGTTATAATTATTACATCCGAATTTTTAGTATCCTCATAATTATTTGTTCCTTTGAGATCTATATTAAAACCACTCACTCCTGATGATTGAGCTATATCTAGGGCTTTTCCTTTTGCGAGACCTTCTGCAACATCAAACAAAACTACATCTGCAAGTTCTTTTAAGGCTATAAGATGAGCTAATGTACCACCGATTTGACCTGCTCCTATCAAAGATATTTTTTTTGTCATTTTATTTCATTGTTGGCATTACAAATTCCGGATCGGATTTTATTCCTGATGGCCATCTTGAAGTAATTGTTTTTAATTTTGTGTAGAATCTCACTCCTTCAGGTCCGTGTATACTTTGGTCTCCAAATAAAGATCTTTTCCATCCGCCAAAACTATGAAATGCCATAGGAACTGGGATTGGTATATTTATACCCACCATTCCAATTTGTACGTTGCTTGCAAATGATCTTCCTGTATCTCCATCCCTAGTGAATATACTTGTACCGTTTCCAAATTCGTGATCATTAACTAATGATAATGCTTCATTATAATCTTTGGCTCTTACAACCGATAAAACAGGTCCGAAGATTTCCTCTTTATAAATTCTCATATCTTTTGTGACATGATCAAATAAACAACCTCCCATATAAAAACCATTTTCATAACCTTGTAATTTTAAATTTCTTCCATCCACCACTAGCTTGGCGCCCTCTTTTAGTCCAATATCAACGTAACCTGTTACTTTTTCTAAATGTTCTTTAGTAACTAAGGGCCCCATTTGAGATTTTTTATCTAATCCAGGACCGACCTTTAGTGACTCCACTTTTTTAGATAGACTCTTTACAAGAGGGTCACCAATTTTTCCTACTGCCACTGCAACTGATTGTGCCATACACCTTTCACCAGCCGAACCATAAGCTGCACCCATCAGACCATTGACGGCTTGGTCTAAATCACAGTCTGGCATGACTACACAATGATTTTTCGCACCACCTAAGGCTTGAACTCTTTTTTCATTTTTTGCACAATTTTCATAAATATATTTAGCTATAGGTGTTGAGCCAACAAAACTTACCGCGGCAATATCTTTATTATTAATAATTGCATCAACCGCTTCTTTGTCACCATTAACTACATTAAATACACCTGGGGGGAGGCCGGCTTCTAAAAATAATTCTGCTAGTTTCATTGAACAAGATGGATCTTTCTCAGATGGTTTTAAAACAAATGTATTTCCACATGCAATTGCAATGGGAAACATCCACATCGGCACCATTGCTGGAAAATTAAAAGGTGTAATGCCTGCACAAACACCAAGTGGTTGTCTCATAGACCAACTGTCGACATTTGTTCCAACATTCTCGGTAAACTCTCCCTTAAGTAATTGTGGTATACCACAAGCGAACTCGACAACCTCTAGGCCTCTAGTCAGTGAGCCTTTGGCGTCTTCGTAAACTTTTCCGTGCTCAGAAACAATAATTTTTGTAAGTTCATCATAATTTTTTTCGATCAACTCTTTAAATTTAAAAAGAATTCTGGCTCTAAATAGTGGGGTTTTTTGAGACCAACTAGGAAAAGCTTTTTTTGCAACTTCGACGGCTTTATTTAAATCAGCTCTACTTGCAAGATTTACATTAGAACTCACATCGCCAGTAGCGGGATTAAATACCTTTGCTGTCCTTTTAGAAGAACCTTTTAAAGTTTTACCATCAATAAAGTGCTCTATTGAATTCATTTTGTTATTAATGATTAATTAAGCTTTTAACTCGTTGCAAGCATTTTTTTGATAGAACTAATTGCTTTTGCAGGATTTAAACCTTTTGGGCAGGAATTAGTGCAGTTCATAATCGTATGACATCTATAAAGCTTGAGCTCATCTGCAACTTTTTTTAATCTCTCTTTTCTCTCCTCATCCCTGCTATCATTTATCCAACGATATGCTTGTAATAAAACTGCTGGTCCTAAGTATTTATCACCATTCCACCAATAGCTTGGGCAAGAAGTTGAGCAACACGCGCAAAGTATACACTCATAGTAACCATCGAGTTTTGCTCTATCTTCTTGTGACTGTTTGATTTCCGTTGATGTTTTTTCTCCAGCCTTTGCTTTTAGCCATGGTTCAACAGATTCATATTGTTTGTAAAGTGTAGTTAAATCCCCGACTAAATCTTTTATAACTTTTAAATGTGGTAGAGGATAAATATTTAGTTCCCCTTTTATGTCAGAATGAGATTTTATACATGACAAGGTATTTACTCCATCGACATTCATCGCACATGAACCACAAACACCATGTGCGCAGGATCTTCTAAAAGTTAATGTAGGATCAATTTCATTTTTGATTTTAAAAAGAATATCTAATACTTTTGGTCCACATTCATTTAAATCCACTTCAAATGTATCAATTCTTGGGTTTTGATTGTTTGAAGGGTTCCATCTATAAACGTTAACTTTTTTTAAATTGTTTGACCCTGTTTTATCTTTATAAAATTCACCTTTCAAAATTTTTGAATTTTGTGGAAGGCTAAATTTAACCATTAATAAACTCTCTCCCTTGGTGGGAAATATTGTACATCATTTGTCAAAGTTTTGGAATGAACTGGTCTATAAGCTACTTTAACCTTGTTGTCCTTTTGCCAAGCTAGAGTATGGGTCATGAATTTTTTGTCATCCCTATTTTTAAAGTCTTCTCTTGCATGGGCGCCTCTACTTTCTTTTCTGTGATAGGCAGAATCAATTGTTGTCATTGCCTGTCTTATAAGATTATCAAATTCTAAAGTTTCGACAAGATCTGTATTAAATAGTAATGACTTATCAGAGACTGAAATATCAGCCATGCCGTCAAAAGGTTTTCTAATTTGGTCCATTCCCTCTTTCAAAGTTTTTTCAGTTCTAAAAACTGCACATTTAGATTGCATTGTTTTTTGCATAGACAGTCTAAGTTCAGCAGTTTTTGTTGAACCAGATGAGTTTCTTAGTCTATCAAAACGTTCTAAACATTTATCAGTTTCGCTTTGAGAAATAGTTTCATGAGGAGTTCCAGGTTTAACAAGTTCGGCCGCCCTATTTGCTGCTGATTTTCCAAAAACAACCAGATCGATTAAAGAATTTGATCCTAATCTATTAGCACCATGAACAGAAACACATGCTGCTTCTCCTATGGCCATCAATCCTTGCACGGTAGACTCTTTGCCGTTTAAAGTTAAGACTTCTGCTTTGTAGTTTGTTGGTATTCCTCCCATATTATAGTGAACTGTTGGAACAACTGGTATTGGGTCTTTTCTAACATCAACTTCACAAAAAGTTTTTGCCGACTCAGCAATTCCAGGTAGTCTCTCTTCTATAACTTTTGGATCAAGATGGTCTAAGTGTAAATTGACATAATCCTTATTTTTACCTACACCTCTACCCTCATTAATTTCTACCGCTATAGATCTGCTTACTACATCTCTCGATGCAAGATCCTTTGCTTTTGGTGCATATCTTTCCATAAATCTTTCGCCTTTAGAATTTAAAAGATAGCCGCCCTCACCCCTCACACCTTCTGAGATTAAAGTTCCTACCCCGTAGATTCCTGTTGGATGGAATTGAACAAATTCCATATCTTGAAGTGGTAATCCTGCGCGTAATGCCATTCCATTTCCATCCCCAGTACATGTATGAGCTGAAGTTGCAGTATAATAAACTTTACCGTATCCACCTGTTGCAAGGATAGTTATATGTGATCTAAATCTGTGTATAGTTCCATCATTTAAGTTCCATGCAATGAGACCTTTGCATTGTCCATTTTTCATCAAAAGGTCTAATGCAAAATACTCTATAAAGAACTCTGTATTGTGTTTTAAAGCTTGTCCATACAATGTATGTAATATTGCGTGTCCAGTTCTGTCTGCGGCCGCACATGTTCTCTGCACTGACTCATTTCCATAATTCTTTGTCATTCCTCCAAAAGCTCTTTGGTAAATTTTTCCATCTTTTGTTCTGCTAAAAGGGACACCATACTTTTCTAATTCGATTACTGCTTTCGGAGCTTCTTTGCATAAATGCTCAATTGCATCTTGGTCTCCTAGCCAGTCTGATCCTTTGACTGTATCGTACATATGCCATCTCCAATCATCCTCACCCATATTACCAAGAGCTGCTGAAATCCCCCCTTGAGCTGCAGAAGTATGGCTTCTGGTTGGAAATACTTTGGATATACATGCTGTTTTTAATCCAGCTTCAGAAAGTCCGACGGCAGCTCTCAAGCCAGAGCCTCCAGCACCTAATACTACTACATCGTATTCGTGATCTATAATTTTGTACGCACTCATAAAATCAAATTTTAAATAAAAATATTAATAATGTTAATGTGATTACTATACTAAATAAAACAAGCAATCTGTTTGCGGCATTTTTGAGTTTTAAATTGCCGATATAATCCTCAAAAACCTCACTTATAGTAAGTGTATAAAAGGTAAATGCCACTATTAAGAAAAGAAACATAATCATTTTCTTAAAAAAATCAGAAAAAAATACCTGAGTTTGAGAACTGTTAGCGTCAACTAAAGAAACAAAAGTTATTATAAACCAGACCATCAGAGGAATTAATAATCCAGATGAAATTTTTATAGCTAGCCATTTTTTTGTTGCCTTAATCATTTATATAAAACTCTTTCCAGCAAAATAAAATAAAATTGCCAAAATAAAAGATCCTAATATAGTTGCTATTCCAGTTATCTGAGAAACTTTTAAGTCAAATCCATATCCCATATCCCAGGCTAAATGTCTAATCTCGTTTAAAATTTGAAAACTAAATGACCAGCAAAGAGAAATAACAAAAAATTTTCCAAAAAATGTTTCTGAGAAAAATTGAAGAATTTGATTATTTCCCTGAATAAAAATTAAAAGTGATGATACAAAAATAATGCAAAAAAAATTTATTACACCCACTATTCTGTGTGATATGGAAAGTAATGAAGAAATATGCCATCTATAAACTTGAAGATGCGGTGAAAGTGGTTGACTTTTATTTTCCATAATAATCTTTAATTAATTTCTCAGCTATTTGTACTGTATTTAATGCTGCCCCTTTTAGTAAATTATCAGAAACGACCCACATATTAATAGCTTTATCATTAGAACTGTCTTTACGAATTCTTGAGATAAAAGTCATATAGCTGTTTTCTGCTTCTAAAGGAGTAATGTAACCTCCATTTTTCCTCTCATCTAAAACTTTGCACCCTTCTGATTTACTTAAAATATCTCTCACTTTTTCAACATTAAAGGGTTTTTCAAACTCTACATTGATGGACTCGGAGTGAGAAACCATTACTGGTACTCTTACACATGTTGCTGTAATTTTAATTTTTGGGTCTAGAATTTTTTTTGTCTCTTTTTCCATTTTCCATTCCTCTTTTGTATACCCATCATCAACAAATTCGTCTATGTGGGGAATCAAATTAAAAGCTATCTGTTTAGTAAAATTTTTTGAATTAATTTTTTTTCCCGCAATAAAATCTTTCGATTGTGTAAGAAGCTCATCCATGGGTGCCTTTCCAGCTCCAGAAACTGACTGGTAAGTGGAGACTATGACTCTTTTTATATTAAAATGATCATGTAAAGGTTTTAATGCTAAAACCATTTGTATTGTTGAGCAGTTGGCGTTAGCAATTATATTTTTCTTTTTATACATTGCTAATTGATCTGGATTTACTTCTGGTACTACCAAAGGTACATCTTTATCCATTCTAAAATATTTTGAATTATCTATTACTATTGTATTTTTACAGGCTTTTGGAATCCATAGTTCAGCTATTTTGCTTCCGGCAGCAAAAAAGGTTATTTGTGCACTTGAAAAATCATATTTATCAAGACTTTGAACTTCTATATCATTTCCTTTAAATTTTATTTTTTTTCCTTCACTTCTTTCAGAAGCTACCAAAAACAGCTTTGAAAATTTTATTTTTGACTTTTCTAAAATTTCAATAGTTTTTCTTCCTACATTGCCAGTGGCACCAATTATAGCTAAATTCATTTAAGATTATTTTAATTTAAATTTGATATAATTGCATCACCCATATCTGAGGTAGATACTTTTTTCTTTCCCTTGGACATTATATCTGTTGTTCTTAGACCGTCTTCTAAGGTTTTTTCAACAGCTTTATCAAGTAGGGATGACTCTTTTTCTAAGTCTAGAGAATATTTCAAAGCCATAGAAAAACTTAAGATAGTTGCAATTGGATTTGAAATATTTTTACCAGCAATATCTGGGGCTGATCCATGCACAGGTTCATATAGGGATCTTGTTTTTCCATTTTTGTCTTTGTCTCCTAAAGACGCTGATGGCAATAATCCAAGTGAACCCGTAAGCATTGCAGCTTCATCTGATAACATGTCTCCAAATAAATTATCAGCTAAAATTACATCGAATTGCTTTGGATTTCTTAAAAGCTGCATTGCACAATTGTCTGCTAGCATATGGTTAAGTTCTATTTTTTTATACTCTTTGTCTTTTAAAAACTGTACTTCTTCTCTCCACAAAACTCCCGCTTCCATCACATTTGATTTTTCACAAGATGTAACCTTGTTTTTTCTTTTTGTGGCCAATTCAAATGCCACTTTTGCAATTCTCTTTATTTCTTTGGTGGTGTAGACATGTGTGTTTACTCCTCTACGTTCTCCATTCTCAATTGGTTTAACACCTCTGGGTTCTCCAAAATATATTCCACCAGTAAGTTCTCTTACAATTAAAATATCAAGTCCGGAAACTATTTCTGGTTTTAAACTTGAGGCATCAACAAGTTGTTTAAAACAAATCGCTGGTCTTAAATTTGCAAACAACTTAAGTTCTTTTCTTAGCTTAAGTAAAGCCCTTTCTGGTTTTTTTGAAAACTCTAATTTGTCATATTTAGGACCACCACAAGCCCCAAATATTACGGCATCACTCTCTAAAGCTTTATAAAAGACCTCATCAGTAATTGGAACGCCATGTTTATCGATTGCTGCTCCTCCGATTAAGCCTTCATCTAAATTAAAATCTAAAGATTTTTTTTTATTAAACCACTCAATCACTTTTTTGGTTTCACGCACAACCTCTGGTCCTATTCCGTCTCCCGGCAACAATAATATTTTTCTCTTATTTGATGGCATTATTTAAATCCATGGTTTGCTTTGATTCATTTTTTTCTCAAAGCTTTTTATATTTTCAAGTCTTTCAAGAGACAATGCTATATCATCTAACCCTTCAAGAAGACATTTTTTTTTAAACGGTTCTAATTTAAAATTATAATTTTTATTTCCGTAAATAATTTTTTGTTCTTCAAGTTTAATTTGAATATTATCCTTTCTTTTTGAATATTCAGCTAACTCTTTAATAATAGTTCCTTCAACTACAATTGGTAGAATTCCATTTTTAAAACAATTATTATAAAAAATATCAGCAAAACTTTCACTTACTATAACCTTTATTCCAAAGTCTAGCAGTGCCCAGGGAGCATGCTCTCGAGAAGAACCGCAGCCAAAATTTTTTCCAGATATTAGTATTTTGGAGGATTTATAAGGATCACTGTCTAGTATAAATCCTTTTATAGGATTTCCGTTTTCATCAAATCTCATCTCATAAAACAAGCTCTTTCCCAAACCAGATCTTTTGATAGTTTTTAAAAATTGTTTTGGAATAATTTTGTCTGTATCTATATTCATTATCGGTAGATACGCTGGTATACTTATAATGTCTTTAAATTTTTCCATTTAATTTTCAAATTTTCTTACATCAGTTAAGCATCCTTCGATCGCTGCTGCTGCGGCCATAGCTGGGCTTAAAAGATGAGTTCTACCACCTCTTCCTTGTCTTCCTTCGAAGTTTCTATTTGAGGTCGATGCACATCTTTCTTGTGGTTTTAATTGATCTTCATTCATTCCAAGACACATTGAGCAACCAGGTTCTCTCCACTCAAAACCAGAGTTTTTAAAAATTTTATCCAAGCCCTCTTGTTCGGCTTGAGCTTTTACTAGTCCAGATCCAGGAACAACCATGGCATTTACATGTTTTGCTATTTTTCGATCTTTTAAAAGTTTAGCAGCATCTCTAAGGTCTTGAATTCTGCCATTAGTGCAACTTCCGATAAAAACTTTATCAATTTTTATATCTGTCATTTTAGTATTTGCGGTTAAACCCATGTATTCTAAAGATCTTTTCATGGATGTTTTTCTATCTTCGTCAATTTCTTTATCTGGGTCAGGAACTGAACCGTTTACCGGTACAACATCCTGTGGTGATGTTCCCCAGGTTACTTGAGGTATAACTTCGTTTCCATTGATAACAACTTCTTTATCAAATTTGCAGCCACTATCAGATTTTAGGCTACTCCAATATTTTAAAGCTTTTTCCAATTTTTCTTTTTTCGGAGACATGGGTCTATTTAATAGATATTTAAAAGTTTTTTCATCTGGCTGTATCAATCCAGCTCTTGCTCCACCTTCTATGGTCATATTACAAACGGTCATTCTTTCTTCCATGCTAAAATTTTTAATAACATCTCCAGAAAATTCTATAACAAAACCTGTTCCACCCGCGGTACCAATTGTTCCAATTATTTTTAATATTACATCTTTTGCAGTAATTCCTACTGGAAGTTTGCCATCTACTTTTAAAAGAAGATTTTTTGATTTTTTTTGAATAAGTGTTTGAGTTGCCAGAACATGTTCAACCTCAGAAGTTCCAATGCCAAATGCTAGAGCACCGAAAGCTCCGTGTGTAGCGGTATGACTGTCTCCACAAACAATAACTGTTCCGGGTTGAGTAAAGCCTTGTTCGGGTCCTATGATATGAACTATACCTTGTCTTTTGTCGTTCATATCAAAAAGTGGTACCCCAAAATCTTGGCAATTTTTTCTTAATGTATCTACTTGTATCTTTGACTGATTGTCACTAATCCCTTTTGTCCTGTCTGTTGTTGGGACATTGTGATCAGCTACAGCTAAAGTTAAATTTGGTTTTCTAACTTTCCTTTTATTAATTCTTAAACCCTCAAAAGCTTGGGGGCTAGTTACTTCGTGAACTAAATGTCTATCTACATAAATTAAAGAGGTACCATCATCTTGTTCATGTACAAGATGTTCTTCCCAAATTTTATCGTATAAGGTTTTTGACATTTAAAAAATTACTTTAAGTTATCTGATTTTTTAACTTCTTTTTTTTCTGTAATTTTTTTTTCTGGAACAATTTTTTCATTCTCTTTTTTCTCAGAAATTGCCTCTTTATCAGTTCCTTCCGGCGTTGAAGTCTTCACTTCTACATTTATTCCTATGTTTTTTTTAATTTTTTCTGCGATCCTGGCTGATTTTCCCTCTCTATCTCTAAGATAGTATAATTTTGCTCTCCTAACTTTACCTGACCGAATTACTTTTATTGAACCAACTACTGGGCTATACAATGCAAAGGTTCTCTCCACACCTTCTCCAAAAGATATTTTTCTCACTGTAAAAGAAGAGTTAATATCCCTGTTTTTTTTTGCTATGCAAACCCCTTCGAAGTTTTGGGTTCTTGCTCTTTTTCCCTCAACAATTTTAACTCCAACACGTATTGTGTCTCCTGGAAAAAAGTCAGGAATATTTTTTTTTGCTGCTATTTTTTCAACACTAGCTTTATTTATATCTTCAATATTTTTCATTTTTTTTCTTTATCTAAATATTTTTTCCACAAATCAGGTCTTCGGCGTCGTGTTATATCCTTTGATTGAGACAAACGCCAGTCCTTAATTTTACTATGATCTCCCGATATTAAGACATTTGGAACACTTTTTTTTTCCCAAATTTGAGGTTTTGTGTATTGAGGATATTCCAAAAGTCCATTTTCAAAACTTTCTTCATTTTTTGACTCCTCGTTTCCTATTACACCAGGTAACAACCTTAGAATGGCATCGATTATTACAAATGAGGCTGATTCACCGCCAGAAAGAATATAGTCACCAATACTTACTTCTTCTATGTTTCTTGTTTCAAGAATTCGTTCATCAACACCCTCGAAATTTCCACATACCAGATTTAATATTTTTTCTTTTGAAAGCTCCTTTGCTATATCTTGATCAAATTTTTTTCCTTTCGGAGATAAATAAATAATTCTTTCGCTCTTGCTTACATTTTTATCTAAAGATTTGCTAAGAACATCTGCTTTCATGAGCATACCTTTGCCTCCACCGAAAGGTGTATCATCAACAGTTTTATGTTTATCTTCTGCTGACTCTCGAATATTAACCACTTTTATATTCCAAATTTTTTTAGCTAGTGCTTTCCCGTATAGACCTTTGCTTAGAGGCCCGGGAAATACTTCTGG
>CACMMU010000002.1 GCA_902614835.1 uncultured Pelagibacteraceae bacterium | reverse complement strand
GAAAAATATTTATCTAAAACTTTTGAGTTTAAAAAATATAAGACTAATATGAGAACTGAAATCGTTGCTGGATTCACGACGTTCGCAACTATGGGGTACATAATGTTTTTGAACCCCTTTATACTTTCAGGTGAGTTTGCTGGTGAAAGCAAAGGTTTCATGTCGTTTGAATTTGTTTATACAGCTACAATTTTAGCCAGTGCGATAGCATGCTTTATAATGGGATTTGTTGGAAAAACTTTTCCGATCGGCTTGGCTCCCGGTATGGGTATTAACGCCTTCGTGGCGTTCGGAGTAATGGGCGGTATGAAATATTCGCCTGCTGAGGCGCTTGCTTTGGTCCTTTTAAGCGGGATACTTTTTCTTGCAGTAAGTCTCACTCCGATTAGAAAATATTTAATCAACGCTATTCCTAGAAGTTTAAAACTTGGGATAGGCGCAGGTATCGGTTTATTTTTAGCAATTATTGGCTTCGAGATAATGGGTTTGAGCGTTGATCACCCCGTTACGCTGGTCACTATAGGTGATATGACAAACCCGCTTTTAATTCTTGGTGGTTTAGCATTCGTTACTATGGTTGTTTTAGAAAAATATAAAGTTAAAGGAAACATATTACTAAGTCTGATTTTATTTTCTTTTATAGCCTGGTTACCTATTTGGGGCTTCACTGGATCTACAATTGAAGGGGGTAACTCGTTAGCAAGATTTAACGGAATTTTATCTATGCCTCCATCATTGGGATATTTCATGGCAGCCTTTGATGGCTTTACTCCAAGAGTATTTTCTGGAGCTGGCTTAACTGTTATTTTTACACTTTTCTTCATCGACCTGTTTGACACAATGGGAACATTGACATCTGCAGCAAATGTTTGTGGAAGAGTAAATAAAAAAGGAGAGGTTGAAAATATTGAAGGACCTTTAGTGGCAGACTCTGTAGGAACCGTGGCAGGCTCGATGATGGGGACAAGTACAGTTACATCGTATGTTGAGAGCGGCGCGGGTATCAAAGCAGGCGGTAGAACAGGTTTCGTCTCTATAGTAGTAGGTATTGCATTCTTGTTATGTTTAGGATTTGCACCACTGGCGACATCTCTTCCAAAAGAAGTGGATGGAGCTGCATTATTGTACGTGGCTATTCTTTTTGTTAGGAATATTACTGATATTTCTTGGGATGATATAAGTGAAAGTTCTGCTGCAATAGTGGCTATGATAGCGATGCCTCTCACCTATTCAATCGCAAATGGGATTGCATTAGCTTTCATAACGTACGCGTTAGTAAGAATACTTACTGGACAAGCGGCTAAAACAAGTGGTGCTATATGGATTGTTGCGATCCTTTCAGTGCTTAGCTTCTTAGCTTAAATATATTAGAATAAGGGTTGGGTAGATAATCTGACCCTTATTTTTCTAACTTTTTCTTTAAATCTTCAATTGTTAGTGACTCTGCTTCCTCAAAAGGTTGTACTATCCATCGGTCTTCTTTGAGATCCTCAACCACATAATCACATGGAAAATTTATTGCTTTTGGTTTTCTCCAAATCGCTGCTGTTTTAATATTTTTAATTTTTCCCTTTAATGGAGGGTAGTTTTTCAAAAATTTAACTGCTTCTTTCATTGTTCTGGAGCTATCAAGTAAATCATCGATTAATAGAAGGTTGCCCTTCATATTTTTTACGGTTGTGGCGATCTCTCTGGAAAATACAATTTCCTTGTTCTGAATATCTTCTGTTTTTTCACCCGAATAAGACTTTGCACAAAGATAAGCTGTATCCTTTTTGAGTACACGAGAAACTAGGTCGGCTGGAATCGCCCCTCCTCTCATTATTGCAATAATTAAATCAATTTCATATCCAGACTTTGCAATTTTTAAAATTAGCTTTTCACAAAGCTCATTATAAGTAGACCAATTTATATGTAGTTTATTTCCCATGAAAAAAATTAAATCATTTTAAAGTAGATGTAAATAAATTTAATATTGCACTGGCTCATTATCTACCGAATACCACAAAGCCATTACAGCTAAAGTACAGAATGGTGAAAATCTTTTTTGAAGTTTTTTAACAAAAAAATTTGGTGGTAAATATTTCTTTTTATAATTATTTGAAATAGCCCTTAACATGCCTATGTCCTGTACTGGCCAAATATTAGGTCTATTGTAAAAGAATATTAGCACCATTTCGCTCGACCATCTTCCTATTTGTTTAAGGGAGGACAAATAATTTATTGCATCTTCGTCTGACATATTTTTTATCAATTTAGGATCGAATGATTTGTCTAAAATTTTTTTTGCTAAACTTTTAATGCCTTTAGCTTTCATTCTACTCAGGCCACATTTTCTCAAATCCGATATTGATAACTTTGACACAATCTTTGGTTTAATTTTACCTTTACATTTTTTTTCAAACTTTGAAAAAACAGAATCTGCTGCAGAAACAGATATTTGTTGGGAAATTATCGACCTACTAAGCGAGTAAAAGAAATTCTTTCTTGTAGTTAAGTGGCCTTTATATGCCACAAGAAGTTTACGCATTACTTTATCCCGCTTAGCAAGATATCTCTTTCCTTTTTCCCACCACTTAGGTTTCATATCTTGGGGGAACAACTTGTTTTTTCAAAGTTACTTCTCTTCTAAATATTATGTATGTGCCAACAACGATAAATAGAGCACCAATTATAGTTGTAGTCTTAAGTGACTCTCCAAATATAAAGTAACCTGCTGTTGCTGCAAAAACTAATGATAGATATTTTATCGGCGTTACTAATCCTGTGTCTGCCATCCTTAATGACTGTGTAAGAAGGATGTTGGCGTATCCACCCGCCAATCCTAATACTATAAACAAAATTGCCTCGTATAAAGTTGGCCAAATCCAACCATTAACTATAGTAGCTAGCCCAATTAACATTGATAAAAGGGAAAAATAAAAAGCTATTAAATAATTTGGTTCAGTTTTGGAGAGAGATTTAATTGATAAAGCAACCTGAGCAAAACCAAAAGCAAAAATTAATGGCATAAAGTAAAAATAGTTAAATTCTTCAAAAGTTGGTTTAATAATTATTAAACCACCGATTATTCCAAGAATGATTGCTGATATTCTTTTCATTCTTATTTGTTCTCCAAGAAAAAGTGCGGATAAAATAGTTACAAAAACTGGGCCAAGAAAAGTTAAAGAAATACAGTCTGCTAGCTCGACATTCCTAAGGCCTATAAACAACGCAATGATTGCTATTGCTCCCCAAGATGCTCGCCAAGCATGGAGACCGGGTCTATTTGTTTTATAAAAAGTAAACATTTTTTCTTTAGGAATTAATAAAAAAATAGGTACCATTCCAAAGAAAAAACGCATGAAAAGCACTTGGCCAAATGGAGCATCCTTTAAATATTTCACAATTATATCCATGACACTGAAGCAAGCGACACTTGCTACCATGTAAAGAATAGCTAATTGAGATTTTGTGAGCATTTTACCACCTTTAATTAATTGAAATAACATATTAGAATTTTAAAACAATGAAAACTGCTTATTTTTCCCTAGGATGTTTTTGGGGCCCACAATTAGAGTTTGAAAAAATTGATGGAGTAAAAAAAGCCGAGGTTGGTTATTGTGGGGGTGACGACCCAAATACAACATATGAAAAAGTTTGCTCTGGTTCCACGAACCATGCAGAAACCATAAAGGTAGAATTTGATGAAAATATAGTTTCATACGAAGAACTTGTGAGAATTTTTTTTAAAATACATGACCCTACACAGTTAAATAGACAGGGACCAGATATTGGAACTCAATATAGATCAGAAATTTTTTACAAGGATGAAGATCAGAAAAAAGTAGCAGAAAAAATTAAGTCTGAATTCAATGAAAAATTTAAGGGAAAAATAGTAACTAATATTTCAAAAGAAAAACTGTATCAAGCTGCAGAAGATTACCATCAATATTATTTAAAAAAGAAAAGCATCATATGAATTTAGTGACCACAGAATGGCTTGAAAAAAATTTAGATAGTGTAAAAATATTTGATGCGAGCTGGCACATGCCATCTTCAAGAAGAGATGCAAAAAAAGAGTATAGGGAAAAACATATTAAGGGAGCTATGTTTTGGGATGTTGATGAACATAGTGATAAGGACTCGCCTTTCCCTCATATGATGAGTAACTCTGATTATTGGAGAAAAATGCTTTGGTCATTTGGAATTCAAAATGAAGATCACATTATTGTTTATGATTATAGCGATACATATAGTTCATGTAGATTATGGTTCGTTTTAAAATATTTTGGTCATAAAAAAGTTTCTGTTTTAGACGGAGGTATGAAAAAGTGGTTAAAAGAAAATAGACCTACTAGCAATGAAGTATATAAATTAAATCCTAAAAACAAATACAATGTAAATGAAAATACTGAGTTGATTAAAAATAAAAGTCAAATCGATGAAAACATAAAAACTCTTTCTTTTCAAACAGTTGATGCCAGAAGTCGTGAACGATTTGAAGGAAAAGTAGATGAACCCCGTCCTGGATTGAAAAAAGGTTGCATTGTAGGTTCAAAAAATATTCCTTTTAAGGAATGTATTAATCCTGAAACAAATACTTTTAAGACTAAAGATGAATTAAATGTTATTTTTGATAAAAATGGCGTAGATGTTTCTAAGCCAATTGTTTTTACATGTGGTTCAGGCATGACAGCTTGTGTTTTAGGTATGGCATATTCTATTATAAGTGGTAAGAATGCTGTGGTTTATGACGGCTCTTGGTCAGAATATGGAAAAAAATGAAAAGATCTAAAAAAGTAACTATTGGAATTATAATATTCTTCATAATAGTCGCGACCATAATAGGTGGACGAACTGCGATGGGTGTTTATTTTAAAAAAAAATTTGGTAAGCGACCTCCACCAGGTGTGATTGTAGAAATAGTTGTACAAAAAAAATTTAGCCAAACTATTGAGAGTTATTGTACAGCATTGAGTAGTAAAACTACCTCTTTTAAAATTAATAAAAATGAACTTTTGGAACCTGTAAAATTTAAGTCAGTTAAAAAAGGAGATATTGTTGCAAAACTTCAAAATAAAATTATTACTGCTCCTTTTTCTGGCACGATTGGCACTCGAGGTATCAGTTCTTCCATATTGGGGACCGACTCTATGATAGTTACACTTGATGACTCCAAAAAAATTCTTTGTGACTTACAAATTCCTGAGGTTTTTGCCAGTATTTTGAAAAAGGGATTAAAAGTTAATGCAGAATTTTTAGCATATAAAAATAAATTATATTCGGGCACAGTAATTTCTCATGCATCTAGGGTCGACGCCCAAACAAGAAGTATTTTAGCCAGAGCCCAAATAGACAATAAAGATCTAGAAATTCTTCCAGGCTCATTGTTGGACATTGAATTGCTTTATGATGAAAAACAGGCTCTATCAGCTGCAGATACAAGTATCATTTTTGAAGACGATAAAAAATTTGTTTATAAAATTCTAGACAACAACCAAATCCAGAAGACAGAGGTAAAAACTGGAATAAGGAAGGGCGGAAATTTGGAAATTACAGATGGATTAAACGCAAACGACAAGATTGTTAAAGAAGGCTTAACAAGATTGGCTGATGGGATGATGGTTAGGCCTATTAGAAAATAATATGCATAATTTTTGTTTGTTAAATATTAAGAGACCAGTTTTAAGTGCGGTGTTTTCTCTTTTGATTGTTATTTTTGGTCTTTACACTTTTTTTGAACTTAGCACTAGGGAACTTCCAAAAAATTTACAGCCACCAGAAGTTGTTATCTCAACTAAATATACTGGGGCAAGCCCAACGATAATAGCATCTGAAATATCTGAGCCAATTGAACTAGCAATTGGGGGTGCCGAGGGTATTAAATCAATTGATACTTTATCTGAAATAGGTAGAAGCACTATTAAAATTGAATTTTTAACGAGTATAAATATAGATGATGCAGCAAATGATATTAGAGAAAGAATAGCTAGAATTATCGATAACTTGCCTGAAGACAGTAAAGCACCAGAGGTAAGAAAAGCTTCAGCAGGGTTTTCTACCAGCATGTGGTTATCAGTCAGCAGTACTTCGTGGAACTCCTTAGACATAGGTGACTACGTAAAAAGAAATTTGGTTGATGCATTTAGTTCCGTTCCCGGTACAGGAAGAGTAATTATTGGAGGGATTAATGAAAAAGCGGTAAGAGCTTATTTAAATCCAGTCAAACTTAGTGCTAACGATTTAGACATAAGAGAAGTTGAAAGCTCTATTAGAAAAAATAATGTTGCCGTGCCAGCCGGTACTATTGAAGCAAATAATGTGGATTTAACACTAGATCTTGGTAAAACTTATAATGACATCAGTTCTATTAAAAAATTACCAATAAAAAAAATTAAAGGAAAAACTATCACCTTAGGTGATCTGGGTGAAATCAAATATGGCCCGGTTTCAGAAAAAACACTTTTTAAAACTCAAAGCCCAGATGCATTAAACGAAAATACAGTTGGGATTGGAATTTATGCACGTACGAATGAGAGCACAGTAACGCTCTCAAAAAATGTTAGAAAAAAAATTAAAGAAGTAAATAGAACATTGCCAGATGGACTTAAGTTATCTGTTAGCTTTGATAGAGCAACGTATATTAAAGAGGCTATTCAAATGTGTTATCAATCTATTATTTTAGCTTTAATCTTGGTTGTTGGAATTATTTATCTATTTTTGGGTAATATAAGAGCAACTATTGTCCCTGCGGTTACGCTCCCGGTAAGTTTGATAGGCGCTTGCCTAGGATTATGGATTTTTGGCCTTACAATAAATGTTTTTACATTACTTGCTGTCATTCTTAGTGTAGCAATTGTTACGGATGATAGCGTGGTAATGACAGAGTCAATTTATCATCGTGTTGAACAAGGTGATACTCCACTTGCTGCAGCAGCGACAGGTTCAAGAAATGTAATATTTGCTATTATATCTACTAGCATTATTCTCTTAGCAACATTTGCTCCTTTATTATTTATTGGAGGAATCAGTGGTACCTTATTTAGAGAAATGGCTATTACATTATCAATAACAATTGTAATTAGTACTTTCACAGCTTTATCAATTGCCCCAATGCTAGGCTCAAAACTGCTTAACAAAAAAAAATCGAAATCAAAAATAGTCTTAAAATTTGAGAGATTATTTGACTCTTTTGGAAATTTTTACTTTGAGACTTTAAATTATTGGATCAAAAAACCTAAAGTTATAATTTGGTTCATGGTTTTTGTGGTAGCATTTGCAACATTACTGTTCAAAATTACTCCAAAAACTCTATTAGAAAGAGACCCGGACAGAGGTGTTTATTTGGTTTTTGGGAAAACTGATGAATCGTCTTCGTTTGAATACACGGTCGATAAAGCCGAAAAAGTTGAGAAAAGGTTATTACCACTTTTACAAGATGAAAAAGAACCTTATCAAAAATTAATTATGAGAGTACCAGGATTTGGTAGATCATCCCAATCATATAATAGCTTTATAATTATAGCATTACTCGATAATTGGAGTGATAGAAAAGATAGTGCACAAAAAATTGTTAGGAAAGCCATAGGAAAAATAGTAACAGTGCCAGGAACTATGGCATTTCCACTAACCCCAAATTCGGTTCGGGTAAGTAATTATCAAAAGCCAGTTGTAGTGACTATGACTGGTCCTAATTATGATAGTTTGTACAAATGGCAAAATTCTGTGATGAAAGAATTAAGAAAAAATAAAGGGTTGGCAGATATTACGTCTGACTATTCTAAAAATAAGCCAGAAGTGCAATTAGTAATAGATGAAAATAAAGCCAAAGATTTAGGTTTATCAATTCAAGCTATTGGTAAATCAATTGAAACACTTTTTTCAGGTAAAACTGTAACAACGCTTAATGAGGATGGAAAAGAATATCCGATAATTTTACAAGCTGACCTTAAGGATAGAAGAAAAACAACAAGTTTAACCAAAGTTTTTGTAAGATCTGAGACTACAGGTAAATTAATTTCTCTGGCCAATGTGGTAAGTTTTGAAGAGAAAGGTTCGCCAAAATTATTAACCCGTTATCAAAGATCTAAGTCTGTAACCCTTACTGCAAGATTGGTCGGCGGGTATACATTAAATGAAGCTTTAAATTTCATAGAAAAAACTATAGATGATAAAGCCCCGACTGCAGGAATTTTTTACAAAGGTAAATCATTAGACTTAAAGGAAGCTTCAAGTGAATTATTAGTTATTTTTGCTTTAGCTTTGGTTAGTGCTTATTTAGTAATGGCAGGTACATTTAATGCTTGGAGACAACCCTTTGTAGTAATGCTAACGGTACCCTTGGCAGCTCTTGGGGGGCTAATATTTATTCTTTTGTTTAATAGTACTATTAATATTTTTTCACAAATTGCTTTGATAGTTCTTATTGGAATTGCAACAAAAAATAGTATTTTAATAGTGGATTGGGCAAATCAGCTAAGAGTGAAAGGTAAAAGCGTAGAAAATGCCATAGTCGAATCTTGTTTAAGAAGATTTAGACCAATTATGATGACAAGTTTATCAACCCTTATCGCTATGATTCCGCTCATAGTTGGTAATATAGGTCCAGGTGCTGGGGAAGGGATAAGATTGGCTGTAGGCTGTACGATATTTGGTGGCATGCTGATTAGTACCTTTCTAACTTTATTTACTACTCCGGTTTTTTATTTATTACTCTGTAAAAATTCTAAAAGAATGGATCAAGTTGATATTCAGCTAGGTAAAGAATTTAGTAAATAATATATTTTTTTCTATTAAGTTTATCCTTGCATCTAGTAAGTTGTTTCCTATATTCGTTAGCTATATCCCTTGTAGACTTTGCGTATATGATCGCCTTTTTGTCTTTTGAATAGTTCTTGTAATCTCCCCAGCCTTTATAATAAGCAAGATATTGCCTATAAGCATCGTTCTTCGGTATCTTTAATAATTTGTGAGATTTGTTAATGTACCAGCCTATAAAGTTTACACTTTCACGAAAGCTAGCTCTTGTTGCTAATTTATTTCCTGTTTCTCTTTTATATTGCTCCCAAGTACCTTTGACAGCTTGGGAATAACCAAATGAACTAGATTTTCGTTTATATGGAATAATTTTAAATAATTTATGTCGAGGAGGTTTGGCCAACCAATTAAAATCGCTTTCTTTTTTTATAAACGCTAGTTGAATATAAACTGGGACACCCCATCTCTCTTCAGCTTTTTTGGTATGTTTGTACCATAAATAGCGATCTTCAAAAATTGCACAACTATTTTTAGTATTTTTAGGTACTGACGAACATGCAGTTAAAAAAAACAATAGAACTAAAAGAAACCTATTTATTTTATAAAAATGAATCACTTTCTATTTTATATAAGAATTTAATTCATAATTCTTCTCCATTTTTCAGGCTCTACGAAAGTCCCCTTCCAAATACCAAGTTTGTTTTCTTTCGCATATTGCTCTTGTAATTCATATTTCCTAGAATATTTTTTATATGCTACAGCATAACCATTCTCAACCATCCACTTATTAAGATCCAAATTGCCTAAATAACATACGCCTAAATATCTTTTATACTTGTCTTTAGTTTTAGATATACACTTAATATAATTATTTCCTATTTTCTTTTTTAGGTATGTTGTAGAGAGAACACCGCAATTATAATTTTTTTGGAAACTAAAAAAGTTTATACTCGCAAAACTTTTTTTACATGTTTGTTTTTTTTCTGGCGCATCGATACCAAAGAGTCTTATTTTTTTAGATTTAATTTTAATCGTGTCTCCGTCAATTACATGTGCTTTACCAAAGATTTCCTCTTCTTTGGAGAATGAATGATTAATTAAAGAAAATAAAATTATAATGCTAAACAAAATCAGATTTAGCTTTTTCATCAAACTCTTTCATTTTGTTTCTTATATCATCATCAGAAACATTATGATCTTTTAAATCCGCTTTGATTTTTCTGAAAACATCTTCATCTCCAGCCTCTTGAAAATCAGCTTTTATAACTGACTGAATATATTCTTTTTCTTTTTCATTATCATATCCAAGTTTTTGGGAAACCCATTGACCAAGATACTTGTTTCTTCTTGATGCAACTTTGAATTTTAATTCTTCATCATGTGCAAATTTTTTCTCAAAAGATTTTTTTCTTTCGTCAAATTTTTCCATTTTTTAACCTTTTATATAAAAATATTATAACGATAGCCAATAATGTTCCAAGTAAATTCGCAAAAAGATCTGAATATTGAAAAGATCTATTTGGTATAATTAAATGAGATAACTCCAGTATTAATGATACGACTACTAGAAAAATCAAAGTTTGTTTAAAACTTGTCCCTCTCATATAGCTTATTAAACCGAGTATGGATAAATAAAAAAAAGCTATTGTATGATTAATTGAAGTTCCTAAAGGATTAGGAATTATATCTGGTTGGCGACTGAAGTCTCCATAAAATAAATACCCAATTAAACTTCCTGGAAAAAGGTATAAAATTAATAAACCTACAAATGAAAAAAAATATAAATAACGAACTATACGGATTTTATAATCCATTTTAAAAAATCTGTATTTCCATTTTTAATATCAAAAAAGATAACGCAGGGAATCTCATAACTATGTAGTTTTTTAACACTAAGGATAATTTTTTGAACTTTTTTATTCATTGTCTTCCCTACAATTAAAACCTCTTTTTCTTTTTTTACTTTTCCTTTCCAGGTAAATACGGAGTCAACATTATTAATGATGTTGGCACACGCAGCTAGTTTATTTTTCACAAGAAATGACGCTATTTTATTAGCTTCCTTTTTTTTCGGACAGGTAATGTAAAAGAATTTAATACCCTTCATATTAATAATTTTATATATTAATTAAATTATATTCGATGGGCAAACTCATAGCAATTAGACACGGACAAAGTACTTGGAATGCAGAAAATCGTTTCACTGGTTGGGTAGACGTTGATTTATCCGAAAAAGGAGTGCAAGAGGCTAGAAGGTCAGGGAAATTATTAAAGCAGTTGGATATAAATTTTGATATCTGCTTTACCTCATATCTTAAGCGAGCCATAGATACATTAGAGATTGTATTAAAAGTTCTTGGAGAGAAATATGAATATACAAAAGCATGGGAGCTTAATGAGAGACATTATGGAGCATTAACAGGATTAAACAAAAAAGAAACAGAAGAAAAAATAGGAGAAGAGCAATTTAAAAAATATAGAAGATCTTGGGATATTCCTCCGCCAATATTAGATAAAGACTCTAAATATAATTTTGAAAAAGATCCTGTCTACAAAGGTATTAAAAAAATACCTCAGACTGAATCTTTGAAGAATACTTTCGATCGCGTTATACCCTATTTTGAAAAATATATGGAAAAACACCTAAGGTTAAATAAAAATGTGCTGCTTTCTGCTCATGGAAATACAATAAGAGCGTTAGGTAAAAAAATTTTTAATATATCTGATAAAAATATAAATTTGCTAGAAATACCAACCGGCAACCCATTGCTAATAAATTTTGATAACTCTGGCAAGGTTTTGGATGCCAAATATTTGGATGAGGAAAGAAAATCTCCAATAATAACTAATCAATAATTTTTTTATTTATTTTTTTGTATATTTTATAACTATTTACATGAAAAAATTTTTGTCTACTAACTGTACCAAGAAGTTCTTTATTTTTGATTAAGTCGTCCCAAACTTTGTTAATGGAAAAAGGTTTAATTTTTTTTTTCTTGAATATGGATCTATTAATAATCTGAGCCCCGGTAAAAATAAATCTATTATTCCTTTGTCTTAAAAGTTGGTTTTTAGAACTTAGATTGAAGTCTCCTTTAAAAGATTTATCAAAGCTTTTTTTCTTTGGAACCAAAAGCATTGTTGATTTTTTATTTTTTAGATAAATTTCCTCAAGCTTTCTAAATTCATTTTTATATGCCCTAGTCCATATAGTATCTGGATTTAAAACAAAAAAAGGTTCTTTTTTAAATATTCTTGATGCATTTAAAATACCTCCACCCGTATTTAAAATTTTATTCTTTTCAATAATGACATCTACTTTACAATTAAATTTTTTTTGTTTTAAAAAATTAGTAATTTCTTTGTGAAGATAATGTGCATTAACTACTATGTGTTTAATATTCAAAAAACATAAAAATTTTATACTATTCTCTAATAAAGTAACCCCTTTAATTTTTATGAGTGGTTTAGGAATTTTTTTTGTAATAGGACGCATTCTTTTCCCAAAACCTGCTCCTAAAATTATTGCTTTTCTTATTTTCATTTGAAATTTATTTTTTTTCTAATCTTATTGTTAACAGCGTTTTTAAGTATTTTTTTTAAATTATTAAAGATTTTATTTTTCATTCTTAGTTCAATTAGGCTCCATGTATATGGTAAGTATTTCAAATATTGAGGTTTGTTATCTCTTTTGAAAAGTCTGTAGAAAATTCCTAGAATTTTAAGATTTCTTTGGATAGACAAAATATCAAAATCATTTTTCAATAGCGGGATTTGTTTTTTTTTAATAGAGCAATTCTTTATATAATACTGATATGTTTTAGTTTTTACTTTATTAGGAACTTTAATTCTCACATCATCTATCAATGATGCGGGATCATACATAGGGTTTCCCAAAATAGCATCCTGTGTATCGATAATTCCTAGCCTATTATTTTTTGGCATAATATTGGAAACATGAAAATCTCTATGGACAATGAATTGATTTTTAAAAAAAATTTTTTTGTATATTTTGTTTAATTCTTTTTTAATCATACTCTTGTATCTAATTGATTTTTTTTTACCTAAAACACCCAAAAGATACCAATTAAAAAATAAATCAGATTCTTTGTGCAAACTAGCAATATTATATCTGCTTAAATTAAAATACTTATTTGAACTGTACTTAATTCTTTTTATTTTTTTAATTTTTTGAATTTTTAATATTACATCAATACATTTTTTATAAAAAAATAATTTATTTCTAGCTTTTTTTACATAATCCAATAAGGTTTTGTTTCCAAAATCTTCTAATTCGATAATACCCTCGTCAAAATGTTGGCTAATTAGTTTTGGGGTATAAATTCCTTTTGTTTTTAAGTATTTGTTAATTGCAGCATAAACAACGAGGTTCCTGAATTTATCTTTTTGGGACATAACAATGATCGAGGTTTTTTTGCCCTTGTGTAGACGATAAAATTCTCTAAAAGAGGCGTCACTTTTAATTTTTTTAAGTCTAAATTGCATCTATTTTAAAGTTTTTCCACTTCCCAAAACCTTTGAGTTTTATCTTTCTACTCTCAATATCGGTTTCGTAATGGAGAGTAATTTCTAGTCTGTTTGTATTTTTTCTTTTTATTTTTTCTGGCCATTCAATAATTTTTATAACATTTTTAGAGTTTTCATCTATAGCAAGCTGTTCTATCTCTTTATTTTTTTTTAATCTATAAAAATCATAATGCAAAACTTTAAATGATTTTATTTGATATTCGTGAAGTAAATTGAACGTCGGGCTAAGAACTTCCGTTTTATGAATTTTATTTTTTTCCTGCAGCTGATGAATTAAGCTCCTGGCAAAAGTTGTTTTACCGCTACCTAATTCGCCAAATAAATATATACAATCTGTTTTGTATATTTTAGATAAAATTTTTTTTGATAAATTGTCTATTTGAGATAAATTATATTTTAACATTGGCTACTAATTTAGTAGCGATAAGTATCTGGTTTAAACGGTCCTGATTGTTTAACGCTAATATAGTCTGCTTGTTCTTTCGACATTTTGGTTAATTTTGCTCCAACTTTTCCAAGGTGTAACATCGCGACCTTTTCGTCTAAGTGTTTTGGTAAAACATAAACTTTTTTTTCATATTTTTTAGAATTATTCCATAGTTCAATTTGAGCAATCACCTGATTAGTAAAAGAAGCACTCATAACAAAACTTGGGTGTCCAGTTGCACAGCCTAAGTTAACAAGCCTACCTTCTGCCAATAAAATAATCCTTTTTTTGCTTGGTAATTCTATTTCATGCACCTGAGGTTTAATTTCATCCCACTTATAATTTTTTAGTGCGTCAACCTGAATCTCATTATCAAAATGCCCAATGTTACACAAAATTGCTCTGTCTTTCATGTTTCTCATATGATCTGCAGTAACAATATCTTTGTTTCCTGTTGCGGTTACTACAATATCTGCATCTTTAATTGCATCGTCCATTAGCACCACCTCGTAACCCTCCATTGCTGCCTGCAATGCACAGATCGGATCCGTTTCAGTGATCATAACTCTTGCTCCAGCTTGTCTAAGAGATGCTGCGCTTCCTTTTCCAACATCTCCAAATCCAGCTACTATTGCAACCTTTCCTGACATCATTACATCAGTTGCTCTCTTTATTCCGTCAACCAAGCTTTCTCTGCATCCATATAAGTTATCAAACTTTGATTTGGTCACAGAATCATTAACATTTATTGCTGGTATCAATAATTGATTGTTAGCTTCCATTTTTTTTAAAGCTAAAACTCCTGTTGTAGTTTCTTCAGAAACTCCTTTAATACCTTTTAACATCTCTTTATAATCTTTGTGCATTAGAGCTGTAAGATCTCCACCATCATCCAGGATCATATTTGGTTTCCAATCTTTTTTTCCTTCAATAGTTTGCTTGATGCACCACCAATATTCTTTCTCAGTTTCACCTTTCCATGCAAAAACAGGTATTTTAGCTTTAGCAATTGCTGCAGCTGCATGGTCCTGCGTAGAAAATATGTTGCAAGAAGACCATCTCACCTCTGCGCCTAGATCGACCAAAGTTTCTATTAAAACTGCTGTTTGGATAGTCATGTGTAAACATCCTAAAATTCTTGCACCTTTAAGTGGCTTCTTGTTTTTAAATTCTTTTCTAAGTGCCATTAAGCCTGGCATTTCTGTTTCGGCTAAAGATATTTCTTTCCTTCCAAAATCTGCTAGCTTTATATCTTTTACTTTATAATCACTGCTCATAATTTTAAGACCTCATTGGTAAAGTAACTTCGATTTGTGCGCCATTTGAATTATCTTTTCTATTGGAAGCAACAATTTTTCCTTCGTGCATTTCTATAATATTTTTCACAATATTTAAACCTAATCCAGAATGCTCTCCAAATGTCTCTGTTCTATTGCTGTAAAACCTTTTAAAAACTCTATCTGTATTGCTCTCTTTAAAACCTGGACCCTCATCTTTTATTGTAAATCTTACAAAATCTTTAGTGCTTTTGATAATAATTTCAATAAATCCATTTGGTGGGCTAAAAGATATTGCATTATCTATTAAGTTGGCCAGAACTTGTTCTAACCTACTTTTTACACCAAAAACTTTTGGCAGATGTCCATTTGGTTTTTCTTTTACTATTCGAAATTTAATATTCTTATTAATAGTGGACTTATTATTATTAAATTCTTCTGTAACATCATTAATTAAATCAACCAAATTTAAGTTTTTCATTTTTTCTCTAGAAAGGGAAGCTTCATCTTTTAGCATTTTAGAATAATCAGTTATAAGTCTATCAATCCTCTCTACATCGTGACTTAAAATACCTATTAATTTTTTTCGTTCGTCTTTATTAGGTGTGCTTTCTAAAAGCTCTGATGCTCCTTTTAAAGAAGCTAGCGGATTTCTAATTTCATGAGCTAAGTCTGCAGATGAATCCTCTGCATTTTTTGTTCTATTTTGCAAATCTAATGTCATTTCATTTAAAGATCTTGATAGAAGTCCAACCTCATCACTTCTGCGCAAAAATTTTTCTATTCTTCCAAAAGGTTCGTCTTTGTGCTTGATTGACTTGGTATAATCGACTAGAGCACCTATTGGTTTAAGAATATATCGATTTAAAAAGATAGAAAATAAAAATATAACTATTGCTATAATAAACACAGTTCTTAAAATAAAGTTTTTTCTCTCTGCAACAGCAACCAAAATTTCATTTGCCTGTTCCGTTACCATTATGTATCCAGACATCTCTCTGTTTATTATGACATCATTCAAAGTTTTGACATAAAAATTATTATTTTCCTCAATTTCAATAGTAACTTCCTGCTTTGGTTTTTTATTTAAAATAAGTTTTTTAATCTCGTCGTAATTTTGTAGTTGTGTGTCTTGGGTAATTTCATCTTTCATGGGATTTTTTTGTCTTGCGGAAGTATTTTGGTTATTTATATTTTCTTCGAAAACTTCTTCAGGTTTTGAAAATACGTTTTGGTCCAAGTCTAAAACATTTGTATCTGCTATTAAAATTCCATTTAAATCAAAAAATTGAACTCTTTCTAAATTTTGAAAAAGAAATCTTGTAGACAATAAAAAATTTTTTAAAGATTTTTTTTCATAATTCACCTGAAGTCTCTCAATATGATTTGACGTATTATTAATAATTACATTATGTTTTTCAGTGAGTTGTTTTACTAAATTTGGCTGAATGGCTTTAAGATAAAAAAAAGTAAACAATCCTAAAATTATGAAAACAAAAAAATTAAATACTAAAAATTTTTTTAATATTGACGTTGGTTTATTTATTCTCATTAATTAATGTTCCATCTATAACCACTACCATAACGAGTTTCAATAGATGAAAATTTTTCATCAACTTTTTTAAATTTTTTTCTTATCCTTTTGATATGGCTATCAATCGTTCTATCCTCGATATCAGTATTTTCTTTATACGCAATGTCCATAAGGTGAGCTCTTTCTTTAATAACACCTGGTCTTTTTGCAAGTTCTTTGACTATTAAAAATTCAGTTGTGGTCAATTTCTCAGGTAATGATTTTCCATTCCATTCGCACTCTAACTGGTTAGGATCGAGTTTAAGTTTTCCATGAACAATTAAACTTTTGGATTCTTCAGATGTAGAAGTTTTTTTTCTAAGTTGGACTCTAATTCTTTCTATTAAAATTTTTATTGAAAAACCACCTGACTTTTTAATGTAATCATCGGCACCTAACTTCAAACCTAATAGTTCGTCAACCTCCTCGTCTTTTGAAGTTAAAAAAATAATTGGTATTGACATTTTTTTTCTTATCTTTTGTAACAATTCTTCTCCTGTCAGCTTTGGCATTTTTAAATCTACTACTGCAAGATCAGGGGGGTTTCTTGAAAGACCTACTAAAGCACTTTGACCATCTATATAAGTCTGGACTTTATATCCCTCGCGCTCTAAGGCCATACTAATACTTGTTAAAATATTTCTGTCATCATCAACAAGTGCAATAGTTTTTGACATAATTAACTCCTGTTAATTTATAATAGTTTAAATTAAATTGTCAAAATTTAGGCATCAGTGTGCTTCATCCCAATTATTACCTGAATTAACGTTTACATCCAATGGAATTGAGAACATGTGGTATTCAGAGCTAGAAATTGACTCCATCGTTTTTTTAACAATTTCTTCAACAGTGGTTTGATTTTTGATTGCGCATTCAAAAACTAGTTCATCATGAATTTGGAGAAGCATTTTTGCATCAAAACCTTTTTTGGATTTTTCAACCTCTTTTAATTTTATCATGGCGATTCTAATTATATCAGCTGCTGAACTCTGTATGGGGGCGTTGATTGCAGCCCTCTCTTGAAAACTTCTCACACTAAAATTTTTATCATTGATACCTCTTAAGTGTATTCGTCTTCCAAAAATATTATTTACATATCCGTTTTTTCTACAAAATTTTACTGTTGAATTCATATATTCTTTTATTTCAGGAAATTTTTTAAAGTAAGAATTTATAAATTCTAAAGCCTCCTCGTTAGAGACTGATATTTGTTTGGCAAGGCCATATTGTGTTATTCCATATATTATACCAAAATTTATAGTTTTTGCTTTTCTTCTTAAGTTTTGATCAACTTTTTTTAGAGGAACATTGAAGACTTGACTAGCAGTTAAACTATGAATGTCTTCTTTATTAGAAAATGCTTTTTTCAATGCTTTGACATCTGCCATATCTGATAAAATTCTCATTTCGATTTGGTTGTAATCAGCCGAAATTAAAATGTTATTTTTTTCAGGAATAAATGCTTTTCTAATTTCTCTACCATCTTCTGTTTTGATGGGTATATTTTGTAGATTGGGGTCGCTTGATGCTAATCTACCAGTATTTGTCGCTGCCAATAAAAAAGACGTATGAACTCTTTTAGTTTTTGAATTTATATGCTCCTGCAAAGCATCGGTATAAGTATTTTTAAGCTTTGAGAGTTGTCTCCAATCTAAAACTAAACTAGGAAATTTGTGTCCTTTAAAAGCAAGATCCTCCAATATAGAAGCACTAGTAGCTAGGCTCCCTTTTTTAGTTTTTTTTAAATTTCTAATCTTAAGTTCATTATAAATAATTTCCCCCAATTGTTTTGTTGAAGCTATATTAAATTTTTTCTTTGCTAATTTATAAATCTCTTTTTCAATTGTATTGATTTTATATTCGAATTTTTTTGACAGTTTTTTTAAATAAGTACTATCAACTTTGATTCCATTTATTTCCATATCTGAAAGTATTTTTATTAAAGGTACTTCAAATAACTCGTAGATATTGTTTAGTTTTTCTTTATTCATCCTTTCTTTTAGATGTTCATATAATCTAAATGTGACATCGGCGTCTTCAGCTGCATATTCGGTTGCTTTTTTTAAATCAACATCTTCGAAAGTAATTTTCTTTTTTCCTGTTCCAACTAAATCTTTAAATGTTATTGTCTTATGATTTAAATGTATGTTTGCTAAAGTATCTAGATTGTGCCTATTTAAACCAGCATCTAATGTGTAAGATGCAAGCATAGAATCTTCGAGTGGTTCTACACTTATGTTATTTTTTTTAAAAATTATATTATCAAACTTAATATTTTGGCCTACTTTTCTAATATTTTTATCTTCTAGAATTTTTTTAACTTTGTTTAAAACAAGATTTTTGTCTAAGCATTTTTGATTACGGTGTTTTAATGGAATATAACATGCACAATTAGGTGAATAGCAAAACGAAATACCTACTAAATCTGCATCAATAGGGTTTAGAGAGTTGGTCTCGGTATCTACAGATATAATTTTTTTATCTTTTAGTATAGACATCCACTCATCAAGTTTTTTCTCATCGACGATAGTTTCATATTTGCTAAGATCAATTTTATTTAGTTTCTCCTCTTTTAAACTGTCAGATTTTTTACTTTTAGGTTCGCCGTAAAAGCTGATAGCTTGGCTAAGCAACCTGTTGAACTCCATCTCTCTTAAAAATTCATATAATTTATCTTTTTCTACATCTTTAATTAAAAAGCTTTCTAGTTTTTCTTTGACTGGAACATCACTTTTTAAAGTTACAAGTTTTTTACTCAATAAGGCAGATTTTTTATTTTCAATTAGGGTTTCCCGTCTTTTTTTTTGTGGAATCTCTCCAGCTTTATTAAGTAAATTATCTAAATTCTTATACTTTTTAATAAGCTCTGCCGCAGTTTTAATTCCAATTCCTGGAACACCAGGAATGTTATCGGAGGAGTCTCCTGCTAAAGATTGTACATCTATAACCTGTTCTGGTTTTACTCCGAACTTTTCTTCAACTTCTTTTTTTCCAATAACTTTGCTTTTCATCGGATCATAAAGTCTGATGTCTTTTGAGACTAGCTGCATTAGATCTTTATCCGAAGATATAATTGTAACTTTGGCACCAAGGTCAATTATTTGTTGTGCATAGGTAGCAAGCAAATCATCTGCTTCATAATTGATTTGTTCTATTGATGGTAAATTAAATGCTTTTACTGCTTTTCTAATGTAATCAAATTGTGGGGCAAGATCATCTGGAGCCTCTGATCTATTTGCTTTATAGTCTTTGTAAATTTCATTTCTAAAATTTTTTCTTGCAGAGTCAAATATAACTGCAAAATGTGTTGGCTTCTGTTTGCTATCATCAGATCTGGAGTCCTCTAGAAGTTTGAAAAGCATATTGCAAAAACCGATTACAGCTCCTGTGGGCAATCCATCACTTTTTCTAGATAGCGGAGGTAAAGCGTAATAGGCTCTAAAGATATATCCTGAACCATCAACTAAATAAAAATGATCTGTTTTTTTTAATTTGCTCATTAATAATGATATATTATTTTTTTAAATGCTAATATGATATTAGATTATGAGTAAAATTGCATTAAGTGCTAAAAATTTAACTAAAGTTTACCAAAAAAATACAGGGACAAATAATACTACTTTAGCTTTAAACAAACTTAACCTAGATGTGAAACAAGGTGAAATCTTTGGTCTTTTAGGACCAAACGGTGCCGGTAAAACTACTTTTATAAACATTTTAGGAGGTTTGGTTGTTAAAAACTTTGGCACTGTTAACGTTTGGGGTTTTGACTTAGATGATAATCCAAGACAAGTTCGTGCTTCACTTGGGATTGTGCCTCAGGAAGTTAATTTAGATGCTTTTTTTAGTCCAAAAAAATTGCTTGAACTTCAGGCTGGTCTTTACGGTGTAAAAAAGCAAGATAGAATAACAGACTTAATTTTAAATATGGTATCTTTGGAAAAACAAGCAAATTCATATGCAAGATCACTCTCGGGTGGAATGAAAAGAAGGCTTTTAATTGCAAAAGCTATGGTTCATCAACCTCCAATTTTAATTTTAGATGAGCCTACTGCCGGGGTTGATGTTGAGCTTAGAAAAAACCTTTGGTCTAACGTTAAAGAACTAAATAAGCAAGGAGTTACGATCATACTTACAACACATCAAATATACGAAGCTGAGGAAATGTGCGATCGAATTGCGATTATCAAAAAGGGGAATTTAGTTGCCCTTGATTCAACTGAAAAGCTATTGCAAAGTATAGAGACCAAAAAAATCAAATTTAAAGTAAAAAATTTAATAAGTTTTGAAAATATTAAAATGGAAGGAGTCAAATTTTCAAGAAGTGATTCGCTTATCACCGCAATATATGACAAAAAAAAATTCAAATTTGACGAAATCACAGACATTGTGAAGAAAAATGCTGAAATAATTGATGTTTCAACGGATGATGGTGATCTTGAAGATATATTTATAAAGCTGACAAACAACTAGCTTTTTAGGTTAAATAAAAGTAAAAATAACATATGGACCGAGTAAAAAGTATAAAAAATTTTTCGTTAATTAAAAATATTTTTTTAGCTTTTTTAGCTACACTTGTTCTAGCTATTTCCGCAAAAATAAAAATTCCTTTCTATCCTGTGCCAATGACGATGCAAACTTTCGTAGTTTTATTAATTGGGGTTTACTTTGGCTGGAGATTAGGGATGTTCACTGTGGGGCTATATCTTGTAGAAGGTATGTTAGGCCTTCCTGTTTTTGCAGGAACTCCAGAAAAAGGTATTGGAATAGCATATTTCATTGGACCCACAATGGGGTACTTAGTTGGATTTTTAATTGCAGTATTCTTGGCTGGTTTTTTTAAATTTGAAAATGCTTTTTTTAAAAATTTCTTAAAGTTAGTACTCTCAGTAAGCTTTATATACTTATTTGGTATGTTATGGTTATCTAAATTTACCGGATGGGAAAAAGCTTTTTTGCTGGGTGCTCAGCCCTTTATACTTGCTGAACTGTTTAAAATTCTAATTTTAGCTATTTTAGTACCTAAAATATTAAAGTTAAAAAACTCTTAAAACTAACGGGGAGACCGCTTGGAGAGGATCCTTTGAAGGGTTCTTCTGTGCATTTTTAAACGTCTGGCTGTCTCAGATACATTTCTATTACATAGCTCAAATACTCTGTTTATATGCTCCCACTTTACCCTATCCGCGGACATCGGGTTTTCTGGGGGTTTAGCCTTCGAATCAGGCGAGGCTAGTAGAGCAGCTTCTACGTCGTCTGCATCGACTGGTTTGGCCATATAATCTAATGCTCCTGCCTTTATGGCAGCCACTGCTGTCGGTAGATTTCCATACCCCGTCAACATGATAATTCTGCTATCTTTTTTTAAATTTTTAATCTCTTTAACGATGTCTAGACCATTCCCTCCTTCAAGTCTTAGGTCAACAACTGCAAATTTTGGGCTAAAGGTTTTGAGTAATTGTTGAGCAATTTCAACGCTTTTTGCGCCTTTTGGCTGAAAACCCTTCTTCTCCAGAGCCCTGGATAATCGATCTCTAAAAGGATCATCGTCATCGACTATGAGAAGAGATTTGTCTTCAAAGTCAGAGATCTTTAAACCTGAGGGTGATTTGTCAAATCTTGGCATAAGATACATGTATGCATCTGTTTATAAATTTCAAGTCATTATTAGCTTTACATAAAGTAAAAAAACCTTATATACGAAATTTATAGAGCTTCTTTTAATGAATTTTTGTGAAGCTTGCTGTGTAATAATATGGGGGACACATAATAGATGCGAAAATTTGACACGGTTAATGAGCTTATAAATACTCTTAAACCAGAAGATCCGGTCTACTGCGTCAGACCTAATTCGATCAAAAAATCAGTAGATTTTTTTAAAAATAATTTTCCTGGAAAAGTTCTTTACGCTGTAAAAACAAATCCACATGAGAAGATAATAAAAACTATTATAAATAATGGTATAGAAAATTTTGATGTGGCTTCAATTAATGAAATAAAGCTTATTAGAAAAATTAACAATAAAGTTAAAATTTACTTCATGCATACAGTTAAAAGTAAAGAAAGTATAAGAGAAGCATATTCACAATATAGCGTAAAAGATTTTGCTCTAGATAGTAAAGATGAATTACAAAAGATTTTAGAAGCCACAAATAATGCTAAAGATTTAAACCTATATGTAAGAGTGGCTGTTTCAAACGAACATGCGGAAATAGATTTATCAAGAAAATTTGGGGCATTGCCTAGTGAAGCATTAGGATTATTACGTTTATGTAAAGAACACGGAAAAAAAGTTGGTTTAAGTTTCCATGTTGGTTCACAATGTATGCATAAAATATCTTTTTCAAACGGTATTGAAGAAATTGGAAATATAATAAAAAAAACTAAAATTGTTCCCGATGTAATAAACATAGGGGGAGGCTTTCCATCTGTTTATCCAGATTTAATTCCAGAACCTTTAGAAAATTACATGCAAGAAATTAAAAATTCATTAAAAAAATTAAAACTTGAAAAAATGCCAGAAATATTCTGTGAACCAGGTAGAGCTCTTGTGGCAGAAGCGGGTTCAACTATTGTTAAAATAATATTAAAGAAAAAACAAAAGCTATATATAAATGATGGAACTTACGGGTCTTTATTTGATGCTGGGGTTCCAAATTTTATATTGCCCTCTAGGATGATTCCGAATGGAAGAGTGGTTTCAAAAAAAATTACAGCTTTTAATTTCTACGGTCCAACATGCGATAGCCTAGACTATATGAAAGGGCCTTTTTTATTACCCAATAATATTAAAGAGGGAGATTATATTGAGCTTGGACAACTGGGCGCTTACGGTACAACTTTTAGAACAAAATTTAATGGTTTTTATTCAGATACAATCTACCAAGTAGATGACAAACCAATTCTTTCGATGTACGATCGTAAAGAAAATGTCGATTACTTAGTTGCTTAATGAATAAAAAAAATGGTCCTTCCCTAGGACATAATAAAAAATCATTATTAAAATCAGAAATAGAGCATATTGATATAACATCATTTGATGCTAGAAAAATTATTGAGTCTATGAAAAAGATGTCCTTCACATCAAGGGACACAGCAAAAGCAGCTGAAATTTACAATGAAATGATAAAGGATAAAAATTGTTCTATATTTTTAACAATTGCTGGCTCAACATCTGCTGGGGGATGCATGCAACTTTATTCTGATTTAGTTAAATACAACATGGTTGATGCTATTGTGGCTACTGGAGCTTCCATAGTAGATATGGATTTTTTTGAAGCCTTAGGTTTTAAACATTACCGAGGTGATCAATTTCAAGATGATAAGGTTTTAAGAGATAATTATATAGACAGAATTTATGATACTTATATTGATGAAGAGCAGCTTCAAATTTGTGATAAAACTATATGTGAAATAGCTAATAAGCTAGTCCCAAAAGCCTATACTTCAAGAGAGTTTATAAAAGAAATGGGAAAATTTTTGAAAAAAAATGCAAAAAAGAAAAATTCTTTAATAGAAGTAGCTTACGATCATAATGTTCCAATATTTTGTCCGGCTTTTACTGATAGCTCTGCTGGTTTTGGCTTGGTAATGCACCAAGAGCAAAACCCCTCTAAACATATTACAATTGACTCTATAAAAGAATTTAGGGAACTCACTGAAATTAAATTAAAATCAAAAGACTCTGGTTTGTTGATGGTTGGTGGAGGTGTTCCAAAGAATTTTGTTCAGGATACGGTGGTATGTGCTGAGCTTTTAGGTAAAAAAGTCGATATGCACAAATATGCTATACAAATAACCGTAGCAGATACAAGAGATGGGGCTTGTAGTAGTTCTACTTTAAAAGAAGCGAGCTCATGGGGAAAAGTGGATACTTCTAAAGAACAAATGGTTTTTGCTGAAGCTACAAGTGTACTTCCATTAATCGGGAGCGATGCTTATCATCGTGAAAATTGGAAAAATAGGGAAAGAAGAAATTTCCAAAAACTATTTTAATTAAATGACAAAAATAAAAATAGCTCTAATACAGATGAAAATGTCGTCTGATACTCAAAAAAATATGAGCGTTGCTATTAAAAAAATAAAAGAGGCAAGCAAAAAGAAAGCTAAGGTTATTTGCCTACCAGAATTATTTTTATCAAATTATTTTTGCCAGGAAGAAAAACATTCTAATTTTAATTTAGCTGAAAAAATACCTGGTAGAACAACGGATATACTTTCGTCGTTAGCTAAAGATCTTAAAATTATAATTATTGCACCAATTTTTGAGAAAAAAACTTCAGGTATATACCATAATAGCTGCGTAGTAATTAATGAGAAGGGAAAAATACTTGGAAAGTATAGAAAAATGCACATACCTGATGATCCACAATATTATGAAAAATTTTATTTTACACCTGGTGATCTTGGATTTAAATCTTTTAAAACAAGTTATGGTAAACTTGGAACTTTAATTTGTTGGGATCAATGGTTTCCAGAAGCTGCTAGACTTACTTCCTTGCAAGGTGCGGAAATACTTTTTTATCCAACGGCAATTGGTTGGCATCCCAAAGAAAAAAGAAAGTTCGGTAAAACCCAACTTAATTCATGGATATCTATACAAAGATCCCATGCTATCGCAAACGGAGTATATGTTGCAGCTGTCAATAGAGTAGGTATAGAAAAACGAGGCTCAAAAAAATTGGAATTTTGGGGTAATACAATTGTTTTTGATCCAAGTGGAAATATTATTGCTAACGCAAAACAAGGAGAGAAAACTCTAGTTTGTGATATTGATTTTAAGAAAGTTGAAAATGTAAGAAGACATTGGCCTTTTTTTAGAGACAGAAGAATTGATTTTTACAAGGGCATATTAAATAACCCAAAAGATGCCTAGCATGTATAGAGATGGCATTTATAGGATGCCTGCAGAATGGGAGCCTCAAAAATCAACTTGGATAGCTTGGCCCCATAACAAAGAAGATTGGCCAGGAAAATTTAGCAAAATACCTTGGATTTTTAGTAAAATAATTGCTGAGCTATCAAAGGTTCAATTAGTTAACATTTTAATCAAAGATAAATCAGATCAAAAAAGAGTCAAATTATTTCTGGAAATTTTAGGAGCAAGAATAAAAAATACTAGACTGATAGTTTGCAAAACAGATAGGGCGTGGACAAGAGATTTTTTGCCAATATTTATAAAAGATAGAAAAAAAAGAAACGTTCTATCTAACTGGGAGTTCAATGCCTGGGCAAAATATAAAAATTTTAAGAATGACAACACAACCTATCTAAGCATAAATAAATTAAAAAAAATTAAGATGGTAAGGCCAAAATTTAAAAAAAAAAAGATTGTTCTTGAAGGTGGTTCGATTGATGTTAATGGCAAGGGTCTTCTTTTGACAACTGCACAATGTTTATTAAGCAGTGTCCAACAAAGAAACAAAGGATTTAATAAGAATGATTATGGTCAAATATTCAATAAATTTTTTGGTGTGAGGAAAGTAATTTGGTTGAATAAAGGAATATGTGGGGATGATACCCATGGTCATATTGATGATATTGCAAGATTTATTGATAAAAATAAAATATTCATCGCAGTAGAAAATAACAAAAAGGATAAAAATTTTAAAAATCTTAACGAAAATTTAAAGATTATCAAAAAATTTAAAAAAGAAAATAATGAAAAATTCAAAATTATAAAAATACCTATGCCAAATCCAAAATTTATCGATGGCATTAGATTGCCTGCAAGCTACCTTAATTTTTACATTGCTAATAAAATTGTTCTAGTTCCGTCTTTTAATGACCCTAAAGACAAAATTATCTTAAAAATATTTAAAAAACATTTTAAAAATAGAAGAATAATACAAATAGATTGTTCAATTTTGGTATGGGGCTTTGGAACGATACATTGTTTGACTCAACAAGAACCAATATAATTATTGTTTTGCTATTAAATCTGAGTTTTTCCAAGTTATTTCTACTAAAGCTCCACCAAGTTCAGATTTAGAAAATTCAATTTCTGCTTTCTTTCTTTCTAACAATGTTTTTCCTATGAAAGTTCCTAAACCTAGGCCTGATTTAGATTTATATTTTTTTACTTTTGAAGCGATATAAGGTTCGCCAATAATTTTAGAAATATCGTCTGGAAATCCAGGACCATCATCTGAAATTTCAATTCTAGTTTTGCCATCTTCACTATATAAATCGATATTAATATTTTTTTTAGAAAATTTAACTGCGTTACCTACAAAATTTCGAATTCCATAAGTAATTTCCGGGGATCTTTTAATAGGAATTTTTTTACTTGTCTTGGCCAAATTTAAATTTATTTTCTTTTCTGAAATTTCTTCAAATGAAGTTGATATCTCATTAAGCAAATCTTGTAATGATATATTAATCATATAATCATCTTCTACTATTTTATTTTGAGAGATTTTTTTTAATATTACTCCACATTTTCTTGCTTGTTCTAATAAAGTATCAATATCATCATTAAATTCCTTGCTTTTAACATTTTCTTTTTTTAGTTCTTTCGCAATTACAGTTATTGTCGATAATGGGGTGCCTAATGAATGCGCTGCTGCAGCTGCCTGATGGCCAATCGACTCTAGCTCTTGTTCTTTTGCTAAAATAAGTTCTAACCTACTTAGTGCATTACCCCTTTTTCTTGCTTCGTATCCAAAACGAAAGCCAAAATAACTTAAAAAAATCAATACAATATTAAGAGATATTGGAATTGATAAAATATAGAAATCAGGTACATGAAAATGTAAATTTCCATCACTTGGTAAAGGTAAAAAATTAAAGGTAAGCAATAACAAAGCTATTGATGTAATAAATGACAAGAAAAAAGTACTAGATAAATTTAATAATGTTGAAGATATTATAGCTGGCACGATAAGAAAAACAATAAAGGGATTTGTTACACCTCCGGTTAAATAAAGTAATACTGCTAATTGTATAACATCATAAAATAATAGTATCGTTGACTCTGTATTGTTTAGTTGATTTTTATTAATTCCAAATTGTACAAAAATGTTTGTAACTCCTCCAAAAAAAATTGTTAATGAACAGAAAATTAATGGAAGATCAAATTTTACAAAAAAATGTACTACGTATATTGTTATTAGTTGCCCTATTAAGGCTATCCATCTCAAAATTATTACTGTTTTTTTCTCTAACTTTAAGTCCTCATCATATTTGAGGAGATCGGATAATTTCATTTATTTAAATATCTAGGTTCTCTACTTCTAGGGCTTTTTCAGTTATAAAGTCTTTTCTTGGCGCTACTTCGTCGCCCATTAAAATCTTAATAATATTCTGATCTTCTTTTGATTTTTCTTTAGTTCCTTTTGAATAATCAACTCTTAATAAAGTTCTGTTTTCAGGATCAAGAGTAGTTTTCCAAAGTTCATCAGGATTCATTTCGCCAAGACCTTTGAATCTTTGTATACTTAGTTTTTTCTTTTGCTCATTTATATAACTTTCGAGATCAGCTTTCTTAAGTTTTTTTGAACCGTTTTCAGATGAATTTAAAATGTATTTTTCTAAATCTTTTTCATTTTTAATATATGTGCTTTTTCCCGATTTTGTTATTTTAAAAAGCGGAGGTTGTGCCAAATATAAATGGCCCTTTTCGATCAATTCGTTAAAAGGCTGGTTATTAAAAAAAGTCAGTAATAAAGTTCTTATATGTGACCCATCTACATCGGCATCGGTCATTATGATAATTTTTTCATATCTAAGGTTCTCTAAACTAAAATCTTTATAACCTGTGCCAAGGGCGTTTATTAACGTAACAATCTCATTTGAAGACATCATTTTAGATAAAGTTTTATTTTCATTTCCATTTAATCCATTTCTTTTTTTATTTTCATTTATATAAGTATTTAAAATTTTTCCTCTAAGTGGAAGTACTGCTTGAAATTCTCTTTTTCTTCCTTGTTTTGCTGATCCGCCTGCTGAGTCTCCCTCTACAATAAATAATTCCGTACCTTCCATTTTGGAAATTTGACAATCAGCAAGTTTTCCAGGAAGGCCCGATAATTCTAAAGTACCTTTTCTTCTTACACTATCTCTTGCTTTTCTTGCTAGATCTCTGGCAAGAGCAGCTTGCAAAACCTTATCTAGTATAGATCTTACTACTGAAGGATTCTGGTCAAACCAAGTTGTTACTTTTTCACTAACTATAGTCTCAACAATGTTTCTTATTTCGGAAGAGACTAATTTATCTTTAGTTTGAGATGAAAATTTTGGATCTGGCATTTTAATTGATAAAACGGCTGTCAATCCTTCTTTAATATCTTCACCACCTATAGTTACCTTATTTCTTTTATTAAGGTTTTTTTCAGAAGCATATTTATTTATAATTCTTGTTAATGCGCTTCGAAAACCAAGTAAGTGTGTTCCACCATCCTTTTGATGAATATTATTAGTAAACGCCAAAACATCCTCGGAAAAACCTGAGTTCCACTGAAGTGAACATTCAACAATTACCTCTTTTTTTTCTCCCTTAATATAAATCGGTTTTTTAAAGATTGGTTTATCATTTTTGTTAATCAATGATGATTTTTTTTGATCTATAAATGATACGAATTCTTGTATTCCTCCATCATATTTATTTTCGTAAGATTTATTTTTAGTACCTGTTTCATCAATTAATAAGATTTTTAAACCCTTATTTAAAAAAGCTAATTCTCTCATTTTTTTTTGTAAAATTGATGTGCTAAATTTAGTTGATGAAAAAATTTCTTTTGAAGGAAAAAAATTAATTTTTGTACCTGATTTTGTTGTTTTTTTTATAAACTTTAAAGAATTTTTTGTTTTTCCATTCTCAAAAGATAAAAAATATTCTTTTCCATCTCTATAAACAGTTAAATCTAGTTTTTGAGACAAGGCATTAACTACTGAGACACCAACTCCATGCAAGCCTCCAGAAACTTTGTAGGAATTTTGATCAAACTTACCGCCAGCATGTAATTGTGTCATTATAACTTCTGCTGCTGACTTTTTTTCCCCTTTGTGCATATCAACAGGTATGCCTCTTCCATCGTCTTCGACTGTTATTGAATTATTCTTATGCATCACAACCGTTATATTTTTACAAAAACCTACAATTGCTTCATCAATGGAATTGTCTACTACTTCAAATACCATATGGTGTAAACCTGAACCGTCGTCTGTATCTCCAATATACATTCCTGGTCTTTTACGAACAGCTTCCAGGCCTTTAAGGACTTTTATTGAATCTGCTTTGTAGTTATCTCCAGAATTTTGATTTTTTGTGGCATTCATAATTTTTACGGAAAATTAATTATAACATTTTTTATCGATTATAGAAAATGACCCAAAACCTGGAGCGGAAATTAGCATTGGTAGATAAGGAAAATTTTAAGTAATTTAAATTTATTTTGTAAGATATGATATTTTTCAAATTTTCATTGGCATAATTACAAAATAGCTCTGTTTGTCGGAATTATCTAAGATTAAGACAGGTGAAACAGCATCTTGTAAATTTAAAGTAATGCTTTCATTCTCTATTTCTGAAGCAATATCTAGTAGATATCTCGAATTAAAACTGACAGTAAGTGGCTCTGAGCCGTAATTAGCTTTCAAAATCTCTTTGCCTTCTCCCGACGAAGAACTGTTGACAAATAGCTGTATATTATTTTTGTCTAAAGTGATTTTGACTCCTTCTTTTCTATCTATGGATACTGTTATAACCCTTTCAACTGAATTTATAAAATCCTTTGCGTTTACTGTTAAAATTTTTGAATTATTTTTTGGAACTACTTTTTGATAATCTGGAAATTTTCCATCTATAATTTTCGAAATTATTTTTGAATTACCTATTTTAAATTGAATTTTTGTATCAGTTGAATTAAGTGTAATATTTTCATCGCTATCTTCTAGAAGACTACATAATTGAAAAACGGTTTTTTTAGGCAGAATAAATGGTTTGAAATTCGATGAATTTTCTATTGGCATGCTGCTTGATGACAATCTATGGCTATCTGTTGCTACTCCAGTCAAAAAAAACTTACCTTTGGCCTCTGTAGTGTGGATGTATATACCATTAAGATAATGCCTGGTTTCATCGTTTGACATAGAAATTTTTGTTTTATTTAATAATGATAAGAAATCTTTTTTATTTAAAATTAAACCTTTGTCTTCGAAATTATCTGAAAAATTTGGAAAATTATCTACTGGCAAGCACAACAAATTAAATTTTGAATTTTCAGCAGAAATATTTAATTTGTTCTCATCTTTGAGATTAAAAATAATATCTAAATTAGATGGTAATTTTCTTAGTAAATCGTGAAGGACGGTTGCGGAAGTTGTTGTGCTACCTTCTTTAGTAACTTTTAGATCCGTAATTTCATCGTAAAATACTAAATCTAGATCTGTAGCTACAATACTTAGTTTATTTCCTTTTATATCTAACAAGACATTTGAGAGAATTGGCAAGGTATTTTTTCTTTCAATAATATTATGGGCAATATTAAGCGATTTAAGCAGTGTATCTCGTTTAATTTGAAAGTGCATTTTACTCGCTTAAAATGATTGATTTAATCTCTTCAACGTTCTTTTTAATTTCCTCATTGTTTTGCGAGAGTTTGTCTATTGTCTTCACTGCATGAATAACCGTTGTGTGATCTCGATTTGCAAACTTTCTACCAATTTCTGGTAATGATCTTGTTGTCAATTTCTTTGCAAGATACATCGCAATTTGTCTTGGTCTTGCCAATGGTCTTGATCTTCTCTGTGAAAGCATTTCTTGAAGATTTATGCTGAAAAAATTTGATGTTACATTTTGAATTTTTTCAATTGTTATTATTTTGCTACTTTTGTAAACATCTTTCAAAATAATTTTACAGTCATTTACATTTAGTTGTTTTTTACTCATCTTGCTAAAAGCAACAATTCTATTGAAAACACCTATAAGTTCTCTGATGTTTGAGTTTGAGTCCTTCGCAAGATAATTTATTACATCTTCGTTTAAATTTGGATATTCTTTAAAAGTGTTTTCAAATTCGGTTATTTTCTTTTTAAGAATTTTTAGTTTGAGCTCATAGTCTGGATTCCCTATATCAACTACTAGTCCTCCAGATAATCTAGATTTTATTCTATCCTGAACTCTATCAAGTTTATTTGGCGCGCGATCTGAAGATATTACGATCTGAGAGCTCTTGTCAAACAAGCTATTAAAGGTGTGAAAAAATTCCTCTTGAAGTCCTTCCTTGCCTCTGATGAACTGTATATCATCAATAATAAATACGTTAGCTTTTCTAAAAAAGTCTTTAAAACTTACCATTTCATTCTTTTTTATTGATTTGATAAATTGGTACATGAATCTTTCTGCAGAAATAAACATAACATTATTTTCTTCGCTCAACTTTAGTCCAATTGAATTTATAAGGTGCGTTTTTCCAAGACCAACTCCTCCATAAATAAAAAGTGGGTTATATCTTGAGAGCTGAGTACAAATTTTCTGAGCCGATAAGTAGGCTAATTTATTGCTTTCCCCTAAGACAAAGTTTTCAAAATTTAAATTTGGATTTAATCTATTATAATTTAAAATTGAGTCTTTAATATCTGAAACATTGTTTTGTGGCGTTTGGGAATATATAGTATTGCTATCTGTTCTCTCTTCCTGAATTTTAAATTCAATTCTGTTAATACTTAATTTATGTTTTTTGATTTCATCTAATATTTTATCCGCATATCTGGAAGTTATCCAATCTCTAAAAAATCTTGTTTGAACTCCAAGAACCACATAGTGGTTATATTCTTTTATTAGTTTTATATTTTTCAACCAACTAGTGTATATTTGCAAACCCAAATTTTCTTTCAAGTTTTCCTGTACCCTGTCCCATTGCAAAAGATTTTCCTCGGACAAACTTGAGGTTTCAATTTTTAAAGATTTTTTATCCATGATTTTTTTTTTGAAAGAATTTTTTTATATCTTTTTTTTTTTTATTTCAATCTCTGTGGGTTGTATTTTAAAATAAATTTAAAAAAAAAATTAATTAAAAAAAATAACCGCACAGATTGAAATAAAATAAAATTCAACTTGAAATGTAATTATTCTAGATTTAGATATTTATTTTTAGATTTAGATTTGTGACAACTCTTAATTGATTACAACTAGCTATTGATATTTTTTATTCTTTTTGAAATTCGAGAAATTTTTCTTGAAACATTTTGTTTTTTTATTGGTCCTTTTTTTGCCGATTTTAAAAGTTCAGATTGAAACTTTGAAAAGTATTTTTTGGCTTCTTTTGCATCCTTTTTTTGCAAAATACCTTCCATCTTTTTAATGGCTAGCTTATACCTTCTTTTCCAATATTTGTTTAAAAGGGTTTGTTTTCTTACTTTTTTGACCTTTCTAATGGCTGATTTAGTATTTGGCATGAGTGCAACATATATATCTTTGAAATATTTGGGTCAATATTTAATTATTTATGGCATATAACATTGTTAAAAAATGAAAAATATAAAAAGGACTAAAACAGAACGGATAAAAAGGGTTTTTGATGATGCTTTTGATAAGTATGACATTATGAATGATTTAATGTCCTTAGGTGTTCATCGTTTGTGGAAAGATAGACTAATTGATTGGATGAACCCTAAAAAAGGTGATCATTTACTTGATGTGGCCTCGGGGACAGGAGATGTTGCAAGATCTTTCCTTAAGAGAATTCAATTTGAGGGCGAAGTAACTTGTGTCGAACCGAATGAACAAATGCTTAACAAGGGAAAAATTAAATTAAAAAAATTTGATAAAATTAAATGGAATAGTTCAGCGGCTGAAAAGTTACCTTTTAAAAGCGAAACCTTTGACGTGTATTCTGTGAGTTTTGGAATAAGAAATTTCTCTGATATTAATGTGGCACTTAAAGAAGCTAGAAGAGTTTTGAAAACTGGAGGAAGAATATTATGTCTAGAATTTTCAAAAGTAGAGAATGAGACGCTAGAAAAAATTTATAAACTTTATTCAAAATCAATCCCTTATATTGGTAAGTATATTGCAGGAAAGTCTGAGCCTTATGAATATCTTATTAAAAGCATAGAAGAGTTTTATGGGCAAGAAGAGCTCTTAGAAATTTTTCAAAATAATGGATTCGAAAAAGTTGAGTATAGAAATCTTTCAGGGGGAATAGCCGCAATTCATTCTGGTTGGAAAATATAATCATGTTAAAAAAAATCTTTAATTTATTTAAAATTTTGAGAAAATTATCAGTTTCTGGTGCCACTGAAGTTTTAGATGAAGTTAAGCCTTTACCAAAGATATTTAAGTTTATTTTTTTTGTATTTTCTTTTGGTTCGAATAATAAAATTGAAAATTCAGAAAAATCATCAGGTGAAAAATTGTGTGAAGCTTTGCAAGGTATGGGTACAACTTTTATAAAACTTGGTCAATTCTTGGCGACTAGACCAGATATAATAGGAGAGGAAATTGCAAAAAAATTGGAAAAGCTACAAGATAAATTACCTGCTTTTAGCACGAACGAGACAAAAAGTATTATAAAAAAAGGAATTGGGCAAAAGTTTTATGATGATATTATATCAATAGGAGAGCCTATCGCGGCTGCTTCTATTGCACAAGTTCATTTTGTAAAAATAAAATTTGATAAGTCTGAAAAAGAAATTGCTTTAAAAATATTAAGACCAAATATACATAAAATTGTTAATGAAGAACTTGATGCACTTATGTTTTTGGCTTTTTTGATTGAAAGTATTTTTAAAAAAACCAAAAGACTAAAATTGGTTGAAGTTATTCATTTGTTAAAAGAAATCACAAATGTTGAGATGGACTTAAGATTTGAAGCTGCTGCAGCCAGCGAACTATACGAAAATACGAAAAATGATAATTTTATAAAAGTTCCAAAAATTTATTGGAACTATACCTCAAAAGAAACTCTTGCTTTGGACAAAATTGATGCAATTCCAATAAGAGATATCGAAGTTTTAAAGCAATCAAATGTAGATCTCAAAAAATTAGCAAGAAATTTAATTCAGCTTTTTTTAAAACAAGCTGTAAGAGATGGTTTTTTTCATGCAGATATGCACCAGGGAAATTTGTTCGTCGACAAAGAAGGAAATATTATGCCAATAGATTTTGGAATAATGGGGAGGTTAGATAAAAATAACAAGAAGTATTTGGCGGAAATTCTTTATGGTTTTATTCAAAGAGATTATGTAAAAGTAGCTGAAGTACACTTTCTAGCAGGATTAGTGTCTAAAAGTACCTCTAAAGACGATTTTGCACAGGCTTTGAGATCAATTGGTGAACCAATATTTGGGCAATCAGTTAAGGATATATCCGGAGGGAACTTATTAGCACAATTATTTGATATTACTGAAAAATTTAATATGCACACTCAAACCCAATTGCTTCTTCTACAAAAAACGATGGTGTCAGTCGAAGGTGTTGCAAGAAAATTGAATCCTGAAACAAATATTTGGGAGGTATCAAAACCAATTCTAGAGGATTGGATAAAAAGCGAAAAAGGTCCTGAGTCTAAAATCAAAAGGACTATTGAAGTATCAAAGGAGGTTTTAGAGAAAATACCAGATTTACCAGATGTCATGGATAAAGCAAATATTGCACTTCAAATGTTAGCAGAGGGAAAGCTTAATTTGTATGTCGACGGTAGTAAAAATATGGAGATGGAAGAACTAAAAATGACAAATATGAGAAACAATATGATTATAATATTTTTAGGTATTGTAATAGGATTGTTTATAGTATTTTAATTAATAATGAGCTTACAAAATAAAAAAATTTTATTAATAATTGGTGGAGGTATTTCTGCATATAAATCTTTGGATTTAATAAGGTTGCTTCAAAGAAGAAAGTCTTCAGTAAAAGTTGTCCTTACAAAAAGTGGAAAAAAATTTGTAACTCCGCTTTCTGTTTCATCTCTTTTAAAAAACAAAGTTTTTGAAGAAATGTTTGAGGATAATAATAAAGGTAAAATAGATCATATTGCTTTATCTCGATGGGCAGATTTAGTCTTAGTTCTTCCTGCAACAGCAAATTTTATGTCAAAGCTTAGTAGGGGAAGTGCTGATGATCTTGCATCTACCATTGCTCTAGCATCAAATAGAGAAATTTTTCTGGCCCCAGCTATGAATGTGAGAATGTGGCTACATAAAGCAACTCAAAAAAATTTAAAATCTCTAGTAGAATATGGTTATAAATTTATTGGACCCATGGATGGCACAATGGCTTGTGGAGAGTATGGTAAAGGTAAAATGTCAAGTCCAAGAGAAATTTTATCTTTTTTAGAAAGATATTTTAAAAATAAAAATTTTTTTAAAAGAAAAAAAATAAATGCAATAGTTACATCGGGGCCAACAAAAGAATATATTGATCCAGTAAGATATATTTCAAATGAGTCCAGCGGTAAGCAAGGCTATGAAATTGCTTTGGAATTATCAAGACTGGGAATAAAAACTACTCTTGTATCTGGACCAACGCACATTAATTATAATAAAGACATTAAGATTAAAAAAGTAGTATCTGGCAACCAAATGCTATCAGCCGTAAAAAAAAGTTTACCTGTAGATATTGCTGTTTGTACTGCTGCAGTATCTGATTTCAAACCTTCCTTTGTTAAAAAAAATAAAATAAAAAAAAATGAAAATTTCGATGAAATTAAAATTGAAAAAAATGTAGATATCTTGAGTTTTTTGGGACAAAATAACAAATTTAGACCTAAATTACTGGTTGGTTTTTCAGCTGAAACAGAAAATCTTATTAAAAACTCAACAAAAAAAATGGAAGAAAAATTCTGTGACATAATGGTGGCAAACGATATATCGAAAAGTGATTTTGGTTTTAATAAAGATCAAAATGAGGTTACAATTATTGATAAAAATGGTAAAACTGAAAAAATTAGAAAAAATTCTAAAAAATTTGTAGCTTCAGTTATTGCTAGAAGGATAGTAGAAACTTTTTTATCAAATGAGAAAACCCTCAATTAAAAGCACAGATTTTCAAAAATATTACAAACAACTTATGCTTAAAAAAATCGGCATATCTGGTCAAAAAAAAATATTCAAAAGTAAGGTTTTAATAATAGGCGCTGGAGGTCTGGGCTGCCCGCTAATTTTATATTTAGCATATTCAGGAGTAGGAAACTTAGGAATAGTTGATCATGATAAAATTGAATTATCAAACTTAAGTAGGCAGATACTATTTACAAAAAAAGATATTGGAAAGTATAAAACCTCTGTATCAAAAAAAGTAGCTAGAGAAATAAATAAAAAAATAATTATTAAAACGTTCACGCAGAAAATAAATAGATTAAATATTAATAAAATTGCAAGAGATTATCCTATAATCTGCGATGGAACAGATAACTTTGAAACTAGACTTTTAATTAATGATTATTGTATTAAATATAAAAAGATATTGATTTCCTCAGCAATAAATAGATTTGACGGTCAACTGTTTAATTTTGATTTTAGAAAAAAAACTCCTTGTTTTAGATGTTTTATGCCGGAGTCTCCAAATGAAAATTTAAATTGTGAGTCGGAAGGTATAATGACAACTTTAGCTGGAATAGCTGGTTCACTTCAAGCAAATGAAGTTATAAAATCAATTTTAAGTATTAAAAATAATCTTAATGGCAACATAATGATTTTTAATGCACTTAACTCAGATTTCAGAAAAGTAAAATTACTTAAAAATCCAAATTGTAAAAATAGTCTTTTTCATGGTTAAAATTATTATTTTTTTTTTATTTTTTTTTTTATTTTTCAATCAATCTTATGCTCAAAATGAATATTATCTTACTTTAAGGAGTGACAAAGTTAATCTCAGACAAGGACCTTCGTTTGAGCATCCTATAAGATTAATCTATAAAAAAAAATTTTTACCTGTCTTGGTTATTGATAAGTCTTATAATTTTAGAAAAATTATCGATCATGAAAATAATTCTGGATGGATACATATTTCCCAATTATCAAAAAAGAAAGCTGCTTTAAACAATGAGGATAATTCAATAATTTTTAAAAAACCTTCTAATTATTCGAAACCTTTAGCTGTAATAGAGAAAGGAAGATTGTGTATTATAAAAAAATGTAAAAAGGATTGGTGTAAAATTGAAACTGGAGGATACTCCGGTTGGATTGAGAGAAAAATTTTAAAAGGAAGAATATAATTTTATTTCTTTTTTATTTTAGAGGCCCAAAATTTATCTAAAACAAAATACCATACTGAATTTGCCAATGGTTCGACAATTGCGTCTGTTAAAGCTATATAGAAAGATACGTCTGCAACTAACATTAATACAGTAATTGCAATCGCAAAGTGTCCAATTGTATAAATAATTGTTCTTAATATCGATCCTCTATTTGATGAGTATATTTTTTTTGAGGCGTTAAATATTCCTGATGTTAATTCTGTCATTTTAGTTTAATTTTTTTTGACTCTGTCTATCGGCATTCATTATTTTTGTCCAGACTTTGACAAAATCCTCTATGAATTTTTCCTTGTTATCATCTTGAGCATAAACCTCTGCGTAAGATCTTAAAATTGAATTTGAACCAAAAACTAGGTCGGCTCTAGAGGCGGTGTATTTAACTTTGTTTGTTTGGCGGTCGACCATATCATAAGAGTTTTTACCAGTCACTTTCCAATTATATTTCATATCCAACAAATTAATAAAGAAATCATTTGTCAAAGTGCCAACTTTGCTTGTGAAAACTCCCTTGTCTTTTGCTGACTCATGATTTGTTCCAAGCACTCTCATACCTCCTATCAAACATGTCATTTCTTGTGCAGTCAATCCCATCAAAGAAGCACGTTCTAACAAAAGTTCTTCCGGCATTGCGGAATAATCAGTTTTAACATAGTTTCTGAAACCGTCATGCCGAGGTTCTAACCACTTAAAACTTTTTAATTCTGTTTGGTCTTGAGATGAATCTCCTCTACCAGGGCTAAATGGAACTTTGACTTTAGAACCAGCTTTCTTTATCGCTTTTTCAAGACCAACATTCCCTGCAAGAATAATTGTATCCGCTATAGTCGCTCCTGATTTTTTAGCTATATTCTCAAGTACTTTTAAAATCCTTGAAAGTTTTTTTGGCTCGTTTGCTTCCCAATCCTTCATGGGTGCTAATCGAATTCTTGCACCATTAGCTCCACCTCTTTTGTCGGTCCTTCTATATGTTCTAGCGCTATCCCATGCGATGGTAATTAAATCTCCAATTGATAAGCTGGTAGCTGAAATCATTTTTTTTACCTTATTTACATTATATTTCTTTTTTGGAGATGGGACGTTACCTTGCCAAAGCAGATCTTCTTTGGGTGCCCAAGGACCAATGTAATTTTCTTTATTTCCCATTGTTCTATGTGTTAACTTAAACCAAGCACGCGCGAATGAATCTTCAAAAAATTTTGGATCTTTATAAAATCTTTCTGAAATTTTTCTATAGTCTGGATCCATCGCCATCGCCATATCAGCGTCAGTAAACATTAATCTTGCTTTTTTGTTAGGGTCAGCTAAATCTCTTGGTTTTTTATCTTCTTCGAGGTTAATGGGTTCCCATTGCCAGGCACCTGCTGGGCTTTTTTTACTTTCCCACTTATAGTTAAGTAAAAGATCTAAGTATTGATGATCCCATTTATCAGGGTTAGTTGTCCAAGCTCCCTCGAGGCCTGAAGTTATTTGGTTAGCACCTGTTCCATTTTTCTGATTCCATCCAAAACCTTGTTCGTGAATATCTGCTCCAGCGGGTTCTGGACCTAAATTGTCCGGATTACCATTTCCATGAGCCCTTCCAATTGAGTGGCCTCCAACTGTAAGTGCGGCGGTTTCTACGTCGTTCATTCCCATTCGACCAAAAGTTTCACGTACATCCATTGCGGTTCTTACTGGATCAGGTTTTCCTTCAACTCCTTGAGGGTTTACATAAACTAGTTGAAAATGTGATGCCGCAAGTGGGGCTTCTAAAGAAGAACGATCTTGTGGATCACCATATCTGTTAACTGCTAGTGGCACTGTCTCTTTACCCCAATAAACATCTTTTTCAGGTTCCCATATATCTTCTCTACCAAATGAAAAACCGAAAGTTTTAAATCCAGCATGTTCATAAGCCATAGTTCCAGCTAGAACCATAAGGTCTGACCAGCTTAATCTATTTCCATACTTTTTTTTGATTGGCCAAAGAAGACGTCTTGCTTTATCTAAGTTTGTGTTGTCTGGCCAAGAGTCCTGAGGGGAAAATCTATGAGATCCCACGTCAGGTCTTCCATCAAATTCTCTATAAGTTCCAACTTGATGCCAAGTTAGTCTTACCATAAGGCCGCTATAAGTTCCTAAATCTGCTGGCCACCATTCCTGGCTTTCGGTCATTAATTTTAGTAAATCTTTTTTGAGTGCTTTAAAATTTAATTTTTTTACTTCCTTTTTATAATTAAATTTTGGTAAGGGATTAGTTTTTGTGTCGTGTTGATGCAGAATATCAAGATTAATACTATTTGGCCAAAGTCGCGAAGTATTTGACTCTCCTGCTTTGGTAACTCCCCCGTGCATCACAGGGCATTTGCCATTTCCATTTTTTTTAAGTTCAACACTCATAATATAACTACTTTATAATAATTCTAAACTAAGTGTCAATATAGCAAGATATTTTATTGAGATTAATTATTATTTTCTAATCTTATTACAACTTCAACGTTTTTTATTTTCTTACCTTTTGGGGCCTCTGGAAGTTTATTGAAGGTAATTTTGTCGCTTTTAATATCTATTACTTTGCCATTATCGAAGAAGTGATGGTGCGAAGTAATATTTGTATCATAATAAGACGTGTTATTTTCCAAAGAAAATTCTTTCAAGTAACCAGCACTTTTCAGAGCATGTACTGTATTATAAAAAGTTGCTGTGGAAATTTTTTTTGATCTTTTTAAATTCATAGAGTTTTTTAATTGCTCAACTGTAAAATGAAATGTTTTTTTTCTGTTGAAGAGGAATCTGCTTATATCTACTCTCTGATTTGTGGGTCTAAGACCTGAAGATCTAAGTTTATCTATAAAAATCTTGTTTTTATTATTCATTTTTATCACTAACTTGCTATATAATTAAATTCAATTTTATATATGATATTGCTAAAAACTCAAGCAATTGTTAACTTTCAAAATGAAACAAAAAAACAGTTACAACTATAATGAATTAATTGATTGCGCAAATGGCAATTTATTTGGTGAAGGGAATGCACGTTTACCGCTACCACCTATGTTAATGTTTGATAGAATTACAGAAATTAAATCTGGTGATGGAAAATTCAAAAAAGGTCTTATAAAAGCTGAACTTGATATAAAAGAAAAAATGTGGTTTTTTGATTGTCATTTTAAGAAGGATCCTGTTATGCCAGGATGTCTAGGACTAGATGCTATGTGGCAAATGGTAGGATTTTATTTAGGATGGATGGGAGAATCGGGCAAAGGGCGTGCTTTGGGAGTTAACTCAGTTCGATTTACAGGCGAGGTTCTTAAAAAAGTCAAAATGGCAACCTATGAAGTTGATATGAAAAAGGTTTTAAAAACCGAAGGCGGAACAGTTGGTTTTGCTGATGGAATTTTAAAAGCGGACGGAAAACAAATTTACACTGCGGCAAACTTAAAAGTAGGAGTATATAAATAGTTATGAAAAGGGTTGTTGTGACAGGAATTGGTATAGTTTCATGTTTAGGAAATAATCAAAAAGAGGTATGTGAATCACTCATAAATAATAAGTCCGGCATTTCTTTTGCAGAAGAATATAAAGAGCATAATTTAAAAAGTAATATTCACGGAAAACCAAATATAAATCTTAGTGATCATGTTGACAGAAAGGCTCTTAGATTTATGGGAAATGGTTCAGCATACAACTACGTTGCTATGAAGGAGGCGGTAGTAGATTCGGGATTAAAAGAAAATGAAGTTAGTAATATTAATACCGGAATGGTAATGGGGTCTGGAGGTCCGTCAATTGAAAATGTTATTCTAGCTGCTGATAAGACCCGAGAAAAAAATCCAAAAAAAATGGGGCCGTTTATTGTGCCTAGAACAATGGCAAGTACAGCATCAGCTACTTTGGCTGTTCCTTTTAAAATAAAAGGAGTAAATTATACTATAAGTTCTGCCTGCGCGACTAGTGGTCACTGTATTGGAAATGCGATGGAACTCATTCAGTTTGGCAAACAAAAAATAATTTTTGCCGGTGGAAGCGATGAATTGCACTTTGCGATGACGGCTATGTTCGATGCTATGACAGCACTTTCTTCAAAATATAATGATAGTCCAGATAAAGCATCAAGACCTTATGACAAAACAAGAGATGGATTTGTAATTGCAGGAGGCGCAGGTGTTTTAGTTTTAGAAGAAATGGAACATGCTAAAGCTAGAGGTGCAAAAATTTATGCTGAGTTGACAGGTTACGGAGCTACATCTGATGGTTTTGACATGGTGGCACCATCTGGAGAAGGAGCAACAAGATGTATGAATTTAGCATTAAAAACTACTAGAAATAAAGTTGATTACATAAATGCACACGGTACATCTACTCCTGTTGGAGATATAACCGAGTTGAGAGCTATTGGAAATGCATTTAAAGATAAAATTCCAAAAATAAGTTCAACAAAATCCCTATCTGGTCACCCTCTTGGTGCTGCATCTGTGCATGAAGCTATCTATTCTTTAGTTATGATGAAAAATAATTTTATAGCAGCTTCAGCAAATGTTAATGAAATGGACGATGAAGCAAAAAAATTTCCAATAGTTACAAAAGTTGAAAAAAATGTAACCTTAAACTCTGTAATGTCCAATAGTTTTGGTTTTGGAGGAACAAACGCAACTTTAATTTTCGAAAAGGTATAATCGTGAACTTAGTCAAAGGTAAAAAGGGTTTAATAATGGGTGTTGCAAATGAAAGATCCATTGCATGGGGTATAGCTAAAAAGCTTTCTGAAAATGGAGCTGAACTAGCTTTTACATACTTGGGTGATGCTTTAAAAAAAAGGGTTAAACCTTTAGCTGAGTCATTAAACTCAAAATTTACATTAAATTGTAATGTAGAAAACAATGATGACGTTGTAAAAACATTTCAAGAAATAAAAAATAAATGGGGTAAATTAGATTTTGTTGTACATGCAGTTGCTTTTTCAGATAGAGCGGAGTTATCAGGAGAATATATAAATACATCAAGAGAAAATTTCGCTAAAAGTATGCTAGTATCTTGTTTTTCATTTACAGAAGTAGCAAAAGAGGCATCTAAAATTATGGGAAGCGGTTCCAGCATGTTAACTTTAACTTATGAGTCAACCAAGGTTGTTCCAAATTATAATGTAATGGGCGTATGTAAAGCTGCTTTAGAGTCTAGCGTGAAATATATTGCTAAAGATCTGGGTTCCAAAGGGATTAGAGTTAATGCCATAAGTGCTGGACCTATCAAAACGTTAGCTGCTTCTGCTATAGGTGATGCAAAATTTTTATACAAATGGAGCGCAGACCATTCTTTACTAAAAAGAAATGTAGACATAGATGATGTTGGAAAATCAGCCTTATACTTGTTAAGCGATCTTGCGGCAGGTGTTACTGGCGAAATACACTATGTGGATGCAGGCTATAATAAAGTAGGAATGCCTAATCCAAAAAATATCTCATAATAAAAACTATCAATTTGGAATGATTAAATGAAAAAATTTAATAAAAAAATAAAAGAAAAATTTAATAATTTCTTTGATTGGATTAAGGGAGCAGAGTTAGTAGAGCTAAATTCATGCGATGTAGCAGAAGATCCGATAAGGCCGGAACTAGATGTAGATTTTAGAACAAGTTATGGAAGGAAAATTTTTGGAGTTAAGTATAAAAATGAGATATGTGCAATCATGTGTTTTGGTTTCACAAATGAGGTTCCCAAAACAATAAAAGAATTTGATTTAATGACAAAGGATGCTCATTTACAAAGCGCTTCATGGAGAAATGAAAATATTGGAAAAATAGCTATTGCTTATACAGTTTGGTCTAAGAAGAAGGGTGGAGGAAAATTAATAGTAAAGGAAGTGTTTAAAAAAATTAAGAAATCAAACCATTTAAACAGATTAATTACTTTATCGCCATTAACTGATATGGCAAGAAATTTCCATTTACGTAATGGAGCAAAAGAACTTCAGGTTAATGCTGAGTCTCAAAATTTTGAGTATAAAATTTAGACAGCTTCTTTTATTGAGAGTTTAACTTTACCTCTATCAAATCCGATTACTTTGACCGATACTTCATCACCCTCTTTTACAACATCGGTTACTTTTTGAACTCTTTTAGCTGCTAATTGTGAAATATGAACAAGACCATCTTGTTTTCCTAAAAAATTCACAAAAGCTCCAAATTCCATAATTTTAACAACCTTTCCTTTGTATGTTTTTCCCATCTCAGGTTTGGCTACAAGATCATTAATCATTTGAACGGCTATCTTTCTAGTTTCTTCGTTCGCAGCTGCCACAGTTACTTCGCCGGTATCCTTAACATCCACTTTTGCTCCTGACTTTTCTACTATCTCTCTTATAGTGGCTCCACCCTTACCTATAACAGTAGCTATATCTTTTTTATCAACCTTTATTGTTTCCATTTTTGGAGTATGTTTTCCAACTTCTTTTCTTGAGGACTTCAAAGTTTTATTCATTTCATCTAAAATATGGACTCTTCCTTCTTTTGCTTGAGCAAGAGCTTGCTCCATAATCTCAAAAGTGATTCCAGTAATCTTTATATCCATCTGCAATGAAGTAATTCCATTTTTTGTTCCTGCTACTTTAAAATCCATATCGCCTAAATGGTCTTCATCTCCCAAGATATCTGATAGAATCGAAAACTTATCTTTTTCCTTGATTAATCCCATTGCTATTCCTGCAACAGGTTCTGCTATAGGCACGGCAGCATCCATTAATGCTAAAGATGATCCACAAACTGTTGCCATTGAGGAAGACCCGTTGGATTCAGTTATTTCAGACACAATTCTTAACGTGTAAGGGAAGTTTTCTTTTTTTGGAAGCGACGAGCTTAAAGCTCTCCATGCTAGTTTTCCGTGTCCAACTTCTCTTCTTCCTGTGCCAATTCTGCCTGTTTCTCCAACAGAAAATGGTGGAAAATTATAATGTAACATGAATCTTTCTCTTCTTAGACCTTCTAAGCTTTCAATTCTCTGTTCGTCATCTGATGTTCCCAAAGTTGTTGTTACTAAAGCTTGAGTTTCGCCCCTAGTAAATAAAGCTGAGCCATGAACTCTTGGTAAAATTCCAACCTCACATTTTATTGGCCTTACATCTGCCAAACCTCTTCCGTCAATTCTCTTTTTACTTTTTAAAATTCTGGTTCTAACAATATCTTTTTCTAGATTTTTAAGCTGTAACATTACTTCGTGTTCTAGATGATCTTCATCATCTTTGAATAAGTCTTTGCATTTTTCTCCGGCTAAACTAATTAATTCAGATCTTTTCTTTTTATTTTTTTCTGAGAAAGCTTTTTCTAAATCTTTGGTAAGTTCTTTGTTTATTTTTTTAGAAACTTTGCTGTAATCCTTTTTTTCAAATGTCCATTCCTCTTTTGAACATTTTTTTGCTAATTTTTCTATTCCTTTAATTACCGAGGCAAAACCTTCATGACCAAATTTAACTGCATCTAACATTTCTTTTTCTGTCAAACCGGAAGCTTCTGACTCAACCATTAAAACAGCATCTTTAGTTCCAGCAACAACTAAATCTAATTTTGAATTCTCCAGCTCTTTTTTGGTTGGATTTAAAATACACTTGCCATCTATAAATCCAACTCTTGATGCTCCAACCGGCCCTTTAAAGGGTAATCCTGAAATCGATAAAGCAGCGGAAGAGGCGATTATTGACAATATGTCAGCCTCATTTTCATTGTCATATGAAAGTACTGTGGGCAAAACTTGAACTTCATTTCTAAAACCTTCAGGAAACAAAGGTCTGATTGGTCTGTCTATCAATCTTGATATTAAGGTTTCGGCCTCAGTAGGTCTTGCTTCTCTTTTAAAATAACCTCCCGGAATTTTTCCAGCAGCATAATATTTTTCTTGATAGTTTACAGATAGTGGAAAATAATCTGTTTCTGGATTTACTTTTTTAGCACCAACAACCGTTGCGATTACTACTGTTTCTCCCCAAGTGGCAATTATTGCACCATCAGCTTGACGAGCTATCTTTCCAGTTTCTAGAGTAAGTTTTTTACCACTAAAATCTATTTCTTCTTTGAATTGCTTAAACATTATTTTCTTAAATTTAGTTTTTTTAATATATCGTTATATGCTTTTGGATCATGTTTGCTCAAGTAAGCAAGTAATCTTTTTCTTTGGTTTACTGATTTTGTAAGTCCTCGAAAAGAATGTTTGTCTTTTTTAAACTTTTTAAAGTGCTCAGAAAGTTTATTAATTTTTTGGCTTAACAAACCAATTTGTACCGGTGTAGATCCCACGTCTTTACTATTTATTGCTAAAGATTTAATTGCTTCTTTTTTTGTTTTCATTATTATTTTTTTTTATTAATTTCTCAATTCTCTCAGCATAATCAAAGGATTTATCTCCAACAAAATGTAACTTAGGAAGAAACTTAATATCTAACTTCTTTGATAAAGCCTTTCTAACAAGATAAGAAAATTCGGTCAAGGTTTTAACGGTCTTATCTATCTCTTTACCGCCTAAAGGTATTATATATGCTCTAGCTGATTTTAAATCTGAGCTCATTTTGACCTCAGTGATTGTTATTAAGTTTGTCTTTAAAGAGGGTATTTTTGCTTCGTTTCTTAAAAAAATCTGACCAAGATTTTGTTTTATCAGTTCACCCACTCTTAGTTTTCGGTGGTTTGGCCCAAAATTAATAGAGTTTTTAATCATGTATTTCTCTTCTTTTTACATCTACCGAATATGACTCGATTATATCCTTCTCTTTAAAATCGGCAAAATTTTTAAATGAAATTCCACATTCAAGTCCAATTTTTACCTCTTTAACTGCGTTTTTTTCTCTAAAGATACTTGATATACTTCCATCATGTACTACCTTCCCGTCTCTTAAAATTCTTGCTTTGGAATTGTTTCTTATTTCGCCTTCGGTAACTTTTGAACCAGCAACTTTTCCAGACTTTGATAGCTTAAATATTTTTAATATTTCTGCCATTCCTTCTATTTTTTCTTTTCTCTCAGGTTCTAATAAGCCTGAAAGATTATTTTCTACAAATTCAATAGCTTTATAAATAATATTAAAGAATTCAATTCTCACTTTATGATTTTCTGCTGATTTTTTTGCTTCTCGGTTTGGTTTTATATTATAACCAATAATAATTGCCTCTGATGCTTTGGCGAGAGATACGTCAGTCTCATTAATCATGCCAATATCGGATAGAATTATCTTGGGTTTCACTTCTGGATGGTCAATTTTATCTAGAGCGGTTTTTAATGCCTCGCTAGAACCTTGAACATCAGATTTTAATATTATATTCAATTCTTTTTTTGTATTGGCTTTATCAAAAATATTTGTTTTATTTTGAGAAATGGTCGCTTGATTCTTGATAACCCCGGATTTTTTAAAATCGCTTATTTTTTTTGCCTCATTTTCATTTTCAGCAACTAAAAATTCATCACCAGCTCTTGCTTTTTCATTAAGACCTAAAATTTCTACAGGTGATGAGGGATATGCGCTCTCAATTATTTTACCGCTATGATCTATCATTGCTCTTATTTTTCCGTAAGTATTACCACAAATAAAAAAATCACCTTTTTTTAACTCTCCACTTGTTACTAAAATCGTGGCAACCGGTCCTTTCCCTTTGTCAATTTTGGCTTCTAATACTACACCTTTCGCATTTCCAGTTTTCGTTGCTTTTAAATCTAAAAGATCTGCCTGAAGAATAATAGTTTCTTTTAATTTATCTAAATTTTTTTTTGCTTTTGCTGAAACCTCGACGAATAAAGTATCTCCGCTCAAACTTTCTGCTATAAGTTCAAAACGCATAAGTTCATTTTTTATTTTTTCAATATTTGGATTTGGCAAATCACACTTATTTATTGCGACAATTATTGGAACTTTCGCTGCCTTTGAATGTTGAATTGCCTCAATAGTTTGAGGTTTTACTCCATCATCAGCTGCTATTACCAAAACCACAATATCTGTTATTTTTGATCCCCTAGCTCTCATTTCAGTAAATGCTGCGTGGCCTGGGGTATCTATAAAAGTTATTAACTTATTTTTGGTTGCAGCAACTTGATAGGCACCAATATGTTGAGTGATACCTCCATGTTCTCCTGAAACTACATCTGCACTTCTTAAAGCATCTAATAAAGATGTTTTTCCATGATCTACATGCCCCATGACAGTGACTATTGGTGGACGAGACTTAAGATCTTTTTCATCTACTTTCTTACTCTCTTGAAGATTAACAGCTGGTACTTTTTCTAAAACTGGATTGTGACCAAATTCTTTAACAATATATTCAGCTGTATCCTTATCAATAGTGTGGTTTATCGTTGCCTGAACCCCCATATTTAATAAAAATTTAATTATACTGCTCGATTGCTCTGCCATCCTATTTGATAATTCCTGTATAGTAATTTTATCTGGTATATTAACGTCTCTTATAACTTTTTTGAATTCTTTCTTAACATCGTCTTTTTTTAATTTTTTTTCTTTTTGTCTCGCCCTTTTCACCGAAGCAAGACTTCTTTGTTTAATTTCGAACTCTTCTACATTCATAGCTCTTGATATTGTTAGCTTAAGCTCTCTTTTTGAATCCGTATTTCTGCTTTTATCCTGAGTTTTAGCCCTTGGTTTAAAAGATTCTTTCTTTTCAGGATGAATAAATCTTTTTGTTGCTTGCTGTTCAGCAAATTTTCTAGAAAAATTTTTTCTTACTGGCTTATCTACTGGTTTTATAAAATTTTGACTAGACTTTTTAAAAAAGCTGCCTTGGGGGTTTTTTTTATATATATTAAATGGTTTTTTTTCAGGCTTTTTCCCTATTTCAGGTGGCATTCTTTTTGTAAAGCCTCCAGAGATTGTTAGTGTTTTCTTTTTATTTTTATCTTTCTCCATAATAATTAATCTTTAAAAACAATTTTTCTAGCTCCCATTATTAAGTTATCTGCTTCTTCTTTTGACAATGCAAAGTCTTCTAGATAGCCATTTATTCTTATTCTTTTTCCCTTAATTTCATCGAAACCTCCAATTAACTCATCTGATGAAAGTTCAGCAAAATCTATGAGTTTTTTAATATTTTTTTCACCCAAAACAACAAGCATACCTTGGGTCATCCCATCTAAATTAAGCAGAGCATCTTCAACTCCAAGATCTTTAAGCTTTTTAGATACTTCAATTTTTTCTTTTTCTATACTTTCTGCTGCTCTAGATATCAGTTCTTTAGCAGTTGTTTCATCTATTCCTTCAATTTTATGAATATCATCCGGTTTGCACTGTGCAATTTCTTCTACACTTTGAAAATTTTCTGACACAAGAAGTTGTCCTAAGGTTTCATCAACCTCTAAATTTTTAACGAAATTTTCTGTTTTTTCCTTAAACTCGATCTGTCTTCTTTCCGAGTCTTCTTTGTCCGTCAAAATATCAATTTCATATCCTATTAATTTAGAGGCAAGCCTTACATTTTGTCCTCTTCTTCCAATTGCCTTGCTAAGATTTTCTTCAGTTAAGATAACTTCCATTCTCTTATTCTGTTCGTCGATCAAAACTTTTTGAATTTCCGCAGGTGAAAGGGACTCTGCCACTAAAGTAGGTAAATCTTCTGTCCATTTAATAATATCTATCTTTTCTCCTTGCAGTTCATTAACTACTGTTTGAACTCGACTTCCTCTCATACCTACACAAGCTCCAACAGGATCTAATGATGAGTCTTTTGAGGAAACCAAAATTTTTGCTCTACTTCCTGGATCTCTAGAAACTGATTTGATTTCAATTATCCCCTCGTAAATTTCAGGAACCTCCTGAAAAAATAATTTTGCTAAAAATTGTGGGTGGGCTCTTGACAGAAATATTTGGTGTCCTTTTGCGTCCTCTTTTACATCAAAACAATAAGCTTTTACTCTATCACCGTTTTTAAGAATCTCTCTTTGTATTAATTCTTCTTTTCTGATAATTCCCTCAGCTCTACCTAAATCAACGATTACGTTGCTGTACTCTTGTCTTTTTATAACCCCACTTAAAATTTGACCTTTTTTATCTTTGAAATCCTCATACTGCCTACTTTTTTCTGCTTCTCTTACTCTTTGTGAAATAACTTGTTTGGCGCTTTGTGCTGCTATTCTTCCAAAATCAACTTGTGGCAACTCTTCATAAATTTTATCACCTACTTTTAGGTTTTCATTTTTTTTATCAATTAAATTTGCTCCTTTTAAAGTTATCTCTTTAGCTGGATCTTCGACTTTTTCTACGATAGTTAAAACTTTATGAATTTTAATACTTCCACTTTTTCTGTCTATTTGTGCTTCAATTTCATTTTCTGATCCAAACTTGCTGTATGCTGCTCTTTGAATTGCTGTTTCCATAGAATTTAATATTAGCTCTTTATCTATAGATTTTTCATTTGCTACAGAGTCAACAACTCTTAAAAGCTCTTGTTTATCCAGGCCTCTATTCAACATAATATTTTCCTTTCGCCTAAAAAAAAATGGGCAAAAGCCCATTTTGTATTTTTAGGTAACTTAACTAAGTAATAATTTAAATTTTTATGATTTTCAAGAATTACTTTTTAAAAATTTGACTTTTGTCAGTTTTTTCCCAAGAAAAACTGCCTTTGTTATCAGGTTTTCTTCCAAAATGTCCATAGGCTGCTGTGCACTCATATATTGGCTTATTCAAAGATAACATTTCTCTTATTCCTCTTGGGCTCAAATCAAAATTATCTTTGATCAACTTTTCTACATGTTTGGCTTTTTCATCATCGCCATCAAAAAGATCTACATAAATCGATAATGGCTTTGAAACCCCAATTGCGTATGATAATTGTATTAGACATCTTTTGGCAATTTGAGAGGCCACAATATTTTTTGCAACATATCTGGCTGCATAAGCTGCAGATCTATCAACTTTACTTGGATCCTTTCCTGAAAAAGCTCCCCCTCCATGTGGTGCTGCTCCACCATAAGTATCTACTATAATTTTTCTTCCTGTAAGTCCTGTATCCCCATCAGGACCACCAATTATAAATTGTCCAGTTGGATTTACATAAAATTCTTCTTCTTTTAATTCTGAAAGTAGATTTTTTGGAACTGCTTTTTCTAAATATGGTCTTACAATTTCTTTTACCTGAGACTGGTTTACGTCTGATGAATGCTGAGTGGAAATTACTACTGATGTTATTTTCGTCGGTTTTCCATTCTCATATTTCATTGTAACTTGGCTCTTTGAGTCTGGTTCTAATTTGTTAGCAACACCTTTTTTTCTATCTATTGCCATCAATTCTAAAATTTTATGTGAATAGTAAATCGGGGCTGGCATCAAAACTTCCGTCTCATCACAGGCATAACCAAACATTATACCCTGGTCGCCTGCTCCCTCGTCCTTATTTCCTTTTGAATCTACTCCCATGGCAATATCAGAAGATTGAGAGTGAAGATGAACGTCTACATCACAATTTTTCCAATGAAAACCTTTCTGCTCATAACCTATGTCCTTAATACAATTTCTAACTTTTTCTATTAAATGATCTTTTTTTATATCAGGTCCTCTTGTTTCTCCCGCCAAAACTACTTTGTTAGTTGTAGTAAGGGTTTCACATGCAACTCTAGAATATGGATCTTTAGATATATAGGTATCAACAACCATATCTGAAATCCGGTCGCAAACTTTATCAGGATGGCCCTCAGAAACTGACTCGCTAGTAAAAAAATAATTATTAGATTTCATTAAATTTTAAATTTTCGTAATACAAAAAATGTGAAAATATATGTAATTAAAAGCGAGAAAAATATCAAACTTTTTTTATATTGGCTGTTTGTGGGTTCAATCAACGGTATTTCAAGCTCAATGTTTCCGGCTTCGCTAGGTTTTAGAGCTTTAATAACTTTTCCATTAGGATCTATAAATACACTTTTTCCCTTATTTGCAGACCTAACAACAAACCTCCTAGACTCAATAGACCTAAAAATTGCTTTTGAGAAGTGTTGATAAGGACCTATGCTCTCACCGAACCAAGCGTCTTCAGAAATATTGACTATGAAGTTATATTTACTATCGCCACCCTCTATTAAATTTGGGAAAATTATCTCATAACATATAAGTGGTAATATTTTTATTTCATTTGTATTAAATTTAAATTGTAATAGTGAATTCCTTTTTCCTGTTGAAAAAGATGTATACCCAGGTGTAATTTTTTTCATTCCAAGCTTATTCATTAATTTTTCTAGTGGAAGGAACTCTCCAAATGGCACAAGTTTTTTTTTATCATATTGAGCAATTATATTTAAATTGTTATCAACTATTATCATGCTGTTAAAATATCTGTCTTTTTGATTATTTTTTTTAATTGTATTTACACCCAAAATTATCAGGTGATTATTGGAGAAATTTTTTTTAAATAAGGAAACAATTTCCTTATTATTTTTAATTACAGAAAAGTTTTCAGACATAAAAGTACCTTCAGGCCAAACAAATATAGTTTTTTTTTCTTTTTGTGGTTCACTCAATCTTATTAATCTTGAGGATACATTAAGTGGGTCACTAAATTCAAATAAACTTAATCCTGCGGTAACAATTTTAAAATTTATTTTTTTATCTAAATTATTATATAGATTTTTTTCTGAAGAATTTATTTTATAAGAGCCGTAGAAGTAGTTGGATAAAGCTAAAGTTAATAATGAACCCAAAATAAAATACTTTTTAGAATTTTTAAAAAACAGAATTGCTGGAAAAAAGAAAATAGTTATGAAAATTAAGTTATATGAAAAGAAACCTAGAATATTAATAAACTGTAAACTTTCAACATTATAAGATAAACTATAAATCCATAGATTCCACGGAAAACCAGTAAGAATTACACTTCGTCCAAAATCACTTAAACCAAAAAAAAAACTAATTAAAAAAATTGATGATATTTTTTCATCAATTAAATATCCGGCGAGTGTGATTGGTATAGAAAAAAACAATGATAGAAAAATGGGTATTAAGATAAGACCAAAAGGTATAAAAATCCTGAATGCTTCATCAAAGGTCATAGAATAAATAATCCAATAAAGACCAAAGAAAAAAAAGCCAAAACCAAAGGAGGTTCCTAATAAAAATAAATTTTTTGTAAAAGGTTTTTTTCGATAAATACTTTTGGATTTCTTTTTTACATATAATATTAACCAGAAAAGAGATGGTAATGAAAAAAAATTTATAAAGAATAAATTAAATGGTTGAAAGCTTAAGACTGACAGACCTCCTAATATTATAGGGAAGACAAGCAAGATGAATATTCTTTTATTAAAATAATTTATCATTTTATATTTTGAATTTTATTTATTATTTTAATTTCTAATTTATTCATTTTTTTAAAATCCTTATTTTTATAATGCTTATGTCCGATTAAATGCAAGAGACCATGTACCCATAGTTTATTGAATTCATAAATAAAATCTTCTTTTTTCACTTTTTTAATTTTATAATAATTTAAAATTACATCTCCTAAGTAAATATCATTATTTTTTTTTATTTTTTTTCTTAATTCACACTCATGATAAAAAGGAAATGATAAAACATCTGTAGTTTTATTTTTATTTCTAAATTTTTTATTTAAATTTTTTATCTGATAATTTCCGGTCAATAAGACAGAGAAAACTACTTTTTTATTCTTTAGTACGGGAATTAAACCTTTTATTTTATTTATTTTATTTTTTAAATAATTTTGAGGATTGGTAATATATTTTTTCCACTTTTTTTCATTAATGAGAACATCAATTTTTATCATCAATTTTTTTTTGATAAGCTTTGACTATTTTTGAAACTAGTGGATGTCGTGCAACATCGTTATGATCAAATTCTACAAACTTTATCTCCTCAACATCTTCCAAAATCTTTTTTGTTTTTAATAAACCAGAATCGTTTTTATTAATTAAATCTATTTGGGAAGGGTCTCCGTTAACAACCAACTTTGAGTTTTCTCCAATTCTCGTAAGAAACATTTTGATTTGTGTTAAAGAGGCATTTTGAGCCTCGTCTAATATAGCAAAAGAATTTTTTAAAGTTCTTCCACGCATAAATGCTAATGGAGCTATTTCTATTTCCCCTGTCTCAATTTTTTTCTGAATTTTCTCGTATCCAAACAAATCATATAATGCGTCATAAAGAGGTCTAAGATATGGGTCTACTTTATCTTTCATGTCTCCAGGTAAAAAACCAAGTCTTTCTCCAGCCTCTACAGCTGGTCTTGATAATATTACTCTCTCCACTTTCTTTTCCATTAACATTTTGACTCCAACTGATACTGCCAAATAGCTTTTACCAGTTCCAGCAGGTCCTAAGGATACGATTATCTTTTCGTTAATTAATGCTTCCAAATATTCAGCCTGCTTTCTTGATCTGGGTATAACTGATTTTTTTGGAGTCTTTATAATTTGACCTAAAGGTCTTATATTGTTTTTATTATTTTGCTCAGTATTAGACATACTATTTTTTATTGAATAAATTATATCACTATTTTCAATCGAATTGGTAATTAGAAATTTATTAACTAAAAATTTAAAAGACTCAGAAACTTTTAAGATCGAATCTTCATCTCCTTTAGCAGTTATAGAATTTCCTCTAAAAAAAAGCTTTGTATTTGTTAACTTTTCTAAATCAGATAAATTACTATTAAATTCTCCTACAATTGCTAAGAGAAGTTTGTTGTCAAAAATCTTTATATTTAAAGTTTGATTATCAATTTTTTTTAACAGTATTTGCTTTTCTAAGTTTTTTGCCTCTAACATTATGCTGCTGCCTCTTTTTTTGAAGTTATTTTAGATCCAAATAATGTGTTTCTATTGTACTTTTTAATTTCTACATAAATCACCTTTCCCACATCTTCTTTGTTTGCATCAAATATTACTGGGGTTAGCTCTTGGGTTCTTCCAAAATATTTGGTTTGATTCTTTAATTTGTTTTCAACCAGAACTTCTTTAAATTTTCCTACAGAATTTTTATTTTTATTTATTTGAATTTCCTGAAGTAAATTTTGGATAATAATTAATCTCTTTTTTTGTTCATCGTTTTTTATTGAATCCAAGCTTGCAGCTGGAGTGCCGGGTCTCCTATTGTAAATAAATGAATAGGAATTAATAAAATTAACTTTTTTAATTAAATCAATTGTATCCAAAAAATCTTTTTCAGTCTCACCGGGATAGCCAATTATAAAATCGCTGGAAAATTCGATATTTTTCGAAACTTCTCGAATTTTATTAACGATAGATAAATAATACTCCCTTGTATATTTTCGGTTCATTTTTTTTAGAATATTGTTAGATCCGCTTTGAACAGGTAAATGCAAAAAAGGCATGAGTTTTTTTATATCTTTATAACATTCAATTAAATCTGGAGACATGTCATTTGGATGTGACGTCGTATATCTTATTCTTTTTAAATTTTTAATTTTATCTAGCTCTCTTATTAAGTCAGACAATCTAAAACTTTTCTTGCTATGCTTAAAATTATAAGCATTTACATTTTGACCCAACAGTGTGATCTCTTTAGTTCCATTTGAAACTAAACTCTTAGCTTCATAAATTATTTCTTTTAATGATCTTGAGTACTCTGTGCCTCTTGTGTAAGGAACAACACAAAAATTACAAAATTTATCGCATCCTTCTTGTATAGTTATATAAGAAGATACTTTTGACTCTGAGTTTTCTAGAGTATTTAATTTGTCAAATTTTTCAATTACATCAAATTCCGTTGAATTTACTTTTGTTTTTTTTTTAACTATACCTTTTAAAATTTCCGGGATATTATGATAAGACTGAGGACCCACTACCGCATCAATATATTTTTCTCTTTTAAGCATTTCGTCGTTTTCGGCCTGTGCGACACATCCAGTAATCAAAACTATTGGTTTTTTTTTATTTCTATATTTTTTTTTTAATCTTCCTATATCGTGATAAACTTTTTCTGTGGCTTTCTCTCTTATATGGCATGTATTTAGAATATAACAATCAGCGCTTTCTAAACTTTCTGTTTTTTTATAACCTATTTTTTGCACTAAATCAGAAATACGATTACTATCGTATTCATTCATCTGGCATCCAAAGGTTTTGATAAAAAAGTTTTTTTGCAAGTTTCTAGTTTTTTTTAATTTTTGATCCGTAAAGTTCTAGTTTGTGGTCTACTAATTTGTAACCCAATTTTTGAGCAATTTTTTTTTGAAGATCTTCTACATCTTTATCAACAAATTCGACTATTTCCCCGGTATTAATATCTATAAGATGATTGTGATGCTCTTCCGTTGTAGGTTCGTATCTTGATTTGCCTTCCTTAAAATCATGTCTAATTAATATTCCTGACTCTTCAAAAAGTTTTATTGTTCTATAAACCGTAGCGATACTTATTTTTTTATCAATAGATGTTGCTCTTTTGTGAAGCTCGTCAACATCGGGATGATCTTTAGAACCGTAAGTCTCTTTGGAGTCTGATATAACCTTTGCAATTATTTTTCTTTGCTCAGTTAATCTGACACCTTTTTCTTTACATTTTTCTTCTATTTTGCTCATATAATATTTATATAATTTAGCTCATGTATACCGGTTTAATCAAATTATTTTCTAATAAATTTTTTTTAATTAATAATTCAATATTTTTAGGGTTAAATTCATCTAAACTTGAGTCTTTATATCCGTAAAGCTTGGCACCCTTAGAGATTACTATTCCTTTTGCTGTGGCTAAAGAAATTCTCAAGCTTGAGAAGCTGCCTGGGCCCAAATTGACAATAATTGAAAAATTTTTGTCAATTTTTGCATTCTTTTGCGCGATAAATTTAAATATATTATTCACAAGTGTGTTTTTTTGGTTTTTTATATTCATTTGAATTTTTTTTACAAAGAAATTATTATGTATTTTTAAACCAAGATAATTATTTGCACCTGTGAAATGTATTATTAAAAAGTTTTTAACCATAAATTTACTTATAGTTTTTTTTGTTATCACTAACAATTCTTATTCTGCGTCAAAAGAACAATATGACCGTGGAATTATATCAATTATGTACCATAGATTTGAAGAAAATAAGTATCCATCAACAAACATAAGAATAGATGACTTCAAGACACATATAAGTCTTATAAAAGAGCAGAATTTTAAATTTATTTCACACGAAGAATTTGAGGAAAATATAAATATTAAGAGCAATGCCAAAAAGATTTTATTAACAATCGATGATGGTTTTCTATCTTTTTATAAAAATGCCTGGCCCATTTTAAAAAAAGAAAAAATACCGTTTATAATTTTTGTGAATACAGAAAGTGTCGGGTCCTCTGGCTATATGAGCTGGGAACAACTTAAAGAAATTTCTGATTTTGATTTTGTTCATATCGGAAACCATAGTCACTCCCACGGTTATCTGGTCGATAAAAAAGACGATGAGATAGAAAAAGATATCAAAATTTCGATGCAGCTTTTTGAGGAAAAACTTAAACATAAAACTAAATTTTTTGCATATCCTTTTGGAGAATATAAAAATTCTTATAAAAAAATTGTAGAAAATTTGGGTTTTAAATATGGATTTGGACAGCACTCAGGTGTAATGGACTCTACAAAAGATAAATACGAGTTACCCAGATTTCCAATTAATGAAAAGTATGGTGAGATAAAAAGGTTCAATAGATTGCTAAGAACAATTCCTTTCGCTTATAAAAGTATCGCTCCTGATGAAAAGTACTTAATTGAACCCAATAACCCCCCAAAAGTTAAAATTATTTTTTTTAAAGATGGACCAAAAATTAAAAATATCAATTGTTATTCAAATGAAAAAAACGAATGGAGAAAATCAAAGATTGAATTTATTAATGATTACGAAATCAAAGTTATTTTACAAGGAAAATTTACTACGGAAAGAGGAAGAATAAATTGTTCTTTAAGAGAAGCTTCTGGTGACTGGAGATGGTTAGGAATCCAATTTGTAATATCTGAATTATAAAACTAGAGATGAGGCGTTATTTGTGTTCATCAAGTTCGAATTATCAAAATCAGTTAATTGATTTTGAGAGATTATACTTGATAGAATTTTAACATATTCTTTTCCGGTCGCTGCATAACTTTCTAGATATTTTACAAGATCTTGACCAGTTATTTTTTTATTTTCTTCTCTTAAACTAGCTCTTTTTTCCCTTAACTCTCCATATGCTTTATGAGTATTTAAATTTTTTTGGTAAGCCACTATTGATGAGCGAAGCATCGGAAACTTTAGGACTTTATGACCTTTCCCTTTGCTGTCTTTCGGTTTTATTCCATCTTTTCCATATGTCCATTGTCCAAACATTGCGTTTCCCTCTAGAGCAAATCTAGAAGTGCCCCAGCCACTTTCTTTCGCCGCTTGAGCTATTGCTAAAGAAACAGGAACTATATCCATTCTTAATTTAAGTTCAGCTATATCTTCATTTTTAATTTGGTAATCCTCAAAACGCCTCTTAAGCCAACGTTTTTCCCCCATTGTATTTGACGGTTTTCCTAAAATCTTAAAAAGTTTCTTCCTGTTTTCTAAAATTTTGTTATTTTCATCAATAATCAGAGGTAAAATTATTTTTATAAAAGTATCTTTTCTTTTAGATGTACTTTTGATGTTTTTTAAATCAGGTGGAAGCTTGGAAAGGTAAACTGGCTTAACACTTTCGCCTAATCTAATACTTTTAAGATCATATTTTAAATTTTCGAATAGATTCAAGGTTATTCTTGTATCTAGACTAATTTTATTATCCTTGCTGGTTTCATTGGTATTAAATTTTTCATCCTTAAAAGTGTTCTTGTTGGTCTTGTACTCCTTTGCAATATACGTAAATTTTATTTCGTTTGTAACGGTTTTAATATATGGCCTGATACTTACTAAACTAATTAAAAAAACAATCAAACAGCATGTTATCAAAACATTTGTTAATACTTGCTCCTTAAATCTTATCTCGGCTATTTTTTTTTTGTTGTAGCTATGTTCAGGCAGCCTTACTTTATTTTTAAGCAAAATTAGCTCTATCTGGGATGAGGTAAGTTTCTTTTTGGAGTTTATATAGGATCTCACTTCATTGATTTTATAAAGTTTGCATAACTCAAGTAATTGATCTCTATATGCTATATTTTTTTTCATTTTAAATTGCTTCTACAGAGTTTACACCTTTGACGTAATGTTTTAGTAAATTTTGCACACCTTTTTTCAAAGTCATCGTTGAGCTCGGACAACCAGAACAACTTCCTTTTAATTCAACTGTGACCACACCCTTCTTAAAAGAAATGAATTTTATGTCGCCTCCATCTTTTGCAACAGCAGGTCTTATCTTAGTTTCCAATACTTCATTAATTTGATTTATCACTTCATTATTGTCCTTATTGAAATCTGCTTTTGATGTATTATTTTCATTATCTTTTTTTTCTAGTATTGGCTTTTTATTTGCCTGAAAATAATCATTTAAATGTGAAATTACAGAGGGCTTAATGCTTTCCCAGCTAGCCTTTTCAAGTTTTTTAACGCTTAGAAAATTATCTGATAGCAAGATTAATTCAATGCCCTCAATGTTCAGCAAATTCTTAACAAAATTGTTTTTTATTTCACTTATTTTATCTTTTTGAAATTCAATTGTTCCTATCTCTGAAATTGTATTTTCAGAAAGGAATTTTAGTGCATTTGGATTTGGCGTATTTTCAATTTGAATCATATTTAAATTTTAACATAGCATTTAAAAAATATCATAAGAATATTTCTATACAAAACCTACTATTTCTTTGACTTCTTTCAGGTTTTTTGACGCAATTTCAGATGCTTTAAGCGTTCCTTCTTTGAGAATTTTTATTAAATATGATTTATCTTTTTTAAGTTTATTTATTTCTTCGCCAATCGGGCAAATAGATGAAATAATAACATCTGAAAGTGCCTCTTTAAATTTAGAAAAGTCTTTGCCTTGCATTAAATTTAAAGTGCCTTCTAAATTTGAGTTTGTTAAAAAAGAGTAAATATTTAAGAGGTTTAGTGCTTCAGGTCTGTTGCTTAAATCTGAGACTTTTTCAGGTATTGGGGATGAATCTGTTTTTGCTTTTTTTATTTTTTTTCTGATTTCATCTTTTGTGTCCTTTAAATCTATTCTTGAATAATTGGAATCGTCAGACTTGCTCATTTTTTTTGTTCCATCTCTTAAACTCATGACTCTAGAAAGTTTTTTTTGTATTAGTGGTTCTGGGAGAGGAAAAAAATTGACACTTTTAAAATCATTATTGAATTTTTGAGCTATGTCTCTAGCAAGCTCTAAATGCTGTTTTTGATCATCGCCAACAGGAACATGTGTAGCTTTGTATAGAAGAATATCTGCTGCCATCAAGTTAGGATATACATATAATCCAACGCTTGCGTTTTCCTTATTTTTTCCAGCTTTTTCTTTGAATTGTGTCATTCGATTCATCCAACCAACTCTCGATACACAATTTAATATCCATGATAATTCACTATGACCACTTACTGAAGATTGGTTAAATATTATGCTTTTATTAAAATCCAAACCACATGCTAAAAAACCTGCCGTTGTATCTAAAATATTTCCTCTTAGTTCTGTTGGGTTTTTAAAAGTAGTGATTGCGTGTAAATCAACAACACAATAAATACAGGACATAGTTTTTTGTAAATCAACAAAATTTTTCATTGCTCCTAAATAATTTCCTAAATGTAAATTACCGGTTGGTTGTACGCCTGAAAATACCAACTTTTGATTTTTTTTAACCATTTAACTTGTAACTTTTTAACTTAAGCACTCCTAAAAGATTTGTTGCGAAAAGGTATATACCTCCTGACAAGCCTATCACAATTAGTAAATAAATTAATTTAAAATTATAACTGTATGCAAACTTATCCTCAAAATAATCTAAACAAAAATAAAGGAAAAAACACATTAGCATTACAGCAAATGATATTTTAAGTAAATTTGAGATAATATTGTTTCCAAAATTCAAAAGTTTTTTTTGATTTAATAAATAAAAATAAATTAAAACAGCTACCCATGTTGAGATTGAGGTTGCTATAGGTATTATTATAAAACCATATTTTTTAAATAGGGAGACGCTAATTAAGATATTTAAAATCATAGTAAAGAAAGATACATAGAATGGAGTTTTAGTGTTGTCTCTGGCAAAATAAAAATTTGATAGTACTTTTATTAATGCAAAAGCTGGAACCCCAAATGCGAAATATATTAACGCCAAAGATGTGTAATTAATGTCTTCAATATCAAAAGAACCATAACCAAATAAACAACTCACGATATATTCAGATGCAATTAGCAAAGCAAATGCTGCTGGCAAAGAAAGTAATAAAGACAGCTCAATTGATTTATTTTGAATAAAATTTATAGAAGCTTCGTCATTAATTTTTATACTTTTGGAAAGACTTGGTAGGGCCACTGTACCGACGGCAATGCCTGCTATCGCTAAATTAATTTGATATACTCTATCAGCATAGTACAAATAAGAAACTGCGCCTGATTGGAAAGACGCTATTATAGTACCAATAAGTATATTAACTTGTGTAATTCCTGATGCAAAAATACTTGGTAAGAGTTTTTTAAAAAATTTTTTAAATGCTTTACCTGCTTTTAGGCTTAGTTGAATAGTGGGAAAATAAAATTTTCTTGTAAAAAATAGTAAAAAAATTAACTGAATAATTCCTGCCAAAGTAACACCGATTGACAAATTTTTTGCAAAATCTAGATTATAAAAATAAGATATTAACAATGACAATATCATCACAATATTAAGTACAATTGGTACTGCGGCAGCTGCGGCAAATTTATTATTAGTATTTAGCACTCCTGATAAAAAAGAGGATAGGCTTACAAAGAGTAAAAATGGAAAAGTAATCCTAGCGAATTCAATGGCCAAATTAAATTTTTGAGGATCATTATAAAATCCAGGTGCAATTAGGTAAACTATAAATGGAGTAAAAATTTCTATTATTAAAATTAAAAGAATTAGAAAGAATAATAGTAAATTAAATACTTCGTCAGCAAACTTTTTTCCAACTTTTTTGCCTTTTATTTTCTCCTCTGCATAGCTTGGGATAAATGCAGCATTAAATGTACCCTCGGCAAACAACCTTCTAAATGTATTGGGAAGTCTAAAAGCTACAAAAAAAGCATCAGCATAAATACTTGTTCCCAGAAAAAAAGCGATTAAAATATCCCGTAAATACCCCAAAACTCTGCTTAGCAAAGTATAAAAACTAAAAACTGATGTTGAAGACAACAAATTCATAATTAAGCCAAAATAATTAGTGATTTAATATCATTTATATTACATACTTAAAATTTAATGACAAAAAAATCAAAAATTGATCACTACACTGATAAAGAGGCATTAGACTTTCATAATAGAGGAAAGTCTGGCAAAATTGAGATCATTTCCTCAAAATCTTTAACAACAAAAAGAGACCTTTCTTTAGCTTATTCTCCTGGAGTAGCAGTGCCTGTTAAGGAGATTTCAAGAAATCCTGACGCAGCTTACGAATATACAAGTAAGGGAAATTTAGTTGCTGTAATTAGCAATGGTTCAGCAATTTTGGGATTGGGAGATTTGGGTGCTCTTGCTTCTAAGCCTGTCATGGAAGGTAAGGCTGTTTTATTCAAAAGATTTGCAGATATAGATGCAATAGATATTGAGATAGATAGCAAGGACCCTGATGAGATAATCAAATGTATACAAAATATTGGAAATAGTTTTGGAGGAATAAATTTAGAAGATATAGCTGCACCTGACTGCTTTATTATAGAAAGAAAACTTAGAGATACTTTAGATATACCTATTTTCCATGATGACCAACATGGTACTGCTATTATTACATCTGCTGCTTTGATTAACGCTTTAGATATTTCTAAGAAAAAACCTGGAGAGGTAAAGATTGTTATAAATGGTGCTGGCGCCTCTGCTTTAGCGTGCGCAAATCTTTTTAAAAGTATCGGTATAAAAACACAAAATATAATTATGCTTGATAGAAAAGGAGTAATATACAAGGGTAGAGATAATGTAGATCAATTTAAATCTGCTTATGCAGTAGAAACTAATCTCAGAACGCTTCAAGATGCAATTAAAAATGCAGATGTTTTTTTAGGTTTGTCAGCAAAAAATGTTTTAACAAAAGATATGGTTAAGTCCATGGCAAAAAATCCAATTATATTTGCATGTGCTAACCCGGACCCTGAAATAAAACCAGAATTAGTTGATGAAGTAAGATCTGATGCGATAGTAGCTACTGGAAGATCGGATTATCCTAATCAGGTAAATAACCTAATTGGTTTTCCTTATATTTTTAGAGGTGCGCTAGATGTTAGGTCTAAAGAAATTAACGAAGAAATGAAAATTGCTGCAGCAAAAGCAATAGCTGCTCTTGCCAGAGAGGAAGTGCCCGATGAAGTTGTTAATGCTTATGGAGGAGAAAGACCACATTACGGAAAAGAATATATTATTCCTTCAACTTTTGACCCGAGGCTAATAAGTCGGATTCCAGCAGCGGTTGCTGAAGCTGCAATGAAAAGTGGTGTATCTAGAAGAAAAATTTCAGATATAGAAACTTATAAAGATCAATTAGCAAACAGACTGGATCCTTCGATGAGTATAATGCAAGGTATTAATGCGCAAGTTAAAAAAAGACCTAAAACGGTTGTTTTTGCTGAGGGTGAAGATCAAAATATGTTAAAAGCTGCAGTTGCCTATAAAAATAGTCGCTTGGGAACACCAATAGTTATTGGGAATGAAAAAAGAGTAAAAGAGCAATTAAAAGAAATTGGATTAGATGAAAATTATAAAATACAAATTGTAAATTCAACTGATAAAGAAAAAAGAGACTTGTATACCAAAAAATTATATTCCAAATTACAGAGGCAGGGTCTTTTAGAGAGAGACGTAGATAGATTAATAAGAAATGATAGAATTATTTGGGGTTCGTCTATGGTCGATTGTGGTGATGCAGATGCAATGGTTACCGGAAATATTAGACATTACGCTGCGTCTATCGAAAGTCTTAAAAAAGTTGTAGATGCTAGACCTGGAGAAATTTTATTTGGTTTAAATATGGTTATCACACAAAAAAAAAACTGTATTTATAGCTGATACACAAGTGAATGATTTTCCGTCTTCTGAGCATTTGACAAAGATTGCAATGTCTAGCGTAAGAGTAGCAAGATTATTTGGTTTTGATCCAAAAGTTGCATTTTTATCTCATTCTACTTTTGGTAAACCCAAATCAAGAAATACAAAACACGTTAGAGAAGCTATTGAAATTTTAAAAAATAAAAATGTGGATTTCGATTTTGATGGTGAAATGCAGCCTGATGTGGCTCTTAATCCAAAATATAAAGATACATATCCATTTTCTAAAATTGTAGGTAATGCAAATATTTTGATAATGCCAGCGCTTCACAGTGCAGCGATATCAACAAAGCTTATGAGAACTATTGGTGGAGCCAAAACAATTGGTCCGCTTTTGATAGGATTAGGATTACCTATAGAGATCGCGCCTCTTAGATCTTCTCCAAATGACATATTAAATTTAGCATCGGTCGCTGCATATTCATCTGAAGTTATAGACTACAAAAATAAGAAAAATTAAATTTTATTTCTGGATAATTCTTCCACAAGTAAAATACTAGTAACAACTTCCTTGACACCATAAATTTCTTTTGCTTCCTCAATTACTTTTCTTTTTTCATCTTGAGACATAGAAATTCCAAAAATATAAATTTTTCCGTTTATAGTATCGATGTTATAGTTCTTTCCCTTTATATCTTTACTAAAAATCATTGCTGCTTTTAATTGACTAGTTATCAATGCATCTTTTGCGGAATTTTTAAAATTTGTTTCTCCTTTTATCGTAATTGCAGTTTTTACAGATCTTACTCCTTTGGTTTCCCAAGCTAATTTTATAATTTTTAATTTTTCTTCTGGTTCACTAACCTTTCCAGTTAAAAATATATTTCCATCAAGAACTTTTGTGCTTATGTAAATTAAATATTTCTTTTCTGTTAAGGCTAATCTAGCGGTTAGATTTTTTTGCATTATTGAATCGTCGATTTGCATACCAACTGTTCTTGGATCATAGGCTACACTCACACCTGAACCAAAAATTCCAACAGAGGAACTGCCCACGCAAGAGCTAAAAAAAATAAATATTAAAATAATTATTATATTTTTTTTCATTTTTTCTTAAGTTTTAAACATAAATCATATATTAGTTTTTTGGGTAGATTGTTTCTTTCTGATACCAGTTTTACAACATCTTTTAAAGAGTATCTCTTCAAATATTTTGATAATTCTTTATTCAATACCTCATTATCCAAAACAATTTGTTCAGAATTATTTGATTTTTTTTTTGATAGTATTACTGTTATTTCGCCTTTTAGGGCTTTTTTAAAATTTTCTAAACTTTTTAGATCTGATCTGTAGAAAGTTTCATGAATTTTGGTCATCTCTCTAGCAATAAAAATACTTCTTTCAAGAAAAAATTTTTTAAAGTAATTTATGTAAAAATTTATTTTTATAGCTGGGATAAAAAAAATCAGAGCAAAGTCCAGATTTTTAAGCTGGCTACATATTTTTTCTAATTCTTTATTTTTTTTAGGAAGAAATCCATAAAAGATATACTTATCATCAAATGCTGAAAGGCTCATTGCTGTTGTGACGGCGGATACTCCCGGAATTGGGAATATATTTATATTTTGTTTTAAACATTCTTTAATTAATATAAGACCAGGATCTGAAATTACTGGTGTACCAGCGTCAGAAATAAGTGAAACTATTTTTCCACTTGATATTAGCTGAATTATCGATCTGATATTTTTCTTCTCATTAAACTTGTGATTTGAAACTAATTTTTTTTTTATGTTATAGTGATTAAGTAGCTTAATTGACCTTCTTGTATCCTCACATAGAATTTGATCAGATTTTTTTAATACACTTAGTGCTCTTAATGTAATATCCTCTAAATTACCTATTGGAGTTGAAACAATATATAAACCTGGTAAAAAATTGTTCATAAGAATGAAAAAAATTATTTATATAATTTTATCTTATTTGTTAATTTCTTTTAATACATATGTAAATTCAAATGAGAAAAATGATAATCACCTTAAAATTGGAGTTTTAGCTCCTTTTTCTGGAGAATTCAAAGATTTTGGTGAAACAGTATTGCACGCTGTTAACCTCGCGTTGAATGATATCGGTGACGAGTCAATTAAGATTTATCCCAAGGATTCGGGCTCAGATAAAAAGAAAATTATAAAGGCATGCAAAGAATTTCAAAGTGAAGGTGTAAAAATAATAATTGGACCTACGGACTCAAAATTTTTAAATGAATTAAGTAATTTTGAAGATTTGATATTTCTATCACTATCAAATATTGACTCTAATTTTAAGAATAACATTATCATGTTAGGAGTAAATTTAGAGTCTCAATTAATAGCAATGAAAAAATTTATTCAGAAAAATAAGAGAAAAAAAACCGTAATACTTTATCCAAACAATGATTATGCAAAATATGTTGAAAAAAATATAAAATCAGTAAATTTTAACAATAAAAAACTATTTAAATACAGTACAGATCCAAAAAGCTTAACAAACCAAATAGAAAAACTTACAAATTATAAACAAAGAAAAATTAACCTGGAAACTAGAATTAAAAAGCTGGAGGAGTCAGAATTTAGTCAAGACTCAAGAGAATTGCAGAAGCTGAAGCAGAAACATACTCTTGGAAAAGTAAATTTCGACTCAATTATTATAATTGACTTTGGCAGTGGATTAAAAAGTGTTTTAACATCTCTTGCCTACACTGATGTTTTGGAGAAAGATGTTTTAATAATAGCTGCAAATCAATGGTTTGATGATAGCATTTTAAATGAAACGTCAATAAGTAATTTTTATTTTCCTTCAGTTGATTTAAAAAATTTTAATAGATTTAAAAAAAAATTTTACGATACATTTGATTATAAACCAAATGATGTAACGATATTATCTTATGATTCTGTTGGATTGATATACTACCTTTGGAAAAAAAATGTTAAAATTAATTCAGTTAAAGATTTTAACATGAAAAATGATATTAAAGGTAAAATCGGTAAATTTAGAATATCTGAAAATAAAGTAATTCAAAAACTTAATATTTATCAACTAGATCAAAATACTTTTGTTAAAAGTAATCTTTGATTTTCTTTTGTAATTTTCTATAGGCTAAAAATCTATGGTCTATAGAGACTTTCTTTTTAAAATCCATCTCACCAAATGTTATTGAATAATTCTTTGGGGTGAAAATAGCATCATAACCAAATCCATTTTCGCCTTTTTTTGATAATATGTTACCTTCTATAATACCCTGTTCAGAGATTTTTTTACCACTTGGCCACTTTACAGTTAGTGCGCAAACAAATCTGGCCTTTGTATTTTTAATCTCTTTGTTCTCATTAACCTTATTTACCTTCTTTAAAATTTCTACCATTGCATTTTCAAATCCTCCGTACTGATCAGCCCACCTAGACGAAAAGATTCCTGGCATTCCATTTAAGCAATCTATCTCCAAACCAGAGTCATCGGCTATTGTTACTATATTTGTTTTTTTACAGTAAAAATCAGCTTTTATTTCTGAGTTTTCTATAAAAGTTTTGCCATTTTCTTCAGGGCTATCAATTTTAAACTGATTTGGTGAAATTTTTTTTAATTCACTTGGTAATAGATCGGCAATCTCTTTAAATTTTCCCTTATTATTACTCCCAATTAAAATTTTATTAATTTTGCTCATAAACCCCTAGTAATCAATTGTATAGGTACTATATAACAGATATGGACAATTTAAACGACCAAGACAAAGAAAAAAAAGAGACAAAAGCTGAAGATAAAAAAGAATTAAGCGTTGAGGAAAAGCTTAAAATTACGGAAGATAAACTTCTAAGGTCTTTAGCAGAGATTGAAAATCAACGGACAAGATTCGAGAAAGAAATTAAAGAAGCGATAGACTTTGGAGGCTTCAATTTTGCTAGAGAAAATCTCTCAATACTAGATAATTTACAAAGAGCACATGCCTCTATTAAAAATGATCCAGGTTTAAAAGATAATAAAGATATAGATAAATTTTTAAAGAATATCGAAATAATTGAAAAGGATTTGTTATCTATTTTCAAAAGAAATAAAATTGAAAAAATTATTGCCATAAATAAAAAATTTGACCCGAATTTTCATCAAGCTATGGCTGAAATAGAAAACGATAAAGTGGACCCTGGAACTATTGTTCAGGAAATACAACCAGGATACATGTTTGGAGAAAGACTGCTTAGACCCTCCATGGTTGGTGTTTCAAAAAAAAATGTAAAAAAAGACCATAAAATTAAGGATAAAGATGAGAAAAATTAACATTTTTGACCTTGTAGAAATTGAAATAACACCCATATAACAAACATAATGAGCAGAGTAATTGGAATAGATTTAGGTACGACAAATTCTTGCGTCGCAATAATGGACGGTAAGCAGGCTAAGGTTATTGAAAATGCTGAAGGCCAAAGAACTACACCATCTGTTGTCGCTTTTCTTGAAAAAGATGAAAAATTAGTTGGTCAGCCAGCTAAAAGACAAGCTGTAACAAATCCTAATAATACAATTTTTGCAGCAAAAAGATTAATAGGAAGAACCTTTGATGATCATTCGGTAAAAAAAGATGTTGAGAAAGTTCCCTTTAAAATAATTAAATCAGATAAAAATGATGCTTGGATAGAAGCAAAAGGTAAAAAATATTCCCCGTCACAAATATCAGCTTTTATTCTTCAAAAAATGAAAGAGACAGCTGAGAAACACCTCGGCCAACCAGTAACAAAAGCTGTGATAACAGTGCCGGCATATTTTAATGATGCTCAAAGGCAAGCAACAAAAGATGCGGGTAAAATTGCTGGACTTGAGGTTTTAAGAATAATCAATGAGCCTACTGCAGCTTCATTAGCATATGGCTTAGATAAAAAAGGTGGAAAGAAAATTGCTGTCTACGATTTGGGTGGTGGTACTTTTGACGTTTCAATCTTAGAAATAGGAGATGGTGTATTCGAGGTAAAATCTACAAATGGTGATACCTTTTTAGGTGGTGAAGATTTTGATGATACTATTGTTGATTACTTAATATCAGAATTTAAAAAAGATAATGGAATTGATCTAAAGACAGATAAGCTTGCACTACAAAGATTAAAGGAGGCTGCAGAAAAAGCTAAAATAGAATTATCTGCTGCAACACAAACAGAAATTAATCTTCCTTTTATAACAGCTGATAAAACAGGACCAAAACATATTAATTTGAAATTTACTAGGGCTAAGCTTGAAGCTTTGGTCGAGGGTTTAATAGAGAGAACTTTAGAGCCATGCAAAACTGCTTTAAAGGATTCTGGTTTTTCAGCGGCAGAAATAAATGAAGTGGTTCTTGTTGGCGGAATGACAAGAATGCCAAAAATTGTTGAAACTGTTAAAAATTTTTTTGGAAAAGATCCAAGTAAAAGCGTTAACCCAGATGAAGTTGTTGCTATGGGAGCGGCAATTCAAGCAGGTGTTTTACAAGGGGATGTTAAAGATGTGTTGCTTTTAGATGTTACTCCTTTGTCGCTTGGTATAGAAACACTGGGTGGAGTTTCTACTAAATTAATTGATAAAAACACAACTATACCTACTAAAAAAAGCCAGGTTTTTTCTACAGCTGAAGATAATCAGCCAGCTGTATCAATAAGAGTGCTACAGGGAGAAAGAGAGATGGCTGCTGACAATAAAATTTTAGGTAACTTTGAACTTGTAGGAATCGCCCCTGCACCAAGAGGTGTTCCGCAAATTGAAGTAACTTTTGATATTGATGCTAATGGAATAGTAAATGTATCTGCCAAAGACAAAGGAACTGGCAAAGAACAAAAAATTCAAATTCAAGCCTCTGGAGGATTATCTGATGAAGAAATTAAAAAAATGGTTAAAGAAGCTGAGGCCAATAAAGAATCTGACAAGAAAAAAAGAGAGTCTGTAGATGCTAGAAACCAAGCTGATACTATAGTCCATGCAACCGAAAAGAATCTTAAGGAACATGGATCAAAGATAAATGAGGCTGAAAAAAAAGCTATAGAAACAGCAGTATCGGATCTAAGAAATGCTTTGAAGGGTACAGACACAGAGGAAGTTAAGAAAAAAACTCAAGCTTTAATACAGGCATCAATGAAATTAGGAGAGGCAGTTTATAAAAGCCAACAAAAACCTGATAATAAAGCCTCAAATAATAACAATAAAGATGCAAAAGATAATAAAGAAAAAGATAAAGATAATGTTGTTGATGCAGAAGTTGTAGACGCAAAAGAAGATAAAGAGAAAAGAGCCTAAGACTAATTAGTAGGAGTAAAGCTTCTTATGTCAAAAAGAGATTATTACGAAATCTTAGGCGTAAATAAATCAGCCAAAAAAGAAGAAATTAAAAAAGCTTACAGAAAATTAGCCCTTAAATATCATCCTGATAAAAATAAGGGTGATAAAGGTGCAGAAGAAAAATTTAAAGAAGCAAGTGAGGCCTACCATGTGCTTTCTGATGACAAAAGAAAAACAAACTACGATCAATTTGGACACGCGGCTTTCCAGGGTGCGGGGGGTCAGGGAGGTTTTGGTAACTTTGATTTTTCTTCATCCTTTTCAGATATTTTTGAAGATGTTTTTGGTGATCTAGGCGATTTTGGTTTTGCAACTGGAAGGGCAAGAGGAAGGTCAAATAACAGAGGAAACGATCTCAGGTATGATATGTCGATAAATCTTGACGATGCATTTAATGGAACAGAAAAAAAAATAAATTATACAACTTACAAGAAATGTAAAACTTGTTCTGGAAATGGAGCCAAACCCGGTTCAAAACCCTCTATATGTAGCTATTGCGGAGGTCAAGGAAAGGTAAGATCTAGTCAGGGATTTTTTACGATACAGCAAACTTGCCCACAGTGCAGTGGGGAGGGAGAAAAAATAACAAACCCTTGTGGCAGCTGTAGTGGAATGGGCAAAACACAATCTAGTGAATCTATCTCTGTAAAAATTCCTAAAGGAGTAGATGACGGAACAAGAATAAGACTATCAGGAAAAGGTGAGGCAGGTAACAAGGGTGGTGGAAGTGGAGATTTGTACTTATTTGTTTCAGTTGAACCACATAGTATATTTAAAAGATCAGAGGAAAATCTATATTATGAGTTACCGATCTCTATTGCTGATGCAGCTTTAGGAACAACAGTTGAGGTACCCTCTATTGATGGTGGCAAGACAAAAATTAAAATTCCATCTGGAACTCAAAGCGGAAAACAGTTAAGACTTAAAGGAAAAGGTATGCCAATTTTAAGAAGAAATATAAATGGAGATCTCTATATTAGGATTATAACTGAAGTGCCGACATCTTTGACTAAAAGACAAAAAGAATTGTTATCAGAATTTAAAACTCTAGAAGATACTAAATCAAATCCATTAATTAAAACTTTCTTCGATAAAGCAAAAAAATTCTGGAAAAATTGATGAAAAAAATTAATTTGGCTATTACTGGATGTCTTGGAAGAATGGGTCAACAGCTTATAAAATCTTCAAAAGTTTCACAAAATTTTAAACTTGTTTCCATCACAGAAAATGAAATTATTAATAAAAAGATATCAAGCTTAAAACCTCAGTTAAATTCAGAAAATGCATTTAAAAATGTAAATGTAATTATTGATTTTACAGTACCAAAATGCACTCTAGAAGTTCTCAAAATCGCATCAAAGTTAAAAAAGAGAGTGGTTATTGGAACAACTGGTTTTTCTAAAAAAGAAGAAAAATTAATAAGAAAATATTCTAGAAAAATACCAATATTGAAAGCAGGAAATATGAGCTTGGGAGTTAATCTTCTTGTTTATTTAACTGAGATTGCATCAAAATCTCTTGGTGGTAATTTTTTATCAAAAGTTTTTGAAGTACATCATAGACACAAGAAAGACCACCCTTCAGGTACAGCATTAATGCTTGGAAAAGGTATAGCGGATGGGAAAAATAAAAATTTTGGTACAATTATTGGAAAAAAATATTTTAATAAAAAATCTTTTCCATACAGCAAAAAAATAAACTTTAATTCTCTCAGAAAGGGAAAAGCTGTTGGCGAGCATGAGGTTAGATTTTCCAGTGGAAAAGAAATAATAACTTTAAATCATGAGGCTTTTGATAGAGCTTTGTACTCGGAAGGTGCTTTAACCGCAGCAAAATGGTTAATAAATAAAAAACCAGGTTTATACTCTATGAGAAATGTTTTAAATTTTAAATAAATTTAAAACAATGAGTCAGAAAAAAAGAGCTGAAATAGTTCTAAAATTTCTTAATAAAATTTATCCAAAGACACCCATTCCTTTAAAACATAAAAATATATTTACTCTATTGGTCTCTGTGGCTCTATCTGCGCAAACAACTGATATTAATGTGAATAAAGCTACTAAAAATATATACCCTAAATATTACAAACCAGAACATTTTGTAAAATTAGGAAGAAAAAAAATTGAAAGATTGATTAAGAGTTTGGGTTTTTTTAGAAATAAATCTAAAAGTATATATTTGCTCTCAAAACAATTATTGCAAAAGCACAAGGGAAAGGTTCCTAAAAATTTTAATGATCTTGAGAAGCTTCATGGAGTTGGGCATAAAACTGCCAGCGTAGTTATGTCACAAGGTTTTGGTTATCCTGCTTTTCCAGTTGATACGCACATTCATCGTTTGGCTCAAAGATGGGGTTTAACAAATGGCAAAAATGTTGTTCAAACTGAAAAAGATCTGAAAAGATTATTTCCTAAAAAATCGTGGAATAAGCTTCATCTTCAAATAATTTATTATGGAAGGGAATATTGTAAGGCCAGAGAATGTTACGGTGTTGCTTGTAAAATCTGTACTACTTGTTATCCTAATAGAAAAAAACCTATAAAAACAAAAAAAGCTTAATATGAAAATCTTGGGAATAGGAAACGCAATAGTTGATGTTATTTGCAAAGTAAATGATGATTTTATCTTAGAAAATAAATTGACCAAAAGTACAATGAAACTTGTTGATGAAAATGAGTTCAAAAAATTATTATCAAATCTCAAAATAGAGGAAACTATTTCTGGGGGGTCAGTTGCAAATTCAGTTGTTGGTCTTTCACAGCTTGGTAATGACGTTGGTTTTATAGGAAAAGTAAATGATGATGAATTAGGAAATAAATATGAAGATGGTTTAAAAAAAGAAAAGGTTAAGTACTTTTATTCTAAAAAAAAAGAGAAGATACCGACTGGAACATGTTTAATTTTAATAACACCGGACTCGGAAAGAACTATGGTTACCTTTTTAGGTATTGCTGGAAAAATTAATGAAAATGATATTGATATTGAAGCAATTAAAGAAAGTGAAATGACTTTTTTTGAAGGTTACCTTTGGGATGAAGGGTATCCTAAAAAAGCTTTTGAGAAAGCAATTAAAAATTCAAAAAAGACAGCAATGTCTTTGTCGGACAAGTTTTGTGTTGATAGACACAAAGTAAATTTTTTAGATTTGGTTAAAAATTCTTTAGATATTACGTTTGCAAATGAACAAGAAATTTTGTCTCTTATTGATACAAAGAATTTTGAAGATGTAATTGCTTTTGGGAAAAACTTGGGAAAACTAATTGTAATAACGAGAGGTGAAAAAGGTAGTGTAGCAATCAATAATGAAGAGGTAGCCGAATTTGGAATTCAAAAAAATTTAAAAATTGTAGATTTAACTGGTGCTGGAGATCTTTTTGCAGCGGGTTTTTTACATGGATACATAAACAATAAGTCATTAAAACAATGTCTTGAAAAAGGAACGGAGATGTCCTCAAAGATTATTCAAGTAATTGGAGCTAGGGCTTCTTAAATTTTTTTCGGCTAAAACTGCCCTTGCCTTTTCTAGGTTTAACAATTCTTCTCTTATACTTTTTTGTAAACAGATCCTTGGCAAAAATATTTCTTTTTTTCAAAATGAATAACCTTCGGGCGTATGTTTAATAAAATCTTCATCATTAAACTTATTTTTGATTTTTTGTCTTAATCTATAAATATGCGTTTCTACAGTATGAGTATCGGTATCTGACGAGTATCCCCATATATTTTTTAGTATATAGTCCTTGGTCAATGGCTTTGAGTATCTATTTAACTCCTCAATAAAATGCATTTCTTTCTCTGTAACTTTAACAAAATTTTCTTTCTTTTTTAAAAATCTCGTATTTTTATCAAGTGTATAATCTTTCACCTTTAATAAGGAATTTTGGTGAAATTTATATTTTTGTGACAAGTCTATAATTGTTTGGTTAAATTGCTCAAAATGAATTGGTAATTTTAAAATGTTTTCAAATTTATGGTTAAAAGTGTTTCTCTCGTTTTGTTTAAGTATTAAAATTTTAGGAATTTTTACTTTATCAAAAGGAAGCTCCCCGGCATGTAGAGAATCCACAATTAAAACATGATTCCCTGTATTTAATGAATTTAAGGCTTCTGGAAGCTGAATTTCATGTAAATCAAAACCTAAAAAAGGCTTTAATTCTTCAATTGAATTGCTAAAACTTTTATCACATGAGAAAGCAACTTTAATTTTATAAGAATTTTTATGCATATAATTTTAAAAAATAAATTTTTACGTATTGGTCATTATAAGATAAAATGTACCATAGGTAAAAGGGGGATTTCAAAAAACAAGAGGGAGGGAGATTTATGCACTCCATCTGGAGAATTTAGATTCGAGTCGTTGTTATACAGAAAAGACAGGGTTAAACATTTTAAAACTTCTATTCCTAAAAAAAATATAAAAAAAAATATGGGCTGGTGTGATGATCCCCATTCGATGATGTATAATAGATTAATTAAATTCCCTTTTTCCTTTGGTGCAGAAAAACTTTTTTTAAAAAAAAGTGTATATGATCTTGTTCTTGTTATGAATTATAATAGGAACCCCATAATACGAAATAAAGGAAGTGCAATTTTTTTACATTTGACAGATAAAAAATTTAGTCCAACAAAAGGTTGCGTAGCAATTAAAAAAAATGATTTTTTAAAGATTCTTCCAAAGATAAAAAAAAAAACAAAAATTATTATTCGTTAGATTTTCTCTCACCAAAAATTGCGCTCCCAACTCTGACATAGGTGCTCCCTAGTTTTATAGCTTGTAAATAGTCATTAGACATGCCCATACTAAGTTCTTTAAGTCCAATTTTTTGGTTTAACTGATAAGCTTCTTTAAAAAAATTTGTTGGATCTACACCAAAAGGAGGAAAACACATAAGCCCGATAACATTTAGTTTTAAATCATTTTTACAATATTCATAAAAAGAAAATACATCCGATGCAGGTAAACCAGATTTTTGTTTTTCATCAGCAAAATTCACTTGTATAAAATATGACAATTTTTTATTTAATTCGTGTTCATATTTTTTTAAAATTTCTGCTAGTTTTTTATTATCAACTGAATGGATAAAATCAAAAATAGAGATGGCTTTTTTTACTTTGTTAGTCTGGAGCTTGCCTAACATGTGGATCTTTAAATTTTTATTTTCTTTTTTAATAGTTGTCCATTTATGTTCGGCTTCTTGAACTTTATTTTCGCCAAAATGAATATGTCCTAAATCTACTAGAGGCTTTATATGTTCAAGAGGAAAAGTTTTACTTACCGCTATAATTTTAGGGGATATTGCAAAGTCAGTCTGTTGCTGAGAAATATCACTTTGGATTTTTTTAATTCTTTCTAATACACTAGGCATAATATGTTTATTAAAAAAAACAAATACTACATTTATATAGAAAATTTAAGTTCTATTAATTTAAACCGTGTTAAAAATAGAAGTAAATTTAACCTAATTTACAGAAATAATATTAAAAAAGAGAAGCTTAGTGAGATTATTGCCTTTCAGAAACTCTGTAAAAAGAAGAATATTAAATTTTTTGTTGCAAATGATCTTTCTAAAGCTCTAAGGTTAAATGCAAGTGGAATATACCTGTCATCTTATAATAAGAAATTTTTAAACATTAGCAAAACATTGCGAAAGAATTTTGAGATCATTGGTTCAGCCCACAATTTTAGTGAAATTAACATGAAAAGAAAGCAGGGCTGCGAAACGGTTATTTTATCAAGGCTCTTTAAAACTGATTATAAAAACAAGTCCACCTTTTTAGGTACTACAAGATTTAATCTTATGACAAAGAATTTACTTAAAAACTTTGTTGCATTAGGTGGTATTAAATCAAAAAACCTTATGAAAATTAATATACTAAATTGTGAAGGAATAGCTTTATTGTCAGAGGTAAAAAAAAAGCCGGCGATAATTCGCCGGCTTTTTTAAAATAATTTTTAACTATACTTAGAACGCAATTGACATTGCAAAGTTAGTCTCTTTCATCTTGTTACCAGTTGTGTAGTCATGGTTATCATAATCTTCGTTAGAAATTGATAACGTCATTCCTGCAACTGTGTAAGAAGCTTGAACTGACTGTACGTCCATAGTTATGTCGTTAGAGTTAGTTACATCTTGCTGTTCTGATTCGATATCTTCGAATGATACAGATAGATTATCATTAACGTTAAACGCTATAGACATTTGCGTATTGTCGTATGCTTCTGTTCCAGTGTCTCCATTGTCTAGAGAAGTAGCTTTGTACGATTTACCGTAACCAAAACTAACTGCACCAAGAGCGTATGTAGCATAGTATGCTCCACCTTCTTCTTGTTGACCTTTTGATGGGTCATCTGGATCGTAGTAAGAAGCACCAACTTCAAGTCCTTCGATTGGTGACATGCTTACAGCATATTCAAATGCACTTTCGTGTAATGCATCAAGTGCTCCAGCTGCGTTAGATGAGTTATTATCAGCGGCACCTGTGTAAGGCGCGTACTGTACTGCAACAACTGCGTCCAACGGTAATCCACTTGGAGTAGTATATCTAACAGTGTTCATCGCTCCTGTGTCACCTGCATCTGTATAAGTTCCACCTTCACCGTTATCTACTGGAGTACCATATACTGACTGAGATGAACTGAAGTTCTTCTGTAAACCACCATCAGAGATATTAATTTTAACTGAACCCATGCCGCCCATTCCAATAACGATAGATTTATCGTCCTGAACAGTAGCACCGTCGATGTCTTGATTCATTGACCAAGTCCATCCATTATCAAGTTCACCACTAGCTCCTAGTGTAAACTCGTTAGCAATACCTATTCCTTTACCTGCGCTGTCATCAGTTTCACTACCATCTACAGACAAAATTGTGTATGTAGCTTTAGCTGCACCTGTTACAGACAGTTCGCCAGCGTTTGCATTTGCAAATACAAATACTGAAGCAAGGATAGAATATGCTAGTTTTTTTAGTATGTTCATGTTTCTTCCTTTTTATTTATTGTTATTTAAATTAAACATTTAACTTAACAGCGTATTTTTAAACGAAATCAGGGGCCAAAAACTCGAAAAAACGTTATTAAACCTTATATTTTTGAATCTTGTGATATTTATGCAACATTAAATAAACCCTATTTTATGTGGATTAGTTGATATATTCTACTTTCAGTTGTTAGTTAATACGATAAATTTTGTCTAAATAGAACATCTGATATTTAAATTATAAAATAGTATTAAATGAGAAAATTTTTAAGCCTTTTTACAAAGTTTATATTAATCGTAATGAGTTCGGTTTTACTGATATCATGCGGCGGTTGGGATCCTCAGTCGGCACGTAAAGTACCCGTTAAAGGTCCAGAAAGAGCAGCAAAAAATGTCAAAGAAGGTAAGGGGGTATCATTAAGAGATTTTACTAAGAGAGGAACGACAACTTATGAATTTAGTACATCAAATCCAATGTGGAGAGCTGCTTTTGATGTAATTGATTTTATGCCACTCGTAACCGTAGATTACTCAGGCGGAACGATCATTACAGATTGGTATACCGACAATAGAGCACCTAACGAGTCTTTAAAGTTTACCATTAGGTTTCTTTCTAGCGAACTAAGAGCTGATAGTATTAAAATCATTATTCACAAAAAAGTTTGTGCAGAAAAATCAAATTGTGTAATAAAGAAAATTTCATCAAAACTTGAAGACGAAATTAGAACGGCAATTGTTAAAAGGGCCGCAACTTTTGAAAAAGATATGAAGGAAAATAAGAAGGTAAAAAAAGGTGAGAAGAAGAAAAAGGGCTGGTGGAATTTTGGAAACGCTGATACGGCGGATGAGATAACCAAAAGCGATAGGACAAAAAGAGATTCTGGTCAATAAATTCAAATCTTAAAAGCTTGATGGAACAGTTAAGTATTCAAAAAATAGATAAAAAGTGGCAGGATTTTTGGTCCAAAAATAGAATTATTTCAAAAAAAGATAAAAAGGGGAAAAAATTTTATTGTCTAGAAATGTTTCCATACCCTTCGGGTAAAATTCACATGGGACATGTCAGAAATTATGCTATTGGAGATGTCCTGGCGAGATATAAACTAATGAATGGTTTCGACGTTCTTCATCCTATGGGGTGGGATTCTTTCGGTATGCCCGCAGAAAATGCTGCAAGAGAAAATAACCTAAGCCCAAAAGATTGGACACAAAAAAACATCGCGACTATGAAGAGGCAGCTTATGTCCCTTGGCCTTTCGATCGATTGGAACTTAGAAATTTCTACCTGCGATGAAGAATATTACAAACACCAACAAGAGTTATTTATAGATTTTTATAATAAAGGTTTAGTAGTGAGAAAAGAGACATATGTTAATTGGGATCCAGTCGACGAAACCGTTCTAGCAAACGAACAAGTAATTGATGGAAAGGGATGGAGATCTAACGCGGTCGTAGAAAGAAAAAAATTATCCCAGTGGTTTTTTAATATTTCAAAATTTTCAAATGAGCTACTTGAAGATTTAGATACTCTCAAGGAGTGGCCTGAGAAAGTTAAGCTTATGCAGAAAAATTGGATTGGCAGATCTGTTGGTTGTGAAATAGACTTTGAAATCAACAAAACAAAGCAAAAAGTAAAAATTTTTACTACTCGTCCAGATACTATATTTGGAGCGACTTTTTTAGCAATATCAGTGGACCATCCTCTGTGTAAGGGGCTTGAAACCCAAAAAGATTTCAAAGAATTTAAAAGAAAGTGTTCTCATGTTGGTACAACAGAGGAAGCGATAGCTAATGCAGAAAAAATTGGGTTTAATTCAGGTCTTGAAGCCAAACATCCTTTTAAAGAAAATGAAAAAATACCTATTTATGTAGCAAATTTTATTTTGATGGACTATGGAACTGGAGCAATTTTTGGATGTCCTGCTCACGATCAGCGGGATTATGATTTTGCTACTAAATACAAACTTAAAATAATTCCTGTAGTAAAGTCCATGGAAAGCTCTACAAATAATGGGGCCTATACTGGCGATGGTAAAATCATAAACTCAAATTTTTTAAACGGCCTTAGTGTGGATCAGGCAAAAGAAAAAATAATGGATGAAATTGTAAGAAAAAAAATTGGAAACAGGAAAACTTCTTTTAGACTTAAAGACTGGGGTATATCTAGACAAAGATATTGGGGATGTCCCATTCCAATGATTTACTTAAAAGACGGGAAGGTGGTACCAGTTGAAAAAAGTGAACTACCAATTAAGCTTCCGGAAAATATTGATTTAAATTCTAAGGGTAATCCGTTAGCAAACCACCCTACATGGAAAATAACTAAACACAAAAAGACTGGTGAGCCGGCTACTAGAGAAACAGATACATTGGATACTTTTGTCGATTCCTCATGGTATTTTATAAGATTCTGCTCACCAAAGTTAAACGACAAACCTTTTGACAAAGATGCTTTCAATTATTGGATGCCGGTTGATCAGTACATAGGAGGTGTTGAACACGCAATATTACACTTATTATATTCAAGATTTTTTATGAGAGCAATTAAACTAAAGGACGATAAGATTAAAATTAAAGAGCCATTTAAAGGACTGTTTACACAAGGTATGGTTTGTCATGAAACATACAAAAACGAAAAAGGTGAATGGCTAAGCCCTGACGAAGCAAGTAAATATAAAAAATCCAAAGTAATTGTTGGACCATCTGAGGCAATGTCAAAATCTAAAAAAAATGTTGTAGACCCTGAAAGCATGATCGGCATTTATGGTGCCGATGCAATAAGATGGTTTATGCTTTCTGATAGCCCTCCTGATAGAGATATACAGTGGTCAAATGAAGGTGTGTCTAGTGCTCACAAATTTGTTCAAAAATTATGGAGTCTAAATAAAAAAATTATTGAAAGAAAAGAAACAAAAATTTGTAAAATTGAAGAAAAAAAATTTCTTTCAAAATTTAATAAATATCTATTTAAAATATCAAATTTGATTGAAAAATTTCATTTGAATGTTGTGGTTGCAAATTTTTACGAATTAATACATGTTGTTAATGATTACATTTCGAAAGATATAAGCACAAATTGCTTGAAAGAGACGCAGATAAAAATAATGAGAATAATGATGCCTTTTATGCCCCATATAACATGTGAGTGTTTAGCTGCTCTGGAAGGAGAAAATTTTTTACAAAATAATAAATGGCCAAAAGCCGATAAAACCCTTTTAGAAGACAGCGAAGTGACAATTGTTGTTCAAATAAATGGAAAAAAAAGAGGCCTGCTTTTGATCAAAAAAGATTCAGATGAAAAAGAAGCTATCGCAAAAGCAAAAAATATTGAGAATATTAAAAAAAATCTAATAAATAAAAAGATTGTTAAAAATGTATTTGTCAAAAACAAGGTTATCAATTTTATAATTAAATGAGATATATGAATTTAAAAAAAGAATTTTTTCTGATTATCATTTTTATTTTTACATTCAATTGTAATTACAAACCTCTCTTAAATAATGATCGGCTAAAACAACTAAAATTTCATCAAATAGAAACAAGTGGTAATAAAAGAATAGCCCAAATAATTGTTAACAAGTTAAATATTGTTAAAGACAAGAAGGGAGTTTTTGTTATTTCTGTAAATGGTAAAAAAAGTGTTGATATAGCTAACAAAAGTGTGACGGGAAAAATACTAAATTACAGCATCACACTAGAGTGCGATGTAGAAATTAAAAATAGTTTATCAGGAAAAATTTTATACACCAAAAAAATTACAAATTCTCAAAATTATAAAGCATCATCTATGTATTCTGATACAGTAAGTAAAGAAAAAAAAATTATAGAAGATGTGTCTAGCTTAATGGCAAAGCAGATTATAAACGAGATGAGCTTAAGTTTAAGAAATGATATTTAAAAGTTTTATAGTTGAAAAAAATATCTCTTTGATAGATGAGCACTTGGCTGTATTATTTTATGGAGAAAATATTGGTTTAAAAGACGATTTCAGAAGATTTATAAAGCACCATAATAAAAATCACGAACAGGTTTCTTTGTACCAAAATGATATACTTAAAAACCCTAATTTACTAACTGAGCAAGTCTTAAATACATCTCTTTTTAGTCAGAAAAAAATAATAATTATTAACGACCTAAGCGAAAAATTGAAAAAACAAGTAATTGAAATAACTGAAAAACCCCAAAATGATGTAAAAATTTTTTTATTTAGTGAGAATCTAGACAAAAAATCATTAATACGTGCGCATTTTGAAAAAGAAAAAAATTTGGCTGTTATTCCCTGCTATCAAGATAACGAAAAAACATTATCGATATACTTGAGAAATAAATTAAATGGTTACCAAGGAATTAGCCAAGATCTTGTTAACATGCTAATCAAAAATTCTGGTGTTGATCGAAAAGTTTTAAGCCAAGAAATTGAAAAAATAAAAGATCTCTTTATAACTAAAAAAATTGATTATGATAAAGTTAATCAATTAATTAACAATGCCTACAATATTGATTTTGATAATTTGAGGAACTGTTGTTTTGAGGGTAACAAAATAGAGTTGAATAAAAATTTAGGGCAAATTTCAATCGGTACTGAAAAAGCATATTTATACTTAGGGAGCTTAAACAGTAGAGTAGAAAAACTCATAGATTTAAACAAACTTTTAGCTGAAAAAAATGATATTGACTTAACTATTGACACTGCAAAGCCAAGAATTTTTTGGAAAGATAAAGTTAATTTTAAAAAACAACTAAAGATATGGAATTCTAGAAAGCTAGAGGAGGCAAAAAAAATAATTTTCCAAACCGAAATTGTTGTAAAAACTAAATTGAATTCACTAAGTGATGTATTGATAAAAAAGCTTCTTGTTGAATTATGCTGTCTTGCTGAACCTACCTCTTAAGCAATTTTGAAATAAGCTCAAACTGTTCTAAAGATTTATACTTAATAATAATTTTTCCAGAATTATTTTTTTTATTTAAAATTTCAACATTTAGACCAAGTTTGCTTTCAAGTTCATTTCTTACGAAGGTGATATTTGGATCGTCAATTTTTTTTTGATTTTTGCCGCTTTTTTTTCTTGCTAAAGACTCTACATCTCTTGCGGCGACCTTCTTTTTAACTATATTTTCCGCCACTTCTGAAGCATTTGGCATTCCTATTAAAGGGCGAGCTTGACCGGCAGTTAATTTCCCTTCCTCGATCAGTCCGATGATATCTTCTGGTAGGTTGAGCAATCTTAAAGTGTTACTTACGTGACTTCTGCTTTTTGACATGAATTTTGAAATCTTTTCGTGATCATAGCCAAATTCTTTTACTAATCTTTGGTAACCCTTGGCTTCTTCAATAACATTCAAATTTTCTCTTTGTATATTTTCAACTATTGCAATTTCTAAACTCTTTTGATCATCAATGTTGAGAAGAATTACCGGTACTTCGTTCAAACCGGCTCTTTGTGCAGCTAACCATCTTCTTTCACCTGCAACTATTTCATAATTCCCGGGTTCGTACTTATTGGGTCTAACAGCAATTGGCTGTATCATACCATTTTCTTTTATAGACGATGAAAGCTCAGAAATTTTTTCCTCATCAAATACGGTTCTGGGCTGATACTTGTTGCGTTGCAGGTTTGCTATGGGAACTTTATTTATCTGTACTTCAACAGAGGTTGACTTATTTTCAATATCACCAAACAATGCTGACAATCCTCTACCTAGACCTTTTTTTGCTGCGCTCATGCTGCGCTCCCTATTGATTGTTCCCTTTGCTTGATAAACTCATCTGCCAAATTTAGATAAGATTTACTACCTGAGCAATTTTTATCATAAATCAAACATGGCATACCATGTGAAGGAGCCTCGGATAGTCTAACATTTCTTGGTACAACGGTTTTATATACCTTATCTTTAAAATGTTTTCTTGCTTCGGAGTCCACCTGAGATGACAGCTTATTTCTTTTGTCAAACATGGTAAGTAGGACACCCCTAATATTAAGGGTTGGGTTTAGATTTACTTTAATACGATCAATAGTTTTTACTAATTGTGTGATTCCCTCTAATGCAAAAAACTCTGTTTGGAGTGGTATTAATAGCTCATTAGCTGAAACTAGTGACATAACAGTAAGCAAGCTTAAAGAAGGAGGGCAATCGATAAATATGTTCTCGTATTTATTAAAATGTGACTTGTCTTTATTAGTTAAAATTTCTCTCAAAAGAAATGCTCTGTTGGCATCATTAGCCGTCTCTACCTCTAAGCCAGATAAATTGACATTTGACCCGATGAGATCCAATCCAGCAACGGCACTTTTTTGAATTGCATTTTCAACCTTTGTCTTGCCTATAAGAACATTATAAATACTTTTCTCTTCATCATTATTTGACTTCCCTAATCCTGTTGTGGCATTGCCTTGTGGATCAAGATCTATGACTAAAATTTTTTTTCCTTTTTTAGCTAATGCGGTGGCCAAATTAATCGCTGTCGTAGTTTTGCCAACTCCGCCCTTTTGATTTATTACAGATATTACAGTTGTATCCACAATTTATTTTTAAGCATCTAACAAAAGTATTTTAGAATCTTTGCTAGTAATACTTGGTACAAGCTTATACTTATTAATATCAGCCTTTGAAGCTTTATTTAATTGATCCTGTGCACTCTTTCCCATCATGACTATCAATTTATGGGGTCCTGTAATTGTTTCACGTGAAATACGCAGTATTTCATGCAATTTTTTAAAAGCTCTGAACACAAAGTAATCACTACTTAGTTTATGCGACTGATAATCATTATCATATAATGAAACATTATTTAAGTTCAGTTTTTGTTTCTGCTCCTTCAAAAAGTCAATTTTAACATTAGACTTCTCATAAAGTTTCACGTGAAACGAGATAACATCACTAAAAAAAATAGACAGTATAATTCCAGGAAATCCTGCCCCTGTTCCTAAATCTGATAGACTTTTAAATTTATTGCTATCGATGTATTTTACTAATTGTGCAGAATCTAGAACGTGCCTGCACCAAATATCATTTTCGGTACTACTAGATATTAAATTATACTTTTTATTATAATTTAAAACATTATTTACAAATAAATCTATTTTATTCAGTTTTTCCTCGTTAAAATTTAATTTTTCTCTTAAAATTAACTTTGATTTAGCGTTGGATTCGCTAGGATCCATAAGGATTCTAAGCTGAGACCTTGTATTTAGCTTTTTTTATTGCACCAAGAAGTATAATTGCAGCTGCAGGGGTAACTCCATCAATACGAAGGGCTTGACCTAAGGTTTTTGGTTTAATGAGTTTCAATTTTGACTTAACTTCATTTGATAGACCACTAAAAGAGTCATAGTCGAGGCTTTGAGGTATGATCAAGGCTTCGTCTTTTTTGAATGTTTTAATATCATTCTCTTGCTTAGGTAAATACCCCGAGTAATGGGCATTGATTTCAACCTGATCATCAATATAGTGTTCATAATGGGGTATATCTGCCCAAATAAATCTAAGATGACTCAATTTAACATCTTTCATTCCCAAAATCTCGAGACCAGATCTTTTTACTCCGTCCATTGCAATCTTAATAGAATGCTTTGCTGCTACGTTTGGAGACATAGATTTTTTAGAAAGAGACATTTCTAAACTTTTAATTTTCTTTTGCTTGTCATCGAATAGTTTTTTTCTTTGCGATTTAACTAAATTAATTTTAATCCCGGCAGGGGTAAGTCTTTGATCTGCATTATCTGCTCTTAGTGACAATCTATATTCCGCTCGGGAAGTGAACATCCTGTAAGGCTCAGTTACCCCTTTGGTAATTAAATCATCAATCATAACTCCTATGTAAGAACTGGCCCTATCCAAAATAAACTCATCTCTTTTTTGAACTTTTAGAGCAGCGTTTATTCCAGCTACCAAACCTTGAGCTGCAGCTTCTTCGTAACCAGTAGTTCCATTAATCTGACCAGCTAAAAACAAAGACCCTATTTTTTTGGCTTCTAGACTCGCTTTTAGCTCTCTTGGATCAACATAATCGTATTCTATAGCGTATCCGGCTCTTATCATTTTGACGCCTTCTAACCCCTTAATTTTGCTTAATATTTTAAACTGAACATCTTCAGGGAGAGATGTAGAAATACCATTGGGGTAAACAGTATGATCTTCCAGTCCTTCGGGTTCCAAAAATATTTGGTGTTTTTGTTTTTCTTTAAACTTAACAATCTTGTCCTCTATAGAGGGGCAATACCTTGGGCCCACTCCTTTAATATTACCAGAGTACATTGCGCTTTTAGAAATGTTATCAGTTATAATTTTATGTACAGTATCATTTGTGTAAGTTACGCCACAGCTGATCTGCTTATTAATACACTTTGTTGTTAAGAATGAAAAAAAATATGGGTCCTTATCAGCAGGCTGCATTTCTAATTCATCATAATTAATAGTTCTTCCATCCAGACGTGGCGGTGTACCTGTTTTAAGCCTTCCAATTTTTATGTTGAATTTTTCCAATTGCTCACTCAGTCCTGTAGAAGGCTTTTCATCGTACCTTCCAGCGGGTATTTGTTTTTCACCTATATGAATTAAACCGTTTAAAAAAGTACCGGTGGTAAGAATTAGCTGACTACACTCTACCTCTTTTCCACTTTGACAAATGAAGCCTTTAATTTTGTCCTTTTCGAAGATGAATTTCACAACGGGATCAGCTATCACCTCTAAATTTTCATAGTTGAGCAATAGCTCCTGCATATATTTCTTGTAAAGCTTTCTGTCTGATTGAGTTCTTGGTCCTCGGACTGCAGGGCCTCTACTTCTATTTAATAATCTGAATTGAATTCCTGATTTGTCAGCTACATCACCCATGACACCATCCAAGGCATCAATTTCACGAACCAAGTGACCCTTGCCTAGTCCTCCGATCGCCGGATTGCACGACATTTCACCTATAGTCTCTATTTTATGTGTAAAAAGACCAGTATTTACGCCCATTCTGGCTGATGCCGCTGCTGCCTCACATCCTGCGTGTCCGCCGCCTATTACAGCCACATCAAAGGTCATTTTATTGTTCATTTAGAGAATGTATCGATGAAATATGATTTTACAAGCTCAAAGATGAGTTATTTACCGATACAAAAGTGCTGAAATATAGATCCAAGTATTTCTTCCACATCAACCTTGCCTACTATGCTCCCAAGATATCTTGTGGCAAGTCTAAGGTCTTCTGCGGCTGTCTCTATCTCTTTTTTTTGATCTTTCTTTAAAAATTTTTCTATTTCTTTTAACGCTGCATTAAGTTTAGCTCGATGCCTCTCTCTTGTAACTAGAATATTGTTCGCTTTCATAAATTTTTTACTTAGCTTCTCTTTTATTGTCTTTATGAGCCTGTCGATGTTTTTACTATTTTTTACCGATATTAAAATTTGATCATTCTTCTTAAAATCATTTTTTGGAGTTTTTTTGCTTAAATCGGATTTATTAAAAACTAATATACAGTCTTTATTAATTAATTTTTTTACGTCACTATTGATTGTTTTTTTTGATACATCGAACATGACTAAAGTTAAATCAGCTTCTTTTGCTTTTTTTATAGCTCTTTTGATACCCTCTTTTTCGACCTTGTTTTTTGCTTTTCTTATACCCGCTGTATCAGATAAAATAACAGGATATCCATCTATATTTAAATAAGTTTCAACCACATCTCTTGTGGTGCCTTCCTCCTCCGAAACGATTGCAGCATCTCTTTTGGCAAGGAGATTTAGTAAAGACGACTTTCCAGCGTTAACGTCTCCTATGATAGATATTCTAAAACCATCTCTTATTTTTTCCCCAACTTTTTGGTCCTCTAGAATTCGTTTAATATCAGTGTGGACTTGTTTAATTGATTCCTGAACTTCTTTTAAAACGCTCCCAGGAAGATCATCTTCTGCAAAGTCTATTTTAGCCTCTATATACGATAATGATTTAACTAATTTTTCTCTTAAGTTTTCATAATATTTGGATGCATGTCCTTGAACTAAATTTGCTGCTTGTTCCCTTTGAAGCTCAGTTTCAGCATGTATTAAATCTCCAATACTTTCTGCTTTGATAAGATCTATCTTATTATTCTGAAAAGCAATTTTAGTGAATTCTCCTGGTTCAGCTAATCGACAATTTTTTTGGTCTGATAGAACCTTTAAAAGGTAGCTTATTACAGCATTACTTCCGTGAATATGTAGCTCTGCCAGATCATCCCCTGTAAAACTATTTGGCTTAGGAAACCATAAAAGTATTGCCTCTGGATCTATAACTTTCTTATTTTTTGGATCAATAAATTTACACAAATTTATCTCGTTAGATTTTATATTTTTTTCACCAGTAAGAGATTTACAAATATCAAGGGTTTGTGGCCCTGATATTCGAACTATAGCTATACCGCTTGGGCCCTTTCCTGAGGATAACGCAAATATATTCATTTGTATTTTTATAGTTTTTTCATAGCATAGAATATATGGAAAATACCATTTCTTTTAATACAAAGTTTGGCTGGATTTCTGCTACTGAATTAAACAATAAAATATCATGTATCCGTTTTCACAAAGAAAAACGGAATGGCAAATCATCAAAAAACCTTAGGCGTCTAAAAAAGAATTTTATGAATTACTTTAAATCCAAAAATGAATATTTAAAGATTCCCATTAAAATAAAAGGTAATAAAATCCAAAAAAGAATATGGGGGGAATTAAAGAAAATCAAAAAAGGTAGAACTAAAACTTATGGGGAAATTGCTAAAAAACTTAATATTTCACCAAGATATGTGGGAAGAGTTTGCGGGGAAAATAAACACATTATTGTAATTCCCTGTCACAGAGTAATTAAATCTGATGGTACTATGGGTGGTTTTTCAGCAAAAGGTGGGATAGTTTTAAAAAAAAAATTGTTAGAATTTGAGTCGAGAAAGACTAAATAATTTTATCTACTTTTGCTGCTAGTACAAAATCGCTCTCGTGAAGACCTTTAATTGCATGAGTAAAGATTTTAATTTTAGCATAACCCCAACCAAACCATATGTCAGGATGATGCCCTTCTTTTTCGGCAATTTCCCCAACTTTATTTACAAAATTTTGGCTTTCCAAAAAATTTTTAAATTTAAAATTTTTTATAAGGTAATAAACTTTATCTTCATCAGCTTTTACCTCCCAACCATCTACCATTTTTAAATATTTATGAATTTCAGTTATATCAAAACCAGGAATTCCACCATCGCATGGTATACATTTTTTAGTATGAAGATCTGACATTAATTAATTCTAAATCAAAAAAAAATATTTTAAATAAACAATTTGTCCCATTTTGGAGCGGGAGAAGGGAATTGAACCCTCGGCCTAAACGTTGGCAACGTTTCGCTCTACCACTGAGCTACTCCCGCCTCAATTTTCATTAATAATTTAAACACATAAAACAAAGAATGCAAGATAGTGAAAAAATTAATTATTAAATTAATCCTTTATCAGCGATTTTTAATCCAATTTTTTTTAAAAATGTAAATTTATCGATATCCTTCAACAAATTATTTTTGATTTTGTGCGTGTACTTATTATATTTGAAAAAATTTTGAGTTAAATTTATTCCTAGTCCATATAATAAATTCTCAGGTTTTCTGTTGAAATACAATTCATTTAAAACCAAAGAATCTCTTAATTGTAAACCTAATGAAATATTTTCTTGGATTTTTTTATAGAGCATTTCTATATCTCTTAGAACCAAGTTAAAACCTTGCCCTGCTATAGGATAAACAGTGTAAACACTCTCTCCGATAGCTAATACGTTCTTTTTAAAAAGATTTCTATTAAATTTAAAATATATGGGAAAACGATCAACTTTTTTTAAATTAAATTTAGATCTTTTTTGAAAGATAATTTTTAACTTTGACATAATTAAATTCTTTATATCATTATGATTATAATCTCTGTATTTTTTTTGCATGCTCCATATTAAAGAAAATTTTCTTTCGTTAATTGGTAAAATGGCCATTGGACCTTCTTTAAAAAAATATTGTTTGGACTCTCTAATTTCTTGATTATGACTAACGGTGCAAGTGTATGCTATTTCTTTTTTATCCTCTTTAATATATCTTTTGCCTATTAACTTTTCTACGAAGTCATAATTCTTCCCTACACATAATATTATCATATCATAAAAAATTTTTCTGTTTTTGAAAGATACACTTGTATTTGTAATATCAATTTTTTCAATCTCTCTATTTAAAATTTTTATTTTTGAATTTTTTTTAATATCAGAAAGTAATATTTTTTTTAGTTTTTTATTTTCAGCTATCATCATTAAGTTTTTTTGTGAATTTTCAAAGTTCATAAAATTATTAAGATCTCCATTTTCATTTTCATGATAAAGTTTTACTTTCTTACATCCAAAAAAAAGTTCATTTTTTTTTGAGCTTAAAAACTTAGAGATAAACTTATGATTATTGGGAGAAATTGCAGTAGTTCTGTTATCTGTTATTTTTTTTTGAATTTTTTTTGAAATCAAATCTATATTTACATCTAACTTTCCGAGCACTTCAGCGGTAATAAGACCGCTCAATCCGTCGCCTAGGATGCATATTTTATGTTTTTTCATAATTTTTAATAACTTTATCAATTTATAATAAATGGTACAAAGTAAATAAGGTGATTCGTGAAATGAAGCTAAATAATAAAATAGTCAATAACAGCATTATTTTTTTAAAAAAAAGGTTTGCAGAGCTTAGCGGTTTATTATTAATAATTGTCTCAGCTATCTTTATTTTTTCCCTTTCTACGTATTCTCCTGATAATCCAAGTTTTATTTTAAATTCTGAAAAAATAAATTTTAATGATTATTTTGGATCTCTATCGAACGCTATTTCTGATATTTTTTTACAAAGTTTTGGGTTAATTTCCTTCTTTATAGGTGCGAGTATTTTATTCTGGGGAATAAATCTAATTTTAAATAAAAAAATTAATAAAGTAATCAACAAATTTTTTTACACAATAGTTTATATTTCATGCGGGTGTTTACTAATTTATATCGTAAATAATAATTCCTTCTGGTTAGTTCATCATGGTAATTCAGGTTTTGTTGGAGAAAAAAGTTTTAATCTAATTTATAAATATATTCCATTTATAGAGAGCAATATTTCAAAAATAACACTTATTATTCTATTTTTATTTTTCTTTGTTTTAAGCTCGGGTTTAAATTTGATAAAAATTTTATCTTCAACTATACCTTTTTTAAAAGAATTTTTTAAAAGTAAGAAAGTTGATTTAGAAAAAGTTGAGGAGTTAAATTTTGAGGAAAAAGTACAAAATGAGGAAAATCAAACTAATTTGCTCAAGCAACAGTCGTTTACATTTCAAAAAGATAATAACAAAAAATCTACAGAATATAAATTGCCGCCTATTAACCTTCTGTCAAAGAAAACAAACATAATTAATAAAGATATAAATTTCAAACTACCTTCTTCTGATTTTATAGAAAAAATTCTTTTGGATTTTGGTATAAAAGGAAAAATAAAAAAAGTCAGCAATGGTCCAGTTGTATCACTATATGAATTTGAGCCTGCTCCTGGAGTAAAAGTTTCAAAAATTGTTAATTTGTCTGATGATATTGCAAGAAATACCAGTTCGATGTCGGCAAGAGTTTCTGGAATACCGGGCAAAAATACAATCGGAATAGAGATACCCAATCCAAAAAGGGAAAGTGTGGTTTTATCAGAAATAATATCTTCTGAAAATTTTCAAAAAAAAGAAATAAGTCTTCCTATTACGCTTGGTAAAAGTATAGCTGGAATACCATTGGTAGCTGATTTAGCATCAATGCCTCATTTATTAGTAGCGGGGACAACTGGATCAGGAAAATCTGTTTGCATTAACAGCATAATATTGTCTTTGCTTTACAAACATAGCCCGGAAACATGTAAATTAATTTTAATAGATCCAAAGATGTTAGAACTTTCTTCTTACGAAGGTATACCACACCTATTAACTCCTGTTATTACAGATGCAAATAAAGCAACTTCGGCATTAAGTTGGACTGTGCGAGAAATGGAGAACAGATATAAATTAATGAGTTCAGAAGGCGTAAGAAATATCGACGGTTATAACCAAAAACATAAACTTAAGATGCCATATATTGTTGTAGCCGTTGATGAAATGTCAGACCTTATGCTTGTTTCTGGGAAGGAGATCGAGAACTACGTTCAAAAACTTTCGGCGATGGCAAGAGCAGCAGGGATACATATTATCATGGCAACTCAAAGACCAAGTGTTGATGTTATAACGGGAACTATTAAAGCAAATTTTCCAACTAGAATATCTTTTCAAGTAAGTTCAAAAATTGATAGTAAAACTATTTTAGGAGAACAGGGTGCCGAACAACTTTTAGGAAAAGGTGACATGCTATTTATGTCATCTGCAAATAAAATATTTAGAATTCATGGTTCGTATGTTTCAGAAAATGAAATTGAGAAAGTTACAAGCCATATTAGGTCTCAAGGAAATCCAGATTATATAGAGGATATTGTTGAGAAACATGATTATGATAAAGATGAAATATCATCAACTGGAGAAGAAGATGATTTATATCAAACGGCGTTAAAGATAATTAAAAGTGAAAAAAAAGCTTCTACTAGTTTTCTCCAAAGAAAACTACAGATTGGATACAACAGGGCTGCAAGAATAATCGATAAAATGGAAGAAAACGGTCTTGTTAGCAAAGCCAACCATGTAGGTAAAAGAGAGGTTTTATAATTTTTGTTAATTATAAAACTTATAAGAATTTCGTTTATTTTCTTTTTATTTAATAATTTTTCAATTTTAAAAGCTGATATCAAGGAAAGCATTATAGAGAATATTAACAATTCAGAGAGTTTGAAGTTCGACTTTGTTCAAATTGCAAATGAGAAAAAAGAAACTGGAATTTGTTTTTTAAAAAGACCATACTATTTAAAATGTGAGTACAATGATAAAAATAAAAAAGAATTAATTGTTAATAGAAAACGATTGGTTATTTACCACAAAAGATACGATAAGATTTATAATTATCCGTTATCAAAATCATATTTCAGTGAAATTTTAAATAAGGAAAAATTTGGAAAATTGATCAATAATGGAACAATTAAAAAAGAAAAAGGAACTCTTTTAGTAGATTGCTTGATTTCAGAAAAGGGACAAATCATTTTCTATTTTACAATTGACAGTTTTGATTTAAAAGGTTGGGATTTAATAAGTTTAGATAATAGTAAAATTAGTTTTAAAATATTAAATACTTTAAAAAATTCAGAGATTAAAAAAGATTTTTTTAATATTCCCGATATAAATTAGGAAACCATTTTCCCAACTTTTTCACCGCCAAAAATATGAAAGTGAAGATGGGGTACTTCTTGCCCACCATTCTCACCAATATTTGATAAAGCCCTATAACCACCCTCAACACTAGATACTTTAAGAAGCTTAGCAACGTGGGGTATTGCCTTGAAAAATTCTAAAATTTCTTTGTCTTTCGCATTTTGGACAAAATCATCTAAATCTTTAAAAGATCCTTTGGGTATTACCAAAGCATGAATTTTCTTTTGGGGATTTATATCATGAAAAGAGAGTACATATTCATTTTCATAAATTTTCTTACAAGGAATTTCACCTCGCAAAATTTTCGCAAAAATATTATTTCTATCGTAAGTCATTATTTTTTTTGTCTTTTTTTAAGCTCATTCATAACATCCTCTATTTTGATGCCACTTCCCTCCAGAAGCACAATCAAATGATACAAAACATCAGCGGATTCATGAATTTTGTTCTCGTCTTTTTCAATACCTTCAATAAGCTCTGCGATTTCCTCTTTCACTTTCTCAATATTTAGTTTTTTATCATTTAATAATTTATTAGTATAAGAAGAAAATTCAGGATTTTTTTTTCTATCCCTTACAATTTTTATTAAATCTTCTAAATTTTTTAACATCTTATAATCTTACCGAAATATTTTTTGATTTTAAATATTCCTTTACCTCTTTGATTGAAAACTCTCCAAAATGGAATATCGATGCTGCTAATACGGCACTTGCATTACCTATTTTTAGACCTTCGTGGAGATGTTCTGGCTTTCCCACTCCTCCTGAAGCGATGACAGGTATATTTACTATATTCGATACTTTTTTTGTTAAATCTAAATCGTAGCCTTTTTTTGTACCGTCTCTGTCCATAGAAGTTAATAGTATTTCTCCTGCGCCCAAATCTTCTACTTCCTTCACGTAATCCATAACATTTTTACCAGAGGGATTTCTTCCACCATGTGTGAAGACTTCCCATTTGTTGTTATCAACTTTTTTTGCATCGACAGCTACAACAATACATTGTGAACCAAACTTTTGGGCACCCTCCTTTACAATTTTAGAATCGTTTACCGCGGCGGTATTTATTGAAACTTTGTCGGCACCTGAATTAAGAAGATTTGAAATATCTTTAAGCTCTCTTACACCTCCTCCAACAGTTAAAGGTACAAAACAATTTTGAGAAGTTTTTCTAACAACTTCTAAAATAATATCCCTATTCTCATTTGATGCCGTTATGTCTAAAAAGCAAATTTCATCAGCTCCATTTTCGCTATAAAACTTTGCTTGTTCTGATGGATCCCCGGCATCAACTAAATTTACAAAATTTATACCTTTTACTACTCTTCCGTTCTTTATATCCAAACAGGGAATAATTCTTTTTTTATACATTGACCTCCTTTGCTAACTCATGAAGTTTTATATCACCATCATAAATTGCTTTTCCCACTATTATGCCCTCAATATTATTAATATTTAAGTTCTTGGCTTTTTTTATATCATCAATTGAAGATACACCTCCAGAAATAACCACGGGACATTTAGAAATTTCTGAAATTTTAATACTTGCATTAAAGTTTGGACTTGATTTGGTCCCATCTCTGTTTATATCAGTATAGATTAATCTGCTGACACCAAAATCATTTACTTCTTTTAGAAAGTCTAAGGTGTTAATATTCAAATTTTCTTTCCAACCCGAGACAGAAAGTTTGTTACTTTTTACATCTAATGCCAAAGCAATTTTTTTTTCAAATTTTATACAAGCTTCCTTTAAAAATTGTTTATTTTTAATAGCAGCACTTCCTAGAATTACTTTTTCAACACCTGCATCAATATATTTTTTGATACTATCAAAAGTTCGAATTCCTCCACCTATTTCAACATTCAAGTCATATTTACTAACAATTTCTCTTATAATATCTAAATTAACTGTCTTACCAGTTAATGCCCCGTCTAGATCAACTATATGTAGATTTTTGAAACCATGATCTTTATATTTTCCTGCCTGATCAACAGGTGAAATTTCATATTCAGTTTTATTTTTAAAGTTACCTTTAACCAACCTTACACATTTTTGATCCCTGATATCTATAGCTGGAAATATTTTCACTAATCTTAAATAGAACCCTTGGTAGATGGTATTGAATTTTTAATTCGCTTATCAACTGTCAAGGCTTCCTTGAGAGTTTTGGCCAAAGCTTTAAAACAAGATTCAATTTTGTGATGACTGTTTTCACCATAAATATTTTCAACATGTAATGTTATGCCTGCTGATTGAGAAAAAGCTTGAAACCATTCTTTAAAAAGTTCGGTATCCATTTCTCCCAATTTTTCTACCTTTAAATTTACTTTCCAAATTAAGTAAGGCCTTCCTGAAATATCTATTGCAACTCTAGTCAAAGTTTCATCCATTGGGATAAGTGCGCTAGAATATCTTTTTATTCCTTTGAACTTGCCTGCTGCTTTTTTAATCGCCTCACCCAACGCTATACCGGTGTCCTCAGTGCTGTGGTGAAGATCAATGTGTGTATCTCCTTTTACATTAAGCTTAATATCTATCAAAGAGTGCTTTGACAATTGTTCGAGCATGTGATCCAAAAATCCAATTTGGGTTTTAATCTTATAACTACCCTTGCCGTCTAAATTGACTTCGGCACTAATGGTGGTCTCTTTGGTTTTTCTCAATATTTTTGCTTTTCTAGTCATACATTTGAGATTTAGTATTAAGATATATAGCTAAATTTATCATTTAGCAATAAATGCTAAAATGGGCCCTTGAACATTTAATTTAAATCTCCACATAGATAATAGTTATGAATACAAACCAAAATTGGCATGGAACAACAATTGTCCTTATTAGGAAGGGAAATCAAACTATTGTAGCGGGAGATGGTCAGGTCAGTCTGGGTAATACTGTGCTCAAAAGTAAAGCTAAAAAAGTTAGAAAGATTGAGAAAAGAAATGTGATTGCTGGATTTGCGGGTTCCACGGCTGATGCATTAACTCTTTTTGAGAGACTGGAAGCTAAGCTCGAAAAACATGCGGGAAATTTGACAAGAGCGGCGGTAGAACTTGCGAAAGATTGGAGAACAGATAAATATTTAAGAAGATTGGAAGCTTTAATGGCAGTCGCAGATAAAGAGAAAAGTTTTATTATTTCTGGAACCGGTGACGTACTAGAGCCTGAAGATGGAATTATTGGAATTGGTTCGGGTGGAAATTACGCGCTCGCTGCTGCTAAAGTCTTAATCGGCACTAATATGAGTGCTGAGGAAATTGCTAAACAATCTTTAAAAGTTGCTTCTGAAATTTGTGTTTTTACAAATAATAACATAACCATGGAAAAGGTTTAAATGTCACCAAAAACAACTAACCTTAAAATTGTTAAGGATGGATCAAAAAAAGAAAATTCTAAAGTAAGTGCACTTTCTCCAAGAGAAATTGTATCTGAGTTAGACAGATACGTTATTGGTCAAAAGCAAGCTAAAAGGGCTGTTGCTGTAGCATTAAGAAATCGATGGAGGAGACAAGCATTATCGGATGAAATGAAAGATGAGGTTTTGCCTAAAAATATTTTAATGATAGGCCCGACTGGAGTTGGTAAGACAGAAATTTCAAGAAGACTCTCAAAATTAGCACAGGCACCATTTATAAAAGTTGAAGCTACAAGATTTACTGAAGTGGGATATGTTGGAAGAGATGTTGAACAAATTATTAGAGACTTAATTGAAATAGCTATTGCTATGGAGAGAGAGAAAAAAAGGAAAGAAGTTCATGCTAAAGCCCAATTATCGGCAGAAGAAAAAGTTTTAGATGCTTTGGTCGGCAAGAAAGCTAGCTTAGCCACAAGAGAAAGTTTTCGAAAGAGACTGAGATCAGGTGATTTAGATACTAATGAAATAGAGATTGAGGTAAGTGATGCCTCTCCCGGAATGCCATCTTTTGAAATTCCAGGAATGCCAGGAGCCAACATAGGAATGGTGAATATAGGAGAGATGTTAGGAAAATCAATGGGCCCGAAAGGAAAAAAAAAGAAAATGAGCGTAAAAGAGTCCCACGAAATTTTAATCGCACAAGAGTCTGATAAGATGATTGAACAAGATAAAATAATTAAAGAAGCCAAAGCTTCGACTGAAAATAACGGAATAGTATTTTTAGATGAAATAGACAAGGTATCGGCTAGAAGTGACAGAGTTGGAGGAGATGTGTCTAGGGAGGGTGTACAAAGAGACCTTCTGCCGCTTATAGAAGGTACAAGTGTAAATACAAAATATGGTCCTGTAAAAACTGACCATATTTTATTTATTGCATCTGGTGCATTTCAATTGGCAAAACCATCAGACTTGCTCCCTGAGCTACAAGGTAGGTTGCCAATCAGAGTAGAGCTGAATGCTTTAACTGAAGAGGATTTTAAAAGGATTTTAAAGGAGCCTGACAATAGTTTAATAAAACAGTACAAAGCACTGTTAAAAACCGAAGATGTTGATCTTGAATTTTCTAATGATGGAATTGATATGCTTGCAAAATTATCAACTGAAATAAATTCTACAGTTGAAAATATTGGCGCAAGAAGACTGCATACCATAATAGAAAAAGTTTTAGATGAGGTAAGCTTTACAGCTTCAGATAAAGCTGGACAAAAAGTCAAAATTGACAGGGATTATGTTACAAAGAATCTAGGTGACCTTGTAAAAGATACAGATTTATCAAAATTTATTTTATAACTTTTTTTAATTTAATAATAAGGGCGCCTGCTCCGCCTGATTTCAAGTCTGCCTCTATGATTTTCGCAACCTTTGAACTCAAATCTGGATTGTTTTTAATAAACTCTGGTATCGTATTTTTCAACTTACTAAATTCTTCTGAGATATAAACGTTTTCCTCTGGTTTTGAATGTATGCCCTTTCCTGTAATAAATAATAATTCTGAAAAGCCGTTCTCAAAACACTTATTAATTATTTCTGCGACTTTTATATTGGCAGATTCAATCGAGTATCCATGAAAATCAAACTTGAATTTTTCAATTTTTTTATTTTTTGTATATTCGTTACTATCTTTATCAGGGATTTGTGAGGTTTCTTCTAAAAATTTTTCCCAATCTTTTTTGTCTTTGTTGGATAAATCTTTTTTGATCAAGTATTTTTAATTTCTGCTAAATACCAGTTAGGATTAGAACTTGATATTTTTTTTGTAAATTTCCAGTGATCAATCACAGTTTTAATTTTATCTGGATCGCCTTCTACAACCTTATTATCAATATCTTTTTTTACAGAGATAATTTCACTTACAAATTTAACGGTAAAGAAAAGTGCTCCTGCAGTTTTTTCAAACTTCTCTATTGTAGATGATTTGATGCCTACAAAAGTGAGTTCCGACTTAAGCTTTTTAGAATTTCTATCCTCTATTGCCGAATTAAAATTATCAGCCATTCCTTTAGTAAGCAAACTTTTTAAACTATTTTTATCACCTTTTGCAAACGCAGTGATGATTGTTTCATATGCAACTTCGGCTCCTTTTAAAAACTGTTTTTTTTGAGTTGGATCGAGATCTTCTGTTTTTTGTTTATTTCTTTGGTTTATCTCTTCCTTGAATTTCTCAAATTTTTTGTCACTGAAATTGGTAAAGACTTTTTCTTGATGCCCAGTTTTTCTTCCAAGTATGTTTCTAAGTCTTAATATAATAAACCCAGCGATCATCGCTAAAAGAATTATGTCAAGATATCCAAAATTGCCACTCATAGTTTGATAAATATATCTTATTAATATAACTTTCAAACTGACAAATGAACACAATATTAATGTTTTTAATTGCTATTCCAGCCATTGAAATATATGTGATGATTAAAATTGGCCAAAATATCGGAGCTTTTTCAACTGTTTCTCTGATTTTTATCACGGCAATAATAGGCGTTTACTTTGCCAAGCTTGAGGGTCTTAATACTCTTAGGTCAGGTGTCTATAATCTTTATAAAAACAAAATTCCACTTTACGAAATGATTTCCGGAGCAACTATAGCTTTAGCTGCTATTTTACTTATTATCCCGGGATTCATAACTGATTTTTTTGGCTTTATATTGTTGTTCCCGCCAACAAGAAAAATAATAATAAACTCTTTTCTTAAAAGAAAAAACATTAAAAATAATGAAAGAGATTTCATAGAAGGAGAAATTCTAAACAAAGATAAAAAAGATAAAGATGAGTTATAATATTGTTGCAAAATACATCAAAGATATAAATTTTAAAGTTCCAAACGCAAAGTCATATTTTATGATAGAAAAAAATATTAAAAATTACAAAATTAATTTTGATATTAAGAGTAGAAAAATCAAAGATGATATTTTAGAAATAGATACAGATTTAAAGTTGGTTTCACAAGTTTCAAATGAAAACGAGATTAAAGTTTCTGTTTTATTTTCTACATTAATTAATTTTAAGAAAATTATTACTGATAAAAAAGAACTTGAGAAAATTATACTCGTTGATGTGCCTACAACTATCTATCCGGATATAAGGAATATACTAGTTTTTCTATTTGAAAAATCTGGCTTTAAGCAGATTAGCATTGATAGAAGTGTAGATTTTAAAAGCTTGTATGAAAAAAATAATTAAAAAAAGTTTTTTTTAATTTCACTTTTTAAAAAAGTCTTATGATCAGAGAATTCTTTTTCGCTAGGCTTTATAATAACCTTGTGATTACTTTTTGGTAGAACAGAGTTAAGTTTCTCAATTTGATTTTCATCTTCGTTATACAAAGAAAGAACAGGTTCTTTTTGCCCAATTAAATTAATATAAACTTCTCTTAGTAATTCACAATCTAGGAGAGCATTATGCTTTTTTCGTTCTGAATTATCGATATTGAATTTTTTACAAAGGTTATCAAGAGTGTTTGATGTACCAGGAAATTTAGATCTTGCAATTTCTAAGCTATCAATGACATTTGTAGCTTCGATCGGTGCCCTTGAAATTTTTTTTAGCTCGTTATTAAGAAAAGATAAATCAAATTGGGCATTGTGAATTATTATTTCTTTCCCTTTTATAAAATTTAAAAACTCATCAGCTATTTCTTCAAATTTTTTTTCACTTTTCAGTTTTTCATAGGAATAACCATGAATTTTAAAAGCATCATCAGAAACTTCTCTTTCTGGATTTAGTAGTTTGTGGAAAACATTATTTGTAGGAATTAGATTTTTAGTCTCTATACAGGCTATCTCCAAAATCCTATCACCTTTTTCGACGGAAAGGCCTGTTGTTTCTGTATCTAGTATAATTTCATTCATAACTTATTTTTTATAATTTTTATAATTTTTTTCAAGTTTGTTAATGAACCGTTATTGTTGATAACAAAGTCGGAATGTTTAATTTTTTTTTCAGGTGCAAGTTGTCTTTTGTCTAAAAGATTAAAAAATTTTCTGTTTTTGCCTCTTTTTAGGTATCTTTTTAGTCTTAACGATTTTTTTGAGTTTACAAAAATGATTTTATCATAATTTCTCATTAGCTTACCTTCAATTAAAAGTGGTACCTCAAAAAATAGAAAATTTCTTTTTTTATTTATTACACAAAACCTAATGTGAGCTTTTCTGACCAGAGGATGTATTACTTTTTCTAAATATTTGAGTGATTTCTTGTTTGCCGAGATTATTTTTTTTATCTCTTTTTTAAGATTTTTTTTATTTTTAATTTTAAATTTTTTACATATTTTTTTTCTAAAAAAATTGTTTTTATATATTTTTCTTACCTCTTTATCAGCATTAAACAAAGGATATTTCTGGCCCGATAGCAATCTTGCGACTGTAGTTTTTCCAGAGGCTATTGAACCAGTAATTCCAATTTTAATCATGATCCATTAGATTTAGTATATTATCATCAATCTTTGGTAAAACATTGTGCCAGATCTTAAAGGCCAATTGAGCTTGATAAATAAACATTAACTTTCCATTTTCAATCTTATTATTTAATTTTTTAGCATTTAAAAGAAACTTTGTTTCAGAGGGATTGTAAATAACATCATAGAATAACTTATTTGATCCTATTATTGAATAATCAAGTTTTATTTCATCATTTTCCTTGAGGCCTAAACTAGTAGCATTGATTATTATATCTGCGTTTGTAGTCTCACCCCAATTTACTAATTTCAAATCAGTGAATTTTTTTTTCAAAATTTCTGATTTTTCATGGGTTCTATTACTTAATGATATGTTTGAAATACCCACTTTTTTTAAGGCACAAATAATAGAGGGCGCAACTCCTCCGGCGCCAAGTATAAAGGCTTTTTTGCTCTTAAAATTATATTGAGTTTTTTTTAAAGCGGCACAAAAACCGTCGACGTCCGTATTGTCTCCAACTATTTCGTCGTTCAATTTATATATTGTGTTCACAGATCCTGTTTCTTGCGAAACCGGGGTAAGTTTATTTAGAAAAGGTATAACTTGTGCTTTAAAGGGGACTGTTACATTAACCCCTGAAATTTTATTATTTTTAAGATCATCAATGATTCCTTTAATTTCTGATTTTTCAATTAATTTTTTTTCGTAACTTGCATTTAAATTATTTTCTTTTATCCAATAATTATGCAGTTTAGGGGAGAGCGAGTGTTCTATGGGATTTCCTATCACTAAGTATTTTTTCATTTAAAATTTTTTAAGTACTCCTTAATTTTTTTTACTGGTAGTCCCATAATTGAATTCTCATCTCCTTCTATTTTTGAAAACAAAGATCTGCCGTCTGCTTCGATTTGGTACACACCGTAAGCATATAATTCTTTGTCTTTTATTCTAGAAAGATAAGATTTAATTTCGTCTAAATTAAGTTTTTTCATTGTTAAAGTAGAGCTATCAGTATAGTTCCAAATCATAGCTCCGTTTTTTGATATACAGACTGAGCTTATCAAATTATGTTTTTTTCCATTCATCTTCTCGAGTATATTTAAAGCCTCTTTTCTGTTTTTAGGTTTTGAAATCAGCTTTCCATTCAAATCAATTACACTATCAGCCCCCAAAACTATTTCATCTGCTTTTTTCATGCTTACCTTATTTGCCTTCACTTCTGCTAGATTTTTGGATATTATTAATGGGGTAGCTCCTGTTGATATCAGAGAATTTTTTATTTCGTCTTCGTCTACATTTGATGGAACAACCTCACAAGTAATTTGGTTTTTTTCTAAAATAGTTTTTCTAACTCCACTTTTGGAGGCTAAAACAATCTTCATTTGTTTTTTTTAATCTCGTATATTTTTATTATAGATGCGGCCGTCTCCTCTACAGACCTTCTGGTAACATCTATTGAGGGCCAATTGAATTTTTTAAACATTTTTTTTGAACTTTCAACCTCAGCTCTAATTTTTTCAACATCAGTATATGTTTTCAGATCTACAGATGTGTTTACATTCACTCTAGTTTTTCTTACTTCTGCTAATCTTTCAGCGTCAGCGAACAGACCGACCACACACAAATTTATGTTTGGTTCCTCTAGAAGAAATGGAATATTTTGCTCTAACACAAGGGGTATATTTAGTGTTTTATAACCTCGGTTAGCCAGATAAATAGAAGTGGGTGTTTTGCTTGTTCTGCTAACTCCCAGCAAAACTATGTCTGACTTAGGTATATCTTCATTTTTTTTTCCATCATCATGGGACATTGTAAATTGTATGGCTTCGATCCTCTTATAATAATCTTCGTCTAAAACGTGTTGAGCGCTTGGTTTGTGGGTTGCTTTTTGGTTTAGGAGCTTTGAAAAACTTAGTATTAGATTTCCCAAAACCCCAAAACAAGGGATGTTGTTTTTTTTGCATTCTGTGTCTAAAAATTTAGCTAATTTAGTATCAACAATTGTATAAAGTATTATTACACTTTCTTTTCCTGCGCATTCTTTAATAACTTTATCAATTTGTTGATTGGTTCTGATGAAAACATATTCTTTCTTTTCATAATTAAAATTTGCAAACTGAGATTGTAGTGCCAGAAAAGTTCTATCAAGCGTCTCACCGGTTGAATCTGATATTAAGTAAATTTGATATTTATTTGTCATTAAGTCTGTGAATTAGTTTTGTATAATTAATAAATACCAAGGAATAATCATAAAATGGATTTTTTATTAACTTTAATTAACAAATACTTAACAGTTTGTATTATGTTTATAATTTTATATTTAATAATTAACATTGTGTATATCAAAGAAAAGGATAGTTTTATAAGGTTTTTTAATACATTAAGGCTGTAAATAAAATGAAATTTGTCCAATTTTCACTAACTAACATGACCTATTACATCTATTAAAATATAAATTTATACTATTATTAAATGAATAAACTATCTGATTGTATAATAAATAAAAACTCATCTTATATACCAATATGGTTTATGAGACAGGCTGGAAGATATTTGCCAGAATTCAGAGAAATAAGAAAGCAAAATCAAGATTTTATTAAACTCTGTCTTGATACTAAGCTTGTTAAGGAAATTACCTTACAACCAATTAAAAGATTTGATTTAGATGCAGCTATTATTTTCTCAGATATACTAATGATACCTTATGGTTTGGGGCAGAGCGTAGAGTTTATAAAAGGTGAGGGACCTGTTCTAGGAAATCTAAATATAGATAAAGTTATAAAAACCAAAAAAAATGAATTTATAGCCAGCATGCAACCCGTATATAACGCAATACAAGCTGTCAAAGAAGAAGCAACAGGCAAAGATATAATCGGTTTTGTCGGGGCACCATGGACTATATTGGTTTACATGTTGAATAAAAAATCACCTAAAAAAGATTTTGATATAAAAAATATTATGAACGAGCAGCACTCTGGAGATAAATTATTAAAAAAAATAGAAGAAACCATTTGTTCACACATAGAAAATCAAATTAAATCTGGTGCAACTGTTATCCAAATTTTTGATTCTTGGGCAGGTTTGCTTCCAGACAGTTATTTAAAAAAATATTGTTATGATCCAACCTATAGAATAGTAAATAAATTTAAATCGTCAAAAATACCCATAATATGTTTTCCTAAAGGTATAGGAAAAAATTATTTAGATTTCTGCTCAGCCGTTAAACCCAGCTGTGTTAATATAGATTATGATATAGATCCGATGTGGATTAAAAAAAATTTAAAAAATGTTTCAGTTCAAGGAGGCCTGGATCCAAAAATTCTTTTAAAAGATTACGAGGTTATCGAGAAAGAAGTTAAAAAATATTTGGAAATTTTTTCAGGATCACCTTATGTTTTTAATCTGGGTCATGGAGTTCTTCCTGAGACAAAGCCAGAGACAATAACTTATGTAACCGAACTTGTGAGAAGAAACAAATGAAAGAAGATCATCCTAAAATTAATTATGGAAGAACAGGCTTGTTACTAGTAAATTTAGGAACACCGGACTCCACAAGCTGGTGGGATATAAGAAAATATTTAAAAGAATTTTTATCTGATAAAAGAGTTATAGAATTGAACCCAATTTTATGGAAGATTATTTTAAATGTTTTTATTTTAAACTTTCGTCCTTCAAAAACTGCCAAAGCTTATAAAGAAATATGGATGAAAGATAAAAATGTATCTCCACTTAGACATTATACCGAGATGCAAACAAAAAAACTTAGCGAAAAATTAGACAACGACAAAGTTATAACAGATTTTGCCATGAGATATGGTTCACCAAGCATAAGAAGTAAGATGAAAAAACTTCAAAACAATGGTTGTGAAAGAATAATCGTTATTCCCTTGTACCCACAATATGCAGCCGCAACGACCGCTACTGTTTGCGATGAAGTTTTTAGATCTTTGATTGACATGAGGTGGCAACCTAGTCTGCAAATTATACCTCATTATGAGTCTGAGCCACTTTACATCACCGCTTTAGAAAAAAGTTTGAATAAGAAAATTTCAGAGATAAATTGGAAACCAGATTTAATAGTGGCCTCTTACCACGGTATACCAAAAAAATATTTTGACAAAGGAGACCCTTATCACTGCTACTGCCAAAAAACATCAAGACTTTTGTCAGAGAAATTTACTAAAATCCCTATCCAAACAACCTTCCAGTCTCGATTTGGACCTCAGGAATGGCTAAAGCCCTACACCGATAAAACTTTGGAAAGTTTACCCAAAGAAGGAAAGAAAAATATTTTAGTAATATGCCCGGGTTTTTCATCTGATTGCGTTGAAACTTTAGAGGAAATATCTATTCAGGGCAGGGAAAGTTTCTTAAGCAGCGGTGGAAAAAATTTTGATGTTGTGCCATGTCTCAACGACGGCAAAGATCATATTGATTTACTTGAGCATTTGGCAAAAAAATACATGGTAAAATGAATGCATATTTAACTTTTAAAGCGCTTCATCTAATAGCTGTAATATCGTGGATGGCAGGCCTATTGTATTTACCGAGAATTTTTGTCTATCATGCAGAAACTAATAAAGATGAAGTTAAAGAAGTTTTTAAGATAATGGAAAGAAGATTATTTCTATACATAATGAACCCAGCGATGATCTTATCATGGCTGTTCGGTTTTCTATTAATTCACTCGATTGGAATACACTCACTAAAAGACAGTTGGTTATTAGCCAAAATTATTTTGGTTATCTCATTAACTTTCTATCATTTCTTTCTATTTAATTGTCTCAAGAAGTTTAGCAATAATGAAAATGGTCATACTCCAAAATTTTTTAGAATCATTAATGAAGTCCCAACAGTCCTACTTATAATTATAATATTTTTAGTTGTTTTTAAGCCAATTTAATGATTTTTAGGTCTATTTACACTTGAATATTAAATTTAATTAACTATATTAATGCTACTTACCTTTTAATAATTAATCCTTATGAACTTACAAGAACTAAAAAAGCAATCGCCATCTGAGCTTATTTCACAAGCAGAAAAGCTTGGTATTGAAAATCCAAGCACACTCAGAAAACAAGAGATATTATTTTCTATCTTAAAAAAGTTAGCAGAAAAAAATGAACAAATCACTGGTGGGGGCGTTCTAGAAGTTTTACAGGATGGTTTTGGATTTTTAAGAGCGATCGAATCAAATTACCTGCCTGGCCCAGATGATATATATGTGAGCCCGAGTCAAATCAGAAGGTTTGGTTTAAGAACAGGTGACTCAGTTGAAGGAGAGATTAGAGCTCCTAAAGATGCAGAAAGATATTTCGCTCTTTTAAAAGTAAACCAAATAAATTTTGAGAATCCAGAAAAAGGACGGAATAAAATTGCCTTTGATAACTTAACACCGCTTTATCCCGATCATCAGTTGAAAATGGAAACTGAAAAAAACACTGAAGAAAAAAGACCAGATCAAACTGCTAGATTGATTGATTTGGTTAGTCCTATAGGGAAAGGACAAAGATCTCTTATTATCTCTCCTCCAAAAGCAGGAAAAACTATTATCTTGCAAAACATAGCCCACTCTCTTGCAGTTAATCATCCCGAATGTTACTTGATGGTTCTTCTAATAGATGAGAGGCCAGAAGAGGTGACTGACATGCAAAGAACCGTTAAAGGTGAGGTAATCAGTTCCACCTTTGATGAACCAGCAGCGCGACATGTAGCAGTAGCTGAAATGGTAATAGAAAAAGCAAAAAGATTAGTAGAACATAAAAAAGATGTTGTTATTTTATTGGACTCTATCACTAGGTTGGGAAGAGCATATAACGCAGTTGTTCCAAGCTCTGGTAAAGTTTTAACTGGAGGTGTGGATGCAAATGCACTACAGCGTCCGAAAAGATTTTTTGGAGCAGCAAGAAACGTTGAACAAGGTGGCTCTCTAACAATTATATCCACGGCTTTAGTTGATACAGGTAGTAGAATGGACGAAGTAATCTTCGAGGAGTTTAAGGGAACAGGGAATTCAGAGTTAATACTTGATAGAAAAATTGCTGATAAAAGAATTTATCCAGCAATCGACATAACAAGATCAGGTACAAGAAGAGAAGAACTTTTATTTAAAAAAGAAGATTTAACAAAAGTAAACGTACTAAGGAGAATAATCAGTCCAATGGGAACAATGGACGGTATAGAATTCTTAATGTCAAAACTAAAAAATACAAAAAATAACGCTGATTTCTTTGTTTCGATGAACAAACCAAGCTAGTGATTAAAGTGTCGAATATTTGTAAAAATCATTTTAATTTTTGCTTTATTAGCGACTTCTATAGACTCTTTATCTCTAATTGAACCACCCGGTTGAATAATTAATTTTACCCCAGACTTTATAAGTTTTTTTACTCCATCAGTAAAAGGAAAAAAGGCGTCTGACGCAGCTATAGAATTTTTAAGTTTTTTAATCTGAAATTTACTTGCTTTCTGAGTGGCTATTTTACAGCTATCCAATCTACTGGGTTGACCAGCCCCAATACCGATTGTTGAAAATCCTTTTGTGATAACAATAGAATTTGATTTTACATATTTACAAATATTTAGTGCAAATTCTGCATATTTTAATTCTTTTTTATTAGGCTTTAACTTTGTTACAAACTTAATTTTTTTGTTATCTATTACTTTTGAGTTTCGATCCTGTACTAAAAATGAGTTATTAAAATATTTAATTTGTTGACCAATTTGGTTTTTAAATTTTGATATATCAATTAATATTAAATTTTTTTTAGTTTCAAAGACTTTAAGAGCTTCTTTTTCAATACCTTTGAACAAAATAACTTCAAAGAATATAGATGACATTTTTCTTGCAATTTTTTTGGTTATTTTAAAATTACAAACAACTACACCACCAAATGCGCTCACGGGATCACAATCAAATGACTCTTCAAATGTCCTAATAGGTGATCCATTAATCGATGCCCCAGATGGGTTTGCATGTTTGATTATAACGGTTCCTGGTTTCTTGAAAGATCCTAAGATTTCTAATCCAGTAAATATATCATTATAATTATTAAAACTTAATGCCTTCCCTTTAATTTTTTTGAGACCCAGATTTTCATCTATCAAATACAAACTTCCTTGTTGATGTGGGTTTTCGCCATATCTTAATTGTGAAATTTTTTTTCCGTATATAGTTCTTATTTCAGGAAACTTGATATTTAGCTTTTTATTAAACCAATTAGATATAATAGAATCATAATATGAAGTCTGGCCAAAAGCTTTTCTAGCTAAATTTTCTCGAAATTTTAAACTGGTGTCCCCATTGTGTCTTCTGAGTTCCCTAATAAGCTCATCGTAATCACCAGTATTAGTTATAATGGATACATTTTTAAAATTCTTTGCAGCAGCTCGAACCATAGTAGGACCACCTATATCAATATTTTCAATTATTCTTCTTTGATTTTTATTTTTTGTAACTTGGAGAAATGGATAAAAATTTACAATTACCAGGTCTATATTTTTAAAATTTTTCTTCAACATCTCCCGCCTGTGTTTTTTGTTTGATCTATCATTAAGTATACCCGCATGTATTTTGGGATGTAGAGTTTTAACTCTTCCATCTAACATTTCGTTAAATTTAGTATACTTTGAAATTTCCTGACATTTATATCCAAGCTTTTTTATTTTTTTAAAGGTACCCCCCGAGCTTATAATATTAATTTTGTACTTAGATAAATTCTTAAGAAGTTTTTCTAAACCGCTTTTATCTGACACTGATATTAGTGCATTATTTATTTTTTTGTTTTTCATTTAAACAGTTTCTTTTAATTCCCATTCAATTGTTTTATCTTGATTCAGTGTACTTCCATAAATAACTATACAATTATTATTCAATATTCTACTTCTTCCTAAAAACAAACTTTTTTCAATCTGAATATCTTGACTCTTAACTGAAAAAATCAATGAATTATTTTTGCTTATTTGAAGAAGTATATCATTTCCACCAACAGTTTTGAAAGCTTCTATCCCAGGATATATGTGAAATCTAATACTAAAATTTGTTTTATCCTGATTACTATTTTTTTTCAATAAAAAATCTTTTCCTTGCAATATATTTTCTTTCTTTAAAAATTTTATTTCTCTTTTATGTAAGTAACCAAATTTTCTTAAATAAGCGTTATGTGTTGCCGATACAATTGTCTCTTTTTTATTTTCTTCTCTTTGAATATCGATTATCTTAAAACTTTCATCTATTGTTGAACCATATGCTTTATTAATTAAACTATTTCTTTTGAACTTAACTACCGAAACATCATTCAAACACAAGGTGGATTGAGCCGAGGTAAGTTTACTTATGAGCCGAATTTTTTTTGAGATTTTTCTTCCATATCCACAATTAGTGATAATTTTATTATTATCAGAAAAATATTCGAAAGATAAAGGACCAGACTGATAGTCTTTCGATAATTTATAATCAGGGGGACCACCCGAGTCAAAATATAAAGTCATTTTTTTATTTTTAATTATTTGAATTTTACCTACAAAAGAAAGTTTATCTTCAACTTTATAGTTTAATTTCTGTAAATATTTAATAAAATTATCCATATCTCTTTCAGTGCAACCGTTAAATAATGGAATTTTTTTATTGGAGTTATTAAAAGAATTTAAACAAGTTATATTTTTTTCTATGATTTCATCGAGATATTCTGGAACATTTTCTTGCGCATTCTTGGACCACTCTTTTATCAACACAAAATATTGAAGAAAGATAATCAGATTTTCTAAGTTTCTGTTTTTGGGGAATCCATCTTCATCAAAAAAATTATCAATAAACTTTTTAAGTTCTCTTATTCCATTCGTATAATTGCTGTAATATTCTTTAAATACTAAGCCAGATAATATTATAGCACTGATTGATAAAATCCTATTTGTTTCATGTGTATTTGTTGTCAAATTCTTTTTAAGAAAATTAATTTGTCTAATTAAACAGTTTAAAAATTTTTTTTCAAAATCTTTTTCCGTTTTACTTAAAATAATGTCAGAATTTGATAACCACGATATTATTCTTTTAGAAATTATTTTTTCATCCCAAACTTCTTTTTTATAATTATTAAATTTACTTATCCAGTCTTTTATTATTTTTTGGATAATTACTTTTTCATTTTTTCTATCAATTAAGTTTAGCCATAAAAAATTATGAATACTTTTTTTTTCTCTTTGAGTTAGATTCTTATTCCAAAAATTATAAATACTTTCTCTTGAAATTTTAAATATAAAGCTTTCATGGTTGAACATTGGAGACAGAAGATAGGGATTGGGTTGAAAAAAAAGCCTTGATGGAGTCTGAGAGTTCAGAGATCTATTATAAAAGCTAGTTAAAAAAAAAAATTCTTTTAGAGATTTTAATATCAACCTTTTAATTGAAAATAAATAAAGATAGACACTTTTTAGATTAAACATCTATTAATTAGAACGAAGTAAACTAATATTTTTTTTAATATTTCCACTATTTTCTTTGAAAATTGTCGAACCCGATACCAAAACATTAGCCCCAGCATTTTTTACCACTTTACAATTCTCAAAATTAATTCCGCCATCTATTTCGATATCAATGTTTAATTTTTTTTCTGAAACTATCTTTTTAATTTCTTTAACCTTTTCAATAACTTCTGGCATAAATTTCTGTCCTCCAAAACCGGGCTCAACACTCATGATAAGAACAAGATCAATATTTTCTAAATGCTTAGTTATTAAATCAATACTTGATTTAGGTTTAAGAGAAATTCCAACTTTCTTTTTATGATTTTTTATTAATTTGATTGTTTCATTGGTATCTTCAGTAGCTTCTGGATGAAAAGTAATAATATCTGCCCCAGCCAAAGCAAATTGCTCAATATAATTATTTACAGGTGATATCATCAAATGAACGTCAAAAGTTTTTTTTGTTAATGGTCTAAGTTTTTTTATTACTTCAGGTCCTATTGTTATATTTGGAACAAAATGCCCATCCATTACATCAACATGAATATAATCTGCGCCAGCTTTATCTAAATTTATTATTTCTTCGCCTAACTTACTAAAATCTGCGGATAAAATAGAAGGTGATATTTTAATAGAATTACTCATTTTAATATCCAGATGCATCTTCACTTTGAGATATAATATTTTTACTTGTTGATGTAGACATTTCCATTTTTGACGCAAGAAACCATACGATAAAAACACCAATAATCCAAAAAATAATTTGCCATACCCACAAAGACGGCATTCCAAAAGACCAACTTTCAACACTTTTGGGTCTTCCGAAGAAGTCATTTCCTAAAACTAAACCTGGCCCAACTGCAAAAAACATCCAAACAACTGTCACAATCCATGCACTAGGTTTCAAGCTTCTTTTGAGAAAAGACACCGACTTATAGTCGTCTATGAAGTCATGAAATTTGTGTTTGTTGGCATTCTCTTTAGAATCTTGTGTAATAAATGAGATAATTGATGCAGCTACTAAATTCAAAAGCACTCCCCAGAAGGAAGAATGAATTGTAAACGGCCACTTATTCCATGGCAAAATATGCCCAAAAGTTGATTGACCGAGCTCTTCAGTAAGAAATACAACAAAAATCCCTACCACTAAACCAAAACTAATTCCTTGTTTAGTAAACCAGGGGAAATAACATAACGCAATTAAAGGAACTAACATTTGACAACCGATGCTTAGTGAAAAACTTCCTAAAGTTAAAATCTTTTCAGAAGAACCGAGTGATAATGATAATGATGCAAGAAAAATTAACATTACAATTATTCTTGATGTAAAAATTTGCTCGCTTGCTTTCATATTTGGTAAAAAGTATTTCTTTATGATGTCTCTAGTTACTATGGCGCTAGAGCTCAAATAAAAATTACTAGTAGCTTGGAAGGATGCAATAGCACAAACAACTAAAATTGCGAAAAAAATTGGAGAATATTCTCCAATTAAGTTAATTAAATGCGGTATGATTGTATCTATATTTTCAGGGAATATGCTTTCGGGTAAAACATTTGAAATATTTTTTCCTGCATTATTTATGATGTTATTAGCACCAAGAAATATTGAGCCTAAACCTATTGCCAATGAAAAAAAAATAACCACTAAACCCATCAACAGTGATGAGAACCAAGCTTGTTGTGGTGCAAAGGGTCCAATTTCCTTACTTGCAAATGTAAGCATTGTGAAATTAGGAGAGAGCAAGATGCCTGTTAGCGCAAAAGTAAAAGTGAAAATTAAAGAACTAGTCCATTTACCACTGTACATTATATCTTTATCTAAAACTTCAGAAGTTTGTATAGTTCCCGGGGATGATAAATATGCAGAATAGTTCAAGTTTAAATTAAACATTTTTTCTTTAATAGCTGAAACTCTTGATAAGCTTTCATTCAGCAATCCCCAACCACCAACAAGGTCATAAACAATAAATCCTAAAGCTATTATACCAAATAAAAAAAGGAAAAATTGAAGTGTATCTATGTAAACAATCGATCTTATTCCCATTAAACCAATATATATAACAACAACAGAACCCATTAATAATGACGCGGAACCAGATCCAATAATACCATCAGAAACTATACTTATCATTTTTCCAGCGAATGCAAGTTGAAGTGATAGAAAAGGTATTGCAAAAAGCAAGGTAACAATAACAACTAAAATTCTAATTATCTCACTCCTAAAGTATGCTGCAATCATTTCACTTGGAGTAACAAAGCCAAATTTTTTACAAAGCATCCATTGCCTTTTCATAAAAAATGCCCCAACTAGTGGTATCATTATTACCGATAGCGATGTCATTGCGTATGGAAGTCCATTAACAAAAATTAATGATGGATGAGCTATGAAAAACCAACCAGAGAAAATAGTTGTAGTTGCGACAAGGGTAAATATCCACCCTGGCATCTGTCTACCGTAAATAAAAAACTCAACCGGGGTATTAATTTTCTTTTGTTTTTTAAAAGGCCAATAAAGACAATAAGTCCAAAAAAGTAATAAAAAAAATATTAAAAAGTAAATTTTGGTTTGCATTTTTAATTAAATAAACGATAAATTTCTTTTGCAATATCACTTTCTAATGGAAAAGATAGCATTCCCATTACATCATAGCCCAAGATATATGGCATTGCATAAAATCTGAACATATAAAAAAACCATGCAACATACAATGGAATGAAAAGAGGTATG
>CACMMU010000001.1 GCA_902614835.1 uncultured Pelagibacteraceae bacterium | reverse complement strand
GCCATAATAGATCTTGGATCAAACTCAGTAAGAATGCTCATATATGACAATTTTAAAATTTCTCCAATTCCAGTTTTTAATGAAAAAGCAGTCTGCAAACTTGGAAAAAATTTAGATAAATCTAAAAAATTAAATCCTGATGGAATTAAAAGTTCTTTAAAAGTTTTAAATAGATTTAAAGAAATTTTAGATATTTCAGACGTTCAAGATTTAGAAATTATTGCTACAGCAGCTTTTAGAGAGGCTACTGATGCAAGTGAATTTTTAAGAGAAATTGAAAAAATATTTAATAAAAAACCACTAGTATTATCTGGCGAGGAAGAAGCAAGAACATCAGCAAACGGTGTAATAATAGGATTTGATGAAGTAGATGGACTAGTTGCGGATTTAGGAGGTGGAAGTTTAGAACTTGCCAGGGTTTCTAAAAATCAAATTATTGAAACAACCTCTTTACCTCTTGGAGTATTAAGACTTAAAAATAATCCTATTATAAAAAAAAAAAGTTTGGGAAAATATGTTAGAAAACTTTTAAGAGATGAAAAATGGCTTTCTAAAAAGAAATTTAAAAATATTTATTTGGTAGGAGGGACTTGGAGATCATTATTTAAATATCATCTCTTTAAAGAAAAACACCCATTACATATTTTACATCAATACAAACTCTCAAAAGATGTAGCAGTTAATTACTTAAATAGGATTTCAAAATTTAATAAATCATCTTTGAAATCACTGGAATATATTACTAAATCTAGAACCCCCTATTTACCTTTTAGCTCTATAATACTTAACGAAATAATTGAAGCAGCAAGCCCCTCAAAAGTTATTTGCTCAATCAGTGGACTGAGAGAGGGGCATATGAATACAATTATAAACCAAGGAGTGAGCGAGGATGAAATTTTCAAATTAAAAACTGATGGTATATCATTTAAAAAAGGGGACTATGGAAAGAGTTTTGAGAAATCATAAAGATAGGGTAAAAGTTGCATCAGCAAGTTTTTGGAGACATTGTGGCTTAAAATATAACCCGGATTATAAGTTTCTATCCTTATTAAATAACAACGAGATTTTATCCTCAAAGCAAGTGGGATCTGCTTTAAGATTAGCAGAGTCACTTACTAGCATGTCTTCGTTGTTGTTAGATGAATTTAAAATTTATAAACGAAATAAGACTATTTTTTTGAAAATACCTAACAATCATAGTGATATAGTCTCAAAACAAGTAACTAAAAGACTTAAAAACCTGGCAAGAGAGATGAATGTCGACTCTAATATCATTTATTCTTGAAAATTAATAAATCTTTAACTTAATTTAAATATTTTTTTAGCATTTCTATATTATTAATTAATTATGAGACTTCCTTAATATTTATTTTAATTAATTTATTACGTTTCCCTCAAAATACGCTTGGTAAAATTTATCGAGCGTATTTCATTATAAATCAAATATATATCTCTTTATAAGATATAATGTTTAAATTCATAAAACTTTAATAATAATTAAAAAATTTTGTTACTTAGTTTCTTTAAAAGAAGTCTTAACAAAATTTGATGTTTAAATCGTCATTATCCCCGTTAAATCTTGTTAATTCACTACTTTCTCCCTCTTATTTAAGAGAAGGGAGAAAGACAATTTTTTGATATTAATTATTTATAGATGCAGGAGACTTCTCTGCATTTTTCTTAGCAAGCTTTTTTGCTTTTTTTTCTGCAACCTTTTTTTCTAAACCAGCAATTTTAATATTAACTTTTGACAATTTTTTTTCTTTGGCCTTAATTTTATTTTTCAGTCTATCAATTGCTTTTAAAATTTTTGTTTTTTTCTTCTCATTTTTTTTTAGTTTTTTTCCCATTTTTACCTCCAGATTATTAGATGATTAATTTAATCACAGAATTCATAAATCTAAAAGTTAATTTTATACAACCTGTAGTTTACAAATTTTTAATATTTTTTAATTAAACTTATCCGATTGGCAAGTTTTGTATTTTTCAATTTTTCACTAAAAATAACTTTTTAACAATAAATACAGCAATTAACATTCCTACAAGTTCAGCTAAGATATAATAAGGAGTGTTTAAATAACTAATACCAGTAAACGATTCTGTAAAAGTTCTAGCAATCGCAACAGCTGGATTTGCAAAAGAAGTAGACGAAGTAAACCAGTAACCAGCTGTAATATAAAGACCAACACTAGCAGCAACAGCAATTTTTCCTGACTTCATAGAGCCAAAAATTATTATTATAAGCCCTAATGTTGCTATTACTTCAGATGTGAATATGTAAATTCCATCTCTTGATTTAGTAGATAATTCATAAATGTCATGTTCAAAAAAGAAATTGGCTAAACCAACACCAATCAAGCAACCAATCAATTGAGCAATGATATAGTAGGGTAGCAGTTTCTTTTTTAATTTTCCCGTTATTGTCATGGCAATACTTACAAATGGATTAAAGTGAGCTCCTGATACATCAGCAAATACTGTAATAAGCACAAATAAACCTGCTCCTGTTGCTATTGTGTTTGCAATTAACATCACAGCAACGTCATTACTTAAGTTTTCAGCCATTAAACCTGAGCCAACAATTATCATGACTAAAAAACAACTTCCTATAAATTCACCAACAAATATTTTATTCTTCATTTGCGACCCATTCTTTAATCTTATTAGATAATATTTCATAAGTTTCATCAATTACTTTTTCAATCTCTGTATCAGAAGTAGCAGATTTAATTTTTTCAACTGGGTCTTCAATATCCCAATGAATTATATCTTTTTTTTCAGGCCAGACCGGACAGACCTCATTATGGGCATTGTTACAAACTGTTATAACTTGATGAATTTTTATTTTATTTTTTAAAAACTGGTCAAAATTCTTTGAAGAATAATTTGATATATCGAAATTTTTTTTTTCTAAATATTTTTTTATATTAGGGTTTATTTTCCCTGTAGGATTGCTACCTGCGCTAAAAGCTTTAAATTTTAAACTATAATTTTTATTGACCAAAGCTTCTGCAAGAATACTTCTTGCTGAATTGCCCGTGCACACAAACAAAATATTCCTCATAAATCTATATCGAATACTTTATTATACCCGCAAACATTATAGGTATTTGCAATGCAAAGTTTGTAAGTAGCGGTTTATCCTTTGTTATGGTTCCAACAACTGTCCATCCAATAATACCAAGTCCGTGAGGTATCATGCTGTAAGGATAGTAATCTAAATAGAATGCTAATATTCCAAACAAGGTTAAAAACGTACTTGTCCATTTAAGATATTTTATAGTTATTTTATTCATATTTTGTCTCCTAATTATTATATTAAAGTAATGTTAAGGTTTTATTAAAAAGATTATTTAGCGGTTTTTACTTTTTTCTCTATAAAATCTGGAACGTCATCCTCTTTATCGATGAGATCTTCTTTTTGATTTTTAGGCTGAAAAGCATACAAAACATGAAGCTTGCAATATGAAAAGCCTTCCACAGGAGTTCTTCCACAAAAGTAAAAATTTTTTTCATCAGGATGTCCTATGGGCCATCTACAGTCTTTATCATCAAGCTGTTCCAAAGATTTAGGACTTTCAGGTTCAAAATTTTTATCTAAAATTAAAGACTTAAACCTAGCTTTTCTGCTTACAAATTTTTCATCTTTATTATTGCTGCTCTCAGACGCTTCTTTTTTTACTATTCTTGATGTTTTTGATGCCGCTCTGGCTGCTAGTTTAAGCCTATGGGCCTTACCGATAACAGCATTTCTAGTTGTTCCACCGAGGATTTCAGCAATTTGACTGGCTGTGTGCCCCTTTTTCCAAAGTTCTTTTAGTTTTTCTTCTCTTTCTTGGGTCCAGCTCATTTAAGTTGAAAACTACATATAGTTTTCATATTCCAAGTTATTACATTATTTAGTAGTGTAAAAATAAAATAGTTAAAAATTTGCTAAAAAAAAAAGTTTTTCACAGAAAATTTATTTTTTGAAGTTATAAGACTACGTATGGTTGAAATAAGCACAAAATATAAAATTGGCATAAGAAGATTTGGTCAGATTAATTGGGTTGGTTTTTGGACACTCTATAAGAAGGAGGTTTTAAGGTTTCTTATTGTTTGGATTCAAACTCTTCTATCTCCGATTGTTTCATCTCTTTTGTTTTTACTGGTTCTTTCAGTTGCAATTGGCAATGAAAGATCAGATGTGCTTGGTGTAAGTTTTATAAACTTTCTCGCGCCAGGATTGATTGCAATGCAAATTATACAACAATCTTTTTCACACTCTTCGTCGTCATTTATGATCGGGAAAATTCAAGGAAATATTGTTGATATAATGTATGCGCCACTCTCACCAGGCGAGGTTACTTTTGCAATAAGTTTAGCTGCCACAACTAGAAGTTTTATGATTGGTGCTTTTTCATTATTAGTTTTTTACTTTCTAGTGGATATAGAAATTAAAAGTTATTCTTCTTTAATCTTTTACACTTTTATCTCATCATTTATTCTAGGCTCAATTGGTATAATCGCAGGCTTATGGGCTGAAAAATTTGATCACATGGCATCAATTACAAATTTTTTCATTGTACCATTGTCATTTTTATCAGGGACTTTTTATACGATCGAAAAGCTACCAGGTTTTCTTCAAACTATCAGTAAATGCAACCCTTTCTTTTACATGATTGATGGTTTTAGATATAGTTTTTTAGAAAAGTCCGATGGTTCGATCCTAATAGGGTCGATATACCTTAGTATATTAGCAATACTTTTTTGGTTTATTTCTTATCAGCTTTACAAAAAAGGATATAAAATTAAATCTTGATCAATGAGTCATTTAGTCAAAAACTATAATAGAAGGAAAATAGCTTTTAAAAGAGGAAAGGGGAGTTATTTATATTCGACCAATGGAAAAAAATACCTAGATTTTGTCCAAGGAATAGCCGTTAATTCTTTTGGGCACTCTAATCCATATTTATCTAAAGCAATCAACAAGCAAACTAAAAAAGTTTGGCATGTCTCTAACGCTTTTATTATTCCCGAAGGTGAAAAACTTGCCAAAAGATTGACACAAAAAACTTTTGCTGACTACGTGCTCTTTCAAAATAGTGGAGCCGAAGCAACAGAGGCTGCTATTAAAGCAGCTAGAAGATACTTCTATGCAATTGGAAAACCTAACAAAAATAGAATTCTTTGTATTAAAAACTCATTTCACGGAAGAACTTTGGGAGCAATATTTGCAAGCGGCTCTAAAAAAATGACCGAAGGATTTGGACCCAAAGTACCTGGTTTTGATCATTTTAAATTTGGTGATCACAATGGTTTAAAAAAAGCAATCACCAAAAATACAGCAGCAATTATGTGCGAAACAGCCATGGGTGAATCAGGCATAAAAGTTATACCTGAGTGGTGTTTGAAGGGATTAAGGAAAATTTGCAACAAAAGAAAAATATTATTAATTTTAGATGAGGTTCAGTGTGGAGTAGGAAGATCAGGAAAATTCTTTGCATTTGATTACGCCAAAATAAAACCTGATATTGTACCTATTGCTAAAGGAATTGGGGGCGGCTTTCCTTTAGGAGCTGTTTTAATGAATAAGAAAGTAGCGTCTACTTTAACAGCAGGATCCCACGGTAGTACTTTCGGAGGCAATCCTCTTGCTATGAGTGTAGGCAATGCAGTAATGGATTTAATTTTTAAAAAAGGCTTCTTAAAAAATGTTCAAAAAATATCTAAATATTTCATGGTTGAACTAAAAAAAATTAAAGAAGATTATCCAGAAATAATAAAAGAGGTTAGAGGAATTGGCTTGCTACTGGGCTTGCAACTTCACGGAGATCAAACTAAGTTTATAAAAGAACTAGAAAAAAACAAATTACTTACTATTAAAGCGGGTGAAAATGTTATTAGAATTTTACCTCCTTTAAATGTAAGAAAACAAGAGATAGATTTAGCAATTAAAATTATTAGAAATACCTGTAATCAGGAAAGTAACTTATGAAAAATTTTATAAATATATCGGACTTATCAAGAGATGAACTTAGATCAATCATAGATAAAGCAAAAAAAAGAAAATCTGAAAGAGGAAAAAAACCTCACTCGCAGCCAGATGAAGATCAACCTCTTAATGGAAAAACTATGATTATGATTTTTGAAAAAACATCGACAAGAACCAGAATATCATTTGACTTAGCAGTTAAACAATTAGGAGGTTCATCAATAATTCTAAATCAGGACGAATTTCATTATGGAAAAGGTGATGAAACCATAAAAGATACAGCAAAAGTTTTATCTCAATATGCAGACATTCTAATGATAAGAACAGATTTACATAAAAATGTTGATGAATTTAAAAAATATTTAGAGATTCCTATTATCAATGGACTTACAGACAAAGGTCATCCCTGCCAAGTGATGTCTGACATTCTTACTTTCGAAGAGCTGAAAGGTGAAATAAAAGGAAAAACTATAGCTTGGATTGGTGATGGAAACAATGTCGCTAACTCATTTATTGAGGCAGCCACAAGCTTTGAATTTAAACTAAATATTGCTTGTCCCAAAAAATATCAACCAGATAAAAAAATAATTAATTTTGCGAAAAAAAATAAATGTAAACTTTTAATAACTGATAATCCTCTTAAAGCTGTCGAGGGAGCTGACTGCATAATGACTGATAAATGGATTTCAATGAGCGATAAAGGTAACAAAAATACTAAGAAAAAAGCCTTAAGAAAATTTCAAGTAAATAAAAAACTTATGAGTTACGCTAAACCAGACTCTATTTTCATGCATTGTTTACCCGCGAGTAGAGATGAGGAAGTTACGAGTGATATTATGGATGGAAAACAATCGGTTGTTTGGTTACAGGCATTTAATAGAATTCACGCTCAGAAAAGTATAATTGAATGGTGTTTTAAATAATCCTAAGGGTTTTGGATCGGTTTATCACTCATGCTGTTCATATAGAGCATTACCGACGCTCTATCTTTTTCACTTTTTAATCCGGCAAAAGCCATTTTAGTTCCTTTAATGTGTGCTTGAGGTTTAATTAGATATAAATTCATTTCCTCGTATGACCAAGTTTTAGCGTGAGCTATTAAAGCTTTTGAATATTTATAATCTGATATTGCTCCGGATTTTCTTCCCATAACACCGTAAAGAACAGGCCCAATCTTATTTTTTCCTCCCTTTGCAACGACGTGACATGCGCTACATTTTTTAAATACCTTTTGACCATGTTCTATTGATCCCATCGATAGCAATTGAGCTATATCAATGGCTCCAGAAGATCCAGATGAGCTTACAGTTTTTACAACAGGAGCCTCTACTGTGTAAGCAGGTTCAGCAGGTTTTTCTACAAAGAAAAGAAAATCAGTAAATTTACCAACTCCAAAAACTAGCAAAACCCCAAGTATAATTGATGCAACTATTTTATTTATTTCAAAACCGTTCATAAATTTGGTAATTAAAGTATAGATATATCACGAGTTGATAAAAAAAACTTTAAATAAATTTAGCATTATTGCGTCCTTGAGACGCATTAATTTTTATGAGTAGCACCGTCATCATAATACCATCCAGACTCCAGGCTCAAAGACTTCCTGACAAACCATTAAAACTCATCAATCAAAAAGAAATGATATTACACGTTTATGATTTGGCAATCAGATCGAGTATCGGTGAGGTTTTAGTTGTTACACCAGATAAAGCCATTTTTGAATTAGTAGAAAATTATGGAGGAAAGTCTTTTCTATCAAAAGATTTTCATGAGACAGGTACAGATAGAGTTTTTGAAGGGTTTAATAAATTTTTTTCTAATAAACCAGAGTTTATTATTAATTTGCAAGGTGATATGCCAAATTTAAATACTAAAGATATTATTAAATTAAAAGATTATTTAAATAAAAAAAAATGTGATATTGCAACTTTAGCATCTACTCTAGAAAGTCAATTAGAGGTTAATGATAAAAATATTGTTAAGGTAATAACAAAAGAAAGCATTGAAAATTCAGATTTTTTCGAAGCGATTGATTTTAAAAGAGAGGATGTAGCAAAAGAAAGCAAGTATATTTACCATCATATCGGAATTTATGGCTTTACTAAAGAAGCTTTAATAAGATATGTAAACTTGAAAAGAAGTAAATTAGAGATTGAGAGAAAATTAGAACAAATGAGAGCCTTAGAGAACAAAATGAAAATTCATGTTGGTTTTACTAAAACTAAACCACTTAGCGTAGATACACAGAAAGATTTAATAAAAATTAAAAAAATTATGGAGAAATAATGGGTAAGGCTAAAATTGCATTCCAAGGTGAAATGGGTGCATATTCACATATAGCAAGTGAAGAAATTTTTCCAGGATCAGAAATAAAAGCATGTCCCACTTTTGAGGAAACCTTTAAGATAGCTTATGATAACGAAGATTATAAAATTATAATACCTATAGAGAATTCTTTAGCAGGAAGAGTAGCTGATATTCACTATTTGCTCCCAAAATACAAATTACAAATACATGCAGAACATTTTCAAAAAGTTGAGCATAATTTATTAGTCAAGAAAGGTGCAGAGCTTAAAGATATTAAGTTTGTAAGAAGTCATGCGCAAGCCATAGATCAATGTCAAAAAATTATTATTAAAAATAAATTTAAAACTATTATTTCAGCCGACACCGCTGGATCAGCAAAAGATCTCTCAAAAAGTAATGATAAATCAATCGGAGCAATTGCCTCAAGACTTTCTGCAAAAATATATGATCTTAAAATCTTAATGAAAAATATTGAAGATGAAACACAAAACACTACACGTTTCGTTATAATGTCAAAGAATGTGAATCAACCTGAGTATGATAAAAGTAAAAAATATATCACATCTTGTATTTTCAGATTGAAAAGTATTCCCGCAGCCTTGTACAAATGTTTGGGCGGATTTGCCACTAATCAAGTAAATCTAACAAAGCTTGAAAGTTTTTCTGTAAAAAATACTTTTGATCAAACTAACTTTTATTTAGATTTAGAGGGCCATATTGAACAGTCACAGGTTCAAAAAGCTTTAGAAGAATTGGGTTTTCACACAGAAAGTTTAAATATTTTAGGGGTTTACGAAGCATCGGTTTTTAGACAAAAAAAATAGTCCACAAAAATTCTAATTCAACGCTTGTAGAATTCAATTTTATGTTGGTATAATAAATTGGAGGCCATTCAGGCGATTTTGATATGTTTAATGTGTCAGGGTGTAAAAACAGCAGCACGGACTTTTGAAAGCGGGTTGTCTGGTCTCCTGATATGGAAAATAAAAATACATTTAAAATTTTAGCCTTAAAATATCGACCGAAAGTATTTAAGGATTTACTGGGACAAGAGGTTTTAGCCGAAACCATCTTAAATGGAATTAATCTAGGCAAAACCCCCAACGCATATCTTTTGACAGGTATTCGAGGTGTTGGAAAAACAACAACAGCTCGTCTAATAGCCAAAGCATTAAATTGTACAAAGAATAAAAATAATAATTATTTGTGCGATCAAAAAGATCCATGCAACCATTGTAATGAAATAGAAAACTCAAATCATATCGATGTTCTTGAAATGGATGCCGCATCAAAAACTGGAATTGATGATGTAAGAGAACTAATTGAGAGCTCGAAATATAATCCAACCAGTGCTAAATATAAAGTTTTTATAATCGATGAAGTTCATATGCTTTCAAAACAAGCTTTTAATGGTTTGCTTAAAACCTTAGAAGAACCTCCGCAAAAACTAAAGTTTATTTTAGCTACAACAGAGTCCAGAAAAATACCGGTTACAATATTATCAAGATGCCAAAGATTTGATTTAAAAAGAGTAAGTTTAGATAAAATTACAAAACACTTAAAACAAATTTTAGAAATCGAAAAAGGTAAAATATCAGATGACGCTTTACATTTATTGGCTAGAGCCTCAGAGGGTTCCGTGAGAGATGCTGTATCATTATTGGATAGAGCTTTAATTTTTCAAAGCCTGAAACCATCAGAAACTATAACAGACATAGATGTTAGAAAAATGCTAGGTCTAGCAGATAAATCTAAAACAATAAAATTGCTTCAACATGTATTTGCTGGTAACGAGGATAAAGCTTTAAAAATTTTAGGCGAATTAATTGACGAAGGCCTTGATCCTAAAAATTTTTTAAATGATATTTTAGAACTAATTTATTTATTTAGCAGAAGAATAAATCTTGGTCCGATTGATAAAGAGCTATTTATATCCGAGTCGGAATTAAGTTTAATAGAGGAAGCATGCAAAGGATTAAAAATCCAAGACCTAACTTTATTTTGGCAATTAACTTTGAAGACTATTGAAGATCTAAATACTGTTTCCAACGAAAATGTTGCACTTGAGATGTATATTATTCAGTTAATTCACGTAAAGGAAATTGATGAAATGCATAAAGAAACAGATTTAAAAGAAAATACAAAAAATAAAAATATTGCTGAAGATAAAAGTGAATTAAAAAATAACAAATCTATTGCATCAAGAAATACTGCGGCAGATCAACTCAAAAGTGTCGATCAAGTAAAAACAATTACAAAAAATGAACCTCTCAAAAAATTAGATGAGATCAAGAATTTTAAAATAAATTCTTTTGCAGATTTAATTAAAATTGCTGAAGAAAAAAAAGAAATTGAACTAAAGTATGATTTAGAACGAAATGTTAAAGTTGCTAAGTTTGAAAATGGTAAAATTGAGATTAACTTTAATGAGAATTTAAATAAAAATTTTATTAAAAATTTATCCCAATGCCTCCACAAATGGACAGAAACAAGATGGATAATTACTTTAAGTAAAGAGGAAAATTTGAAGACCTATTTTCAAGAAAAATTAGATAAAAAAAAAGAAACTTTGGATCAGGAAAAGAATAGTGAAACATTTAAAGAAATGCTTAGCGTATTTCCTGACGCAGACTTGACCAATATAGGAAAAAAAGATGAGTAATTTTAATGATATGTTATCCCAAGCAAAAAAAATGCAAGAAAAAATGAGTGAGGTTCAAGAAAATCTAAAAAATATTGAAGTCGAGGGTGTTTCTGGTGGAAGCCTTGTCAAAGTTACTCTTAAAGGAGATTATGAAATGAAGTCTATATTTGTAGATAAAGATGCAAAAAAAGAAAAAGATGAAATTATAAACGATCTTATAATTGCAGCTTACAATGATGCAAAAAATAAACTAAAAAAAAAAACATCTGAAGAAATAGCCAAGGCAACAGGAATGCCTAATTTACCTTTTGATATAAAGCTTCCTTTTTAAATGGTACATCATATTCCAGAGATAGAAGAGCTTATTAAACAATTTTCCAAACTGCCGGGTCTTGGACCAAAATCAGCAAAAAGAATTATCTTAAAACTAATAAACAATAAGGAAAACATGGTAAAGCCTTTGGCCAAGTCTTTAGCAGGTGTTTACAAAAATATAATGCGTTGTGACAGTTGTGGAAACCTCAAGTTATCTCAAAATAAATGTATTTGTGAAGAAAATAAAAAAAATTATGACAAAATCTGTGTAGTAGAAAATTTAGCAGACATGTGGGTTATAGATTCTTCTGACATATTTAAAGGCCACTTTCATATTTTGGGAGGAACAATAAATCCTAATGAAGATTATAATCAAAAAAATTTGTTAATAAATTCTCTAGTGAAGAGAATTAAAAGTAACAACATAAAAGAAGTTATAATTGCAACAAGCGCTACAATCGAAGGGCAAACTACGGCTCATTATTTAGAGGATATTATCAAAAATGATAAAATAAAGATTTCAAAGCTTGGACAAGGTTTGCCTGTTGGTGGTGAAATAGAACAGCTAGATGACGGCACCTTGATTTCAGCTTTTAAAAACAGAGTTCCAGTATCTAACGATTAGACTTTTTTTCTAACCTCTTTTTGTGAAGTATAGGCTCAGTATAACCTGATGGCTGTTCTCTTCCTTTAAATACCAAGTCGCAAGCTGCAGTGAAAGCTACAGACTTTTCAAAATTTGGGGACATAGGCAAATAATTTTTATCTTCTTTATTTTGCTGATCCACAATTGCTGCCATTTTTTTCATAACACTCATAACCTGATCCTTTGAGCATATATTGTGATGTAACCAATTTGCCATATGTTGAGATGATATTCTTAAAGTTGCTCTATCTTCCATCAAACCTATATCGTTTATATCTGGTACTTTGGAGCAACCAACTCCTTGATCAACCCATCTAACCACATATCCTAGAATACCTTGAGCATTATTTTCTAATTCTTTATTGATATCCTCAACTGACCAATTAGGCCTGTCTGCTTTTGGTATTTTTAATATATTTTCGAGGTTGGCTTTTTTTCTAGATTTTATTTTGTTCTGTTTCTGAAAAACATCAATTTTATGGTAGTGGGTAGCATGAAGAGTTGCTGCTGTAGGGGAAGGTACCCAAGCACAATTAGCACCTGACTCAGGATGAGATATTTTTTGATTCATCATGTCTGCCATCCTATCAGGCATAGCCCACATTCCTTTTCCTATTTGCGCCTTTCCAGAAAAACCACAAGATAAACCAACGTCAACATTCCAGTCTTCATATGTGTTTAGCCATGTAGATTTTTTCATTGCTCCTTTGAAAATCATTGGTCCGGCTTCAAACGAGGTATGCATTTCGTCTCCAGTTCTATCTAAAAAGCCAGTATTTATAAAAACAATTCTTTCTTTTACTTTTCTTATGCATTCTTTTAAATTTACCGTGGTTCTTCTTTCTTCATCCATTATTCCTACTTTTATAGTGTTTTTTTTCAAACCCAATACCAACTCAACTTTTTCAAAAATATTATCAGTAAAAGCAACTTCTTCTGGGCCGTGCATTTTTGGTTTGACAATATAAAAAGATCCGGTTCGTGAATTATTTTTATTTTTAAAATCATGAATAGCACATAGGGTAGATACAAAAGCGTCTAAAATACCCTCGGGAATCTCGGATCCGTCTTGCAAAATTATTGCGGGATTTGTCATTAGGTGACCCACGTTTCGATTTAGAAGGAGAGCTCTTCCATGCAAACTTATTTTTTTTCCATCTTTAGATATATAGTTTCGATTAGGATTTAATTTCCTTACAATCTTTTTTCCATTTTTTTCCATATTTGCTGTTAGATCACCTTTCATCAACCCTAACCAATTACGGTAACATTTAATTTTATCTTCTCCATCAACGGCAGCTACAGAATCTTCATTGTCCACAATAGTAGAAATTGCGGATTCAATAATAACATCACTTATATTTGCTGAGTCCATCTTTCCAACTCTACTATTTGAATCAATTACTATGTCTATATGCAGATTGTTATTTTTTAACAAAATTGATTTTGGACTATTTTTTTCTCCCTGAAAGCCAATAAATTGATCATTGTTTTTAAGAAAGTATTTTTCACTTGTAAAAAATAAAACAAGTTTATCATCTTCTATTTTAAATTTTTTTACTTCATTCCATTTTGCATTTGAAATAGGGACAGATTCATCTAAAAAATTTCTAACATAACTTATAACCGCATAACCTCTTTCCTCATTATATTCTTTACCTTTATTTCCTGGAGTGGCATCAGTCCCGTAAAGCGCATCGTACAAACTTCCCCATCTAGCATTTGCAGCATTTAATGCGTAACGAGCATTATCAACAGGAACAACCAACTGAGGTCCAGCTATAGTAGCAATTTCTTCATCAACGTTTGATGTATTAATTTTAAAATCTTCTTTTTGTTCAACCATATATCCTATTGATTTTAAAAAATTAAAGTATTTCTTTTCATCAAAAGAATTACCTTTATTTAACAAATGCCATTCATCTATTTTTTTTTGAATTTCATCTCTCTTTTGTAGTAATTTTTTATTTATAGGAGCTAATTCATGAACTGCTTTATCAAAGCCAGACCAGAAATTATCTCTATCTATACCTGTGCCTTTAATAGCCTCATCATCGATAAATTTGATAAATCGATCATCAATATTAAGGTTTCCAACTCTGGTTTTTTTCATAATCTCATAATAAACCAGATATTTAGTAATTTGCTACCAATTTATTGACACATTTGAATTTTATTCAATTTCTTAATATTATTTTTACTTCGAATTTATGAGAAATTATTTAGATTTTGAAAAAGAAATTAAGTCTTTAGAAGATAATTTAGAGGCATCGAAAAATCCGTTCGATAAAGATGGAATATCAGAAGTAGATACAAAAAAAATAAAAAAAATTGAAGAAGAAGTAAATGAAAAATTATCCGAAATTTACACTAGCTTAAATAGTTGGCAAAAGACTTTAGTAGCTAGACATGAAGATAGACCTAGAGCAAATTTTTATGTAAAAAAAATTATTTCAGATTTTACCCAGCTCTCAGGCGATAGACTTTTTGGAGAGGATAAGTCGATTATTGCGGGGTTAGGATTTATTGAAAATAAATCAGTACTAGTTTTAGCACAAGAAAAAGGGGAAGATTTAAACTCACGATTAGATAGAAACTTTGGCATGATGAAACCTGAGGGTTACAGAAAATGTATTAGACTCATGATGCTTGCCGATCGTTTTAAAATACCGGTAATATCTTTTATAGACACACCAGGAGCTTATCCCGGGATTGGTGCAGAGCAAAGAGGTCAAGCAGCAGCAATTGCAAATTCAATACAATGCTGCATGTCCTTAAAGGTTCCAAACATATCAATTATAATCGGAGAAGGAGGTTCAGGCGGAGCTATAGCTTTAGCATCGTCAAACAAAGTTATAATGTTAGAGCATTCTATCTATTCAGTTATATCGCCAGAGGGATGTGCATCGATTTTATGGCGTGACCCAAGTAAATCTTTAGAAGCAGCTGAAGCCATGAAACTTACGGCGAAAGAATTAACTAAAATTGGAGTAGTCGATGAAGTAATAAAAGAACCACTTGGTGGGGCACATAGAGATAATGATAAAATAGCATCAGATGTTAAAAAATCAATTTTAGAAAATTTAAAAAGCTTTGAAAATCTTTCCGGTGATCAGATTTATAATCAAAGAAAAACTAAGTTTTTAAAAATAGGTCGGGATCAAGGCTTTAAAGGATCAGCTGAAACAACGGGAAAAGGTTTAGGATACACCGAAACCAAATTTTTCAATATATTTAGCTACTTCAAAAACAAAAAAATTATTATTTTTATTCTTTTAAGCATTCTTGTTTTGGGCACAATATTTATGATTTAGTGTAACAAATTGGTTATTTCTTGAATTTTTTTATTTAAAACCCAATCATTAGCTTGACAATTTACACATTATTATATTAAAGAGCCAATATTAGTGAATTTCACTAATATTAAGTTAAACTAAGTAAGGAAAAACAAATGAGTCTAAAAGGCAAAGTAAAGTGGTTCAATGGAACTAAAGGTTATGGTTTTATTGAAAGGGAAGATAAAGAGAAAGACGTTTTCGTTCATTCTTCAGCAGTAAGAGCAGCCGGTTTAAAATATTTAAACGAAGGTGATGAACTTACTTTTGATGTGGAGAACGGCGAAAAGGGACCTGCCGCGGTAAATCTACAGAAAACATCTTAAATCTTATTACCAGCACAAAATTAATTGGGGCAATGGTTACCTAAGATTTAGGTTTTTGTCCCAATAATCTAGGGTTGAAATTAATTTATAATTTGTTAAAAGAATTGAAAATGTTAACGAGAATAAACACAACCAAATCTCATTCACACTCTCATAGAGTGCACGCTAAGCTATTGCTTAGCTAAATCACTACATATTTAAAATATAATTTTATAAACAATTAATATAAAAAGGAGTTATGCAGCAGTAGCTCAGTTGGTTAGAGCACTAGTTTGTGGAACTAGGGGTCGGTGGTTCGAATCCACCCTGCTGTACCAAAAATGGTAAAAGATAAAAAAATAAAACCTTCTAAGGAACTACCTTTAGGTTTTGTAGACAGACAAGAAAAAGAATTATTAATCCGTGACTTTGTAATTTCTAAAATTAAAGAAGTTATGATTAAGTACGGTTTTCAATATCTCGAAACACCTAGCTTCGAGTATACGGATAGTATTGGAAAATTTTTACCTGATAAGGAAAGGCCAGATTCTGGAGTATTTTCTTTTAAAGATGAAAATAAATGGATGTCACTTCGTTATGATCTTACTGCTCCTTTAGCAAGATATGTTGCAAAAAATTATCTTGAAATACCCAAACCATTCAAGCGTTACCAATTAGGTTCTGTTTGGAGAAATGAGAAACCTGGGCCGGGAAGATTTAGAGAATTTTTACAATTTGATGCTGACTACGTGGGAACAAAAAATTTACAAGCAGACGCAGAGCTTTGTGTATTAATTTCTGAGATATTAGAAAAGTGTGGTTTAGATAAAAAAGATTATACTGTAAAAATTTCTTCTAGAAAATTAACAGATAAATTATTCGAAAAGTTGAAAATTACATCGAGAGATAAAATTTCAACTACGCTGCGAGCCCTAGATAAAATTGACAGACTTGGTTGGGAGGAGGCAAAAAAACTTCTCGGCGAAGGTCGGAAAGATAAATCGGGAGATTACACAAAGGGAGCAAATCTTAGTGATGACCAGATCAAAACAATCGAGTCTACTTTGAGGTCTAAAATTCCTGATAGCGAAGATGTTTTAGAAATTCTAAAAGTGTTCGAGGCTTACAATTTTAAGAATTATAAATTTGACCCATCAGTTATAAGAGGACTGGAATACTACACGGGACCTATTTTTGAGGTTAATTTAAATTTTCAAGTAAAAAATTCAAAAGGACAGAACATTCAATTTGGATCGATAGGCGGAGGAGGAAGGTATGATAATCTTGTTAGTAATTTTGGAAATTTAGATTGTCCCTCAACCGGAATATCAATCGGTCTAGATAGACTTGTATTTGCTTTGATGCAGAAAAAAGATTTTAAAATAAATTCTACACGGCCAGTCGTTATATGTGTTTTTGATAAGAGCAAAATTAAGGAATATGTAGATATACTAAATAAACTTAGAGTCTCGAATATCAGTTCAGAAATTTATCCAGGAGAGGGCAAGTTAAAAAAACAAATGGAATATGCAAACAAGTTAGGATCCCCAGCAGTTATTTTGTATGGTGAAAATGAAATAAAATCAGGAAAAGTTACTTTAAAAAATTTAGAAAGCGGAAATGAGAGTTCAGTTAAAATCGAGGAGCTAGAAAATGAAATCAAAAAATTACTCTGAAAATATAATAAAAGTATTTAAGAAAGATGGTTTTGTTTTGTCAGAACCAGATGTACTTTTAGATTCGGATTATATCATTGAAAGATCTGGAGAGAATTTTAGGAAGATAATGCTTACTTTTGAGGATGATACTGGAAAAAGCATGTGTTTAAGACCAGATTTGACAGTTGCTTCATGTATTAAATATTTAAAAGATAACTCTAAAGGAAATTCAAAAATATATTATTCCGGACAAGCTTATAGAAGGTCGAAAAGTTTAAAGAAAGTTGTTAATTATCAATTAGGTTTAGAGATTTTTGGTTCTAAAAATAAATCCTCGGATGATTTAAAAGTTTTAAAAACAATAACTAATTCAATCAACAAAATAAAAATTAAAAATATATCGATTAAAGTTGGAGATGTAAGTTTGTTCAAGCAATTGATCGATTCTTTAAAAATACCAGAAAGATGGAAAATGAGATTAAAAAGACACTTTTGGCGTCCAAAATATTTTGAGGATTTGCTTAACAGGCTTGAAACAAATTCTGATGTTGATCCCTCTACAGTAGAACTAGATAAGAAAAAGTTTTTCGAAATGAAGAATATTGATCAGAACAAAGAAGTTGCAAACCGAAAAGTTTCAGAAATCATATCTAGATTTGATAGAAAAATTAAAGATCCACGATCATTTAAAGAAAATAAAAAAACGGTGAAAATTATTAAAGATTTTTTAAAAATTAATTGCCCGTTAGTTAAATTAGAAAAAACATTAAATAATTTTATTAACAAAAATCAGTTAAGCAAAAGTGTTTTTAAAGATCTATCAAGTTTGAAAAATTTATCTAGGCTAAATTCTAAAATTACTTTTTCTACAAATTTTGGTAGAGATATCGAGTACTATTCTGGAGTTGTATTCGAGATATACGATTCTTCAAAAAAAGAGCTAGCAAGAGGTGGTAGATACGATAGCTTATTGAAGAGTCTCGGATCTAAGAAAAATATTTCAGCAGTAGGTGCTGCAATTAATTTAAACAATTTAAATACATGAAAAATTTAATAACTATAGGGTTACCAAGCAAAGGCAGATTGAAAGAGGACTCAATAAATTTTCTTGCTAGAAACAATTTAAAATTAACTCCAAATGGAGGAGAGAGAAACTATTTTGCTGAGGTGAAAAATTTTCCTAATATTAAAATCATTTATTTACATGCAAAAGAGATCATTCAAAGAATTGGTGATGGCACCCTTGATGTAGGGATTTCAGGTTTGGATCTTTTAAATGAGTCCGCCACAAGCCTGAAACAAAAAATTGAAGTTAAGAAAAAATTAGATTTTGGTTCAGCAAATGTTGTGGTTGCTATTCCAAATGATTGGATAGATGTACAAACCGTTGCTGATTTAGAGGAAGTATCTTTCGATTTTAGAGATAAAAAAAATACTAGATTGAGAGTTGCAACAAAGTACCCGAATTTAACTAATAATTTTTTGGTTTCAAAAGGCGTTACTCAATACAAATTAGTCGCCAGCCTTGGAGCAACAGAAACTTATCCTTTTATTGGTTCTTCAGAAATTATTACCGACATCACTTCGACTGGAAAAACTTTAAGAGACAACAACCTTAGAATTTTAAAAGATGGTTTGATTTTAAAGTCACAAGCTTGTGTGTTTTATTCAAAAAAAAAGGCTGCTAAACTGCAGCCTTTTTTAAATTCTTTAAAGTGATTGGGAATTACATTCTCATACTGGTATTCAGTAAGTATTGATTTATCTAACATATCTGAAAATCCTTCATCACTTTTCATCACTATTTAAAGCAATTACAAAGCAATTCAAAAGATGATTTTATTGAGGAGTGGAGTTAAACTGGGTTTAATGAAAAAACTATCTCTATACATCTTTCTAGTTTTGATATTTAATAATCTAAGTTTTGCTATGGAAAAAAAAATTACTTGTAGTCTCCACAAAGGTTATTCACATTTTGTTTCTGACCTAGCAGATAAATCACTAATTGGAAAAAAAATAGATATTGATTTTAATGTTGATAATAAGACAATTAAATTCATTAACAATTATGATTATGATTTTACTTATCTTTTGCCAACAATGGGAGAATTAATACCATTAACTTATATACACGAACATACTAAAGAAAGAACTGAACTTAAAAAAAAAAATTTACTTCCAGAAAAACCAGTTCAAATAGATCAAGCATTATTTTTATTAAGTTTTAATCCTCAAACTGAAGAACCTACTAATGTTCGTAATGATGACTTATTCTTTGAATCAAGAAATGTTTGGAGTTATCCAGAAATTGATGAAAAAACTAAAGAAACTAAATTTAAAACAGAAGCGTTTTCATATGTTTCAAAGATCACTTTAGGATCAGATAAATTTTCAGTTGTGATTCAACCTATGAAATATGATAGTAAAAACTTAAAAATATTACCTACTGATGTTAGCGGTTTTAAGTTAGTTGATTTTACTTGTGAAAGTAAATTTTAAAAATCCTTCATCATTCCTTCATCACTCCTTCATCACTAATGATTTTCGTATAAATAAAAAAAAAGGGCAGTAAAAACTGCCCTTTTTGAATTTTTGTTTGAGAACAATGGGGATTACATTCCCATTCCACCCATTCCTCCCATTCCACCCATTCCACCAGGAGGCATAGCAGGACCAGAATCTTTTTCTTCTGGTTTATCAGCAATCATTGCCTCTGTTGTAATTAACAGACCCGCAATGGAAGATGCATCCTGCAAAGCTGATCTAACAACTTTCATAGGGTCGATAATACCCTTTGAAAACATATCAACATACTGTTCTTCCTGAGCATCAAAACCTTGAGTTGCTTTTTTTCCTTCTAATAACTTTCCTACAACTATTGAACCATCAACACCGGCATTTGCAGCAATCTGTCTGATAGGAGCTTGTAGAGCTTTCTTAATTATATCTACACCAGCTTTTTGGTCATCACCTTTGACTTTTACTTTATCTAACTCTTGAGAAGCATAAAGAAGAGCGCATCCTCCACCCACAACAACTCCTTCTTCAACTGCAGCTCTTGTAGCATTTAACGCATCTTCAACTCTATCTTTTCTCTCTTTTACTTCTACTTCGGTTGCACCACCAACTTTAATTACGGCAACACCACCAGCTAGCTTAGCCAATCTTTCCTGAAGTTTTTCCTTATCATAATCAGAAGTGGTTTCTTCAATCTGTTTTCTTATTTGATTACATCTTGCTTCTATATCTGCTTTTTTTCCCGCCCCTGCAACAAGTGTACTATTTTCTTTATCAATTTTTACTTTTTTGCACGAACCTAAGTTATTAATCTTTACGCTCTCAAGCTTGGTTCCAAGATCTTCTGAAATAACCTGACCACCAGTTAAAATTGCAATATCTTCAAGCATTTCTTTTCTTCTATCTCCAAAACCAGGGGCTTTCACTGCAACCACTTTTAAACCTCCTCTTAATTTATTTACAACAAGAGTTGCTAAGGCTTCACCTTCTACGTCTTCAGAAATTATCATTAATGGTCTGTTAGCTTGAACTACAGACTCTAAAAGCGGAACCATTGGCTGTAAATTAGTTAGCTTTTTCTCATGAAGTAATACTAGTGGGTTATCTAATTCGGTTGTCATTTTATCTGCGTTCGTAACAAAATAAGGAGACAAGTATCCTCGATCAAACTGCATACCTTCAACAACATCTAATTCGGTCTGGATTCCTTTTGCTTCTTCAACTGTAATAACACCTTCATTACCAACTTTTTGCATTGCTTTTGAAATCATATCTCCAATCTCCTTTTCTCCATTTGCAGATATCGTTCCTACCTGAGCAACCTCTTCGTTAGCTTTTACTTTTTTTGATGTTTTCTTAAGACTTTCAATCACACTCTCCACAGCCTTATCAATACCTCTTTTTATATCCATTGGGTTCATTCCTGCGGTCACGTATTTAACTCCCTCGCCTACAATTGCTTGTGCCAAAATACTTGCCGTTGTTGTTCCATCACCAGCATTATCATTTGTTTTGCTGGCAACTTCCTTAACCATCTGCGCACCCATATTCTCAAACTTATCCTCAAGTTCAATTTCTTTAGCAACTGTTACTCCATCTTTAGTTGTTCTTGGTGCACCATAAGACTTATCAATAACAACGTTCCTTCCTTTTGGTCCAAGAGTCGTTTTTACAGTATTTGCCAAAGTATCAACGCCTTTAAGCATTTTTGCTCGAGCTTCATTATTAAACTTTATTATTTTTGGCATTTAGATCTCCTTTTAAATATTATTTTCCTTTAGTAATACCCATAATGTCCGATTCTTTCATTATGCTGTATTCTTTACCATCGATTTTAACTTCTGTTCCAGACCACTTTCCAAACAAAACACGATCACCAACTTTTACGTCCATTTTTATAATTTTTCCATCTTCAGTTTTTGCACCATTTCCAACGGCAACTATTTCACCTTCTTGAGGCTTTTCTTTTGCTGTATCTGGAATAATTATTCCACCTTTGGTTTTTTCCTCACTATCAAGCACTTTAATCAAAACCCTGTCGTGTAGCGGTCTAAATTTCATGAAAACTCCTTTTATTTATAATAATGAAATATGGTATGTATTTAGAATTTTGCAAGAGTATGATAATAAAAAATTTGCCTTAAAAAGCTTGTATTTCCTATGAAAACTAAAAAATTAGAGCATCTTTCAAAAATTTTTCATGAATATGATGCGTTTATTGTTGATTTGTGGGGTGTAATGCATAATGGCATTAAATTAAATGCTTCGGCGATCAATGCAGTAAAAAAACTTGAAGCAAATGGTAAAAGAGTTGTTTTTTTGTCCAATGCTCCTCGTCCAACTAAAAAAGTTGTAGAGTTTTTAAAAAAAATGAAAATGGATGAAAAATTACTTAAAAATGTTTTAACCTCTGGTGAGGCAGCAATGAATTCCCTAAAAAAAAATACATTCGGAGAAAAATTTTTCCACCTAGGCCCCCAAAGGGACGATTCTTTATTTTATGATATTAAAAAAAACAAAACTAGTCTTGAGAAATGCAACTTTATTCTTTGCACAGGGCTTTTTGATGAACAAGAGGAAAATCTAAAATATTATGAGGAGCTGCTAAAAAAATATACAGATAAAAAATTTGTATGTACGAATCCAGACTTAGTAGTTCATAGAGGAGGCGAAGAAGAATATTGTGCCGGCAAGATAGCTGAAATTTTTGAAAATCTGGGAGGAGAAGTTATCTATTTTGGCAAACCTCATAAAGAAGTTTACCTTTCATGTTTAAAAGCAGATCAAAAAACTCTAGTCATTGGAGATAATCTTAAAACTGATATTAAAGGAGCAAACAATATGGGAATAGACTCAATATTTATAACTGAAGGCGTTCATAAAGCCAAAATATTTGATGAGGAGTTAATAGAAAATTTACTAAAGGAGTATAATGTTTCATCAAAATATTTTCAAAAGGAACTGACCTGGTAAATGAAAATTTTTAAAAATTTTAATATTTCAAAAAAATATAAAAACTCAGCAATTGCTATTGGTAATTTTGATGGTTTTCATTTAGGACATAAAAGAGTTTTGAAGACAGGAAAATATATTGCAAAGAAAAATAAGATTAAATTTGGTTTGCTAGTTTTTCATCCTTTACCAGTGATGTTTTTTAATAAAAAAATAAAAAATTTTAGGATAGATTCTTTAAAACAGAAAATCGAATCATCGAAAAAGCTTGGAATTGATTTTTTAATAATTAAAAAATTCGATAAAAATTTCTCAAAAACGAATGCAGAAAATTTTATAGAAAAAGTTCTTCATAGAAAATTGAAAGCAAAATTTATTTTTATAAGTAAAAATTTTAAATTTGGCAAAAATAGAGCTGGTAATATAAACCTACTGAAAAGAAAAGAAATTTTTTATAATTATAAAACCCAAACTGTTTCACCTCTAAATAAAAGAAAAAAAATAATTTCGTCAACATTAATAAGAAAGAAAATTAAAAACGGTGAAATAGATTTTGCAAATAAAATGTTAGGTAGATATTGGGCGATTGAAGGGAAAGTTAGAAAGGGAGAGCAAAGAGGAAAAAAAATTGGATTTCCCACGTGTAATTTAGATTTAGAAAACTATATAGTTCCAAAAGTGGGCGTTTATTCTTCAATAGTCATAGTAAATAAAAAGATTAAAAAAAAGGCCATTGTAAATATAGGATATAAGCCAACTTTTGGAAAAAATAAACTCTTATTGGAAGCGCATATTTTTGGTTTGAAAAAAAATTTATATGATAAAAGTATAAAAGTAATGTTAACAAAATTTATAAGAAAAGAAAAAAAATTTAAAAATATTATTCAATTAAAAAAACAAATTAAAAAAGACATAGATAATTCGAAAAAGTAAATGGCTGATAACAATTTAAATCTTCCTAAAACATCCTTTTCTATGAAGGCGAACCTTCCAACTAAAGAACCCAAAATTTTGGAAAATTGGGATAAATCAAAACTATATGAAAAACTCAGAGCGAAATCAGTTGGAAAAGAAAAGTTTGTGCTTCATGACGGACCACCATATGCGAATGGACATATACATATGGGGACAGCTTTAAATAAAATTCTAAAAGATATTGTAACAAAGTTTCATCAAATGAATAACAAAGATTCAATTTATGTTCCTGGATGGGATTGCCATGGGCTACCAATAGAGTGGAAAATTGAAGAAGAATATAAAAAGAAGAAAAAAAATAAAGACGAAGTTCCAACAAAAGATTTTAGAAAAGAGTGTAGAGACTTTGCACAAAAATGGATTGGTATTCACAAAAACGAATTCAAAAGATTAGGTGTTATTGGGGATTGGGACAACTATTACTCCACGATGAGTTTTGATGCAGAAGCCCAAATTGTTAGGGAGTTGGGAAAATTTCTAATCGAAGGAAGCTTGTACCGAGGCTTTAAACCAGTCTTGTGGTCAACTGTTGAAAAAACAGCTTTAGCAGATGCTGAAGTAGAATACAAAGACCATAAATCAAATACTATTTATGCAGAATTCCAGATAAAAAAAACTGATAAAGATTTTTTAAATGATGCTTCATTAGTTATTTGGACTACTACCCCTTGGACAATTCCAGCAAATAAAGCCTTAGCCTATAACCAAAACCTTAATTATTCTCTCTTACAATTTGATAATAAAAAAATTGTTATTGCAGAAAAATTAATTAATTCTGTAGTAGATAATTGTGGTTTAGGTAAATTTAAAATCCTAAAAACCTTTGAAGGAAAAATATTTAAAAACACAATATGTTCACACCCATTCAAAAACTTGGGTTATAAGTTTGATGTTCCTATGTTCGAGGCAGATTTTGTTACTCTAGAACAAGGTACCGGTATAGTGCATTGCGCCCCTAGTCATGGTCCAGATGATTTTAATTTGTGTTTAAAACACGGCATGAAGGCCATAGAGACAGTTAATAATGATGGTAGATACACTAAAAATATTCCTATTTTTGAAGGAATACATGTTTTTAAAGCAGATGAAATTATTATAAAAAATTTAACTGAACAAAAAAATCTTTTGGGAAGCGGAAGTTTAGTTCATAGTTACCCTCATTCTTGGAGATCTAAAGCTCCTTTAGTTCACAGAGCGACACCGCAATGGTTTATTTCTATGGAAAGCCATAAGTTAAGAAATAAAGCTTTGAAGTCGATCGATCAAACTGCTTTTTTTCCAGAAAAAGGAAAAGCAAGGATAAGAGCTATGATTGAAACTCGGCCAGATTGGTGTATTTCCAGACAAAGATCCTGGGGGGTTCCTTTACCAATTTTTGTTAATAAAAAAACAAACGAACCCTTGCGAGACAAGGAGGTTGTAGAAAATATAGCTAAGATTTATGAAAAAGAAGGTTCAGACTGTTGGTTTGATGATGATCCACAAAGATTTTTAGGAAAAAAATATAAAAAGGAAGACTTTATAAAGTCAAATGACATTGTAGAAGTATGGTTTGATAGTGGTTCCACTCATTCATTTGTTTTGGAAAAAAGAAAAGATTTGAAGTGGCCCGCATCAATGTATTTAGAAGGTTCTGATCAACACCGTGGATGGTTTCATTCATCATTGCTTGAGTCTTGTGGAACAAGGGGAAGAGCACCTTTCGATAGTATTTTGTCTCATGGATTTGTTGTTGACGGAAAAGGAATGAAAATGTCCAAATCTGCTGGAAATATTATTTCTCCAGAAGATATTCTGAAAAAATATGGAGCTGATATATTAAGATTATGGGTAGCATCTTCAGACTATGCCGAGGATTTAAGAATAGATCACTCAATACTTGATCAACACGCTGAGTCTTATAGAAAAATAAGAAATACTTTTAGATTTATTTTAGGCAATCTAAGAGATGATTATAGTCCTAAAAATTTTAAACAAATAAAAAACAGTGAATATCCTGAACTTGAGCAATTAATTTTACACAAAATCTTTTTACTCAATCAACAAATTAAGAAAAATTTAAAAGAATATAATTTTCACAAACTTCAAAAAGAGCTTTTAAATTTTTGTGCTTTAGATCTTTCATCTTTTTATTTTGATATAAGAAAAGATATTTTATATTGTGATGATATAAATTCCAAAAAAAGAAAAAATTGTATTGATATATTAAATATAATTTTAGAATGTTTGATCAAATGGTATGCTCCTGTTCTTTCATTTACAACGGAGGAGATTAGCCAACTTAGTCAAAAAAACAAAACAACAAGTATTCATGAAGATAATTTTCCAGAAATCCCTCAAAGTTGGAAAAATGAAGCATTATTTAAAAAATGGGAAAAATTATTAAATGTTAGACAAAAGGTTAACATTGCAATTGAGGAAAAGAGATCAAAGAAAGTAATTGGCTCTAGTTTAGAAGCGGAGGTAGAAATTTCTCTGCCTAAAATAGAATTTGAACTTTTAAAAGAGATAGACGCAAAAGAACTTTTTATCACCTCTAATGTTATTCAAAAAATTTCTAAAGAAAATAATATAGAAATAAAAGTTGAAAAAGCAAAAGGTACAAAGTGTATAAGGTGCTGGAAGATAGTAGAAGCAGTAAAAGATGAAAAGTGTCCGAGATGTTTGAAAATAAAATAAATATTAAAAAAATAGATGTTTATAGTTTTTTTTCAGTATTAATTATTTTTTTATTAGATAGATTTTCAAAAATTTATGTTATTGATTTAATACAATCGCAAGGCGGAGAAATTTTTTTGTTCGATTTTTTAAATTTGACACTAAATTGGAATACAGGAATTGCATTTGGTTTATTAAGTTTTAATGCCAGTCTTATCTATCATTTAATTTCTGCCTTAATTTTGTTAATAATTATTTATCTAATATATTTAATGGTTAAATCAGATAAATTTGAAAAAATTATATTCTCCTTAATTATTGGGGGCGCACTTGGCAATTTGTATGACAGACTCAATTATTATGCAGTTCCAGATTTTATAGATTTTCATTTAGGTAGTTTTCATTGGTTCACTTTTAATTTTGCTGATATTTTTATTTCAGTTGGAATAATTATGATAATACTAAAACAATTATTACAGAGTGAACAAAAAGATTAAAATGCTAAAAAAATTTTTTTTATTTCTAATTTTTTTATTACCCATTTCATGCGGAGGCTGGCAAGATTTTGAGTCAGCAGTAACAGGTGCAAAAAAAAAAACAACTGACGAATACTTAATAAAAAAAAAGGATCCCCTTATTTTACCACCTGATTATGACAAACTTCCTTTGCCTGGCAGCAAAACAAGTAACAGAGAAGAAAATCTTAATATTGAAAATATCATTAGTGGAGATAGTAACTCCGAGGGAAACACATCAAATAAGTCTTCAGTGGAAAGAAGTATAGAGGAGGAATTGAGGAAGAAAAATTGAAGTGATTTCAACTAGTAAAATCTTAGAGGAAGTATCCAAGGAAAAATATATTTTATTTAAATCATTTTTCCCAGAATCAAAATATAATTTAAATTTAAAAAAATTCAAAAAGTTTAAAAAATTTAATACTATCATTGTAATTGGTATGGGTGGTTCAATTTTAGCTACCAAATCAATCTACTACTTTTTAAGACACAAAATAAAAAAGAAATTTGTTTTTATAGATAATCTAGATCAAGCATTTTTAAATAAAGTAAAAAAAGAAAATAATTTAAAAAAATCTTTATTTTTAATTATTTCTAAATCAGGAAACACAACCGAAACATTGGTAAATGCGAGTTTTTTTAGTTCTTTTTTTAGCAAGAAAAATACAATTATAATTTCAGAGAATAAAAAAAATATCTTAAGAAACTTTTCAAAAAATAAAAATATAAATTTTGTTAAACATCATTCAAATATTGGAGGAAGGTATTCAGTTTTTTCTGAAGTTGCTATGCTTCCAGCTTACATTATGGGTCTGGATCCCTATAAATTTAAAAAAAGTATTCCAAATTTAATTAACAAAAGAACAGAATTAAACAAAAATATTAAAAAAAGTTTAAATATAAAAAATAAAGTTTTAATTTTTTTCAACTATGTACCAGAGTTAAAACACTTCTTATTTTGGTCTCAGCAGCTTTTAGCAGAAAGTTTAGGTAAAAATAAAAAGGGTTTTTTACCGGTGATATCAAATGCTCCAAAGGATCATCACAGTTTACTACAGCTTTACTTAGATGGACCAAAAAATTTATCTTTTTATGTTTTTAGTTCAAAAGATAAAAACAATCTAAAGATAAACTCTAAAATATTTGGTAAAGAAGCTAAATTTTTGGATAAGAAAAACTATGAACAAGTTAAATTGTCCCAAAAAAATGCTTTTATAAAAATTTTAAAAGAAAAAAAAATACCAGTCAGAGAAATAATTATCAAAAAATTCGATGAAAATACTCTTGGTAAATTATTCTTTTTATTTATTTGCGAGACATTAACACTTGGCAAGGTATTAAAAATTAATCCTTTTGATCAACCAGCCGTAGAAAGAGTTAAAGTTCTAACAAAAAAATTTTTAGCTTAAAAATTTACAAAAAAAAATATTAGATCTTCCATAAACCCTATTTTCAATTATATCTAAATCATCATGAATATTGCTATCCAATGCACTTTTTTCCCGGTGTATAACAACTAAATGATTTTTGTTAAGTATTTTTTTTTCTATAATAATTTTTATAACATCTTTATACTTATAATCAGCAAAAGGCGGATCTAAGAAAATAATATCAAATTTTTTTTTACTATTTAATTTTTTAAAAAAATCAAAAACATCTTGTTCGTACAAATTTACTCTATTATTAAGTGAAAGATTTTGAATATTTTTTTCAAGACTTTTTATGGCATCTTTATTATTTTCTACAAAATATACTTCTGATTTATATCTAGATAAAAATTCCAAACCAAAGGATCCACTACCCGAATACAAATCCAAGATTACCGACTCATTAAACTTTATATTAATTTTGTTTGAATGCTCTAAAATATTAAAGATATTTTCTTTTACACTGTCCTTTAGCGGTCTAGTTCTAAAATTCTTAGGAAAGAAAAGTTTTTTGTTTTTAAATTTACCACTTATTACCCTCATTTTTTTTCTATAATTCTCCAGCCAATATCTTTTCTGAAAAATCCATCTCCCCATCCTATTTTGTTCAAATTATACAGACACTTTTTTCTAGTATTTATCAGGTTATTACCTAGCGAGGTCACATTTAAAACTCTACCACCATTTGAAAAAATCTTTTTATTTTTTTCAATTGTACCAGCATGAAAAATTTGGTTTTTTTCATCATTTATAACTTTATCCAAATTTTTAATTTCAATATTTTTTTCATATTTATCTGGATATCCCCTAGAGCATAGAACAATTGTCATACAATTCTCATCACTCCACTCAATTGAAAGATTTTTTAAGTCATTGTTAATTACTGACTTTACAACATCAAACAAACTTGTTTTTAGTCTCATCATTAAAACTTGGCATTCAGGGTCACCCATTCTTATATTGTACTCTATTAAATAAGGTTCATTTTCTTTAATCATTAGTCCGGCGTAAAGAAATCCTTTATAAGAATTACCCATTTCTTTTAAAGCCTTAAGAGTAGGTTCTATAATTTTTTTTATAATTTTTTCTTCAAGTTTTTTTGTTAATAAACTTGCAGGAGAATATGCGCCCATGCCACCTGTATTCGGTCCAGTATCACCCTCCCCAACTCTTTTATGGTCTTGAGCAGATCCAAAAAAACGAAAAGTATTTTTATCTACTACGCAAAAATAACTTAATTCTTCTCCCTCAATAAATTCTTCAAGCACTACTTTTTTAGATGATTTAAACTTTCCTTCAATAATCTCTTTTATTTTTGTTTTAGCTTCCTCTTTTGATTTACATATAGATACTCCTTTACCAGCGGCAAGACCGTCAGCCTTTACGACTATTGGAAGTTCGCTTTTTTCTAAGAAATTGAATGCAGTATTTAATTCATCAAAAATACCAAAATTAGCAGTAGGGATGTCATACTTTTTGCACAAATTTTTCATGAAAGCTTTAGACCCCTCTAGTTGCGAAGAAAATTTATTTGGGCCAAATACGTTAATTTTTCTTTCAGTTAAAAAATCAACAATACCATTTACCAAAGGCTCCTCGGGACCAACTATTACTAAATCAATTTTTTTATCTTTTAAAACTCTATAAACTTCTTCAAAATTTGAAACATCTTGATTTATATTGTCAGCGAATTTTTTTGTGCCAGCATTTCCAGGAATACAATATAATTTTTTTACTTCCTTTGATTGCCTAAGTTTATAGCAGAGAGCGTGCTCTCGACCACCACTTCCTATAACAGCTAAATTCATATATTATGGTTAAATCAATTATTAAATTAGCATGAACCGAAATAAAGCAAAACTTAAATTTTTTCCAAACAAGTTTGAAGTTGTTGAAGAAGGAGATTATGTTGTATGCGCTGTTTCTGGAAAAGATATACCTTTAAATAAACTTTGTTATTGGAATGTTGATTTACAAGAAGCTTATTTTTCTCCCAAAGAAGTAAAAATCAGGTTTGAACAGATTAATAAAGAAAAGTGATTATTTCCATCTATTGTGTGTCCAAATCCATTGTTTTGGATTTTTAAGAATCATTTTTTCAATAATTCTATTTATTTCTACAGTTATCCTATTCTTATCTTCCTGAAAATTATCAGTTCTATTTATTTTTAAAGGACTATAAATATTTATATCGAAAGTATTATCTAAATTTCTCTCTATATAAACTGGGATTATTTCACAGCCAAATTTTAATGCTAGCTGGGCTGGCAAGGTAGTTGTGTGCGCGGGCTTATTGAAAAAAGGGTATCTTTCAGACTCACCAAGTCTTTGATCAACCATTAATGCAATACTGCAATTTTTTTTCATCAATTCAATAACTTCTCTTACACCCGCTTTCCCTTTTGGAATTTGTTTTTTACAAATGTATTTTTTTCTTAAAGAGACCATAAATGGATTTAAAAAAAAATTATTTAATGGACGATAAATAGCGCCTAAATTTACATTATTTTTTTCAAGTTCCATCGCCATAAGCTCAAAGTTTCCAAAATGACCTGAAATAAAAACAGCAGGTTTATTAGACTTAACTAAATTCTCTAAAATTTTTTTACCAAATATTTTAATTTGTGGTTTTGGAAATTTATTATGACGAAACTTATCAAGATATAAATATTCGGCAAATATAAATCCATAATTTTTCCACATAAATTCTGTTATATTTTTTATTTCGTTCTCATTAAGCTGTCCAAGAGCATAAGAAATATTTTTTTTAACAATTTCTTTTGACTTAAATACAAAACCTATATTTAAAAATAATGATGCAATTAATTTTCTACCTATTTTTAATCCCAAAATTCTGACAATTAAAAATAATGAATAAACAAACAATGCTTCAAAAGTATATTTTATTATTTTCATCAAATTTTATTTTTAAGAATATTTTCAAAAAAATTTTTATTTTCAAACTCTATTTTAATTGGAACAAAATTAAGTTTTTGTCTATAATTAATATCAATCCTCATATAATCTTTTTCAGTTGTTATTAATGTTGCTCCATATTTTTCTTTTAATTGATTTAAATCATCTAATTCTTTTTCAGAAAAACTGTAATGATCAGGGTATCTTATTTCTTTAACAACATTTAAATTATTTTCTTTAAGAAATTTAAAAAAATTATTTGGATTTCCAATTCCAGCAAATGCTACCAGTTTTCTATTCACAAATGGATTTAGTTCCGTTGATAAATATTTATAATAAATGAAATCTAATTTATTATTTACTTCTCTAAGTTTTTTTTCGAAATTCACATCTTTTGTTCCATTAAATAAAATCATATCGCAATTTTTAAGTGATCTTAAGTTTTGCCTTAAGGGTCCAGCGGGTATCACTAGCCCATTTCCAATTTTTTGGTTTGAATTAAAACAAATAATATTTATGTTTTTTTTTATACCAAAATCTTGAAATCCATCATCTAAAATAATTATATTAAATTTGTTTTCTACAGCTATTTTAATTCCAGCATCTCTTTTATCACATAAAATTATCTCACAATATTTTTTTATTAAGCGCACCTCATCTATTTGATTTCTATAATTTTTTTTAATTATCACGGGTTTCATATTTAACTTTTTTAAAATTTCATAAATTTTAATTGAGACAGGTGTTTTTCCAGTTCCACCAATATAAATATTGCCCACACATATAATCGGTATTGAAAATTTTTTCTTATTTGAAAAAGTTTCTTTTAAGTAAATTAAAACACTGTAAAAAACTGCAATAGGCGATAAAAGTAAAGCGATAATGCCTCGCTCTTCTTTATCCCAGAATTTAGGCTTAAGTATTTTCATTAATTAAAATTTCGTATTCATTAATAGTATTCTTAAAAATAGAATTACTATAAATCTCTAACTCTTTTATTTTTTCCCCATCTACAAGCTTTTTATCATTACCAAAGTTTCTTAATAATTTATTAGCTAATTCTTCAGGATAATTTATTTCTTCAGAAAATTCTTTATTTTTAAGATCACGATATATTTCAGCAAAATTATAAACATAAGGGCCATGAAAAATATAACAACCCATTTTTGCAGCTTCAATTGGATTTTGACCACCAACTTTAATTAACTTTTTAACTAAAGATTTTCCAATAAAAACATTTTTGATTTTTCTTAAAAATGTATTTACCGCACCGTAGTAATTGATAAGCACGATTTCAGCTGCTTTATCAATTTTATCATTTTCATTTTTGATTTGTAATTTAAAACCCATTTTACTAAGTTTTGAAAAAATTCCTTTATTCCTATGTACGTGTCTTGGAATAATTATACACATAGAGTTTTTTTCACTTCGGTTTAATATTTCCTGAACTTTCGAACAAAATATTTCTTCATCATTGTGAGTTGAAATTGCGCACCAAATTTTTTTATTTTTTATATTTTGGAATTGTTCTTCATCAATTTTTACATCATCTTGAGAGGCTGAACAAAATTTAATATTCCCATAGTATTTAATTTTTTTAGCTTGTAATAAACTTAAGTATTCTTGGCTTTCTTTGCTTGAGGCAATACATATAGAGAAGAGCCCAAATAAAGTTTTTGAGAATTTTTTCAAAAACAACCATCTTTTAAAAGTTTTTTTTGTTATTCTTGCATTCAAAAGAACAATGGGTATGTTTCTTTTTTTTATATTAAAAATAAAATTAGGCCAAATCTCAGAGTCAACAAAAGAGACTATGTCAGGTTTCCAAGAATTAAGGAAATAATTTGTAAATAAGTTTAAATCGTAAGGAAGAAATTGATGAAATATTCTTTTATTTTTTCCATATTTTTTTTTTAATTCATTATATGAGCTAAGAGTAACAGTAGTGATTAAGAACTTATACTTTTCATCTTTTTTAATGTAATAGTCCACTATTGGCAAAATACTATTAAATTCTCCTAGGCTTGCCACATGAAACCAAAAAATAAAACCACTTGGCCTTTCTATTTTGTTAAAAAATAATTTTTCTTTAAATTTTGATTTATGTTCTTTTTTAAAAAAGATTCTTATTAATATTGCAATCGAATAGGGTATATAAGTTAAAATTAATAGAAGACTGTATAAAAATCTTAGCATTAATTAATATACTTGTTTTTTGTAAAGATTTTCGTAAACCTTTGAATTTTTTAACAACTCATCATGAGTACCACTTTCAACAATATTTCCGTTTTTCATAACTATAATATGATTAGCTTTTTTAATTGTTGATAATCTATGTGCTATAACTATTGTAGTTCTATTCTTTGTTAAATTGAACATTGCATTCTGAACTTTTTCCTCTGATTCAGTATCTAGGCTCGATGTTGCTTCGTCTAATAAAACTATCGGAGAATTTTTTAATATAGCTCTAGCAATAGAAAGTCTTTGTTTTTCTCCCCCGGATAATCTTGAACCATTTTCACCGATCAAAGTTTTATATTGCTGTGGTAAATCTAATATAAAATCCTCTGCAGCAGCTAATTTGCATGCATTTTTAATATCATCATCACCTGCATCAGGTTTTGCGAACCTAATATTATTTTCAACAGTATCATCAAAAAGCACAGTATCTTGACTTACTATTGCTATTTTACTTCTAAGAGATTTTAAAGAAACACTCTTTGTATTTTGATCATCTATGTAAATTTCTCCACCTTGAGGTTGGTAAAACCTTGGTATGAGATTCATTATAGTACTTTTTCCTGCACCACTATGTCCAACTAAAGCAGTAACCTTACCTCCTTGAGCAACAAAGGTTATATTTTTGACAGCACTATCATCACTCTTTTGGTATTTAAATTTTACGTTTTTAAAATTTATGTTTGAATTCTTGATTTCAAGTTCTGGAGCATTTTCATCATCTTGTATTAGGTTTTTTCTATCCATTACATCAAAAACTCTTTCAGCAGCAGCAGCGCCCTGATAAATTGACATATTTAAAGTGGCCAAAGATCTAACTGGCTGGTAAGCAAGCATCATTGCAGCTAAAAAAGAAAAAAAATTATTTATTCCTATCTCTCCATTTGCAATTAAGTATCCTGCAAAATAAATAAACCCTGCAATCATAAAACCAAGTAAAATTTCCATCACAGGTGTAGCTCTAATCATAATTTTCCCGATTTTAATCTCTTTTTCAGTCATATCGTTTATAGCTTCCGAGGCTCTTTTCTTTTCAGAATTCTCTCTTTGATAAATTTTAATGATTTTATAACCTCTTAAAATTTCTGATAAAAAAGTTGTGAGTTTACCTGTAGCAAGAGAACCTTTTGTCGTGGCTTTTGCTATTCTTTTACCAAGTGATCTTGCTACAAAAGCAGATAATGGCATCATAATCAGCGAAAAAAAGGCAAGCTTCCAATTTTGATAAAACATCACAAATAATAAAGCTGTTAGAGTTAATGTATCTTTCATAATATTTAAGAGAGCAGTACTTGCCATGGAATTTATCAAACCAACATCGTAAAGAAAGTGGGACATGTATTTACCAGAATGTTTTGACTCTATAATTTCTGAGTCCGACAATAGAATATTTCCTGCCAACTCATTTTGTATTTGTTGTTTTACACGATTACCGATTTCTAAGGTTATTGATCTTGCTAAGTATAAGGAAATCCCCTTTGTTGAAAATGCTACTATAATTAAAATTGGTATAAAGACTCCATAAAGTTTATCATTTTCAATAAAAATTTTTTTAACTGCTGGATCTAAAAGCCAGGCAATAGCTGATGTGGTACCAGCAACAAGAAATGATAAGAACAAAGCTAAAAAAATTCTGTTTAAGTATTGTCTAATATAATTTCTATACAATCTTTTTACGTAAAATATAATTTTATCTAATTTCATCAGAAATCAACACTTAACATAAAAAAGCTTAAAAAAACAAACATGCCAGAAAATCCATTCAACTTAAAAGCTTTAAGACATTGTTTAGGAAGCATGTTTGATGATATTTTTAATTGGTAAATGAGAGTTAAAAAAAATAAAATTAAAAAAATCGAACTGAAATTTATTTTAAGATTTGCCATAACAATTACTATTGAAGCAGAGCTTATTAAATAACAACTTCCTACAAACAAACCAATACTATCTTTAAATTTGATAGCTGTAGATTTCACCCCTATTACCTCATCATCAGAAATATCTTGTATGCCATAAATCGTGTCATAACCTAGTGTCCAAAATATGGCTCCAAAATAAAGCAGAATTGGCAAATAAGATATTTCGTTTGTTATAGACGTCCAAGCCATAATTATTCCCCAATTAAAAGTAAAACCGAGAAATAATTGGGGCCAATAAGTAAACCTTTTCATAAAAGGGTAGCTAAAGGCAAAAATCATTGAAAAGATTCCTAAGCATATTGTCAAAAAATTAAATTGGATTAAAACAAGAAAAGCTAATGCGCATAATATTAGAACGTAAGTCCATGCTAACTCTTTACTTAAAGATCCAGAGGCAATTGGCCTTTTCTTTGTCCTAAAAACTTTTTTGTCTATTTTTTCATCAACTATATCATTTACTATGCACCCAGCACTTCTCATTAAAACAGATCCAAAAAAGAAAAGCACAAGGTGAGAAAAAAAAGTGTTTATATCTCGTTGAAAATAATGTGCTAATGACAATCCCCATGCACATGGCCAAAATAGTAATAAAAAACCAATAGGTTTACTTAATCTCGTAACATCAATTAGGTTTTTAAGGTGTAGTGACATTATTAGTTCTTGTAAATACCAAACACTAAATACATAATCAATCTATTCGATATGAATATAGATTACACAGTAGCAGCATTATTATTTCCAGCCATGGCACTTTTAATGGGCGTTTATAACAGCAGGTTTCATACCTTAAGTGCCTTGATTAGAAAGCTTCATGATGAATATGTATTTGAGAAACACATACCGCCAGAGTGGAAAAAACAGCTTAAAAACTTAAGAGCCAGAAGCATTAATCTTAAATATTCAATTGGTTGTGCAGGAATAGCTTTTCTATTTGATATGTTGACAGTCTTTGCTCTTTATTTAGATTTTATTTTTTATGCCAGATTAATATTTGGACTTTGTTGCTTTTCATTATTTATGTCAATAATTCTTTATCTTGGTGAAATTTTTGTTTCAACTCGTGCATTAAAATATCATTTGTCCGATATGAAGATTGACGAGGAATAATTTTTATGAAAATTAATGCAATTAGAGCCTTTATAATAGCATCTATAGTAATAATTCTTTTGTATGCACTTGGGTTATTTTTGCCTATAATTTTAACTTCTAATTAATTATGTTTGGTAAACCAATTATATTAATAATAGTTCTTATTCTATTACTAATATTTTATCTAGTCATCAGAGTGAGCGCTGGAAAGAAAAAAGAAATAGAGGACTCGCAAAAATTAACCAAATATCTTTTTGGTGTTAGAACACTAATACTTATACTGGCTGTTGTTGGTTTAATTTTGTGGTTTTTCCTTTAAATTTTTAGAATAAACTAATTTCCCAAATTGTAACTTTTCCCCATAAGATCTTTCAAATGTTTTTAATTGAGTCTCACTCATTCTTTTCTTGAGCAAATTTAAATTTTCTAATTTCCAACTATTTTCAGTATTTGGGTTTTTCCATATTTTTTTTTCTTCATCTGATCTAGCACAACCATAACAATAACCTGTATCAGGATTACTTTTGCAAATACTTATACATGGACTTATTAATTTATCATTACTCATTATGGTATAATAACAGCTGGTCCTGTAATCTTTCTTTTTTCTAAATCTTCGTGGGCCCTTTTTGCATCTGATAAAGCATATTTTTTAAAAATTTCTACTTTAATTTTACCAAACTTAATTTGTTCAAAAAGTAAGGCAGCCCCCTCTTCAAGAGCTTTTCTTCCTGCACCATAGTCAGCAAGTCCTGGTCTTGTAAAAAAAAGGCTTTTTGGTTGTATATATTTTCTTACATTTATAGGATCTAAAGCTCCAGATGCATTCCCAAAAGAGACCATCATTCCCATTGGTTTTAGACAATTTATTGATTTTTCAAACGTTGCCTTGCCTACACCATCATAAACTACTCCAATCCCTTTATTTCCATTTATCTCCAGCACCCTTTCATCAAAGTTTTCTTTATTGTAGTTTATTACAAAATCACAACCATTTTTCTTAGCAATATCAATTTTATTATCAGATCCCACTGTTCCAATTATATTACAACCGATACTCTTTGCCCACTGACAAAAAATTTGACCGACCCCACCAGCCGCTGCATGAAATAAAATTGTTTCTCCTGCTCTAGCTTTGTAAACCTTATATAAAAGATAATGTGAAGTAAGTCCTTTTGTCATAACACTTGCTGCTACTTCATCACTTACTCCTTCAGGAATTTTGACTGCAATTTCACTTGGTATACATCTTTCATCTGAGTATGAGCCTAAAGGCATTGACGAGTAAGCAATTCTATCACCTTTATTAAATTTGTTTACTTTCGAACCTACTTCCTGAACTATTCCGGCTCCTTCCATTCCTATTCCAGAAGGGAGTTTAATTTTATAAAGTCCGGACCTATGATAAGTATCAATAAAATTTAATCCGATAGCTGTATTTTTAACTTTTATTTCCTCAGGACCTGGAGAAGCAACGTTTGTACTTTCTAATTTAAGAACTTCCGGGCCACCTTGCTCATGAATAATAATTGATTTTGGCATTAATATTTTGCAAATTTTCCACTTTTATAATCTTCTACAGCTTGTATTATTTCTTCTTTTGTATTCATAACAAATGGTCCACCCCTTGCAATAGTTTCTCCAATAGGTTTTCCAGCAATAATTAAAAATTCGCTTCTTTCCATGGACTTTACAACCAAATTGCTACCATTGTTCAATAAAATCAAAGTTGAATTTTTTATTTTTTGGTGTTCCTTTCTACCAATTTTTAGTTCGCCGTTTAGAAGATAAATAAAGGAGTTGTGTCCATTTGGTAAATCCATATTAAACTCCTTATTTTTGTTTAGAACTACGTGTAAAAAAATTGGCTCTACGTTATGATTTTTTTCAGGACCTTTTTGATTTTTAAATTTTCCTGCAATTATTTTAACTATTTTCTCATTGTCTTTGTAAAAACCCAGCTCATTATTTTTTATATAATGATATTCGGGTTTGTTCATTTTTAACTTTGCTGGCATATTTATCCAAAGCTGAAAACCCAGTAACTTTCCACCGGACATTGCGGGCATCTCTGAATGAATAATTCCTCTACCAGTTTTCATCCATTGAACATCTCCAGATCTCATTTTTCCTTTTGATCCAATACTATCCTCATGCTGAAATTCACCTTCAAGCATGTAAGTAACAGTTTCAATACCTCTGTGAGGATGGGGTGGAAAACCAGCTATATAATCATCCTTATTCTCAGAACCAAACTCATCTAACATAAGAAAAGGATCAATATATTCAGCCTCCGGTGTTCCAATACTTCTTTTAAGTTTAACACCAGCGCCATCAGAAGTTTCTACAGACTTTACAATTTTTTTAATTTCTATAGATGACATTTAAATAGACTATCATAAAATAACATTTAAAATAGTTCTTTTTGATCGCATGACTTCAAAAGTAAGATTATATTTTTCAGACAAATTGGCACCTGGAACTGTTTCAAAACTTTCAGAGAAGCAATCGCACTATGTTAAAAATGTTATTAGATTAAATCAAGGAGACAAAATTTCAATTTTTAATTCCAACAATGGAGAGTGGGATGCTGTTATCCTTGCCCATGGAAAAGAACTAACAGAATTTAAGGTTGAAAAACAATCTAGACCGCAAGAAGACGAGCATAATTTGTGGTTAGCATTTTCACCTATTAAGAAAATTCCACAAGATTTAATGTTGCAAAAAACTACCGAGCTTGGAATAAAAAAATTTTTACCCATCTTATGTGAAAGAAGCGTAGTAAGAGAGATAAATATTGAGCGAGCTAGTAAAATCGTAACTGAGGCCAGCGAACAATCAAATAGAATTTCAGTTCCTGAAATTTTAAAAACTCAAAGTTTAATTACTTTTCTTAAAAACTTTCCAGAAAATGGTCACCTTATTTTTTGTGATATTAATAGCGACTCAAGCAATTTTAAAAAAATTTTAACTGATAAAAACCCTATTTGTATTCTAGTTGGGCCCGAAGGAGATTTCTCAGAAAAAGAAAGGCAATTTATAGTTGAACAAAAAAAAACGATCCCAATATCACTTGCTAAAAATATTTTACGTGCTGAAACAGCAGCGATAGCAGCAGCCACGATTTTAAGTTTTCAATTAAATTTTAAGTAATTTTTCCTTTAAATCTAAGCAGAATTTACCCTTGCAAAAGTGTCGCAAAACCTTATTAAACATGCATAAAGTGTTTATATATAGTAAATTCAAATTATGAGTACTTCATACGCACTACTTCTTGGACTAGTTATTTTTTTAGTCTTATTTATCTATTTTGTTTTCTTTTCTGTCTCTTTAAGGCTAGAAAAAAATGAAAATAAAGCTGAAATTGCGGTTAAAAGAAAATCAGTTCCATTTAGATGGAAAGATTTAGTTGACCCAAAAAATAAAAAAATGGGCTTTATAGATTTAGGAAATCACATTCTCATAGCTGGAATTGTTCTTTTAGGAATTTTTATTATAACAAACGCATAATATGATAGTTGCATTAAGTATATTTTTAATAACAGTTGGTTCAATAGCCTTTCATTTTTGGTCTCCCTGGTGGTGGACAGAAGTAGCATCAAATTGGGGAAATATGGATGATACTATAATTCTAACTTTTTGGATCACCGGTATTGTCTTCGTAGCTATATGTTTTTTTGTTTCTTATTGTGTCTGGAAGTTTAGTTACAAGAAAGAGAGAAGGGCAGAATATAAGCCTGAGGATAAAAAATTAGAGAGCAGATTAACATGGGCAACTGCTATTGGAGTTGCGGCTTTATTGGCACCAGGTTTAGTTGTTTGGAATCAATACGTTACTGTACCAGACAACGCCTACAAAGTTGAAGTTTTTGCCTATCAATGGGGCTGGAAATATAGGCTCCCAGGTGAAGATAACATTTTAGGGAAAACAGATATAAAATATATTAGTGATGATAATCCATTTGGTCTAATTTTAGAGGATGCAAACGGGAAAGATGATCTTTTGGTTGATGCACAGGAGCTTCATCTTTTAATAGATCGTCCGGTAAAATTTGAATTAAGAACTATAGATGTTTTACACAATTTTTACGTACCACAATTCAGAGGAAAAATGGATATGGTACCAGGCATCGTCACATATTATTGGTTGACACCGACAAGAACTGGTGACTTTGAAGTTTTATGTGCTGAGTATTGTGGGTCCGGCCACTATGCTATGAGAGGCAGGGTGATAGTAGATGAAGAGCGAGATTACAAAAAGTGGGAAGCAAAACAGATAACCTTTGAGAAAATGTTGGCAAAAAACAAAAAAAACGACAATTTGCAACTAGTAAAAAAGGATAAATAAACTATAAAGAAATTAAAATATGTCAGATGAATACGAACATAAGTTAGAAGCAAAATCAGATTACACAACAGATGCATCATCTGTATCTGCACCTGAAATAGATTCTGTTCCAGAAGCAGAACTTCCAGATCAAGAGCTTTACCACTCACACAGTTGGTGGACCACATATGTCTTTTCACAAGATGCTAAATATATTGGCATTCAATATGCTTTAACAGCGGTAGGAACTGGTCTTTTAGGTTTGGTTTTATCTTGGTTGATGAGAATTCAATTAGCTTTTCCAGGTCTAGGATGGTTAGATCCAGCTGCGTATTACCAGTTTGTGACAATGCACGGAATGATAATGGTCGTTTATTTATTAACTGCATTATTTTTAGGAGGATTTGGAAATTTATTAATACCACTTATGTGTGGTGCCAGAGACATGGCCTTCCCATACGTAAATATGCTCAGCTATTGGGCTTTCGTTGTTGCTGTTGTAGTTTTACTAGCAAGTTTTTTTGTACCTGGAGGACCAACAGGAGCAGGTTGGACACTTTATCCACCACAAGCTATTACCGCAGGAACCCCAGGAAGCGATATGGGTATAATTTTAATGCTGGTCTCACTAATACTTTTTGTTGCTGGTTTTACTATGGGAGGACTTAATTACATAATTACAGTATTGCAACTAAGAGCTAGAGGTATGACGTTAATGAGACTTCCTCTCACAATTTGGGGAATATTTACAGCAACAGTTTTAGCGATGTTTGCATTTCCTGCTTTATTAGTAGGTTGTTTAATGATGACGCTAGACAGCTTGCTAGGAACAAGTTTCTTTATGCCGGCAATGGTATCCTTAGGAGAAACATTAACCCATGAGGGCGGTAGTCCGATATTGTTCCAGCATTTATTTTGGTTTTTTGGTCACCCAGAAGTTTACATTGTGGCATTACCGGCCTTTGGTATTGTATCTGATTTGCTCTCAGTTCATTCAAGAAAAACAATTTTTGGATATAGAATGATGGTATGGGCAATAGTTGGAATTGGCGCGCTAAGTTTCTTCGTATGGGCTCACCACATGTATGTAAGTGGCATGAACCCTTGGTTTGGATTCTTTTTTGCTACAACAACACTTATTATTGCTGTTCCGACAGCTATTAAAGTTTACAATTGGATTTTAACCCTTTGGAGAGGAAATATTCAATTATCATTGCCAATGTTGTTTTCATTAGGTTTTATTGTCACTTTTTTAAATGGTGGATTAACAGGACTCTTTCTAGGAAACGTAACAGTCGACGTTCCGTTGTCCGATACTTATTTTGTAGTAGCACACTTTCATATGGTTATGGGTATCGCACCCATACTTGTAATTTTTGGAGCAATTTATCATTGGTACCCATTAATAACAGGCAGAATGATGAACGAAACACTTGGAAAAATCCATTTTTGGATAACTTTTATCGGATCATATGCTATTTATTTTCCAATGCACTACCAAGGTTTTGTTGGAGTTCCAAGAAGATATTTTGAAATTTATGATAGCCCATACATAGATACATCTACTTTGCTTTTGAACAAATTTATTACGATAGCAGTCTTAATAGTTGGCGCAGCACAATTATTATTTTTATACAATTTAATTACGAGCGCCAGACTCGGAAAAAAATCTGAAAAGAATCCATGGAAGGCAAATTCATTAGAATGGCAAACTCCTCAAATGCCTCCAGAACATGGTAATTGGGGCAAAGAACTTCCTAAGGTTTATAGATGGCCTTATGACTTTAGCGTCCCTGGAGCTAAGGAAGATTATATCCCACAAAACCAACCTCCAAGTGAGATAATAGGAGCGAAAGTTGAGAAGACGTGAACAAAAAGAAAAGTATATTTCAATTACTAACTGAAAAGCCTTGGGAAAAAGATCAAATAGAAGCTGACAACCAACACCAAGGTCAAACAGTAAATTTAAGTAAACAGAAGCTGGGTTTAAGAACAATAATGGCCGCTAGCACGGTTTTGTTTTCACTATTTATAGTAGCATATTCTGATCGTATGCTTATTAGCGATTGGAAAAATATGCCCGAACCTTGGTTGCTGTGGCTAAATACTAGTATCTTAATTATAAGCAGCTTGGTTTTTCACAAGACAACAAAATATGCTCAAAATGATATTTTTGATAAAACAAAAAACGGTTTATACTTTGTTGGATTTCTTGCTTACTCTTTTCTAATTGGTCAACTTATAGTTTGGTATCAACTTATGAATACCGGACACTACGCGACAACTAATGTTGCAAATGCTTTTTTCTATTTGTTTACGACAATCCACGGTCTTCATATAGTTGGAGGAATATATTTTTGGGGAAAAACAACTTCAAAATTTATTAAAAGAAGTCTTAAAAAAGAAGAGATTAATAATTTAATTGACACTTGCGCAGTATATTGGCATTTTTTATTAGCTGTTTGGATTGTGCTTTTTGGATTAATGTTATCAAGTTAAGGAAAATTCATTATGTCAGACTCATCATTAGAAAATCTTCCTAAAGGCTGGAAAAGTGTACCTAGCGATTTAGGATCAGATCAAACTGCTTTTAAGGGTGTTCAGTGGGGCAAAGCAATGATGTGGATATTTCTGTTAAGTGACACGTTTATTTTTAGCTGTTTTTTAATTTCTTACATGAAAGGTAGAGCTTCAACAGTAGTTGATTGGCCAAATACTAGCGAAGTATTCTCATTAGATTTTATGGGCGTACCAGTACCCTTGCTTCTAATCGCTATAATGACTTTTGTGCTTATCACTAGCAGCGGAACCATGGCGTTAGCCGTTAAATATGGTTATGAAAAAAATAGAAAAATGTGTGGTCGACTTATTCTTGCCACAGCCATTGGCGGATTAATTTTTGTCGGAATGCAAGCTTTTGAGTGGTCAAAATTAATACACGAAGGTGTGAGACCATGGTCAAATCCTTTTGGCGCTGGTCAATTTGGATCTTACTTTTTCATGATAACTGGTTTTCATGGCACCCATGTTTCGATAGGTGTAATATTTCTTTTCATTTTTGCTAGAAAAGTTTACAGAGGAGATTTTGATACCGGTAGACGTGGATTTTTTACAACAATGAAATCAGACTATGTTTCAATTGAAATATTAGGTCTTTATTGGCATTTTGTGGATTTAGTTTGGGTTTTTATTTTCGCATTCTTCTATCTTTGGTAATGTTTTACAATGAATGAAAATACAGAAGTAAACAAAAATAAAGAGAAACCAGCAACAACCCATAAGATTGGAATATACTTATGGATATGGGGCCTACTATTTGTTCTTAGTTTTTTTTCCTACATGGTTGACTGGTATCAATTTCAAGGTCTTTTAAGATGGTCTCTAATTTTATTCTTTATGTTTTTAAAAGCAGGTTTGATCATGGCTTTTTTTATGCACCTTTTTTGGGAACGTTACGCTCTGGTAAATATTTTATTGTGGCCAATGACTGCAATAGCCTGTTTCGTAGGTTTAATGGTTGCCGAGGGTAAATATACTGTTTTTACAAGACTTATTTATTTTGTTTTAGGTGAATAATTTAAAATAGGATTTGATTTGTTAAATACCCACACAAAAACTAGAGATTTTAAATTTGATTTAACTCATTACGTTAAGGCTTTATTTGAATTGATGAAGCCAAGAGTAATGTCACTAGCTATTTTTACATGTGTAGTTGGATTTTTAATAGCGCCATACAAAAGCGTCGACTATTGGTATGCAATTTTATCTATCACTGCTGTTGCTCTTGGGTCAGGTGCCGCTGGATCTTTAAACTGCTGGTATGAGGCTGATGTGGACAAGGTTATGTCTAGAACCTGTTTAAGACCAATACCAACAGGTAAATTAACCAAAAAAGAGGCTCTTATATTTGGAGTAGTATCTTCTTTTGTTTCAGTAGGAGCATTATATTTTTTCTCTAATCTCATGGCAGCTTCTTTACTTGCTTTAACAATTTTATTTTATGTATTTGTTTATACTATTTGGCTTAAAAGAAAGACGCCTCAAAACATTGTAATTGGAGGAGCAGCCGGTGCATTGCCACCAGTAATAGGATGGTCAATAGCAACAGGGGGTGTTTCGATAGAGCCTATTATTTTGTTTCTAATTATTTTTATGTGGACTCCTTCTCATTTTTGGGCTTTAAGCCTGTTTAAATCTGAAGATTATAAAAAAGCCAATATCCCAATGTTACCAGTTACATCAGGTGTAGAAATTACAAAAAAAAATATTCTTTTATATTCAATTTTCCTTTTTCCAGTCGCAATTGCCCCATATTACTTAGAATTTTTTGGTCTAATCTATTTACTTTTTTCATTTCCTTTAAGCGCATATTATATTTTTATATGCTTTAGGCTTTACAAATCAAAAGAATCCAAAAATGAGAAAACCATAGCAAAACAAATATTTGCTTTCTCAATTCTTTATTTGTTTGCTATTTTCATATCAATCTTAGTGGATAGATTTGCTTAAAGATAAAAAAATAATTTTCATATTAAGCTTTCTAGCTATTGTAATTATTGTTTCAGTTTTATTTTTATTAAATAAAAAAAATAATAACCAAAGAATTTCAGCCAAGCTAATAACTAGCGTTCATAAAGATTTACCTTTAGAGTTTAAAACAGATAAAAATCTTATAATTTTAAAACCTGGAGAAGTAAAAACTATAAATTATTATGTAAGAAATTTGAGCGAAAAAAAGATTACAGGAATGGCAACTTTTCAGGTTTATCCTCCTGAACTTAAAGATTATATGACTAAAATGAACTGTTTTTGTTATGAGGAACAGACTTTTAAAGTAGGCGAAAAAGAAAAATACGCGCTAGTTTTATTAGTTGACCCTAATGTGACAAAGAATATAAAAGAGGCTATAATTCAATTTATTTTTTTTAAAAAATGATATTAGAAACTTCCAATCCTGAAATTCTAAATATGTGCGCAGTATGTATATCAGATACTTCTGGTGGTCAGACCGCATTATTAATCATTGTTCTCTCATTTGTACTTTTAGGACTACTTAATTTGTCCTGGAAAAAATACTTTAAAAAAGGACAGAAATCGTCTAGCTAGTGGAATATATTAGTACAAGGAATAAAAATTTAAATTATAATTTCAAAGAAATTTTTCTAAGAGGTTTGGCGCCAGACGGAGGTCTGTTTATTCCAAAAAAAATTAAAACTTTTAATAAATCTGAAATTGAAGGGCTAAGCCAACTTACTTACACAGACCTCGCAGCAGAAATAATTTCACTTTTTTGCTCTCCAGACATAGATAAAAATAATTTAAAAAAATTAATAAAAAAATCCTATCAAAGTTTTATAACTGAGGAGGTTGTAAAAATTAAAAAAGTAGGTGATGTTAATTTAGTAGAGTTATACCACGGACCAACTCTTGCTTTTAAAGATATCGCCATGCAAGTTTTGGGTAATTTATATGATGAACTCAAAATCGCATCTGCTAAAGCAGTCAATGTTGTTGTTGCAACATCAGGAGATACTGGTTCAGCCGCTATCGCAGCACTCAATGATAGAAAAAATATTAATGTATTTGTTTTACACCCACATAACAAAATTTCGAAAATGCAGAGAAAAATTATGACAACTATAGGCTCAAATAACATTTATAATTTAGCAGTCAAAGGGACATTTGATGATTGCCAAAAGTTAGTAAAAGAAATGTTTTCCGAGAATAATTTTAGGGAAAAAATTAATATGTCAGGGGTTAACTCAATTAATTGGGCAAGGATAGTTTGCCAAATAGTTTATTACTTTTATTCAGCCTTTAAATTTAAAAATAAAAAAATAATTTTTTCTGTTCCAACAGGTAACTTTGGGGATATTTATGCTGGATATGTTGCTAAAAAGATGGGCCTTCCAATAGAAAAATTAATTGTAGCAACAAATGAAAATGATATTTTAGAAAGAGTAATTAACTTCGGCGAATACAAACCGAGCAAAGTAAAACCATCGCTATCCCCAAGTATGGACGTTCAGATATCAAGCAATTTTGAAAGACTGCTTTTTGATGTTTTAAATCATGATGACAAAAAAGTATCAAATTTAATGTCTAAGCTTTTATCAGAAGGTTCATTTAAATTAAATAAAGAACAAATAAAAACTATAAAAAAAGATTTTTTTGCAAATAAAGTTACTGACAAAGAAACTTTAAAAATTATTAAAACTTTTTCTGAAAAATATAATTTTCTAATAGATCCACATACTGCAACAGCAGTAGGAGCTGCTAAGAACGTGAAGGGAGATTTTGAAATTTTGATCTTAGGAACGGCACATCCATATAAGTTTTTAGAAACTATAAAAATGGCAACCAATGAGGAAGTAAAAATGCCAAAACAAATGAGAGGTATATTAGACAAGAAGGAAAAGTATGATATTTTAGAAAATAATACTTCGGATGTAAAAAATTATATTTTAGGAAAACTTTCATGAAAATTAAATTAGAGGATAAATTGCCAGATTCCGAATTTTTTTATTTAGATCAAGCAAATGAAATAAAAAAAACCAATACCATCTCTTTATTCAAAAATCAAAAAGCAATCATATTAGGAGTGCCAGGAGCTTTTACCAAAACCTGTTCAGCAAAACATTTACCTGGTTTTATAAATAACTATGAAAATGCAAAAGCAAAAGGAATAACAAAAATTGTTTGTATAGCAGTAAATGATCCAAATGTGATGAAAGCTTGGGGTCAAAATCAAAATGTAGGTGATAAAATATTCATGGCAGGTGATCCTTTTTGCAAATTTACTAAAGCTATTGGAGCTGAGGTGGACAAGTCTGAAAAAGGTTTAGGAGTAAGATCTAACAGGTATACAATGCTAGTAGAAAACAGAGTTGTAAAAAAGATTGAGGTAGAAAAAGAGACAGCCATTTGTGAACTATCAGCTGCTGAAAGTTTTTTAAATACTATTTAGTTTCTAATACAGCCAACTCATCAACAAGATTATTAAATTTATTTCCCGCATGTGCTTTAACCCATTTCCAAGTAACTTTATGTTTTTGACATGAATTATCTAATTTAATCCAAAGATCTTTATTTTTCACTGGCTTCTTATTTGCACTTTTCCAATTGTTTAATTTCCATTTTTTAATCCATTCGGTAATACCATCTTTGACATACTTTGAATCAGTATAGATTATAATTTCTGAACTTTTTTTTATTTTATTTAAAGCCATAATTGGAGCCATTAATTCCATTCTATTATTTGTTGTGCTATTTTCACCGCCAGAAACATTAGATTGAATAGATTTTTCATTTAAAATTATTGCTGCCCAACCTCCTTTACCTGGATTTCCAGAACATGCTCCATCAGTATAAATTTTATACTTCATTTTAAATTAAGTAATCCTCGTAACTTTTTGCATTTTTATGAAATTCTAATCTTTTAAGATATTCTTCGGGATCTTTAATTTTAACAACCGCATCATCAACTGTATTTAGATAATCAAAAACCCTTGTGAGAAGAAATCTCAAAGCAGCACCTTGAGAGAGAACTTTTAAGGCTATTTTTTCATCTTTTGATATTTTCCTAACCTCGTTATATCCGTCCATTAACTTTTTTGCTTTAGTAACATTAAAACTCAGGTTTTGTTTTACACCATCAAAGCATAATGCATTGAAGCATATTGCGATTTCAAAAGCATAAAAATCATTACAAGAAAAATAAAAATCAATAAATCCAGAAAATTTATTATTTTTAAAAAAAATATTATCACTAAATAAATCTGCGTGTATAATCCCAGACGGTAAGTTTTTTGGCCACTCTTTTTCAATACTTATTAAATTTGCCTCAATTAACTTTGGAAGTTCAGGATGAATTTTATTACACTTATCTTTAACCTGAGCAAATATGCTTCTCCAAGATCGTATTGATAAATCATTTTTTCTAATAAATTTAAAATTTTTTGTTATTTGATGTAGTCTTGCAATTTGGTTGCCAACAATTTTACACTCAAGAGGAGATAGATTATTTTTAGATTTACCATCTAAAAAACTCACAATCATAAATTTTTTATTATTAATATTTGAAATATAATTATTTTCTTTATTTGCTATTGGTTTTGGACAGATAAAACCATTTTTACTAATTTCGACCATTAAATTTGAAAAAAATGGAAGATCGTTTTCTTTAACTCTTCTCTCATAAATTGTTAAAATATATTTTCCTTTTTCAGTTTCGATAAAGTAATTTGTATTTTCAATACCATCCTTTATGCCTTCAAATCTTTTCAGCTTACCTAATTTATAATTCAATAAAACATTATTGATTTCTTCTTTTTCTAATTTTGTATATACAGCCATTTAATTTAATTCTTTAGGTAATTTAAAAACTACTTTCTCGTTTGCTGTTACAACTTCCTCAATTGAAACGTTCATATCTTTTTTGATTTCAGTAATAAAATTTTGAACCAATTCCTCTGGCGCTGAAGCTCCAGACGATAATCCAATAGTCTTACAATTTTTTATTTTTTCTAAAGGAGCTTTTTTTCCATAAAAAATAAGTTCTGATTTTTCACATCCTGATTTTTTTGCTACCTCAACCAATCTTGCAGAATTAGATGAGTTTCTGCTTCCAATAACAAAGAACATTTCACAATTAGGAGCAATTTTTTTAACTGCAGCCTGCCTATTTGTTGTAGCATAACAAATATCCTCTTTGATCGGACCTTTTATTTCAGGAAATTTTAGCTTTAGAGCATCAATTATTTCTTTAGTATCATCAACAGATAAAGTTGTTTGTGTTACGTATGCCAATGGTTTCGAAAATTTTAAATCATTAACTTCATCAACGGTTTCAATTAGTTTGATTGAACCTTCCGGCAATTGCCCCATTGTTCCAATTACCTCAGGGTGATTTTTGTGACCTATAAGGACAATATCGAAACCTCTCTTATATAGCTGTTCAGTTTCCCGATGCACTTTTGAAACTAAAGGACAAGTAGCATCGACATAAAAAATTTTTTTAAGTTTTGCTTCTTCGGGAACTTTTTTAGGAACCCCATGTGCAGAGAAAATAACAGGTCTAGATAAATCTGATATTTCTGAAATCTCTTCTACAAAAATTGCTCCAAGTTTTTTAAGTGATTCAACTACATTTTTATTATGAACAATCTCATGTCTTACGTATACCGGTGAACCGTACTTATCCAAAGCCTTTTTCACAATTTCTATTGCTCTATCTACACCGGCACAAAAACCCCTCGGTGCAGCTAGATAAATTTTAATTTCGTTTTTCATTTATTTCTATTAAGTATTCAAGCAATATATGCGGAAATGTTAGTGACGCCAAACCAATAAATATTACTTTTATAATTGCATCATTTAAGACATATGAATTTGAAAGGAAAACAATAGAAATTAAATATAATACTGCAGTAATAATTGTTAATGGCAACGCTTTTTTAACAAAATTTTTAAATCCATCTAAAAAGTTACTAGGATTTAATTCATAAGCAATCGATATGATGTGCCGTATAGAATGAAGAAAACAGAAATAAATTGTAAAAGCAATTAAAGGCGTAAAAAAATAATTCAAAATAAGAATAGATAATAGATCAAGAAATATAATTTCAAAGTCCTCAAAACTGTTTTTAAAGGCAAAATAAAAATAACCAAGAATATTTAAACTTAAACAAACATTTATTATCCAGTGCTCTTCGGCGATAAAAATTAAAATATTTTTACTTAAAAATAAAATTTCAAAAATTTTCAAGGTTTCCTCGAAATGAAAAAAAAGTGGTGAAAATACAATTAAAGAGCCTTTAACCAAATAAAGTAGTTGATCAAGCATAGATTTACCCTTGTGTAGGAAAGAGGTATCTTCTCTACCAAAATGATAAGAGGCAACTAATAAAAAAAATAATAAAGTTAATGAGCTATATATACTCCACAATAAAATTACAGAAAATGATATCAATATATAAATAACAAAAAAAATTAATTTATTATTTAATTTATAAATTTTAAGTAATTTATTTGCTTTATAGTTATCCATTGCACCATGAGAGATACCTATTGATAAAATAAAAAATAAACAAAAAAGTGGAGTTATCAATTCATTTGAAAGTTTAAAATTTTCTTCAATTAATAGGGAAATTATTGAAAGACAAATTGTTAAAACTGAGAAATAAAATGTATGTTTACCGTAAATTTTTTTGATCATATTTAATTAAAAAATAGACTTTATGAATAGCCATTTTGGCATTTTTGAAATTATTGATAAATCCTCAAAAAAATTACTTTTGTTCGATAAAAATTTAATAGTAGCATCATACGAAGCACCAAACATTTTAAAAAAAATACCAGGCATTTTTTCTGGATGTTTTTTTAACACTTTTAAAAAAATTTGATCTAAAAATTGATATTTTTTCCCTATATCATATTTTTTTGTATTTCCAATATTTTCAAGGTTAATCCTTATAAATCTACTATGTTCTTGAATATTAAGAAAAGTATAACCAGTGCTTAATCTTGTCATTCCACCAGCTGTTCCAATATTAATCTTATTTTTTTCTTTTTTATATTTTGGATGAAAAAGGGGAATAGCCCCTTCCTCTTTAAAATTTATTTTATAATCTTTTATACCTAAACGATTGATATAGCTCTTTGTCTGTGAGTCGTAATCTTTTAGTGATTTATCTTCTTTAGACAACCAAGTAGTCTCAATCATTGCTATATTTTTGCTAAAAGGTAAAATGTAAAAGAAATGAACATTATTCCTTTGGTCACAATCAAAATCCATTAAATTTACAATTTTATCATCAAAAAATTTTTCAGTAGTTTCAATTTCAATTCCTTGAAAGTGTTGCCAAAGATTTGACCCAAAACCATCTAACGAAGGCACGCTATTAAAAATAAATGAATTATTTGTATTCAATTCATTTATATTTTTGAAGAATTTAATATTCTTGTTTTTTCCTAGTCTATGTTTAACCTTATTATAAAAAAGTCCGCTATCAATACTTTGATAAGGAAAGCTATCGCATTTAATAATTTTAGAACCCGAAGATGTTTTTATAGAAAATTCTTTCCAATTTTTCTTAACACAATCCTCAAAGTTGTGTGGAGCAACTTTCCAAAAAGACCAGGTTTTATCTCTCTTGTACTCTTCTCTTGGTTCAATAATCGCAAGCGTCTTGTTATTTAATTTTTGGTGAATATCTAACTCGTATGCTAGTGATAAACCTGCACATCCACCTCCAATAATCACATAATCAAATTCTCTCATTTAAACTAATATCCTCATTAATAAGATTATATTCATTTTCTTTTTTGTGTTTCTTTGGTTCGATAAAGAATAGTACAACTAAATCAAATAAAGAAAAGATTGTTTGAATTATTTTACCAAAATTTGAGACATAAATTTTACCAGCTTCACGGTAACTAACAATATTTTTTTTTTTTAATATTTTTCTTCCTATTTGTCTGTAAACTCTTCTTGCTACAATTATTGAAAAACGACAACTAATAGGAATATCTTTTATTCCTTCAAAGGAACTATCATAAAAAGAATCAGCTTTTGAAATAGTATTTTTTATATCTTCAAAAATATCTTTTGAGTTTTTTATTAAATAAATTCTGTTTTTTTTTTCGTCTTCTACAACATCTCTTGCTATATTTGTTAGTTGCATCGCAATTCCTAGATCAATCGCTCTTTGCAAAGTCTCTCTCTTTTTTATTCCAAATATTTTTGCCATCATTAAACCAACCGTTCCCGCAACTCTGTAGGAATAAACTAATAATTCCTTTTCTGTTTTTATTCTTACTTCTTTTTTAAGATCAGAATTTACCCCATCAAATAAATCATCCACTATTTTTTTTGAAATATTTGTTTCATTCATTAAATTCTGCATATTTTTTATTACAATGTCTTCTTTATTATTTTTTTCAAATTTTATTTGAAATTCTTTAAGTTCTTTTTTTTTAATTTCCAAATCTGCATTCTGGTCAGCTATATTATCGATGGTCCTACAAAAATCATATAAGACAGAACACTTAAAATAAATCTTTTTTGGTAAAAAGAAGCCTGACCAATTAAAAGATTTTGCATAAATCGTTAAATAATTTTTTGAAGTCATTATAAAATTTTATCTAACACCTTGGCTGAGGAAATAACACCAGGCATTCCAGCTCCAGGATGTGTTCCGGCTCCTACAAAATATAAATTATCAAAAACTTCCGATTGATTATGGAATCTAAAATAAGCTGATTGAGAGAATTTAGGTTGTATAGAAAATCCTGAACCATGAAGTGTTGCCAAATCTTTTTCAAAATAATCTGGTGTGAGATAAAAATCACTCACAACATTTTCTTTAATACCAGGTAAAACTGATTTATCCATTTTATCTAAAATTAAATTTTTAAATTTTTCACCTTCAACTGACCAATTTATATTAGACAAGTTATTGGGGACGGGCACCAAAACATAAAAAGCATCTTGTCCATCTGGCGCCATATTAGCATCTGTAGCTGATGGTCGATGTAAATAATAACTTATATCCTCCGAGATGATTTTTTTTTCAAAAATTTTTTCTAAATGCTCTTCATAAGATTTACCAAAATAAATTGTGTGATGTGCAACATTTTTATATTGTTTTTTAGATCCAAAATAATAAACGAAAAGGCCCATAGAATAATCCATCCTTTTCATTTTTTGTTTAAATAAAAAATTATAATTATTTTCAGATTTAATTAAGTTTTTGTAAACATTAGGCGGGTCTGAGTTACACACGATATAATTACAATCCATAATTTTAGAATTATTAATTTTTACTGCTTTAACATTTTTATCTTTTGCTATTATCTCTGTAACCTCCGCATCCTTTATGATTTTAATGCCTTCTTCCACCATTAACTTTTCCAGCGCTTTTACAACCTCACCTGTACCACCCATTGAATAATGAATTCCCCATTTCTTCTCTAAAAATAAAATTAAGGTATATATTGATGTAGTAGTAAAGGGATTTCCCCCAACCAAAAGTGGATGCATACTGAATACCCTTCGTAATTTTTCATTAGATATATAACTAGAAACTAACTCGTAAACAGATTTGTAGCTTTTAAGTTTTAATAAAGATGGAATTTGTTTGAGCATAAAAGATAAGTTATTAAAAGGTTTATCAGATAAATCTGTAAAACCTTTATTAAAAATTTTTTCAGTAAAATTGACTAAATCATTATACCCTTTAAAATCTTTATCTGAAAATTTCTTAATTTCTTTTTCCATTAATTTTTCTTCGCCCGAGTAATCAAAAGTATCCCCATCACTAAAAACAAAACGGTACCATAAATTAAGTGGTACTATTTTAACGTAATCTGAGATTTTTTTATCAAACAATGAAAATAATTCATCAAAAAGATATGGAGCAGTTATAACAGTGGGACCACCATCGTAGATAAAATTTCCCTTTTTAAAAACTCTTGCACGTCCACCTAGATCGGGATGTTTTTCAACTAAAGTTACATCATAACCTTTGGATTTTAATCTTAGAGCTGAAGCTAGCCCGCCGAATCCTGATCCGACAACAATAACCTTTTTTGTCATATTTTTTGATCTTACTCTAGATAGATTTGTTTTTTAAAATCTTTTTTGTCTCTTCAATGCTTGATAGATAAATTTTATCAAGCTTTTTCTTATCAATTGAATTTTTGATGATTTTTTCTACTGATCTTATTGCAATATCCACTGATAAATTTTTCACATCTTTAATAGCTTGATTTTTCATTTGATTAATTTTTTCTTCAGCAGATTTTTTTCTATTTTCAATTATTTTATGAAACTCTTCATTAGCCTTAATGATGTCTTTTTCAGTTTCATTTTTGGTCTTAGAAATTAAATTGTTAACCTCATCTTTTGATTTACTTACTTTTGTCTCATATTCACTTAATAAAGTTTTTGCTTGATCTTTCAGTTTTTCGGCATTATCCAAATCTCCTTTAATTTTTTTGATAATTTCGTTTAATGAATTATCGATTTTTTGTGGTACTTTTAGATAAACAAGAACACCGATAAATATTAAAAATGAAACTGCTACCCAAAATGTTGCATCGATAATCATATTTTCGTTACTCTTTGTTTTACAACTTCAGAAACTGTTGCTTTAATACTGCTCTTATTTCCATCTTCTCCAAAGATATCAATTAACAAGTCAGATACAATGTTTTCAGAAATACTACCTACTTTGTGAATTGAGTCTAATTTAAATTTTTTTATTTCTTTTTCTGCTTTAAGAATTTCCTGTTCAATTTGCTTTTGTACGCTCTCTTTTTTTGATTGAATATCTTCGTTTAGTTTTTGTCTACTATTAGAAATAATTTTTTTTGACTCTAATTTTGCTTTTTTTATTAACTCTTCATAAAGTTTAAGTTTTTTTTCCGCTTCCTCTCTAAATGTTTTGGCTTCCTCTAAGTCTTTTCTCATTTTATCTTCTCTTGTGTCAATGTTGCCCTTTATTTTTGGAATAAAAATTTTGGCTATTAATAAGTAGATTGTGAGAAAAATTAATATCAACCAAAATGCTTGTGAAGCCCAATACTTAGGGTCAAGCTGAGGCATACCAGCCTCAGCTCCAATAAGTCTTTCACTCATCAAAAGTGAGAGAGTAAATACAATAAAATACTTTTTCATACTTTGTGCCTAAAATTATTTAAAAAGCAAAAAGTATTATTAAAGCCACAACCAATCCGAAAAGACCAGTAGCTTCAGCTAAAGCAAAACCCAAAAGTAGATTAGGGAATTGTTTTTGAGCTGCTGATGGGTTTCGCATTGCACCGGATAAATAATTACCAAAAATTATTCCAATACCAACACCAGCTCCAGCTAAAGCGATAGCGGCTAAACCTGCCCCGATCATTTTTGCTGCTTCTAGTTCCATTTTTCCTCCTTTTTTTGTTAGTGATGTAAATTAAGTGCATCGTTTAAATAAATGCACGTTAATATTGCAAAAACATAAGCTTGTAAAAAAGCTACTAGTATTTCTAGTCCTGTCAATGCAACTGAAAATGTTAATGGCAACCAACCACCAATTAAACCTAAACTTATAACAAAGCCTCCAAAAACTTTTAGCATAGTGTGACCTGCCATCATATTTGCAAAAAGTCTTACAGATAAACTTATAGGTCTACTCAAATAAGAAATAATTTCAATAATAGATATAATTGGCAATAAAACCAAAGGTACACCGCTAGGTACAAATATTTTTAAATATTTGAAGCCATGCATTATAAAACCTAAGATTGTTACCCCAATAAATATGAATATTGCAAAAGTTAATGTTACAATTATGTGGCTAGTCACAGTGAAGGAGTAAGGCAGCATTCCCACCATGTTACAAAATAAAATAAAAACAAAAAGACTAAATATAAAAGGAAAAAAAGGTTTTGCTTTTTTCCCTGCGGTGTCACTTATCATTTTCGCTATAAAATTGTACAACATTTCTGATAATAACTGTGCTTTGCTTGGAATTAATTTTTTTTCTCTCGTTCCAAGTAAGAGTAAAGCTATTATCAAAACCCCACTAATTGTCATAAAAAGACTTGCATTAGTGAAAGATAAATTTACTCCGGAAATTTCTATTTCTGGTCCAATAGTATGAACTTTAAACTGGTGCATCGGATTTGCTGCCATAACTTAATCTTCCTGTTCTTGCATTCTCTTTGCAGCCCTAAACACATTGGTAATTCCTGCCGCAGCTCCAAAAAGAAAAAAAATAATTATTAATATTGGTTTAGTATCAAACCAATTATCCAAAATAAACCCAATAATTGTCCCCACTGCTACTGCGGCAACTAGTTCTGAGCCTAGCTTAAAAGCGTTTCCCAAGAAAACACCTTTCTTTTTATCATCTTTTTCTAAAGCTTTTTTTTGTAATTTAGATTTTGCAATTTTGAGGCGAGTTTTAAGATCATCCAAATTGGTCATTTGTTTTTAAGCTACTAATTCTTCAGCCTTTTGTAAATTTACAGCTACTAATTTGCTTATACCTTTCTCAGGCATAGTTACTCCATAAAGCCTATTCATTTTTGACATGGTAAGTGCATGGTGAGTTATAATTATAAATTTAGTTTTTGTTACGGAAACAAGTTCTTCCAATAGTGAACAAAATCGAGTCACGTTAGCATCGTCTAATGGTGCATCAACCTCATCTAAAACACAGATGGGAGAAGGATTAGTTAAGAAAATTGCAAAAACTAATGACAATGCGGTTAACGCCTGTTCTCCACCCGATAACAAAGTTATTGATTGAAGTCTTTTACCGGGAGGTGAGACCAACATTTCTAAGCCAGCTTCCAAAGGATCTTCGGAGTCGACTAGCTCAAGTTTTGCACTTCCACCATTAAAAAGTTTTGTATAAACCTCATTAAATTTTTTGTTAACTTTTGAAAATGCTTCCAAAAGCCTTTCCCTACCTCTTTGATTTAATTCATTAATACTTGTTTTAAGTTTGACAATCGCAGAAACAAGGTCTGCTCTATCATCTTCCATTTTTTTAATTGCGGTTCTAAATTTTTCTGTCTCCACATCTGCACGTAAATTAACAGACCCCATAGCTTCCCTATTTTTTTTTATCTTTTCTAACTTTTTTTCTTGTTCTGGAACCGTAGGCAAACTTTCTTCATAGTTTAGGTCAGATATGTTTAATAAATTATTTATATTATCTATGTTAAGTTCACTCTTCATCATATAAATCAAATCCATTTTTCTTTGATCTATACCTTCAATTGTAGCTTCAAATCTAGCTTTCCCCTCTCTTAATACCGTAAATTTTTCTTGGACACTCTTTAAATTATTATTTATTACGCCATATTTTTCTTCGATTTTTTTAATTTCGTCTTCTAATTCTTCATTATTTTTTTTTGTATTTTCTAAATTTTGTAAGTTTTGCCCCTTGCTAATTGCTATTTTTTCAGGATTTTTTCGATTCTCCTCTAATTCAAATTCTATAATTTTTTTTCTTTTATCTAATTCTAAAAGCATTTTTTCTGAATTTAACTTTAGACCTTTCCAATTTTCTAATTCTTGATCAATATTTCTTATTCTTTCTTTTCTTTTAATAGAGTTTTCATGTATTGATTCATTTTTTCCAAATATTGTTGCGTACTTTTCTCTAGAAACTGTTATACCTTCGATTAATTCACTAAAACCCAATGTTAAATCATTCGTCTCTATGCTTTGCAAATTCTGTATTTGATCTTTCAAAATTTCGTTTAGCTGATTATTTTTACTTTTAGCTTCACTTATCTTATTTTCATCTAAAAGACTCGAAACAGACTCATTTATTTCTTTAAGGTTTTCTAAAATTTTTTCTTGCCCTTTTAAATCGAATGAATTTACTTTTTTCACTAAAAAATTATCAAATTTAAGCTGTTTGTCTTTTAGATCCTGCTTGGAAATATCAAGATCTATTTCTGCTTTTTTTTCAATGTCAAATAATTCCCTTTCTGTTTTTAGCAATTCGTTTTTTTCTTCTAAAATTCTTTTCTCATTTAAAGATGCGTCTAAAGAAATACTTTTTTCTCTTTCCAAGTCTGAGTTTATTTGACTGATATTGTCAGATAGTTTTTTATTTAAATCTTTAATATCTTTTTCTCTATTGTTAAGATTTGTAATTTCCAAGTTTATCTTTTGAATCTTTGAAAGATTTTCCAATTTTTTATCTTTCAACGGTTGAATTTTACTAATTTCCTCTTTGACAAGATCGTCATTTAGACTCAAATCTTTTTCTACCGCACTAATTTCAATTTGAATCTCATCAGATTTTTCTTTAACTTTATTTTTCTCTTTATCAATTTCTTGAATTTTCAGATAATATAACCCTGCCTCAACAGACTTGATTTGCTGTGAAACTTCCTTGTATCTACTTGCCTCTTCAGCTTGTTTTTCTAAACTTTCCAATTGTTTTTCTTGCTGTTTTTTTAATTCGTCCGCTCTTTTTAAATTATTTTCTGCTGCATTCAATCTTGTCTCAGCCTCATGTCTTCTTAAATGTATTCCAGAAATACCAGCTGCTTCTTCAAGCACAGTTTTTCTTTCAGAGGGTTTGGCTGTTACAATCATTCCGATTTTTCCTTGACTTATCATTGAAGGTGAATGCGCTCCAGTTGATAGATCTGCAAAAAAAGTTTGTGCGTCTCTTGCTCTCACTTCTCTATCATTCATAAAATATTTTGAGCCTTTATCTTTTTCAATTTTTCTTCTAATCACAACCTCCTCTAATTCTAAATACTGTCCTTGGCCTTCCTTCTCTGAGTTATCAATTGTTATTGAAACTTCAGAAATATTTTTTGCTGGTCTATTCGAAGTTCCTGAAAAAATCACATCCTCCATCCCAGAACCTCTCATACTTTTTGCAGATGTTTCCCCCATGCACCACCTTAATGCTTCAACAATATTTGATTTTCCACACCCATTTGGCCCAACAATTCCCGTTAAACCATCTTCTATATAAAAAAAAGTTTTATCAAAAAAAGATTTAAAACCTGACATTTCAAGTTTTTTAAATTTCATTTAATCTCTTTCTCTATTATTTTTTTGAAATCTTCATAAATATATTTTCCTTCATATTTTTTTTCGTTAATAAATATTGATGGAGTTGAGTCTATAGAATATTTTTTTTGTGCCATTATTCTCTTGTTTAAAATTTTATCTTCAATTTCAGTATCAACCAAACAATTGTTAATCATATCATTATTTAAGCCGTGTTTCTTAGCAATTTTAATCAGATTCGAGTTTATTTTGTTAATATCTGAACCGTTAGCCCAAGTGTCTTGCTTTTCATAAATTTCATTTAAAAAGCTAATTTTCTTTGATTTATTTTGAAAGCAATTTAATAATTTTTCAGCATTGAGCGCTGCTAAATCCAAGGGAAAGCCATGATGCTCAAATTTTACTATACTTGGATAGTCTTTTCTTAATTCTTCAAAAATTTTTTTATGAAAATTTGCACAGTGCGGGCAAGTTAAAGAGGAAAAAACTTTTACAATTATTTTTGAATCGTCATTTCCAAAAAGAGCTTCATTATTATTTGCGAGAGAATAATTTGAATTTAAAAAAGTTAAAAATAATATTATTAAAGAAAAATTGAAAAACTTAATTCTCATAATACTATTTCGATTTTTTTTTCCCAAATTCATTCGCAAGATCAGTGAGTTTTCTCTTGAGCTTAAAATCTTTGATTTCATCTATCATATTATTTATTTTTTCATTTTTATTTCCAATAAAATTTTTTTTATTTTTGGTGATTATTTTTTCATCTATTAAAACAGTTTTTATTTGTTTTATAAATTGGTATCCAAAAAAAGAATTAATTTTATCAATTATATCTTTTTTACTATATTCCACATCAAGTTGATTTCCATGACTCACATTCAAAACAAGTATACCGTTTTCTAATTCCCTGTTTGTTTTGATAGACTTAGGGTAGCATATATCTGAAGTTTTTTTTCCAACTAATTCGACCCAATTATTAATTATAGAAGAATAATTGTGTCCACCTTTTTTTAGAATTTTATTTAATGATTTAGGCAACGAATTTCCAACCGTGCTTAACCCTTGAATAGAATACATTGATTTATTAATATATTTCTTTTTTTTATGCATATTAATAAGAACCTATCAAAAAAAATAATCTGTTGGTATGATAATAATAAACGCACATTACCTTGGAGAGTAAAATTTAATTCTCCTAAAAAGCTTTACTATAGATTATTGAGTGAATTTATGTTGCAACAAACGCAAGTTAAAACTGTATTGCCATATTTTAAAAGATTCACAAAAGAAATAGAAACCTTAACAAGACTTTCTACAACTAATAAAAGAAAAATTTTCAAACTCTGGGAAGGCTTAGGTTACTATCGAAGAGCAACAAATCTATTAAAAACAGCAAAAATTATAACGAAAGAAAATAATTCTATTCTTCCAAAAAATTTAAATGAAATAAAAAAACTTCCTGGAATAGGTGATTATACCGGAAATATTTTGTTAGCTTTAGTATACAATCAACCTCGATTAGGCATTGACGGAAATGTAAAGAGAGTTTTTTCAAGAATACTAAACAAACATGAAAATAAATTAAATTTTGAGAAAATTATTGAGAAAAATAAAAAAAAATTATTTAATTCAAAAAGAAATTCAGATTTCGCAGAAGCCCTAATGGAATTTGGTGCTTTAATTTGCAAACCCAGAGACCCTCATTGCAAAATCTGTCCAATTAAAAAAACTTGTAAATTTTACGGATCTGGCAACACAAAAAAGTTAACTGACAGAATTAGGGCAAATAAATTAAGTTACAATATTTTTTGCTACCTAAATAAAAAAAAACAAATTGGCTTAACAAAAAATAATAATTTGGGATTTCTAAAAGAATATAATTTACCAATAGTAAGAAAAAAATTAGGTAAAAAAAGTTTTAAAAATTGGAATTTTTTATGTAATTATAAAAATTCAATATCTAATAAAAAACTAGATATTAATTTATATTATAAATTTGCAAACAGAATTCCAAAAGATTTAAATTGGCATTCTCTCTATAACAAAAGAGTCTTTGTCCCAACCTTTACAAAAAAAATTTTTAGACAGGTAGAAAATTTATATTGATGCCAAAAAAAATTGCAATAATTGGATCTGGAATTGCTGGTTTAACCGCTGCAAATTTATTTAAAAATAATTCTAATTTTCAAGTTATGGTTTACGAAAAAGAAAAAGAACTTAGTTTAGAAGAGGGTTATGGAATACAATTAGCGCCAAATAGTATTTCAATCTTAAACAAAATTAAATTTCATAATCTTGAAAATAATAATTTTTTTAACCCCCTAAAATTAAATTTTTATTCTAATGACAACAATAAAATTTGCGATTTAAATTTAGATAAATTTAATACAAATAAAGTTAAATATACAACTTTAAAAAGGTCTACCTTAATAGAATTTTTAAAAACTGATTTATTTTTAAATAATATAAAATTTGGAAAAAATGTAACAAAGGTTTCAAAAGTAAAAGATAAATTACTAATAAATTTTAGAGACAATACAAATGATCTAGTAGATTATATAGTTATTTCGGATGGAGTTTTTTCAAATACAAAATCTGTTGTAGAAAACAAAAATATTAAACCTTTTTATAATGGTTCAATCGCTATAAGAACACTTATTAAAGACACTCAGCATTTTACCTTTGATAAAAAAAATATTTCTTTGATAATGTTAAAAAATGCTCATATTGTAATTTATCCAATTAATAAAAGAGGTGAATTAAATTTAGTTTGTATAATTAGACAAAAATTACATAACAATATTGATTTAAAAGAGATAATCAAAAAAGAAATACTTTCACAGAATAAAAATTTAGAGAGTCTATTTAAAAGTCAATTAGAATACTGGCCAATTTATGTATCTAAAAAACCTTCAAAATCAATTTATGAAAATTTATTTTATTTGGGTGATGCTTTTTACACTTTTAATCCTACTATGGCCCAAGGAGCTTCACAGTCAATAGAAGCTGCTTTTGAATTATTCGAATTACTATCTCAAAATACTAAAGAGGTGCAGAGTCTTTACTTCCAAAAAAGATTACAAAAAACTAAATTAATTAATAGCAGATCAAGAATTAACTATTTTTCATTTCATTTATCTAATCCTTTATTGGTAAAAGCTAGAAATATTATTTTAAAAAAAATTACAAAAAGTCAAAAATTTTTGAACAGCTATTTAGGAGATATTTATCAACAAATTTAAGAGGCTGGTCTTAGCTTTTCTCTTAATTCGTCAATTGGTTTAAAACTCTTACCCGATTGATAGTGCCAGTAGGTCCAGCCATTACAACTTTCTGCCCCCATCATCTTTGCTGCAACTTTGTGGATTGAACCCGCAGTTTGCTGACATTTTAGACTTCCATCAACCATTATCTTTGCATTAAATTTCTTTTTTGGATCAAAAAGTATTGTTCCAGGTTTTATTAGTCCCATCTCTATTAAAGAACCAAATGGTACCCTTGGTTTAGATTTATTATTTTGGAGTGTATCTAAATAATCATCTTCTATTATACTTGCTTTATTAATTCTTTCTTTGGCTGATTCAAAATATCTTCTATCTTTTTCAATACCAAAGTATCTTCTGCCCAATTTTTTTGCAACGACCGCCGTAGTTCCTGTTCCTAAGAAAGGGTCGAAAATTACATCACCCTTATTGGTTGTTGCCAATATAATTCTATAAAGCAAAGACTCAGGTTTTTGTGTTGAATGAACTTTTTTGCCATTTTTTTTTAGCCTTTCTTTTCCATTGCAAATAGGAACGGTCCAATCTGATCTCATCTGTAAATCGTCATTTAAACATTTTAAAGATTGGTAATTAAATGTATATTTTGATCTCTTATTTTTTGAAGCCCAAATTAGAGTCTCATGAGCATTTGTAAATCGTGTTCCTTTAAAGTTTGGCATTGGATTATTTTTTCTCCAAATAACATCATTTAATATCCAGTAATTTAAATTTTGAATATAGTAACCAAGTCTGAAAATATTATGATAAGTTCCTATTACCCATATAGAACCATTGTCCTTTAAAACTCTCTTACATTCTTTTAACCATGTTTTAGAGAAATTGTCGTAATGTTCAAAGTCTGAAAATTGATCCCACTTATCATTTACTCCATATACTTTACTGTCATCAGGTCTTTTTAATCTTTTACCAATTTGCATGTTGTAGGGAGGATCAGCAAAAACTAGATCAAAAGTTTTATCAGGAATCTTTTTTAAAGTATCTAAAGAGTCCCCACAAACAATCCTATCAAAAAATTTTGTCATTTATTGAATTCAACCTTAAATTGAATCCATCGTCAATTTTTTTTTTTAGTCGAGTCTATTGTGTGCTAGGAAATCTTATTTAAACAAGATGTTGTGTACGGGCCTATAACTTTTTCTGTGATAATTGGTTACTCCGAATTTTTTAAGAGCACCTAAGTGTTGCCAGGTTCCATAACCAAAATTTTTATTCCATTTGTATTGGGGAAATTTAGTTCCTAATTTTATCATATAATGATCCCTGTAGACCTTAGCAACAATCGAAGCTGCAGAAATACACTTAATTTTTTGATCTCCTTTAATTATGGTTTTAGAATTTTTTAATTTTTTAGGTGCATGTGTCCCATCAACCAAAAAAAGATCAGGTTTTTTTTTTAATTTTTTAATAGCTCTTTCCATAGAAAGAAGAGTTGCATTAAAAATATTATATTTATCTATTTCCTTAACAGACGCATATCCAATCGCATACCAAGAATTTTTTTTAATATATCTAGCAATTTTCACTCTATTCTTAAAAGATATAGTTTTAGAGTCCTTTATATATTTCTTATTTACATTTTCTTTTAAAATAAGCGCACACGAAATAACAGGGCCTGCTAAACAACCTCTTCCGACCTCATCTATACCGGCAAAAATTTTTTTAACCATTTAATTTAATTTTTAAGTCTGACATTTTTTTTCTAATCATTTTTAGATCTTCCCAAGCGTGTTTTTTTTGGTCAGGTTGTCTCATAAGAAAAGCTGGATGAAATGAGGCTATTACCTCTAATTCAATGTTACCAATTTTTTTATTTATCCATTTTCCTCTTGCTTTTGAAATTACTACTTCATTACCTACTAAAGCGTTAAGAGCTGTACTACCAAGCAAAAGTAAAATTTTTGGATTAATTATTTCTATATGTTTTTTTAAAAACGGAAGATATCTAATTATTTCTTCATCTGTTGGCCTTCTATTCATTGGTGGTCTAAAATTAACAACATTAGAAATATAAACATTTTTTCTGTTAAGTTTTATAGCATCTAACATTTTATCTAAAAGTTTTCCTGCTCTACCCACGAATGGTTTGCCCTCTTTATCTTCGTTTGCACCAGGACCCTCTCCAATTATCATTAAAGAAGAATTAGGATTTCCGTCTGCAAAAACCATATTTGTTGCATTATTTTTCAAATCACAATTTTTGATAGAATTAATATGTTTTTTAAGCTTCTCTAGCTGCGGTATTTTAACGGAAACAGTATTGATGACTTTTTTATCATTATTTTTTTTATATCTGTCTATAGTTTTGCTACTATAACTAACTTTATTATTTATAAGTTTATGATAAATTTTTTTTTTATAATTTTTCATACATCATGAAAATACATTTTTTTTTAGTTTTATTATACACATTAATAGGCGTTGTCTTCTCCAGTTCATCTTACTCTAAAAATACAGATTTCAATTATAACGCTAAAAATTTATCAGGTTACTTTTCTGCACTTATATCATTTAATGATTTTGATTATTTAAAATCCAAAGAATTCTTTAAAAAAATAAAAGGTTCTGAAAAGGATAGCTCTGATTTTACAGCTAAATATATCCAGTCATTAGTGAATTTACAGAAATTTAATGAAGCAAAAAAATATTCTAGAAATTTAGAGGCGAAAAAAATATTTAATTTTGAGAGTAAATTAATTTTAGGTTTAAGTGAATTTAAAAGAGGTAAAACCTCTAAAGCAAAAATTTATTTTAAACAAATAGAGCAAAGTTTTGAGCACAGAGCAGTTTTCAATGTATTAAAAACCTCTCTAATTAACTGGTCAGCTATAGACAAGAGCGATAAAGAAAAAGGTTTATCAAATATAGAAAATTTATCTGACAGATATAACAATTTTAAAGTTATTCAAAATGCATTAGCGCATTGTTTTTATGATACTGAAAATACTGAAAAAATTTTTAAAGAATTATACGGAAATAAAGAGAATAATTTTTCTAGATACTACTTTTTTCATGCAAATTATTTATTAAACAAAGGTAAAAAAACTGAGTCAAATAAACTAATTAATTATGCATCAACAAAGTACCCCAAAAATCTTTTAATTAATCAATTCAAAAAAGTATTGGATAAAGATAAAAAAAATAACAACAAATTTTATTGTAAAAATAAAAATCATATTTTAGCTGAAATTTTTTACATTGTTGCAAATGCACTTGCCACACAAGGGAATTATGAGCTCTCTAATTTCTATATTAATTTATCATTATATTTAAATCCAAATTTTACTTCATATGAGTCTTTATTGGCTGAAAATTTCTTCATTCTGGGAAAATATGATAAATCAATGAAGATCTATAAAAAATTATCAAATACCGGTAGCGTCTACCAATGGCATTCAAATAGAAAAATTGCATTTATATTGGATGCTCAGGATAAAAAAAAAGAAGCAATTAATTTTTTAAAAAAGACATATAAAACTATCGACCCTGATGTTTATCAAATTTATGATTTTGCAAATTTTTTAAGGAATAGAGAAGAATTTGAAACAGCAATTGATTTATATTCAAAAATTTTACTAAAAATTAATACTGAGCACAATCTTTACTATCAAGTTTTAGATAGAAGAGGGACTGCTTACGAAAGAATAAACAAATTGAATTTGGCAGAAAAAGATTTGTTGATGTCTTTAAAAATATCTCCAAAACAACCCTATGTAATGAATTATTTAGCGTATACATGGATTGAGCAGGGAAAAAATTTAAATAAAGCATTGGGCATGCTTGAGGAGGCAAATGAATTGAAAAAAAACGACGGCTATATAACAGACTCTCTTGGGTGGGCGTTATACAAGTTAAATAGATACAGTGAAGCAAAAGAATATTTGAGAGAGGCAATAATTTTAATGCCATCAGACCCTATTGTTAATGATCATTTTGCAGATTGTTTATGGAAAAATAATCAAAAAATTCAAGCTAGATATTATTGGAATTATGTTCTCAAGCTTAAAAATACAGACAGTGATTTAAAGAAAATAATTGAGAATAAATTGATATTTGGTTTAGAAAAATCTTAAAATATGAAATATAATTTTCTTAGATCTTATTGTAAATTAAATCTGTTTTTAGATATTGGAAAAAAAGAGAAAAAAACAAATCTTCATAATATTCAATCACTTGTACATATTATTAATTTATTTGATGAGATAAAAATTAAAAAAATCATTGGAAAAAAAGATAAAATTAATTTTATTGGTAGTTTTTCCAATCATGTTAAAAAAAATGATAATAGTATTTTAAAATCATTGTCTGTGTTAAGAAAAAGTGGATATTTACCTTATAACCAGAGTTATTTTTTAGAAGTAAAAAAAAAAATACCAGCTTTTTCAGGAATGGGTGGAGGATCGAGCAACTCCGCAGCTATAATAAAACACTTTTTGAAAGGTAAAAAAATTTCAGAAAAAGAAATAAATTTTTTTTCAAGAATATTAGGCTCTGATTTAAAATTATTTTTTGTATCAAGTCAAATGTTTCAAGAAAATCTAAGAAGTATTAAAATTATTAAAAGTAAACAGAGATTTTATTTTATTGTGGTTTATCCATTTCTTAAATGTTCAACAAAAGAGGTCTATTCAAAAGTGAATTCTTATAATCAAATAAAAAAAAAAAATTATAATTTTAATTCAAAAAAAAATTTAATTTCTTTGCTAAAAAAAAAGGGAAATCTTTTGGAAAAAATAGTTATTAAAAAATACCCTATTATTAAAAAAATTTTAAATGAAATTCAGAAAACAAATAATTGTCAATTTTCTAGATTAACAGGGTCAGGTTCTGCTTGTTTTGGGCTTTTTTTAACAAAGAAAAGTGCTGTATCAGCACATATTAAAATTAAAAAAAAATTCCCAAATTATTGGTGTGCTACTGGTAAAACTATTTAATTTCGTTTTTTTGTGGTATATGAAATTTACTTTGGGGCGTAGCCAAGCGGTAAGGCAGCGGTTTTTGGTACCGCCATCCTAGGTTCGAATCCTAGCGCCCCAGCCAATAATTATGTTTTTAATTGAAAAAATAAAAAATTCTTTTTTTCCTTTTTATAAGTCAAAAAAAATTAAGAAAATTTTTTATATTTTGAATTCAGAAAATAAAAATCAAGCCATGTTTGTTGGAGGTTGTGTTCGCAAACACCTTCTAAAAGAAAAAATCGATGATATTGATATCGCAACCTCTTTAACCCCAAATGAAATCAGTAAAAAATTTCAAAATTCTAACATACAAGTTAAGGAAACAGGGGTTGATCATGGAACTTTAACTTTAATTTTTGAGGGGCAGAAGTTTGAAATTACAACATTAAGAAAAGATATTTTAACAGATGGTAGACATGCAAAAATAGAATTTACAGAAAATTGGACAGAAGATTCGAAAAGAAGAGATTTTACTATCAACGCTATTTATCTTGATCAAAAAGGAAAAATTTTTGATCCCCAACTAGGCTTAGAGGATCTTAAAAACAAAAGGGTTAAATTTATTGGCGATCCAAATCAAAGGATTAAAGAAGACTTTTTAAGAATTTTAAGGTTTATAAGGTTCTCAATACAGTATCAAAGTTTCGAAATAAGCGAAGAAGTAAAAAAAGCAATAAAAGTAAACTTAAACGGAATAATAAAATTATCAAAAGAAAGAGTTTTAAGTGAGTTAGAAAAAATTATTAAACTTAGAAATTTTTACGATTTGTTTAAAAATGAATTTATACTTGAAATTTTTAAATTAATTTTCCCAGAATTTAAGCATTTATCTAGAATTAAAAAACTTAAAAAATTGTATAAATTTAATGACGTCAAACCAGAAAAAGATATAATTTTTGCTTCTATGTTATTAGACTCCTCAAATAATCATGAGTACTTTTTTCATAAGTATAAAGTTTCAAATCAACTAAAGAGTAACATAAATTTATTTTCAAAAGTTTTAAAAGAAACTAAATCGTACGAAGAATTTTTTACAAAAAATCTGAAAAAAAACATTTTCTTTTATGGAAAAGATAATATGAAAAAAATATTTATAATTTTTAATTTAGTTAGTAAAAAGAACTTTAATTCTAATAGAATAAAAACTTTATCTCAAATAAACAAGTCAGTGACACCCAAGATGCCTATAACTGGCAATGATCTTTTTAAGTATGGTTTTAAAAGTGGAAAAAAAATGGGACAGGCTTTAAAAAAGATCGAAAAAAAGTGGATTGAAAATAATTTTGTTATTAATGATAGTGATATCAAGGCTTTAATTAAAAAGCTTACTTAATTTAAATATATTCTACTTTAATTATCTCATAATTTTTTTCTCCAGATGGGGTAACAAAGTTTATCAAATCCTTATTTTTTTTCCCAATTAAAGACTTTCCCATTGGTGATTTAAAATAAATTAAATTTTTATTTACGTCAGCTTCGTCCTTACCTACAATTCTAAAAGAATTTAAATTTCCTTTATCTAAATCTTTAACAGTAACTGTCGTTCCAAAAATAATTTTACCAGTATTTTCTATTTCTTTTACGTCAATTACATTTGCATTTGCTATTACGCTATTGATTTGCATAGCTCTACTTTCTGTTTGCGCCTGTTGTTCTTTAGCTGCATGATATTCTGCGTTTTCTTTTAAATCTCCATGACCCCTTGCTTCTGCTATAGCCGCAATAATTTTTGGTCTTTTAATAGTTTTAATTTCTTCCAACTCTTTTTGAAGTTTTTTTAAACCCGAAACTGTTATTGGCTCTTTATCCATTTATTTCCATTTTGCAGCTGGAGGTAGCGACATAAGAATTGCATTAACATTTCCACCTGTGTTTAAACCAAATTTTGTTCCTCTGTCGTATAACAAGTTAAATTCTACATACCTTCCCCTTTTATAGAATTGTTGATTTTTTTGTTTTTTTGACCATTTTGAATTCATTTTTTTTGTAATAATTGTTTTTGCACAATCTAAAAAACATAGCCCCACGTCCCTTACAAAACTAAAATCTTTTTCCCAATTATTTTTTTTATAATCAAAAAATATTCCACCAATACCTCTAGTTTCTCTCCTGTGAGGCAGGTAAAAATACTCATCACACCATTTTTTATATTTAGGGTAATATTTTTTACTGTACTTGTCACATGTAATTTTTATCTTCTTATGAAATAATTTTTTCTCTTTCAAATCTTTTATTGTTGGAGTTGCGTCCATACCTCCGCCGAACCAATTTTTTGATGTTACAATAAATCTAGTATTAAAATGCATTGCGGGTATTTTTGGGTTTTTCATGTGTGCCACTACTGATATTCCTGATGCCCAGTAATTTGGATTTTCTCGAGCCCCAAAAATTTGTGATCTAAATTTTTTATGAAATCTTCCAGAAACCTCGGAAAAATTTACACCAACACTATCAAAAACTGCTCCATTTTTTAAAATTGCATAAGTGCCGCCGCCATCCATAGGATTTTTTGATTTTTTCCAAGAAGTTTTTTTAAAGGTTTTTGATTTTTTTGATCTAGATTTCCCTTTCTCAATTTGCTCAAATTCTTCGCATATTTGGTTTTGGAGAAATTTAAACCAATCGCTAGTAACTATTTTTCTTATTTCTAATTTTGTTCTCATTTAGAATTAATATTATTGTTTATAAAATCATGAATTAAGGAATTTAAAACAATTTTATGTGTCATTCTGACCCGGTTATGAATTATAAATAGTTCCTATTTATTAAATAATTAATGTTAATATAATTTTATGGATAAATCAGGAAAAAAAGACAGAAGAGATTTTCTTTTTACCGCAAGCTATACAGTTGGGGCTATAGGTATAGGTGCAACAGTTTGGCCCTTTATTGACCAAATGAATCCTGATAGTTCAGTCAAAGCACTTGCCTCAACCGAAGTTGATCTAAGCCAAATTCAGCCGGGAAAAGCAATAACAGTTTTATGGAGAGGTAAACCAGTTTTTATCAAAAGAAGAACCTCCGAAGAAATCGCTGAGGCAAAAAAAGTTAATTTAGAAGATTTAAAACATCCAGAAAAGGATGAAGATAGAGTTAAAAAAGAGGAATGGTTAGTTATGTTGGGCATTTGTACACATCTTGGCTGTGTGCCTTTATCAGATAAAGGTGATTACAACGGTTGGTTCTGTCCGTGTCACGGATCTCACTATGATACGTCTGGAAGGATAAGAAAAGGACCGGCACCAACAAATATGGAAGTACCAAAATATGAATTTGTTGATAACAACACAATTAAAATTGGATAATTATTTATGAGCGAACATACATACACTCCTGGTTCTAAATTTGGGAAATGGTTTAATGATAGGCTGCCTTTATTAACATTAGGTGATCACTTAATGAATTACCCAACACCTAAAAATTTAAATTATTGGTGGACCTTTGGTGGAATATTAACTTTTTGTCTCATAACCCAAATCGTTACAGGTCTAGTTTTAGCGATGCATTATGTTGCTCATGCAGATATGGCTTTCGATAGTGTCGAACATATTATGAGAAACGTTAATTATGGTTGGTTAATAAGATATATACATGCTAACGGCGCATCTATGTTTTTTTTAGCAGTTTATATTCACATTTTTAGGTCATTATTTTATGGATCATATAAGTCACCAAGAGAGGTTATTTGGATTTTAGGAATGCTAATATACATTTTAATGATGGCTACAGCTTTTATGGGTTATGTGTTGCCTTGGGGTCAAATGAGTTTTTGGGGAGCAACTGTTATAACAAATTTATTTAGCGCCATACCTTTAGTTGGAGACAGTATAGTAACATGGTTATGGGGCGGCTATTCCGTAGACAATCCTACTTTAACAAGATTTTTTAGTTTACATTATTTGTTTCCGTTTATAATTTTAGGTCTAGTTGTTTTGCATATCTGGGCACTTCATGTACCAGGAAATAATAATCCAGTTGGTATTGATATTAAAAAACCATCTAAAGATACAGTTCCGTTTCATCCTTATATAACTATTAAAGACCTATTTGCTTTGCTAATTTTTATAATTATATTTGCAGGTTTTATTTTCTTTTCGCCAAATATTTTGGGTCACCCAGATAATTATATACCAGCCAACCCGTTAATTACCCCAACACATATTGTACCTGAGTGGTATTTATTGCCATTTTACGCAATTTTAAGATCTGTACCAGATAAACTAGGAGGAGTAATTTTATTATTCGGCTCACTTATAATTCTTTTAGCTTTGCCATGGTTAGATAGCGGCAAAGTAAGGTCAGCTGTTTTTAGACCTATATATAGAGCTTTTTTCTGGGTTCTAATGATAGACGTTTTGGCATTAGGTTATGTAGGTGCAATGCCCGCTGAAGGAATATATCTTTTTGTTGCTAGAGTTGGAACAGCTTATTATTTTGCGCATTTTTTAATCATTATGCCATTTTTGAGCAAAGTAGAAAAAACAGATCCATTGCCACTAAGCATTTCGGAACCGGTACTAACTGGAATGCCTAAACCCGAACTCATGAGAGATTCGAGCAAATTAGACAATGTATAAAAGACCCAATTTTATTTTTTATTTACCATTTTTATTTTTCATTTTAATTGGAAACTTAAATTCATCTGAAAAGATACAATTATTGAAGCAAGAGTGGTCTTTTAAGGGAATTACAGGAAAGTTTGATAGAGCCTCATTACAAAGAGGTTATCAGGTATACAACGAAGTTTGTGCTTCATGCCACTCAATGAGATTATTAAGCTATAGAAATTTGGGAGAGACGGGAGGTCCTGAGTTCTCTATTGAGCAAGTAAAAGCAATAGCCGCAAATTTTGAAATACAGGATGGCCCCAATGAGGAAGGTGAAATGTTTATGAGACCCGGTAGACCGTCTGATAAGTTTGCTTCCCCTTACCCTAATATTCAAGCAGCTACTGCTGCTAATGGTGGGGCTTACCCACCTGACATGTCAGTTTTAGTAAAATCAAGAAAAGGAGGGGCCGATTATATCTACTCGGTTTTAATGGGCTACGAAGATCCTCCTGCTAACGTAAAATTAGATGATGGAGTATATTACAACAAGTATATGGAAGGAAAAAAAATCAAGATGTCAAATCCCTTGTCAGAAGGCATAGTAACTTACGCCGATGGTACAAAATCAACAGAGGCTCAAATGGCGAAAGATGTCACCACTTTTTTAACTTGGGCAGCTGAGCCTACTTTAGAAGCAAGGCATAAAATGGGTGTGAGAGTTATTATATTTCTCATAATTCTAACCACTCTAGTATATTTTAGTATGAGAAGACTTTGGTCAGACGTTGACCCTGAAAAATAAAACATCTCCATCTCTAACCAGGTAATCTTTACCTTCAACTCTTAACTTTCCATTTTCCTTAGCCTTTTCAGCACCTCCATACTTCTCAAAATCTTCGAAAGATACAGTTTCGGCTCTTATAAAGTTTTTTTGAAAATCAGAATGTATAACCGCAGATGCATCCTGTGCATTCGTATTTTTTTTAATAGTCCAAGCCTTTGTTTCTTCTGGCCCAGAGGTAAAAAAAGTTCTTAGATTTAAAAGTTCATAGCCGGTTATAATTAGCTGATCTAATCCTGTCTTTTGTAAGCCAATATTTTGCATATAATCAGCTCTTTCATCTGTTTTAAGATCTGTTATTTGATCTTCTATATCTGCACATATAACAATATGTTTTTGCCCAGGAAATTTCTCTTTCAACTTTTTAGTGTAATTATTACCGTTTTTTACATCTCTTTCATCTACATTGCTTACAATTATGTATGGTTTTATGGATATTAATCCAATTTCCCTGAGGGTTTTTTGTTTTTCATTATCCGAGAAATCATTTAGATCGCCACCTTTATTCAATCGATTTAGTACTTCCTCAAGAAATTCTATTTCCTTACTTGTCATTTTTTTTTTCATATTCTTTTGCAATTTTTTTTCTACCTGATTGATATCTGCTAATAAGATTTCTGTCTTTATTGTTTCTAGATCATTTATCGGATCTATATTTTTATTGACATGCTGTATATTCTCAGAGTCAAAACATCTTACCAGGTGAACGATTGCATCTACTTCTCTTATATGTGAAAGAAACTTATTCCCCAGACCTTCACCTTTGGATGCTCCTTTTACAAGACCTGCGATATCTACAAAAGTTATATTTGCATTTATTTTTTTTTTTGATTTAGATATCTGATGTAATCTATCTAGCCTCATATCTGGTACATCGACTATTCCAATATTTGGATCTATAGTGCAGAAAGGAAAGTTGGCAGCCTGTGCATTTTTTGAAGATGTTAAAGCATTAAAAAGAGTTGATTTACCAACATTAGGCAAACCTACTATTCCACACTTAAATCCCATTAAGATTCTGATTTACTTTGCTAGAAAATGTATCAATTTTTTTATCTATTAGAGTTGGTATGAGTTTTACGATATTTTCAGTAATGTCTTGAATTTTCTCTTCCTCAGTTTCATTGAAGTCTTCTAAAACATGATTATTTACTTTCTTCTCTTCTTTTGGGTGACCTATACCAATTCTAACTCTTGAGTATTCTTTTCCAATAGATTTGTCTATCGACTCAATTCCATTATGACCAGCACTACTACCACCAAATTTTGCCTTCACTTTTCCTAAATCAATATCCATGTCATCATGGAAAACAAAAACATCTTTTGCATCGATCTTAAAATATTCTATCAGTTCTCTAATACATGTCCCTGAATTATTCATAAAGGTTAAGGGTTTGATGGCATAAACTTTTTTATTATTAATATTACCTGTCGTCAAAAGACCTTTAAATTTAGGTTTTTGCTTGGATAAGTTAAACTGCTGGTTAATTGCGTCGATGATTTTAAAACCAATATTATGTCTGTTATTTAAATTATTTGGTCCCGGATTTCCTAACCCTACTAGCAAAAGCATAAAAATTATTTCTTTTCTTTCTTTTCAGTTGGTTTTTTATCAGCAGAAGATTTTTTATCTGTAGGCTGATCTTTGGCTTTTTCATCCTTCTTCCCAGCCTCTCCCTCTTTAGCAGGAGCAGCCTCAGCACCTTCTACAGTTGTTGCCGCCTCACCATCAGTACCTTCAATCGCTTGTTCTTCCGTAGTTTTTTCTGGCTCTTTTACAATTGTTGGTGGAGCTATTGTTGCAACCACAAAATCTCTATCACTTATTGTAGGTTTAGCATTCTCTGGTAACCTAACTGAAGAAATCTTTACACTTGCTCCGATGTCTAATCCAGTCAAGTCAACCTCAAGGTTATCTGGAATATTTTCGGCTTGGCATTTTAATTGAACTTTTCGTCTAACGATATTAAGAACTCCGCCCTTCTTTAACCCTGGCGAACTACTGTTATTTTTAAATATTACTGGAATTTCTAGAATAATTTTTGAGCCTTTTACTATTCTCATAAAATCTATATGAGCAGGCTTTTCGGTAACAACATGAAAAGAAACATCTCTAGGAATAACCTTTTCCTTCTTTCCCTCAATATCCAAATCAATAATTGTTGATAAAAATGTTTCTGAATTGAACATGTTATTAAATGATTTTTCCTCAACACTTATTTTTAAATTTGGACTTTGGCCGCCATATAAAATTGCAGGTATCAAACCTTTTAATCTCAAACTCTTAGTTTCTCCCGCAGTTTTGGTTTCTCGCTTGGTAGCTTTTAAGTTATTTATCATTTGAAGGAGCAATTTAACCCAACTTTGAAATAAAACAAGTGCTAATTAAATAGATCTGACACAGATGTTGAATTCGAAATCCTTTTTATAGCTTCAGCCATTAGTGGAGCAATAGATAATACTTGAATTTTATTAATATTCTTTATTCTTTTAGAGTTATCAATGCTATCCGTAATTACCAATTTTTTAATTTTTGATTTTTTTATTCTATTGATTGCCTCACCACTTAGCACTGCGTGCGTTACAAACACATAAACATCCTTTGCGCCTTTTTTTATAAGAGCATCCGCAGCATTAACAATTGTACCACCACTATCAATAATATCATCAACAATTATACAATCTTTATCTTTAACTTGCCCAATAATATTCATGACTTGAGATTTTCCTGCTTGAGGTCTTCTTTTATCTATAATCGCCAAATCAGCATTAATTTTTTTTGCTAAGCCTCTTGTTCTTTCTATCCCTCCCGCATCAGGAGAAACACAGATAAAATTTTTACTTTTAATATTTTTTTTGATGTATCTTGCAAATATTGGGGTAGTAAAAAGATTATCCACTGGCATGTCAAAGAAACCCTGAATTTGTCCTGAGTGCAAGTCTACAGTTACTATTCTGTTTGCTCCTGCATTTGTGATTAAATTAGAAACAAGTTTTGCGGATATAGAAGTTCTTGGAACTACCTTTCTGTCTTGTCTTGCGTATCCAAAATACGGAATTACTGCAGTTATATTTTTTGCTGACGATCTTTTTAATGCGTCAATACACAAAAGGAGTTCCATTAAATTATCATTCGCAGGTGTAGATGTTGATTGGATTACAAAAACACTATTACCCCTTATATTCTCGTTTATTTCTACGTAAATTTCTCCGTCAGCAAAATTTTTAATATTCGTGTTTACTAATTTTAGCCTAAGGAGTTTAGAGATACCCTTGCTGAGTGAGAGATTGCTTGTTCCTGATAAAATTTTCATTAGAACAATTTATTTATACATCTATTAATCAATGTTTTCAATTAATTTAAGAAGTAATTTTTTTTATTACCGATATACATCTTCCGTAGTCATTCTCCTTTAACTTTTTGGCCCTTCTATGGCTAAAGTATTCATTCTTAGTGGCAAATGTATCGATTAATATATTGTCTATTTCTGAGACTCCAAAATTTTTAAATTTTTTATTCACAAACCCTCTCAAATCAAAATTAAATGTTTTTTTATCTTTTCTAGTAAAAAAGGAATCATTTTCTTTAAATTTATTTTTAAAAATAGAATAAAAATCTTCTTTTACCTCGTAGCTTTGTTTACTGATACATGGCCCTATGCAAACCACAAGTTCTTCAGGGTTACCTCCAATTTCTCTAAGTTTCATTAGAGTATTTTCGATTACACCATTGATTGCTCCCTTCCAGCCCGCATGTATACATCCAGCTATCTGTTCTTTTTGCTCAAAAAATAAGATTGGAGCACAGTCTGCTGTAAGTACACCTAAAGCTATAGATGAGTTCTTAGTTAACATGGCATCTGAGTTAATTCTTTTCAAACTAATATTATCCTCGATTAACACTACTTTATTACTATGTGTTTGGTTCATCAAAACTAAAAGTTTAGAGTCCATATCAAATTTTTTTGCTACTATATCCAAATTTTTTTTTATATTTGATTTTTGATCTTTGCTGCCCAAACCACAATTGAGGCTTTCATAAATACCTTTAGAAATTCCATTGTTTCTTGAAAAAAAACAATGTTTAAAATTACTATTTTTTTTTAAACTTTTTGAATAAAACATTACTTAAAAGCTAAACTAAAATTACACTTTTTATTTTTTGCAAATATAACTTTAAAATTTTCCCCCATCATATTTGGATCAATTAATCTTTTTAATCTAGAATATAAATTTGATTTATCAGATATATTCATTTTTTTGCTCACAATTTTAAAACGTTCTACGATCCCCATCTTTTGAAGAAACTCACTTTGAGTTAAAATATTTTCAACATATAAATTTTTATAATTAAAATATCTTTTATATAAACTAAAATTTATAAGAGATGTAATATCGGCTTTACCAATATTATCTCCCAAATTATTAAATTTATGATTCATTATAGATTGTAAAGTGTCCTGATTTTTTTGAATTACATAACCATAGTCTATAAATAGGGCACCACCATTAAGTTTTTCTATTTTCTTACAAACACCTTCTAATTCTCTAAAACCATGCTCAGGATATTCTATAACTCCATTATTTTTTAAAAGTTTATAATTTTTAAGCTTGTTTACATGCTTTTTTTGGGCTTTTTCATAAAAAAAATTTACTTTATTTTTTTTTAATGAAGCATATCTTTCAAAAATATTACTATTTATTATCTTAAATTGTTTAATTGGTAGAGCGTCTAAAAATTCATTACCAAAAAAGATCACAGGTCCTTTTTTTATATCTTTAAAGTTTTTAATCCAAGAAACTTTTTTTGAAACAATTCTTTTTTTTTGGATTTTTTTTAATCTATTACTTTTTTCATAAAGCATTATATTAATTGCTTTAAAAGCTTCGGGAAAATTTTTCAGGGATTTTAAAAGTACCAAACAAAAATCTCCATTACCAGGTCCAAGTTCGACAAAATAAAAATTGTTGGGTTTTTTCAAATTTTCCCAAAAACTTACCAACCATATAGCAATCATTTCGCAAAATAGATTTGAAATATTTGGGGCTGTAACAAAGTCACCTTTAATTCCAAAAGGATTCTTTTTTTGATAATAACCAAATTTTTTATCGTAAAGAACTATGTCCATGTAATTATCCATAGTTATCTTACTTTTGTTTGAAAGAATTTTATTTATTTTTTTCATTAATTATTAATTTTAATAAGAATATTGTCCCAATAATTGCCATAATAATACTCAATGCCGAACCCATGCTTATACCACTCAGCAAATAACCCATATGTCCATCAGGTTCTCTAAACTGTTCGGATATAATTCTAAACAAACCGTAAATAATTAAAAATAAGAAAGATACACCACCATGAAATAAAATTTTTTTTCTTATCAAAGTATTTATTATAATAAATAAAACCAAACCTTCTAGAAATGCTTCATAAAGTTGGGAAGGGTGCCTTAGAATGTTGTCTACTTTTGGAAATATCACTCCCCATGGTTTATCAGTAGGTATTCCGTAAAGTTCACTGTTTACAAAATTTGCAATTCTTCCTAAAAAAATTCCAATTGGTGCTACACAACAAATAGTATCAAAATATATTATATAATTTAAATTTTTTATTTTTGAAAAAATGTATATGGCAACGACAACCCCAACCAAGCCACCATGGAAAGACATTCCACCATTCCATAGCTTAAAAATTTCTAAAATATTTTCAAAGTAAAATATTGGATTATAGAATAAAACATATCCTAATCTTCCACCAACAATTACACCAATAATTATGTATCCTATAAGGTCATCAAAATTTTCTAAATAATTTTTTTGATTTTGATCTTCAATCTGTTTTTTCAATATGCTTTTGCCGTATAACCAACCCAGCAAAATTCCGAAAATATACGCAAGTGAATACCAGCGAATTTGAATAATTCCAAAATCGATTAAAATAGGATCAAAATTATGAATTATCATTTTTTTAAATTACCACAATTGAAATTAAATTACTTATAATTTAAAGTAAAATTATGAACAATTCTAAAAAAATCTTAGAAATGATTTCTGGCTTTATTGAGGCCGGAATATTAACTTCTCAAGACTTAAGAAAAGAACTTTCAACATCGTTAAAATTTCAAAGCGAAAATTTAATAAACAGATTAGACTTGGTTAAGAAAAAGGAATTTCAAATTCTTAAAAAAATAGTGCAAAAACAACAAATTGAAATTAATAAATTAAAAAAAAACAAAACTAAAAAGGCAAAGAAATCTTAACATTTAAGCCTTTGTGCTTGCTTTCAGACAGATAGATGCTTCCACCATGTGATTTAACTATATCCTGGGCAACTGACAAGCCTAGACCTACACCAGATTTATTAAGCCCTCTACTTTTATCAATTCTATAAAATGGTTTAAAAACATTAACATATTCATTTTTAGGTATCCCCGGACCATCATCTTCAACAGTTATGACAATATTGTTTAAAGATTTTTTAATTTCAACGAAGATTTTGTTTCCATAAGTCAGACCGTTTTCCAAAATATTTAAAATACACCTTCTTATAAGATTCTCTCTGCCATTAAATTTTAAACTTTCATTTGAGAAAAATTCGTATTTGTTAGATTTATACTTTTTTAACAAGTTATTAATTGTATCTGTAAGATTAAAAATAACAGATTTTTCCTCTGTTTGGGATTTAGCGTATTGAAGATAATCATTAAGCATTCTTTCCATTTCATCGATATCTTCGGCCATTTTATTTGCGGTATCTTTTTTTTCCAGCAAAGCTAATTGTAACTTTAATCTTGTTAAAGGTGTCCTCAAATCATGACTTATTCCTGAGAGCATTTCAGATCTTTGTGTTAAATGCCTATTTATTCTTTTCATCATTCTATCAAATTCGTATGTGGCTTCTCGAATTTCCAAAGCTCCACTAGGTCTTAGATTTTCAATATTTTCACCTTTACCGAATTTTTTTGCAGCTTTCGATAAATTTACAATTGGTCTGGTTTGATTTTTAAGAAATACTAATGCAATTAAAATAAGTATGACCGACGGCAAAGTTAACCAAAGTACAAATACTCTTACTGATGAGGGAGCTATCTTATCTTTAGAGAAAAATATTTGTATTATTTTATTTTCAGATTTTATTCTTAAATCAACTAGATCAATGTAGGTTACAGTATCAAACCAATAGTTATTTCCAAAAACTGGTTTCATTTCTCTTCTAAGCGATCTATCCATCGGGCTAAATCTTCTATCTGATTTAGTTTTAGGTAAATCTTCATCCTTTATATTTATGACAAAATCAAAATTTTTTTTATAAGAATTTGTCAGAAATTGTATATTTCTAGTGTCCTCTGAACGGTAAACATCAAATAAAGTTTTTATTTCACTTACCAGGGATCTTGTCATCCCTTTATTCGCTTTAATCCAAATGCTATCAAAAAAAACTATTGAAATCGTTACCTGTAAAATAATTACGGGGGCGGCCACTATTATTAATGCTCTATAGAAAAGTTTTCTAGGGAGTATTTTTTTTAATAACTTATTTAATCCAAAGGACATATCCAGATCCTCTTATTGTTTGTAAAAACTTCGGGTTTTTAGGATTAGTTTCAATTTTTTTTCTTAACCTTGTTATCATCACATCAATAGATCTTTCTTTAGATATTTTTGATATTTTTCCAATCTCAATACGAGAAAATATTTTGCCTGGTGACGATAGCATTTTTGTCAGAACATTTTTTTCTGAAGTATTAATCTTTTCAATTTTTTCTTTTAGCTTTATTGTCATTTTACTTAAATCTACTTCAGCCTCTCCTATTTTTGTAGACAGAGGTAAATTTACTTTATTTTTAATAATATTATTTATTCTTAATAAAAGCTCTTTTGGTTCAAAGGGTTTTCCAAGATAGTCATCAGCTCCCAGTTCCAACCCATGAATTCTATTTTCCACCTCTCCTTTTGCGGTCAAAAGAATAATAGGTATATTTTTTGACTCTTTAAGTTCTTTTGTTAGTTCGTATCCACTCTGACCTGGCATCATCACATCTAAAATAATTATACTAAAATTAAAAGTTTCAATTCTTATCTTTGCTTCTTCCGCGTCCATTGCTGTAGATACTATATATCCTTTTTCTATTAAAAATTGTTTAACCAAGCTCCTAATCTTATTGTCATCATCAACAACTAAAATATGATATTTATTTTTTTCCATTAATTATTTTTTTTAAAACTTCTTTAAATTTAATTACCGAACCAGGATCTGAGTCTTTTAATGCATTAAATATTCTTTTTCTCTGACTTTCAAATGCTTGACCATAGATTTTTTTTCCTTCGTAATCTAAATAAATAAGCTTTCTTCTTGTATCAACTTGATCTTTAATTTGTTTGATCATTTTGAAACGTTTTAAATCTCTAAGCACCCTATTTAGACTTTGTTTTTTTATTTTAAGTTTATAAATCAATTCACTCACACTTATGCCCTCGTTGCTTTCAATTAAATTTAGAGCTCTAAAATGCGCCGGTCCAAGAGATTTTTTTTTTAAAACCTCTCCAGGATCTGTGAATGTTTCTCTATAGGCATAAAGTAGCAATTGTATACAATCTTTAATTTGATCATCCTTTAAATAAAGTAAATCTTTCATATTTTGGTCAGAAATGTTGACATATTTTATCAACAAATATACTTTTTTGTTAGCAAAAAATTATTTAATTTAATGGAAACAATTCCTTACGACAAAAGATCAGGAAAAATTTGGTTCAATGGTAAGCTTGTAGATTGGGCAAAAGCAAATGTTCATATTCTTAATCATGGTTTGCATTATGCGAGCTGTGTGTTTGAAGGAGAGAGAGTTTATGATGGAGAGATTTTTAAACTAGAGGAGCATACAAATAGACTTTTTCACTCTGCAAATAGAATGGGTATTAATATACCCTACTCAGAGAATGAAATTAATAAAGCAAGCAAAGAAATCATTGCAGTTCAAAAAGTTACAAATGGATATGTAAGACCTGTCGTTTGGAGAGGAAGCGAAATGATGGCAATATCTGCACAAAAAAATAAAATCCACGTTGCTATCGCAACTTGGGAATGGGGATCATATTTTGATCCAAAATTAAAACTTAAAGGAATTAAACTAAATATTTCTTCCTGGAGAAGACCGGCGCCCGACTCTGTTCCATGGGATACAAAGGCGGCTGGTTTGTATATGATTTGTACTCTGTCTAAACACGAGGCTGAAAGCAAAGGCTTTACTGATTCTTTAATGCTCGATCATGAAGGAAATATAGCTGAGGCAACAGGAGCAAATATTTTTTTTAAAGATAAGGAAGGTTCTTTGCACACGCCAATTCCCGATTCCTTTTTAGATGGCATAACAAGAAGATGCGTAATAGATATTGCAAAATCAAAAGGTATAAAAATTATTGAAAGAAAAGTAAAAATAGATGAAATGTCAGATTTCGTAGGTTGTTTTTTAACTGGAACTGCAGCTGAAATTACACCCGTTTCTCAAATAGATAAGTTTAACTTTGAAGTCTGTGATTTAATAAAAGATTTGTCAAAAAGTTATCAAGAAATGGTTAGAAAAAAAGCTGCTGCTTAATTTTTTTCATCATCACTTATTGCAGTATCTATTCCTTTAGCCAAATAATCATATCCAGTATACAATGTAAGGATAGCAGCTACCCAAAGAAGCACAATTCCTATCACTTGAGCATTGTAATCTTGAAAATTAATAATTTTATTCCCTGTTTCACCAGTTAAAAGTAATGCTATCGAGAACATTTGAATAAATGTTTTAAATTTAGCTAGATTAGACACAGGTACACTCACTTCTTTTTTTGCCATAAATTCTCTAAGACCCGAAATTAATATTTCTCTAGTTAATATAATTATTGCTGCAATAACTTCATAATTTTTAATTATACCATTCATCACAAGAAGAATTAAAGCAGATGCAACCAAAATTTTATCCGCAATTGGGTCTAAAAGCTCTCCTAATTTAGACTCCTCCTTGTATAACCTTGCTAAAAATCCGTCCAAGTAATCTGTAAAGCTTGCGATTACAAACAGAAAAAATGGTACTAGATCCCCAACGATTCCTGGAATAAAAAAAGAAATTACGAAAATAGGAACAATTATTAATCTTCCAATAGTAAGGATATTTGGTATTTTAAATTTCATATTCAATTATCATGAAAAAAGTCATGAATTTTTTTTGCAACTTTTTCCTCAATACCTTCTACAGATTTTAAATCTTCAAAGCTAGCCACTTCTACCGATTTTGCAGAACCAAAATGATTTAGTAATGCTCTTTTTCTTCCTCTTCCTATACCAGAAATTTGATCCAACAAAGATTTGCTCAAATTTTTGCTTCTTCTTGCTCTGTGAGTGCTGACAGCAAATCTATGAGATTCATCCCTTAATCTTTGTAAAAAAAAGAGGGTAGGGTCATTTTTTTTAAATTTAAATAATTTTCCATCATGAAAAAAGGTCTCATCTCCTGCATTTCTATTTTTTCCTTTTGCAATAGCTATTATAGGAAGTTCATGTAGCCCAAGATCATTAAGTATTTCTCGGCTTACTGAATATTGACCCTTTCCCCCGTCAATTAAAACTAGGTCTGGCATTGCTTTTGTTGAACTTTCATCCTTAAGTGCTCTTGAAAATCTTCTTCTCAAAACCTCTTTCATCATACCATAATCATCACCTTTAACTGTTTCTGATTTAATATTAAATTTTCTGTATCTTTTCTTTAAAAATCCATCTTTACCAAATGCTATTAAAGCTCCTACAGAGTCCGATCCTTGAATATGGCTATTATCATAAACCTCAATCAGATTAACATTAAATTTTAGATTAAATTTATCAGCAAGATTATCAATTAGTTTAGAATTACTCTCAGTTTCTAAAATTTTTTGAGTTAAAGATTGTTTTGCATTTTTTTCAGCCATTTTTGATACAATTTTTTCATCTTTGGTTGAGGCTTTTTTAATAATTATTTCTTTTTTTTCTCTAGAAGAAAATGTTTTTTCTAACAAAATTTTTTCATTAATCTCAATATTTAAAAGAACAAGTTTAGGCAAAGTTTTATTTTCATAAAATTGACCTAAAAAAGATGACAAAATTTTTTCTTCCTTTTCATCAGGATCATGCTTAGGGAAATACGCTTGGTTACCCCAATTTTGTTTTGATCTAAAAAAGAAAACTTGAACACAAGTTTTGCCAGACTCTTTAAAAATAGATACAACATCTGCCTCTTTCAAGTTCGTTTGATTTATTTTTTGGGAAGACTGGATTTGTGTTAATGCTTTTATTCTATCCCTTAGAATAGCAGCTTTTTCATAGTCTAAATCTTCACTAGCCTTTTCCATTTCCGTAGATAAATTTTTTTGAATTCTCTGTGATTTTCCAGAAATAAAATCTACCGCATCACCAACTAAATCTTTATAATTTTCTTCTTCAATCTTTCCTACGCATGGGGCAGAACATCTTCTTATTTGATACAGAATACACGCTCTATCTCTATTTTTAAAAACTGTGTCATCGCAAACTCTTAACAAAAATATTTTTTGTAGAATTTTGATTGTCCAGTTTGCTGATCCTACTGATGCAAATGGTCCAAAATAGTATCCTTCTCTATTTTTTTTCCCCCTCAATTTGGTTAATTGTGGCCATTTATCTTTTTGACCAATAAATATGTATGGGAAAGACTTATCGTCTCTTAATAAAATGTTAAATCTTGGCTTATGTTTTTTTATAAGATTTGCTTCTAATAATAGAGCTTCACTCTCATTTGTTGTCGTTGTAGTCTCCAGTTTTCTAGTCAGAGAAAGCATTCTTTCGGTTCTTATTGGTAAATGACTGTCCGAAACATAGCTCTTCAAACGATTTGGAATATTTTTAGCCTTACCTACATAAAGAATTTCATTTTTATCGCTTAACATTCTATAAACCCCAGGATTATTAGTGAGATTTAAAATTTTTTTTCGAATTATTTCTTTACCTTTTTCAATGCTCATTTGATCTAGTCTTTTCTAACTCAATTCCTACTGAGGTAGCATTTTTAATAATATCCAATTTTTCAATTCTTAAAAGAATTTTTTTTATTCTAGGGTTTTCAAAAAGTTTAAAGAATATTTTTTCTGCCAAAGTTTCAAGAAGTAAATAATGCTTTCTTGATGTAATTTTTGTAATAATTTTAATAATTTGTTCATAGTTAACAATACTTTTTAAATCTTTATCATTTGGAATAAGATTTTGATCAATATTTATAATTAAATTAAATCTCACTCTTTGTTTTTTCTTTTTTTCAAAATTGTGAATTCCCACAAGCATATTTAATACCAGATCCTTTATTAGAATTTTTCTTTTATAACTATAAGATCTTTTTTGTTTAAATTTAATTATTTTCATTCTTTTGAGCTTATTATATCGGGTGTTTTCCATGCTAAACTTTGGCCGCTATCTACACTAATTATTTGACCTGTAATGCTATTATTTTCAATAAAATATTTAACCGATGCACATATATTATCTAAATCAACTTGCTTTTGAAGAATTGTAGACTTCCATTGAGCTTTAAAATGTTTTTCTGACTGTCTCTTATTTTTTAAAGTTGGACCTGGCGAAATTCCATTTACTCTTATATTAGGAGCAAGTTTCATAGCAGTAGTAGTTGTGAGCGTTGCAAGTGCAGCTTTACTCAAAGTATATGAAAAAAAGAAAGGAGTAAGTTTTTTTACTCTTTGATCAATAATATTTATAACGTTTGCCTCTTTATTTTTAACATATCTTTTAAAATCCTTAATTAGAAATGCTGGAGCTTTTAAATTTATATCTACATGTTTTGAAAAACTTTTATCACTAAAATTTTCTAAATCATCTTTTTCAAATAAAGATGCATTATTAATTAGACAGTCCAAACCTTTCATTTTTTTGTGAGCAAATGGCACTATTTTTTTAACTTGATTAATATTACTTAGATCCACTTTAATTAAGTAAACTTTGCTTCCGATTTCCTCCAGTTCCTTCTTTAATTTTTGGGCTAATTTTTTTGATTTATTAAAATGGATCACTATATCAACGTTGTATCCAGCTAAACTTTTTGCTATAGCCGAACCAATTCTAGTAGCACCACCAGTTATAATTATTTTTTTGGCTTCCATTTTTTTAAAGATTTTCTTGGTTTAGTGCCTGGCATCCCCATTTTTGATCTTCCTTGAGGGTATACCTTTTTATTTAAATTGTACTGTGAAATTTTTGGATTCAAGTTAATCTCAAGCTCATTTGCCTCTAATTTTCTTATTTCGTCCCTAATTTTTGCTGCTTCTTCAAACTCTAAATTCGATGCAGACTCTTTCATTTTTTTATTAAGTGCTTTTAAATGTTTTTTTAAGTTTCCACCAACATTTGAGCCTTCACTAATTTTTACATAATCTTTTTCATAAACAGATTCCAAAATATCAGTGATTTCCTTCTTAACTGACTCAGCGCTTATATTATTTTTTTTATTATATTCGACTTGTCTGCCCCTTCTTCTATCTGTCTCTTTAATAGCTTTATCAATACTTTTTGTTACTTTGTCCGCATAAAGAATTACTTTGCCATCTACATTTCTTGCGGCCCTACCAATAGTTTGAATTAATGAAGTTTCTGATCTTAAAAAACCTTCTTTGTCTGCATCTAAAATTGCAACTAAAGCGCATTCCGGTATATCTAATCCTTCTCTTAATAGATTGATACCAACTAGAATATCAAAAACACCCATTCGTAAATCTCTGATGATTTCAATTCTCTCAAGTGTATCTATGTCTGAGTGCATGTATCTTACTTTCAAACCGTTTTCGTGAAGATATTCTGTTAAATCTTCTGCCATTTTCTTTGTTAGTGTAGTAACTAAAATTCTATACCCTTTATCAATAACTTTTTTAGACTCATGAAATAAATCGTCCACTTGAGTTTTTGCCGGTCGTATCTCAACGGGAGGATCAATTAAACCTGTTGGTCTTATAACTTGATCTATATATTTATTTTGAGTTTGCTTTAGTTCCCACGGACCAGGTGTTGCAGATACAAAAACAGTTTGAGTTCTCATAGCATCCCACTCCTCAAATTTTAGCGGTCTGTTATCCATGCAAGAAGGTAGTCTGAAACCATACTCAGCAAGAGTTTTTTTTCTAGTATGGTCACCTTTGTACATACCATTTAATTGAGGTACAGTAACGTGGCTTTCATCTACGAATATAATAGTATTGTCTGGAAAATATTCAAAAAGAGTAGGAGGAGGCTCACCCTTGTTTCTTCCAGATAAAAATCTTGAATAGTTTTCAATTCCCGCACATGTTCCCGTTGCTTCAATCATTTCAAGATCAAATTTAGTTCTCTCTCTTAACCTTTGAGCTTCTAGAAGTTTATTATTTGCTTTGTGGTCTTCTAAAGTCAGTTCTAATTCTTTTTTTATTTCTTTGATAGCTTGATCAATAGTTGGTTTTGGAGTTATATAATGGCTGTTAGCATATAGTTTTATTACTGCAAAGTCGTTTGTTTTGTTTCCTGTTAAAGGGTCAAACTCTTCAATCTTCTCAAGTTTGTTTCCATTTAAACTTAGTCTCCAAGCACGATCTTCTAGGTGTGAGGGGAATATTTCCAAATTTTCTCCTCTTACTCTAAAAGTACCCCGGAAAAAATTTTGATCGTTTCTCTTATACTGTAAATTAACAAATGTTTTAATAATCTCTTCTCTTTCATATTCATAATTTTTTTTTAATGCCAATGTCATCTTGCTGTAGGCTTCAACCGAACCAAGCCCATAGATACAAGAAACACTAGCCACAATAATTACATCATCACGTTCAAGCAAAGACCTCGTTGCCGAATGTCTCATCCTATCTATCTGCTCGTTTATAGATGCTTCTTTTTCAATATAAGTATCTGACCTTGGAACATACGCTTCAGGAGTATAATAATCATAATAAGATACAAAATACTCAACAGCATTACTGGGAAAAAAACTTTTCATCTCCCCATACAATTGAGCAGCCAAAGTTTTATTTGGTGCCAAAACTAATGCGGGTCTATTTGAAGCCTCTATTACTTTAGCCATAGTAAAGGTTTTTCCAGATCCTGTGACGCCTAGCAGAACTTGCTCGCTCTGTTTATTCTTTAAATTTTTAAGTATCTTCTTAATTGCCTCAGGTTGATCTCCAGCAGGTTGAAAATCACTTTTTATTTTAAACCTAATTCCACCCTCAAGTTTTTTCTTAACAGGAGCGTTATTAGACTCTAAATTATCTATTTTTTCTTGGTATGTATTTTGCATTTTGTGTTAATAATAACAAAATATTATAAATTTCAATGAGCATAGTTTCCAATAGTTTAAAGCGAATTAAACCCTCCCCAACCATAGCGGTTACCTCAAAAGCTAGAGAAATGAAGGCAGCTGGCAAAGATGTTATTGGCCTAGGAGCTGGAGAACCTGATTTTGACACTCCAGATAACATTAAAGATGCTGCTATCGAAGCAATTAAAAGAGGAGAAACAAAGTACACAGCTGTCGATGGTACACCTAAACTTAAAAAGGCGATTCAAGGTAAATTTACAAGAGAAAATAATTTATCTTACGAATTGGATCAAATTTCAGTTGGTACGGGGGGAAAACAAGTTTTATATAACGTTTTTATGGCAACCCTGAATCCAGGAGACGAAGTCATTATCCCAGCACCTTATTGGGTATCTTATCCTGATATGGTTTTATTAGCTGGTGGTAAACCCAAAATAGTAAAGTGCTCAGAAAAAAATGAATTCAAAATAACCCCGGATGAATTAAAAAAAGCTATTGGAAAAAAAACTAAATGGTTAATTATAAACTCACCGTCCAATCCAACAGGATCTTGTTACACAAGGAATGAGATAGAAGAATTATCAAAAATATTAATAAAAAATAAAAATGTTTATATACTTAGTGACGATATCTATGAGCATATTACATATGATGATTTTAAATTTTTCACCATTGCCCAAATTAAAGCTTTAAAAGACAGAACATTGACAATGAACGGTGTAAGTAAATCTTACTCTATGACTGGATGGAGAATAGGGTATGGAGCTGGACCGAAAGACATAATTAAAGCTGTAGCAAAAATTCAATCTCAATCTACAACAAATCCATCTTCGATTAGTCAGGCAGCAGCTGTAGAAGCTTTGAATGGAACTCAAGATTTCATAAAAACAAGATCTGACTCCTTCAAGGAGAGGAGGGATTACGTTGTTGAAACTTTAAATAGTATTAATGGTTTAAGTTGTTTGAAACCAAGCGGAGCTTTTTATGTTTTCCCAAATTGTAAAAAGTTGTTAGGTAAAAAGACAAAATTAAAAACAGATAAAGAATTTGTAGAAAAATTACTGGATAAAGCAGAAGTAGCCGTAGTTCAGGGATCTGCATTTGGTTTAGATGGATACTTCAGAATTTCTTATGCTACCTCCATGGAAAATCTTAAAAAAGCTTTAGATAGAATAAAATCGTTTTGTGAAAGTTTAAACTAATCCAAGTCTAACGATTGATTTAGCATTCTCAATCATACAATCTTTTGCAGGTTTAAATTTAAAACCTAATAATTCTTCCGCATAAGCAGTATCAGTTTGCATTAAAATTCCCAGATCCGGTATCATCATTTTAGCGCTTGAGTCTATATAACTTATTAATTTTACCATGAAATTTGGAAGTTCTTTTTTGGGAAGTTTTTTTGCATACTCAGGCATTGCTTCAGCCATTATTTGAGATAATTCGACTAGTTTTTTTACTTCTTTTCCAACAATTAATCTCCTTCCACCAACTTTATTATTTCCAATACAAGCCACATGTGCTTTTGCTATATCTTTAACATCAGAGATTAAAACTGCAAATTTTGGTGCACCTGGAAATTTACCTGCCATAAATTGTCTAACATACTCTATTGATGTACCTCCTTTTTTATCTAAAGCATCTCCAAAGACTCCACCAGGACAAATACAAGTTAATTTATTTTTTAATCCTTTGCTCTCCATAAATTTCCAAGCCGACCTTTCTGCTTTTGTTTTTGACAAAAAGTAGTCATTCACACCTTCTACCCAATTTTCGTCAGTCCAATCATTTTCTCCAAAAGTATAAGGATTGCTTCTATTAGGTTTTCTAAACATTGCTACGATTGAGGAAGTTTTAATTATTTGTTCCACACCTGCATTTACTCCCGCTTTTAAAACTCTTAAAGTTCCATCAACAGCAGGAGGTAATAAACTTTCTCTATTTCTTGAAACTTTCATAGGAAAAGGTGAGGCAATATGAAATATATATTTACATCCTTTTGCAGCCTCATTCCATCCATCATCTTTGACAAGATCTAATTCAACGAATGATAATTTACCAATCGAAGCATATTTGCTTATAGTTTCTTTTGTTTGCTCAATTAAATTTTTATTTCTTACAGTTCCTAAAACCTCATAGCCAGAATTTAATAATTCTATAGCAGTGTGTTTAGCAATCCATCCACTTATGCCTGTAACTAATACTTTATCACTCATTTTGATGATAAATGTTTTTCAGCTTCCAGTGCAGCCATACAGCCCATCCCAGCTGCGGTAACTGCCTGCCTGAATATTTTATCTTTAACATCACCAGCTGCGAAAACTCCTGGCACATTAGTAATCGTAGAGTCCGGTTTGGTGACTATGTATCCCTCTTTATCCATATTTAATTGACCTTTAAACAGCGAAGTAGCAGGATCATGTCCAATAGCAATAAAAAGTCCATCCACCTTAATCTCACTAACTTTGCTTGTTTTAACATTTTTAATTTTTATACCTTTAACTGATTTAGGGTTTTTTTCTCCAAACACGTCTTCAACAACACTATCCCATATAATTTCAATTTTTTTATTTGCTTTTAATTTTGCTTGAAGCATTTTTTCTGCTCTTAATTCATTTCTTCTATGTATAAGTTTAACCTTTGAGGCAAATTTTGTTAAAAACATAGCCTCTTCAACCGCTGCATTACCCCCGCCAACAACAGCAACTTCTTTTTCTTTAAAAAAGAATCCGTCACATGTTGCACACGCTGATACACCGAATCCTCTAAATTCTGTTTCTGATTTTAAATTTAACCACCGTGCTTGAGCTCCGGTCGATATAATAAAACTATCAGCTGTATATCGCTGACCACTATCGCCCACGGCTTCAAAAGGTTTTTTAGAAAGATCTACTTTGCTTATATGATCTTGAATCATCTCTGTACCTACAGCTTTAGCCTGTCCCTTCATTTCTTCCATCAACCAAGGTCCTTGAATTACTTTTGAATAACCTGGAAAGTTTTCAACATCAGTAGTTGTGGTTAATTGTCCACCAGGTTCAGAACCGAACACCAATATTGGCTTAAGCATAGCCCTAGCTGCATAAATCGCAGCAGTATATCCTGCCGGGCCAGATCCAAGAATTAACACTTTTGTGTGTTTAGTAGACTTATTATTCATTATATATAGATATATAGTTATAAATGTTGAAATTGAAAGCACTTCTTTTAACCCAAGGTATGCATGGCATGATTAGCCAAGTGGAGGGTTTGGCCAAAGCATTAAATTTAACTTTTAAGCATGAAAAAATAGAATTAAACAACTTTTGGAATTTCTTTCCACCAAGATTTACCCCGGTGTCTGACATTGTTTTAAAAAATAAATTTATTTGTGATTCTAAAATTATAATCTCTTGTGGAAGAAAAAGTGTTATCCCGTCAATTTTATTAAAAAGAAGATTTAAAAAAGAGATTTTTAATATTCATATTCAAGATCCAAAAGTTAATATAGAAAATTTTGACTCAATTATTTGCCCTGAGCATGATGACTTACAAGGAGAAAATGTTGTAAAAACTAAAGGAGCTATACACTATCTTACAAACGAAGAAATAAAAAAAAATATTAGTTATTTAAAGCCAAATCAGGGAGAAAAAAAAATAGTAACATTTATACTTGGCGGCCCAAATAAATACTATAGTTTTTCTGAGAAACAAATGGACAAACTATTTGCTAAAATCAAAAACATGTTTATTTCTTCGAAATATAAATTAATTATTATTCCATCTTACAGAACTCCAGACAATATATTAAAGCTTGCTTACAATTATTTTAATGAGGATCACCTTGTTGTAAAAGAAAGAGATAAAAAAGCTTATTTATCATCATTAGGTCTTGCTAATATTATAATCGTAACATGCGACTCAACCTCTATGATTTCAGAGGCAGCAATAACGGGAAAACCTGTGTATGTTGCACAAATGAACCACAGATTAAGCATACACAGATTTGAAAAATTTTATAAATTGTTTAAAGATCTTGGTATTATAAGAAATTTAGAAAATAAAATTGAGCATTGGACGTACGAGGGTTTAAATGAAGTTAATCGTGCCGCTTCTCAAGTAAAAGAGCAAATGAAAAAAAATGGAATTATTTAATTCATTAAAAACTAGGTTGGAAACCTATGAAAAGCCTTTTAAGCATTGGGCTATTAATCAACCTTTTACAGAATTAGCCATCAAGGAAGTCTGTAATGCAGAAATTTCAAATCCTATAATTGACGGCCTAGAATACGATGGCACAAGAGCAATAGATGGTGGGGAAGGGAAATTTAGAGAGGGTATAAAATCAGGAGGAAAAGCAAAAAAATACAGATGTTTTGTAACAAAAGAAAATTCAAAAAATTTTCCCGAACTTTCAAAATTTATAAAAGAATTATGTTCTAAAAATGTTTACAAACATATTGGCAAATTAATTGAAAAAGATCTATCAAACTCTTTTGTGAGGCTCGAAGTAATTTGTGATAGAAAAGGTTTTTGGCTTAAGCCTCATTGCGATATAAAAGAAAAACTTTTGTCATCTTTAATATTTGTAAACCCTTTTAATGAATCAGAAAACTTAGGTACCGATTTTTACGATGAAAAACTAAAAAAAGTAAAAACAGTTCCTTACAAAGATAATTATGGATATTTTTTTTCAAGTGGTCCAAATACATGGCATGGTATGGAGAAAAAAGAGATCAAAAAAGAGAGACGTTGCGTACAAATTAACTATGTTTCATTTGAAACTGACTGGAAAGTAGAAGTTTAATAGTATAGAATATTTATATGGCTACTTACGAATGTTCAAAATGTGGCATGTCTGTTAACGCAACCTGTGGCAAATGTGATTCTCCACTGGCGAATGATTTTTTAAAAGTAGGTGATGGTAAGAAGGTTCAAATATCTAAATGTCCAAATGATCATGGAAAAATAAAGTCACCTTTGTGTTGCGGTCAAGACATGAGTTGTAACGCTTAGATATCTTGAAGAGAAGTTACCTTCATATCTTTTGAGTTTAAAGATCTTATTCCCTCAATACATACTAGTGCTGTAGACATATTTGTACAATAAGGCACTTTATTAGCTAATGTTGCTCGCCTTAAAGCTATTGCGTCACTTATTTGGCTTTCACTGTTGCCTCCTCCAGTATTAATTACTAGAGCTATTTTTTTTGAATTAAGCACATCAACAATATGAGGGGATCCTTGATTTACTTTATTAATTTTTTTACATTTTATACCGTGTTTGTTTATAAATTTTGCAGTTCCTGAAGTTGCGCAAAGCTTAAAATTTAATTTTATCAATTGTTTTGCTAATTTAACGCCCTCATCTTTGTGGCTATTTTTTAAAGAAATGAAAGCCAATCCTTTTGTTGGAAGAGAGTTGGATGCTGCGATTTGACTTTTAGCAAAAGCCATTCCAAAATTTTTATCAAATCCCATAACTTCCCCAGTAGATTTCATTTCTGGTCCGAGCAACAGGTCACTATTTGGAAATTTGTTAAACGGAAATACCGCTTCTTTGACCGCAAACATTTTTTTAGTTTTACTTCTCAAATTAAATTTAGATAGTTTTTCTCCAGCCATTATTCTAGAAGCAATTTTCGCATACGGGAGATTTTTTGCCTTTGAAACGAATGGGATTGTTCTACTAGCTCTCGGATTTACTTCTATAACAAATATTTCATCTTGTTTAATAGCAAACTGAATATTCATTAACCCTTTTACTTTTAAAGCTAAAGCTAACTTTCTAGTTTGATTTTCAATTTCTTTTATTAAAAAGGGTTTTATAGATACAGGCGGAAGGCTACAAGCCGAGTCGCCAGAATGGATACCAGCTTCTTCTATATGTTGCATGATCCCTGCTACAAATACTTGTTTGCCGTCAGATATCGCATCCACGTCCACCTCCATGGCATGATCTATAAATTTGTCAATCAAAATTGGGTTTTTCTCTGCTGCTTTAAAAGCTTCTTGGACAAATTTTTTAAGTTGTTTTCTTTCGTGTACTATTTCCATGGCCCTACCACCCAAAACATAAGAGGGCCTTACCATTAAAGGCAACCCAATTCTGTCAGCAATTTTTAACGCTTGTGGAAATGTTTTAGCAATACCACTTTCAGCCTGTTTCAAATTTAATTTATTTAAAAGATTTCTAAATCTATCTCTATCTTCTGCTAAATCTATAGATGAATATTGTGTTCCTAAAATTGGCAATTTATTATCATTTAAAAATTTTGCTAGTTTGATAGGTGTCTGTCCACCAAACTGAGCGATTATTCCAATTAGGTTTCCTTTTGATCTTTCTTTTTGAATTATATTAAAAACATATTCTTCTATTAAAGGCTCGAAATAGAGGCGGTCACTGGTGTCATAATCAGTAGAAACGGTCTCTGGGTTACAATTAACCATTATGGTTTCATACTTTGCCTCTTTAAGAGCAAAACTCGCCTGGCAGCAACAGTAATCAAATTCAATACCTTGACCAATTCTATTTGGACCCCCACCAAGTATAATAATTTTTTTTCTATTTGAAGGTTGTGCTTCACACTCTGAATTTACAGAAAAATTTCTTTGATACGTAGAGTACATGTAGGGAGTAAAAGATTTAAATTCTGCAGCACAAGTATCAACTTTTTTATAAACAGGCAAAATTTGTAGAATTGATCTTTTTTTCCTTATCCCTTTTTCCGATATATTAGCTAGTTCTGATAACTTTTTATCCGAAAACCCAATTGACTTAATATAATTAAACTCATTAAATGTTTTTGGAAGACCATTTTTTTTAATTTTATTTTCACAGTCGATAATTTCCTTTATTTGCCTCAAAAACCAGGGATCAATTTTTGATAATAAATGTATTTTTTTAATATTAATTTTTTTTCTAATAGCTTCCCCCACAAGCATTATTTTATTTGGAATATTTTCTTTAAGTTTTTTTTCAATTTGCTTTCTATTTAAATTAAATATTTGATCTAAACCTGAGAAACCTGTTTCAAGGGACACCAATGCTTTTTGTAAAGATTCTTTAAAGTTTCTTCCTATTGCCATAGCTTCGCCAACCGATTTCATTGATGTTCCCAAAACAGCTGCTGATGTTGAAAATTTTTCGAAGGTAAATCTTGGAACTTTGGTAACAACATAATCTATTGTGGGTTCAAAAGAGGCGGGTGTTACTTTGGTAATCTCATTTTTTAATTCATCTAAAGTATATCCTACGGCTAATTTTGCAGCTACTTTTGCTATTGGGAAACCCGTTGCTTTAGAAGCTAGAGCTGAAGATCTTGAAACTCTTGGATTCATTTCAATTATAACCATTCTTCCATTTTTTGGATTAATAGCAAATTGTACGTTTGATCCTCCAGTCTCTACTCCAATTTTTCTGAGACATGCTATGGAGGCATTTCTCATAACTTGATACTCTTTATCAGTTAAGGTTAGAGCAGGAGCAATAGTTACAGAGTCTCCGGTATGAATTCCCATTGGATCTAAATTTTCAATTGAACAAATAATTATACAATTATCTCTTTTATCTCTAACCACTTCCATTTCAAATTCTTTCCAGCCCTCCAAACACTCTTCAACCAAAACTTGGTTAACCGGCGATTCATGGAGACCATTCTTTATTATTTTAAAAAATTCTTTTTTATTTTTCGCAATTCCACCTCCTAAACCTCCAAGGGTAAAAGCAGGTCTTATAATTGCTGGCAACCCTATCTTTTTTAAAACCTGAGAAGCTTGTTTAAAGTTGTTTACTATTTTTGATTTAGGCAAATCTAAACCAATTTCGATCATATTTTTTCTAAATTTTTTTCTATCTTCTGCATTTGCGATAGCTTTTGAGTTTGCCCCAATCAGTTCAATTTTGTATTTTTTTAGTATGCCTTTTTTTTCAGCCTCCATAGCCAAGTTCAGAGCAGTTTGTCCACCCATTGTTGGTAAAATTGCATCGGGTTTTTCTTTAATTAAAATTTTTTCAAGAATGTCTAATGTGATTGGCTCGATATAGGTTTTATCAGCAACATTTGGATCAGTCATAATTGTTGCTGGATTAGAATTTATTAAAACTACTTTATAACCTTCGTCTTTTAAAGCTTTACATGCTTGTGTACCTGAATAATCAAATTCACAAGCTTGGCCGATTACTATCGGACCCGCTCCTATAACTAAAATTTTTTTAATATCTTTTCTTTTACCCATTTTTTCTTTTCCTAATATTGTTTAAAAATTTTTCAAATAAATATTTGCTGTCTTGGGGGCCAGGATTAGCCTCAGGATGATATTGAACTGAAAATAATCTTTTTTCCTTAACCTCTACTCCCTCTATAGATCCATCAAATAGAGATTTATGTGTAATTTTGACTTGTTTAGGAATAGATTTTAAGTCTACCTCAAAACCGTGGTTCTGACTCGTGATTTCAACTTTATTTGTTATTAAATTCTTTACAGGATGATTCGCACCCCTATGTCCAAGTGGCATCTTTTTTGTTTTTGCTCCTAGTGCCAATGATAAAATTTGGTGACCAAGACATATTCCAAAAATGGGTAATTTTTTTTTAATTAATTTTCTTACTATTGGTATTGCATATTTTCCAGTTGCTGCTGGGTCCCCGGGACCATTTGATAAAAACACCCCATCAGGTTTGAGTTTTATTATTTTTTCAGCAGGAAAATTAGCTGGAACAACAGTAACACTACAATTAATATCAGAAAAACATCTTAATTGATTCTTTTTAATACCATAATCAATTGCAATAATTTTGTATTTAATTTTTTTATTTTTAACGTAACCTTTATTTTTGTTCCAGGATTTTAATGACTTCCATTTATAAGGCTTTTTACAAGTCACTTTCTTAGCCAAGTCTAATCCTATTAGACCATTCCAGGATCTTGATTTATTTAAAAGATCTTTAAAGTTATGGTTTCCTTTTTTTAAAAATTGTATTGTTCCTTTCGGGGCCCCCACATCTCTTATATAATTTGTTATAGTTCTAGTATCTAAGCCAAAAATACCTACAATTTTTCTTTTTTTAAGCCAAATATCTAACTTTTTAACAGATCTATAATTGGATGGTTCTGTAATATCACAATTGAGAATAACACCTTTCACCCAAGTTTTATCTGCTTCGTTGTCTTCAATATTTGTACCCACGTTACCAATGTGGGGGAAAGTAAAATTGATTATTTGATCTGAGTAAGAAGGATCAGTTATTATTTCTTGATAACCAGTAATTGATGTATTGAAACAAACTTCTCCAATAGCATTTCCTTCATACCCAATGCCATTACCAAAAAATTTGGTTCCATCTTCAAAAACTAAAATACCTGTCGAAAAATTATATGATTTATCTTTTTTTCTTTTTAGGGCCTGTCTCAAATACAACTCATGAGTTAAAGGAAACCTTTTAAGTAAGGTTTTGCGTCTTATATGAAAAAGGTTAACAGTCGTCAACCCCATTCTTTTTTCTTTTGAAGATAAAATGTGATTAAAGTAAGTTTAAAATAATATATGTCCCTACAGACTAAAATAGAAGCTAGGCTTAGCGAGGCCCTGAAATCAAAAGATAAAGAAACATATTCTACTTTGAGACTGGTCGTTGCCGCAATAAAAGATGCAATAATTGCTAAAAAAATTAAGGACAAAAATACCTTGCCAGACGCTGATCTGACAAGTCTTTTAAAAAAAATGGTGAAGCAACGGAACGACTCATGTGAAGCATACAAAAAAGCTGGGCGCGATGAATTATTGGCGGTAGAAACTAAAGAGATCGAAATTATAAGTAGTTTTTTGCCAAAACAATTAAATTACGAAGAAACTAGAAAAATATGTGAAGACACCATTAAATCAGTCGGTGCTAGTTCAATTAAAGATATGGGAAAAGTTATGGGCCAATTAAAAAAAGCCAGTAATTCTGACTCTCTAGATTTCTCCAAGGTGAGCAATATCATAAAAGAGATTTTAAAATAGCCATGATGAAATACCCTAAAGAATATTTAGATGAAATTAAACTAAGATTAAAAGTTTCTCAAATTGTTGGAAAAACTGTTAAGTTAAAGAGAAGAGGAAAAGAATTTATAGGCTTATCTCCCTTCACAAGTGAAAAAACTCCTTCTTTTACAGTTAGTGATGAAAAAGGATTTTATCATTGCTTCAGTTCCGGAGAGCATGGAAATATTTTTGATTTTATTATGAAAACTCAGTCGCTAAAATTTGGAGAGGCTGTAAGACAACTAGCCTCTGAGGCTGGAATGCAACAATATAGATTTACAAATTTTGATTTAGAAAAAGAAAAAAGATATCAAACATACAAAGATATTTTAAAGGATTATAGCGAATATCATCATAAGGTAATGTTAGGAAAAGAGACCTTGCCATTTGATTATTTAAACAAGAGAGGAATAAGGAAAGAAATAATTTCAGAATTTCAAATTGGTTTTGTTCCAAAAAACTCTGACTATTTTAATGAATTAAAAAAAAAATTTGATGAAAAAGAAATTCTCGATACAGGTCTTTTTTATAAAAATGAAAAATATAATAGATATGTAAACAGATTCCACTCGAGAATAATATTTCCAATAAAAAATTTAACCGGAGATGTAATTGCTTTTGGAGGAAGGAATATTAATAATGAAAATACTGCAAAGTATATAAACTCTCCTGAAACCGAGTTCTACAAAAAAGGTAGGCATATTTTTAACTTAGACAAAGCAAAATCTGCTCGAAACAATGAGCAAGAAGTGATTGTTGTTGAAGGTTATATGGATGTTATTAGTATATATTCTTCTGGAATTAAAAATGTCGTATCAAATTCTGGTATTGCTTTAACAGAAAATCAGATTAATCTAATTTGGAGGTTTTTTTCGAAGCCAGTAATTTGTTTAGACGGTGACAAGAGTGGTCAGAAAGCGTCTTTGCGGATCGCAGAGAATCTTCTGCAGTTTATCAAGGAAAATAATAAAATAAATTTTATAAATTTACCTAATAATTTAGATCCTGATGATTTTATAAAAGAAAAAGGAAGAAGAAATTTTGAAAATCTAATTAAAATAAGTTCACCAATAGAGGAATTTATTTGGAATATTTATTTAAAAGACCTTGATAAATCGGATCCATATGCAGCAGCAAAATTTGAAAAAAAATTTAAGAATTTATGCCAATCTATTCAGGATAAGACCTTAAAGAAATATATATTAGAAAAATATTTGGAAAAAATTAGAAAATTAACACCTCTGCAAAGATTTAATAATAGGAAAAAAGTAGAAAATTATAAAATTCTTAATGAAACTATGAAAATTGCGGTTGCCAGAGAGCATCTAACAAAAGAAGAAATAAAAGAATACTCAATACTGTATATAATGTACAATTATCCAAAAATTGTTTCGCCAAGAATTGAAATTTTCACAGATATACAATTTTCATCTAGTAACTTAAATGCTCTTAAGACAGAATTATTGAATGTTATATCTTCAGGTAATTTTGAGAGAAATGATATGAAAAATTTAGACAAAAATTACTTAAATTTAATAAATGATATCAATCAAAACTCCGTAATAAAAAATATTTTTATGAAAAAAGATGATAACCAACAGGTCGAATTGTTAAATGAAATTCTTAAAGAGCTTAATGAAATTAAATTTTCAAAAAAAATTGATCAATTAGAAGAAAAACTAATGGATAATTTTGATGAAAAATCATATTCTGATCTAATTGAGTTAAAAAAGCAGATAAATAAAGAATAAATTAAATGTAGATTTTTATTAATTTCTACCTATATATACAATGTCTGTTCACCATTTAATATGAAAGATAAAATTATAACGAAATCCTTTGAGAGACTTTTGGCAAAAGGTCTTCACAGAGGTTTTATTACCTATGAAGAATTAGGTAAATCCTTAGGGAAAAGAGGCAAGTCTACAGACAACTTAGAGAAAGCAGTTATTATCATTTTTGATAATAAAATATCTCTAGTTTCAAAAAAATCTGATTATCAACCAGTTAAGAAAAAAGATACTTCGCAAGGAGATAGCGAAAAGTCTACCGAAAAAAGTGACGACCCAATTAGAATGTATCTTAGAGAAATGGGAGGGGTAGAACTCTTATCAAGAGAAGGGGAAATCGCTATTGCAAAAAGAATTGAAGCCGGAAAAGACGTGATGATAAATGCTTTAACGCAAAGCCCAATTATTGCAAAAAAAATATTTGAGTGGAAAGATCAGTTAGAAAAAGGAGAGCTCTTAGTAAGAGACATAATCGATATAGACTCTACTTATGAGGATTTTGAAGGTTCGCAAAGTGATAATAATGATGGTGAAAAATTAAAAAATAAAAACAAAGATATAGAAAAAGTTTTAAAATCTAAAGACAAAGACAAAGATGATAAACAAGAAAGCAAAAAAAATGAAAATAATAATTATGTAGATGAAGAAGATGAGTTTAGCGTTTCACTTGCTGCAATGGAAGAGGAAATTAAACCTAAAGTAATTAATCTTATTCAAAGCTTATCAAAAAACTATGTTAAACTTAAAAAATATCAAATTGAAAAACTTAACTGCATTTTAAATAGTAAAGAATTATCAGTATCAAAAAATAAAAACTTAAAAAAAATTCAACTTATTCTAGTAAAAGATTTTAAAAATTTACAGTTAAGTCCTTCTATTGTAGAGGAGCTAGTTCAGTCTCATTATAAAGAAAATAAAAAAATTCTTTCACTTGAAGGCGTTCTTTTGCGACTTGCTATTGATAGTAAAATTTCAAGAGATGAGTTCCTAAAGTATTATATTGGCAATGAAATCAATCCTAAATTTGAGGGATTTTTAACAGAGAATAAATCTTGGAAAAGTTTTTTTAAGAAAAATAAAAAAGAGGTTTCGGATATAAGAGAAAGACTAGTTGAATTTAGTAAGAAAATTGAATTATCAGTTGGAGAATTTAAGCATCTCGTAAAAAGAATTCAAAAAGGTGAGAGAGAATCTAGAGTAGCAAAAAAAGAAATGGTTGAAGCAAACCTTAGATTAGTTATTTCGATTGCAAAAAAATATACAAATCGTGGTCTTCAATTTTTAGATTTAATCCAAGAGGGAAACATTGGTTTAATGAAAGCTGTAGATAAGTTTGAGTATAGACGAGGTTATAAATTTTCTACTTATGCCACATGGTGGATTAGACAAGCAATTACAAGATCAATTGCCGATCAGGCTAGGACAATACGTATTCCTGTCCATATGATTGAAACAATAAATAAAATAGTAAGAACTCAACGACAAATCTTGAGTGAATTTGGAAGAGAGGCTACGCCGGAAGAGTTAGCAAAAAAATTAGCTATGCCTTTAGAAAAAGTAAGAAAAGTTTTAAAAATTTCAAAAGAACCAGTTTCACTAGAAACACCTGTTGGTGACGAAGAAGATAGTAGTCTAGGTGATTTTATTGAGGACAAGAATGCTCTACAACCTTTAGACACAGCAATCAGGTCAAACCTCAGTGAGTCAACAACTAAAATTTTGGCCTCACTTACACCAAGAGAAGAAAGGGTTTTAAGGATGAGATTTGGAATCGGGATGAATACCGACCATACTTTAGAAGAGGTTGGTTTACAATTTTCAGTAACAAGAGAAAGAATCAGACAAATCGAGGCTAAAGCCTTAAGAAAACTAAAACATCCAAGTAGATCTAAACAATTAAAGAGCTTTTTAGAAAAATAAAAAATAAATTTCTATTATGAAAAGATACAAGAAAATTTTTAATCTAAAATTTTTTATCATAGTTATTTCTTTGGTTTTTCTCACAGTAACAACGATTGCATCGACCCTTTATCTTTATGAAAAGAGGCATAAGATTTTCAAAAAAATAAAGGGTGATACAAAATATTCTATTGATCAAAGGAAGTATAAATTATCTCAAAGTATTATTTCTGGAGGCTATGTTTTGCTATTTAGACATGCTGAAAGAGAAAAATGGATTGATGCTCAAATGTATGACTCAATTGAGCTTAATAAAAATTTATTAGCTGAAAAAACCTACTTTAAGGACGCTGTATGTTTGTCAAAGAGAGGGGATATTCAGGCCAGAATGATGGGAGAAATTATTAAAGACTTAAAAGTACCTATTCATAAAGTTATAACTAGCCCAAGTTGCAGAGCTAGACAAACAGCCAATTTGGCTTTTAATGGATACGACGAAATTAAAAACATTTTTTTGCACGGGGGACCCTTTAATCAAAATAATGAAGAATTTGGCAAGCAGGTTCATGACACAATTCTAAAATATATTCCTCCAAAAAATTCAAATATAATAATATCTGCACACAATTCTGTGATCGAAAGTGTTCCTTTTGCTAAGATTGAGAACCAAACTAAAATGGGTTTAGAGGAAAGTGGATTTTATGTAATTAAAAATGACGGTAAAAAGCTAGTACTTGTAGATAAATTTTATTCTTTTCATAAATTTAACGTAATGTTTCAAAAACGTCCGGTAAATTAATATTGTCATACATTAGATTGTTTAGTAATTATTATCGTAACTACAATATTTGGGCCTGTAGCTCAGCTGGTTAGAGCAGTACACTCATAATGTATTGGTCCCAGGTTCGAATCCTGGCGGGCCCACCAATAAAATCAATACTTATTTAACGTTAGAGAAAAATACAACCGAACTGTGCTACATTCTGGTACACACTAAAACGACTTTTTTTGATTCAATACAAGTGAAAATAACTGATGATAAGGATCAGTAATGCTAAAGTTTTCTGCATCTTCCTTTTTCTGTCCAACCATATCCATTCTCCCCAGCTTGAATGATAAAGAATTCAAATAGCAGAGAATTTTTCATTATAGTGTATCTAACCTCTCTAGTTGTGAGAATTCCTCCCTTTTTAACTTCCTGTGAGGCAACTATCTTAAGACTATCATCTTTTCGGATTTTATATTTTTGATTTCCATCTACTATCATATAGCTTCCTTTTTCTATTATCTCAAATGTCCTATTCATTGGCTCCCATCCTCTTGTAATACTCTCCAATCTTTGAGTACTTGTACAAATTAATTTTAAATTTCCAAAAAAAGCATAGGAAACATTATTTAATAAAATAAAAAATAAAAAATATAATATTAATTTTTTCATCAGTTTTTAGTGTAACTTTGTTCTGGAAAATCTGCAATAATATATCCATGGGTTTCTAAGTCTAATACGTTAAGATCTACATTGACTTGAGCCATGACCCAAGCAAGATTATATCTCAACATCTCTGTACCTTGATTGTTGTGGTAAGTACAACATATCGCCATCTGTTTGGCAGCAAAAAGAAAAAACGCAGCGTAAGTATGAAACCCATCGTCGCTCTTTTTTAATTTTTTAGACCCCTGAAAATGAATTTTCGTCTCATTAAGAATTTTTCCACATTCTATGATTTCAAAATTATCAACTGCATTTTGATACCTCATAGCTCTTCTGCTCCACATATCTTTTGGTTTTTTAGATTTAGCAGTTGCAATATTAATTGCTTTTTTCCAAGTTTTAATATCCAGCTGTTTCTTATCTGATATTCTTTCATCGAGTTTTTCTTTTAGTGTCTTATTTATCATATTTAAACATACTAAATTCTTGGCACACTGTGGACTCAGTTGAGGCTCGTTTTTGGTTGATTTTTAAAATTTTTTTGGCGTGGATACTGTCTTTTAAGTTAGAGCAGTACACTCATAATGTATTGGTCCCAGGTTCGAATCCTGGCGGGCCCACCAATATTTATTCAGCCATTATTCCGATTAACCACAAACTTATGACTATATACCAAATCATTATTTTTATTGATTGATGAATTCCTCTAGTTTTAAGAAAAGAGCATTAATGTCATTATCATTGGAGCTAAGTATTGATGCAAACTCCTCTTTTTGTGTTCTAGCTAATTTTAAACCTTCTACAATAAGGTCACGAATAAGAGGTTTACTTGGATCCTTTGTATAAATTCTCCAATCAATTTTTACTTCCGGTTTCTTATCAGTAGCACGCAAAAGAGTTTTAACAATTGTATATTTTTCGCTCAAAACTTCAGCAGATAAAACATCTATTTTTGGATCTGAATAGTCAGTTAGTCTTGATGTAAAGCTTTTTAAAAAGTATTTTTGGAATATATCTTCATACCTTTTAAGTTCATCAGGAGTAAGTTCTTTTCTTTTACTTCCTAAGGTATAGTAACCAATACCTTTTATATCTACGGTTTTTAAAGCTATGTCAGATAATTTTTTAGCTTTTTCTTCTTTAGAAATTTCACTATTTAATACAACTTTTGCTTCTTCAACTATTTCGGATATAAATTGTTTAGGATCGCTACTGTACCCAAAAGAACTTACTTGTAAGAAGATCCAGGCCAAAATAGACCTAGACAAAAGTAGTAAACTTTTTCTCATATTGATTATTGATTGTCTATTTCTTCCCAGTCACTATCGTCTTGTGATTTATCAGACACATCATCGTTAGATATTTTTTGCGATCTGTTTTGTAAATACAAACTTTTTACCGAAGCATAAAAATCAATTGAGTTTTTTTCTAAACTATCAATGGACTCTATATTTTTTGATCTAAAATCTACACTATCTGAACCTTTATAATACCAGTAATTATGTTCAGAATAAGAGCGATCCATAACCTCAGTATTATGAGTAATTTGATAAACTGGATCTAAAAAAGTATTTCCCACAAGTCCTACCGCGTCTCTAGCTGTGGTTGGTCCTAATATTGGTAATACAAAGTAACATCCGCTATCTGATCCCCAAACAGCTAATGTTTGTCCGAAATCCTCCCTAGATTTTTTTTCAAAACCCATTTTTTCTGCTGGATCAAGAAACCCAAGTATTCCCACCGTTGAATTTATCGCAAATCTTCCAGCAGTATTACCTGCAAGGTCCCAATCTCCTTGAAGCAAGTTATTTGACAAAGTTAGAAGTGAACGCAAATTATCTACAGCATTGCCTGTTGCAAAACGTACCGGCACAGGTAAAGCTCTATAGCCTTTCGCAATCGGTTTAAATATTGCTTTATCCAATGTCATATTAAACTTCAGTGTTGCTCTGCTAACTCCCTCAAAGCACTCACTAGCTGTATACTTTTCTTTTGCTTGAGCATTCGATAGTATCAAAAATTGCCCAAGTACCAAGAATAGTATTAAAATTTTTATACGTTTAAGCGTCATTTTTTATGCTATACATAATTTTGATGGAAATTTCCAAATATAATTCTCCAAATTATAACAAAAAAGCTCGTAGTAGTAAAAGTATAACATGCATAATAATACATTACACTGGAATGCAATCTGAGCGAGAATCTTTACAAAGGCTTATACATCCAAAATCCGGGGTTAGTTGCCACTACTTAATTAGCAGAAATGGAAAGATTTTTAATTTAGTTAAAGAAAAAAATATTGCCTGGCATGCAGGCAAATCCAAATGGCAAAATTATAAGGACTTAAACAAAAACTCAATTGGAATTGAATTGGTAAATAAGGGCCATAGATTTGGATATCAAAGTTTTACATCTAAACAAATTAATGCACTAGTTATTTTGTGCAAAAGTCTAAAAAGAAAATATAAAATTAAAAACAGCCTAGTGTTAGGACACTCAGATATTTCACCTTTAAGAAAAATTGATCCCGGCGAAAAATTTCCATGGAGATATCTGTCTTCTAAAGGTATAGGAATTTATCCAAAAACAAGATTTAAAAATTATAAAAAACTTAAAAATACATTTCAGGGTATTTTTTTTAAAAACTTGCATAATCTTGGTTATCGATATCTGAACACAGCTTTAAGAAAAAGAATTGTTAAGAATTTTCAGCGAAGATACAGACAAAGCAATATTAACGGTGAAGTAGATAAGGAAACCTTCAAAATAAGCGAGTTTTTAACTAAAAAAGCAAAAATATCTTGATTTTTTGCAGATTATCCTTATAGCAGTGAATGCTAGGCAACTGGATAGTCGCTGTAGTTACATACAGAGGAAAGTCCGGGCTCTTTAAAGGTACAGTGCCAGTTAACGACTGGCGAGGGTGACCTCAGGGACAGTGCCACAGAGAATATACCGCCTTATCAAGGCAAGGGTGAAAAGGTGCGGTAAGAGCGCACCGGTTTTCTGGTAACAGAAAACGCATGGCAAACCCCACTGGGAGCAAGACTGAAAAGAGACGACAATGCGAAAGCAAAAAACAACCTTTAGTTAGTCGTCAGGGTTAGTCGCTTGAGTTTAGATGTGAGTCTAAACCTAGATAAATGACATCTTAAATGACAGAACCCGGCTTATAGGTTGCCTAGCAAAAAATCTAAATGTTCCTGTTTTGATCCTAATAATCGAAAATATATAACAAATCTTTGTATTAGAAAGGTATTGACTACAACCTAATATACCCATACTATCCCATGAATTCCCAAATTAGGGAGATTTGGAGATTTAATGGTTTATGTTTTTATCAACGTTCGAGAACAGTCTAGACAAAAAAGGGAGGGTGTCAGTGCCATCCAGCTTTAGAGCTTATTTGAATTCTATGGGTTATAATGGTTTTATAACCTACCCGTCTTTTAATAATTATGCCTTAGATGCGTGTGCACAGGACAGAATAGAAAAGCTATCCGAAAGCATAGACTCTCTTGGTCCTTTTGAGGATAAACGTGATTATTTTGCAACCTCAGTCCTCTCTGAAAGTATTAATCTTAATTTTGATAGCGAAGGAAGAGTTTCAATACCAAAAAAATTATTAAATCACGGGAAAATAAAATCTAATGTTTTATTTGTAGGTTTGGGAAAAGTCTTTCAAATATGGGATCCAAATTTATTTTCAAAATTTAAATCAATGGCCAAAAAGAAATCTTACATAAACAGATCAGCTCTTAAATGGGATAATAAATTTAAAAAGGAGGGTGTATGACGATAAATATTGGAGGAGGAGAATTAAAAGAATTGAAACCCAGAATTTTAGTAATGGGAGTAGGTGGAGCAGGGGGAAATGCTATTAACGCAATGATAGAAGACGGTATGCAAGGTGTAGAGTTTGTAGCTGTAAATACTGACGCTCAAGATTTAAAAGTCAACAAGGCCGATGCAAAAATCCAAATTGGTATGAATTTAACAAAAGGTCTTGGAGCTGGGGCAAAACATGATATAGGCCAAGCCGCAGCAGATGAGTCTTTAAACGAAATAGTAACTTATTTACAAGGTGCTAATATGGTTTTCATTACTGCCGGTATGGGTGGTGGAACAGGCACAGGAGCTTCACATGTTGTTGCGAGAGCAGCAAAAGAACTGAACATTCTAACAGTTGGAGTGATTACGCTGCCCTTTTCATATGAAGGTCCAAAAAGAATGAGAAGAGCAGTTGAAGGATGGGAAAGATTGAAAAAACATCTTGATGCATCAATTGTAGTTCCAAACCAAAACCTTTTCAAAATTGCAAATGAAGGAACAACTTTTGAAAAATCTTTTTCACTCTCAAATGATGTTTTAAAACACGGGGTCAGAAGTGTTACAGACCTAATGGTAAGACCAGGTTTAATCAACTTAGATTTTGCAGACGTAGAAACAGTAATGAGCTCTATGGGGAAGGCTATGATGGGCACAGGTGAAGCAGAGGGTGAGAACAGGGCTATCACCGCGACAGAGATGGCTTTAAACAATCCTTTGATTGACGACTATTCTTTAAAGGGTGCAAAAGGATTGTTAGTTAACATTACTGGCGGAGAAGACATCAAACTTTTTGAGGTTGATCAGGCTGTAAATAAAATTAGAGCCGAAGTTGACCCAGAAGCAGAGCTTATTTTTGGTGCGATAAAAGATGAAAACTTAAATGGAAAAATGAGAGTATCAATTGTAGCCACAGCTCTGGATGGAGAAACTCCAGACTCAAAATCAATAACAAACAATGTTCATAGAATACATACACGAGCTGCAGGATATACTGAAGATGTTCAAAAAAATGTTGATATGCCGACCATACCAGATATTGGATCTATTCAAGGTGCAACGGCACTAAAATTGAATAATGAGGTCGAGGAAAACCAAAGCCCTATAATTAATACAAATCAAAAAAATATTATAAACAAAGATGAAGATTTAGTTTCTGGTGTTTCTCTTGAAAACGCATCTTATTTCGAAAATGATCTTAACCAAGAACAAAATAATACAAAAGAAGAATTAGAGGAAACAATCATTGATGAGATTTCCTTGTTTGAGGAAAAGGCAAAAGAATCTCCAAATCCAAATACTCAGGACGAAGCTTCCCCCCAATTATTTTCTGATGAGGTATCTTCAACGACTTCATCAGAAAGTAATATTGATGAGCACTTAAGAAATGAAGAAGAAGAGGATTTCGAAATACCAGCCTTTCTACGTAAACAAAAGATATAAAAACCGAAATAGGATGAAAGATATTTCATCGTTTAAAACCTACCCTCACTATCCGGTGATGTTAGATGAAGTTATAAATTTATGTTCTCCTGAAAAAGGTGGAAACTTTATTGATTGCACGTTTGGATCTGGAGGTTACACAAATGCAATTTTATCATTTTCCGGAACAAATGTAATATCTTTAGATAGAGACACGGACTCACTTAACTATGCTAAAGAAACAAAGACAAACTACAAAGATCGTTTTACATTTTATAACAAAAAATTTAGCGATCTTGACAAGGTAATTAGAAAAGATTTTAAAGCTGATTTTATAATTTTTGATTTAGGAATGTCATCTATGCAAATCTTTAATCTTGAAAGAGGTTTTTCTTTCAATGCGAAAGGAGATATTGACATGAGAATGGGTTTAAATTCATTTTCAGCTCAGGAAGTTTTAAATAACTGTGATTTAAACACCTTAAAAAATATTCTTAAATATTTAGGTGACGAAAAAGATAATTCTCGTATTGCTCAAAATATTATAAATGAAAGGAAGAAAACGCCAATCAAGTCAGTCCAGCAATTAGTAAAAATAATTGAGAAAAGTAAAAAAAAAGATTTTAAGAAAAAAATAAATATTAGTACTAAAACATTTCAAGCTATCAGAATTTTTGTCAACAAAGAGATAACCGAATTAATAAATGGTTTGATAAATGCTACAAAATTTTTAAAAAAAGGTGGCAAATTAATAGTATTGAGTTTTCATTCATTAGAAGACAAAATTGTTAAATTTTACTTTATTAATTATTCAAAAAATAAATCTAGGGGATCAAGGTATTATCCAGAAACGGAAAATAATGAAATTTTATTTGAAAACTATAAAAATCTTGTTATTAAGCCCAAAGAAAATGAAATTAAAGAAAACCCTCCGTCAAGATCTGCAAAACTCAGATATGCAGTAAGGAACAAGGATAAATTTTTCTATCCCGAAGAATTGAAAAAAAGGTTTGAACATTATTTAAAAATCGAAAGCGATTATGTTTAAAAAATCAATAATAATATCAATTATTACTTTTTTCTTTCTGACCTTAACAACCTCTGTAATTAAAAACAAAGCTAGAAACTTAGAAAAAGATGTCTTAATTTTAAAAAAAGATATTTCTATTTTAAAAAAGCAAATAAGCGATGCTGAAATAGATTTTATTTATCTATCAAATCCAGAAAATTTAATCCAACATTTAGAGATTTCTAGAGAACATTATACAAATTTTGATCACTCCAGAGTTTTTTTTTCAATAAATCATTTTATGTCTCAAGACTCTAAAGAAACAAAATTTTACAAAGAGAGTAATTTAAAATGATAAAAATTAAAAAAACAATTGATAATGAAAAAAAAAGTTTTTATTTCGAAGAATATAAGCAGTATTCTGGAACCAATCTTGTAAGAAAACTTGATATTAGTAATGACCGGATATATTTACTCTTTTTTATATTTTTCACTTTAATATTTATATTCGCAATAAAAATTATAACAATTTCATTACAAGATCCTGTTGAAAAATATTCATCAACAAATTCTAGAAATTTTAAACTTTTGAGAAATGATATTATGGACAGACATGGAGTTTTAATTGCAAGAAATATCAAGGTTTATCATGTAGCAATTAAACCTGGGCTTATTAAAGATAAAAAAAAGTTTATCTTAAAACTAAAATTACTCTATCCAAAATCAGATTTGAGTTTTTTAAAACAGAAATTAGATAAAAAAAAATATTTTTATTTTAAAAAAAATATCACAGAAGAGGAAAGAGGGGAATTGTGGTCACTTGGTGAAAAAGGTCTTTTATTTGAAACAACTCAGACAAGAGTATATCCTCATAAAAATTTATTTAGTCATGTTATTGGACAAATTGATTTAGATAATAATGGAATTTCTGGTATCGAAAAATCATTTGATAAAGAACTAAAATTAAATAAAAATCCAACGATCGTTACTTTAGATACAAATATTCAATTTTTAATTAGGAAAGAATTAATTAAATTTCAAAAAATTTTTAAAAATATTGGAAGCGCATCTATATTGATGGACATTAATACAGGAGAAATAATTTCAATGGTGTCTTTGCCTGACTTTGATTTAAATAAAAGACAAGATATTTATGACTCCAATTATATTAATAGAGCTACCAAAGGTCTTTATGAGTTTGGATCTGTTTTTAAAACATTTACTTTAGCCGGAGCTTTAAACGAAGGTATAGTGGAAACTAATACGGAATTTAAAAATCTACCAAAAAAAATCACCTGCGCAGGAAGACCAATAGGAGAATATGATGATAAAATTCCACCTGATTTAACAGCAGAGGAAATCTTAATCAGATCAGGAAATATAGGCTCTGTTAGAATTGCTCAAAGAATTGGAAGAGAAGGCATGAGAGATTTTCTAAATAGTATTGGTGTATTAAATAAAATAGACTTTGATATTGAAGAAGTGGGCAAACCAATGTCCTTTAGATGGGGAAAGTGTAAACTTGCTACCGCATCTTTCGGTCACGGAATAACAACAACGCTGCTTCAAGTTGCAAAAGGATATTCAATTATATCAAACGGAGGCTTTGAAATTAAACCTACATTAGTAAAAAAAGAAAAAAAGGAAGATAAAAAAATTAGAATTCTTAAAGAGGGGGTATCAAGAGAAATCAATTCAATTTTAAGAAAAATTGTTTCATCAAAAGAAGGGACTGCTAATTTCGCAAATGTTCAAGGATATGAGGTTGGGGGAAAAACTGGTACCGCTCAAAAATCATTTAATGGTGTTTACTCAAAAAATAAAATAAATACTTTTGCAGCTATTTTCCCAATATCAAAACCAAAGTATATTTTATTAGTACTGCTCGATGAACCAAAACCAAGTAAGGACTATATTTACCATTATAGAGATGGGAGCGGGTGGAAATACAAAGGTACACCATTTAATACCGCTGGATGGACTTCAGTAGAAATTGCAGGCAAAATTATAGAAAAAATTGGACCTATTTTAGCCATAAATAAAATTGATTTTTACGACAATCATGTTGTTAAAAAATCTAATTAGTAATCTTAAACCCAATTTTGCTTCGCTCAAAATTAGAGGTATATCATCCGATAGCAGAAACTTAAAAAAGGGTCATATATTTATTTCAGTAAAAGGGAATAAATTCGACGGTAATAAATATATAAATCAGGCAATATCTAAAGGAGCCAACGTAATAGTTCACTCTCGAAGCATAAAAAAAAATAAAAAAACTATTTTCATTAAGGTTAAAGACCCCAGAGAAACTCTCGCTAGAATGAGTACAAAATATTATAAAAAAAAACCAAAAAATATAATAGCTGTTACGGGCACCAATGGAAAAACTTCAATATCACATTTTTTTCATCAAATTTTTACTAATCAAAAAAAAAGAGTTGGTTTTATTGGAACACTAGGATTTAAAAAAAATAATTATTTAAAAAGAAGAAGTTTAACCACATCAGACCCATTGAGTCTTAATAAGGATTTAGAAGAAATGAAAAAAGCAGAGATTAATAATGTGATTATTGAAGCATCAAGTCATGGACTAAAACAAAAAAGATTAGATTTTTTAAAAATCAAAGCTGGTATTTTTACAAATTTGAGTCGTGATCATTTAGATTATCACCAAAATATGAATAATTACTTGAATTCTAAGCTCATACTTTTCAATAAACTTTTAAAAAAAGACTCATATATAATTACCGACACAGATATCAAAGAGTATAAAATTTTAAAAAAGATAAAAAATAAAAGAAAATTAAAAATTTATTCAATTGGATCAAAAAGTAATATTATAAAAATTTTAAAACACAAAATACATGAAAATTTTCAAATTTTAGAAGTTAGTTATAAGAGAAGAATTTTTAAGTTAAAAATTAATCTTTACGGATCAATACAAATTAAAAATTTATTAATGGCAGTTCTAGCATCAAAAATATGTGGTTTAAAAATTGAGGAAATTTTTAAAAATATCTCAATGATTAAGAGTGTTGAGGGAAGATTAGAACTAATTAAAATTTTACCAAATAAAACAAAAATATTTTTGGATTATGCGCATACTCCAGCAGCACTAGAAAATGCTTTTTTATCTTTAAAAGAACATTTTAACAGCAAACTCACGGTGATTTTTGGTTGCGGAGGAGACAGGGATAAAAATAAAAGAAAATTAATGGGCGCAATTGCAAAAAAATACTGTGATAAAATTTATATAACTGATGATAATCCAAGAAATGAAAATGCGAGCAAAATAAGAAAAGATATAATCAAAGGGTTAGGGCACTCAAATATGAATGAAATAGGGAATAGAAAAAAAGCAATTAAATTTGCTTTAAGAAATTCTAAACCGAATGAAATTATTTTAATTGCAGGCAAAGGACATGAAACTTATCAAGACATTGGAAACAAAAGAATTTTTTTAAGCGATAAGCAAATTATTAAACAATTTAAATCTTCTTCAAAATATTCGCAAAAGAATTTTAATATTTTAAAACACAATTCAGAAAATTTGAGAAATGTTTTAAAAAATAAAAAAAAATTAAATTATAACGGTGTATCTATTAATTCTAAAAAAATTCAAAACAAGAATCTTTTTATCGCAATTAAGGGTAAAGTTAATGATGGCCATAATTTTGTAAACGAAGCAATTCAGAAAGGAGCAAGCTTAAGTGTGATTTCCAATAATTCAAAAAAAAACAATAAAATTATAAAAGTTGCTAATACTATGGTTTTTTTAAATCAGCTTGCTAAAAAATTTCGCAATACCTCCTCAGCAAAATTTATTGGAATTACTGGCAGTACTGGAAAAACAACAGTCAAAACTATGCTTGGAACATTATTAAAGGAATATTCAAATACTTATTTTGCACCACATTCTTACAACAATCATTACGGTGTTCCATTAAGTCTTTGCAACATGAACTTATATCATAAATACGGGGTTTTTGAGATTGGGATGAGCAGGCAAAAAGAAATTTATAAACTTTCAGCCTTGGTTAGGCCACATGTTGCTACGATAACAAATATCTCAGAAGCTCATTTGGAAAACTTTAAAAATATTAAAGGCATAGCGAAAGCGAAAAGTGAAATTATTTATAATATACAAAAAGACGGAGCGATCGTTTTGAATAGAGATGATAAATTTTTTAATTATTTTAAAAAAATTGCTGAACAAAGAAAAATTAGAGTTATTTCATTTGGTTACTCGAAAAAAGCAAATATTCAATTCCTTAATATTCTTAAAGATAGAGAAAATTTTCTATTGCAGACTTTACTGATAAGGGATTTGCATTATAGCTCTCATCAATTAAAAAGA